>NZ_JBHSTP010000001.1:1265491-1601707 GCF_042660285.1 Luethyella okanaganae
TGACACTGAGCTGAACGGAGTAGTCGATGGCGGGAACGTGTAGGGCGTTAGCAACTCCGGCGTATTGACATGTTCTACTTCTAATGTTGTGTTTTCTATTGTCTTCGCTGCGCTGCTGCTTGTTGCACTAACGCCGGTCACAAGCCCGGCTCCTACAAGCAAGGCCGCGACAGAGCTTGCACCGACCGTCCGGAGGGATCGAATTCTTGAGTTCATAATTCGAACGTACTGATCAAGAACCCAAGCCTCAATACAACCTGTGGCTCAACATCTTGCGCCGAATTGAGGACCAAAAGGGGCCTGAGAGTGGCATCGACTCTCGCGAGAAAGCCCGACCATCACCAACACCAACGCCGGGTCGCCGGCTCCGACACCACCGATCATAGCCGGGCTTCGCCCTGTGCGTGAGCCAGCAGAAAGGGCAGGCAAAAGCGCGATGCGCTCGGCTCGGGCGGCGATTCGTCGGTGCATCGCAACGGAGCATATGCCGCAGTCCGACGAATACGGCAAGCATCGACATAGTGCGTTCTCGCCGCATCGACGATACTGGCTGTTGATGAATGAATCGAACGAACCAGCAGCACCGCCGGCGTTGCGCGTCGACGATCTATTCGTCATCTATGGTCAACGGACCGCGGTCGATGGCATCAGTTTTCAGATCGATCGGGGAGAGATCTTCGGCTTGCTCGGCCCCAACGGCGCGGGAAAGACGAGTACGCTCAATGCCATCGAGGGGTTGGTGAAGCCCAAGTCCGGGCGTTTGCTCGTGGATGGTGTCGATGCTCGACAACGTCCGCTCGAGGCAAAAGCCCGCCTCGGAGTGCAATTGCAATCGTCCAGCTTCCAGGCAGAGCTGAGCATCGGGCAGATCGCAAGGCTCTATGGCGGGTTGTACGGAGTGCGTTTGTCTCACGAAGAAATCGGCGCGAGCATGCGAACGATCGGACTCGACCAAGAAGTGGGCAAACGATTCAAACAGCTTTCCGGTGGCCAGCAGAAAAGGCTGGCGCTGTACATCGCGACGATTCATGACCCTCTCCTTGTGCTGCTGGACGAGCCGACCGCCGGCCTGGATCCTCAGTCGAGGCGCGGACTGTGGCGACGCATCGAGCAGCTGCGGGGCGAGGGTGGCAGCATCCTGCTCACCACCCACTCGATGGAAGAGGCGCAGGCGGTTTGCGACCGGGTGGCGATCATCGATCATGGAGCTCTACTCACTCTCGGCACCCCGTCGGATCTCATCGCGAAACACAAGGACGATCCTCGCGTTCTGGAGGTGGCACACGGTTCGGTGACGCTCGAAGACGTGTTCATCGGCCTGACGGGAAGTGAGATCCGTGCCTGAATTGATCATCGCCCGTCCCCCGATAGGTTTGGCTATGCGTTCGCTGCTTCGCGCCGACGCCATCGTTCTTCTCCGAAGCAGGGTCTCGGCGTTTTTGAGCATTCTTTTGCCGATCGTGATCCTGGTTGCCACCACACTGGGAAAAGCTGAAACGCGGTTCGGTGGGCCAGGAGCTCTCATCGGCTTGGCCCTTACCCTCGGCTTGATCACATCCTGCCTTCTGGGCTACAGCCTGACCCTCGCGCACGACCGTGAGGTCGGTGTACTGCAAAGACTCCGTGTGAGCCCGGCGCCAACCTGGACGATCATGACCAGTCGCCTCTGTGTTCAGGTCGCCGCCAATCTGATCGCCTCCATCGTCGTGGTCATCGTCGGCGCCATCCTGCACGGCCTGACGCTGGGCACCTGGCAGTACGCCTTGGTGCTCGCCATCGCCATCCTCGGTGCCGCCGTGTTCCTGGCAATCGGACAGGCTCTCGTCGGGTTGGTGCAATCCACCAGCGCCATCAACGCCATCGGCCGGATCCTCTTCATCATCCTGGTGCTTCTCGGCCTCCTCGGCGAAACCGGGATCCTCGGCGACACCGTGAAATCGATCGCAGGGCGGTCGCCCGTCGGAGCCCTCATGTCCTTGTTCTCCGACGTGCTGAACCAGACGGCGTGGAGCGATCAAGACACCTATTCGCTCCTAGCCTGCGTCGGATACGTCATCGTGTTCGCCTTCGTCGGCATTCGCTGGTTCCGCTGGGACGCCCGATAACAGAACGACCGTGGTCAGTCCCGCCGACCGCGCCACCCCCGCCGTGGCGGCAGACTTGCGATCGATGGTTCTTAATGTAAGTATCTGCGTATGAATGCAGATACTAGATGCGGCCTCTCCCCCGATAGCCATTACGTCGAACTGGCCGTCGAGGTGTTCTCGATGCTCGCCGACGCGACCCGCATCCGCATCATCCTCGCGCTCCGCGACGGGGAACTGGCCGTGAACCGCCTCGCCGAGGTCGTCGACAAGTCGCCGGCTGCCGTCTCCCAACACCTCGCGAAGCTGCGTCTGGCCCGGATCGTCGCCACGAGGCAGGAAGGCACCCATGTGTTCTACCGACTCACGAACGAACACGCACGTCAATTGGTCGCAGACGCGATTTTCCAGGCCGAGCACACGCTCGGCGACTCCCCCGCGCATCACCAGTCCGCGCACATCATGAGGTCTGTCGCGAGCGGCGCCCGTGATTGAGGTCCTCCGAAATCCGTCGTATCGAAAGCTGTTCAGCGCCCAGGTCGTCGCCCTGATCGGAACCGGCCTCCTCACTGTCGCCCTCGGTTTACTCGCTTTCGATATCGCGGGCGGCGATGCAGGCTTCGTGCTCGGCACCGCACTCACGATCAAAATGCTCGCCTATGTCGGCGTCGCGCCGATCATCGCGGCGCTCACCGGGCGCATCCCGCGCAAGCTGCTGCTCATCTCCGCAGACGTGCTACGCGCCGGAGTCGCTTTCTCTCTCCCATTCGTCACCGAAGTGTGGCAGGTCTTCGTGCTGATCTTCGTACTGCAGGCCGCCTCGGCGACGTTCACTCCCGCGTTTCAGGCCGTCATCCCAGATGTACTCCCCGACGAGAAGCAGTACACGCGAGCCCTCTCACTCTCTCGGCTGGCCTACGATCTCGAGGCGCTCGCCAGCCCCATCCTCGCAGCCATACTTCTCGGCATCATGAGCTATCACAGGCTGTTCGTCGGCACGGCCGTCGGCTTCGTCGCCTCCGCCGCGCTCGTGTTGGCGACCGTCTTCCCGCGACTTCGGCCTGCGCCGCAGACGCCGTTCTTCGAGCGCCTCACTCGAGGTGTCCGAGTATTCCGGCGCACCCCCGAACTTCGTGGCCTCCTCGCCATGAACCTCGTGGTCGCGACCTCGACCGCGATGGTGATCGTCAACACCGTCGTACTCGTTCAAGGGCTGCTCCAACGACCACAGACGGATGTCGCACTCCTCCTCGCCGCCTACGGCGCCGGCTCGATGCTCGTCGCGCTCGCCCTCCCAAAGATCCTCGACACGCTGCCTGACCGGCCGATCATGCTGGCGGGTGCCACGGCTCTGCCCATCGGACTCATCGCGACCGCCGCCCTGACCGCCGTGCCGGCGACAGGATACGCGTGGGCGGCCCTCCTCGTCGTCTGGTGCCTCCTCGGTGCCTCGACGTCGCTGATCCTGACGCCTTCCGCGAGGCTCCTGCGCCGATCCTCGGATGAGATGAGCCGACCAGCGGTCTTCGCCGCACAGTTCTCTTTCTCACACGCATGCTTCATCCTGACCTACCCGGCGGCCGGCATCCTCGGATCAGTGCTCGGCCTTCCCACCACCGCCGTCATTCTTGCCGCAATCGGCATTCTCGCGGGCGTCGCCGCACGCCTCGCGTGGCACACGCCGAGCCCACCCTCAGAGCTGGCCGCTCAGCCATCCCCATCCGCCGAGACTGCATGAATCGTCAAAAAGCGCCCCCTATTCGACGATTCATGCAGTCTCGGCGGATGGGATGACGTGGGGCTTAGCTGCGTCGGCCGATCTTTTCGAGGCGGCGGGCGGACGCCGGCATCCCGAGCTCGCCAAGCGGAGAACTGTTGTCGGGGACCGGCTTGTGCTCGATCACGGGACAGTTCAGTACTGTATTGGGCGTCGAATGGTCGATGAAGTGCTCCCCCATCGGATGCCCGCACAGGGGGCATGCCGCCAGCCTTGTCGGCCGGTCAGCCTCGCCGTATTCCGTCACGGGCGGAGGGCCGAACGCCGGAGAGAGCTTACGGTTCATCCACTCGAAGAAGTGCACGAACCCATTGTCGGCTGCTGCAGCATCTCGCGTCCGGGCCATGCGCACATCATACTCGCGATTTGACATATTTCACCCGGCTATGCTATGCGATTCCGATGAATGGCATCACGGCTCACCGAACCCTGTCTCGATGAGATCGGCGAGAGCGTCCACCGCGCCACGAGAACCAGTCTCGGGCGAGGAAACCTCGGCGACCATGCCCTTCGTCAGCCCGAGAGCCATGATCCCGAGCAGGCTCCGTGCGTCGGTTCCGTTCACGGTCACCCGTTCGGTGAAGGAGTTCGCAAGCTTCACGAACTGGGCGGCCGGTCTCGCGTGCAAGCCGTCCTTGTTCACGAGGGCGACGGTCCGGCTGTAGCCAGACGGGGCGTTCGCCGACGCCACCGCGAACTCAGAAGACGTGGCTCCTGCGGATTCCGCGGCAGCCGCCACAGCGTCGAGTCCCCCCACGATCTCCGCCGCGACCGACGCCGCAACGCCTCCCTCGACGAGCGGCGCGTCGACGATGCGCACGCGGCCCCGCACATCGTCGTCGAGGAAATCGACGGCGGTCTCCGCGGTCAAGATGGCAGAGCCGAGATCGCAGATGATGACGACTCCAGCACCGGCGTCGACAGCCGAGATCCCTGCTGTCACCTTTTCAAAGCTCGTTCCGATGCGTCCATCATCCGTTCCACCCGCGGCGGACATGAGCACGGTCGGGGCCATTTGGGAGGCGAGCTCGATGAGCCCCTCGGCGATCTTGGCGCTGTGCGACACGAAGACGATGCCGACCCTGGGCTGTGGATGCACGGTGCCAGCCTCGACTTCCGTCTCAGGCACCGGCTGCGACATCCGCTGCGGCACGCAGGAGAAGCGCGGTCGACTGGGCCCCTGGGTCACGGTGACCGATCGCGCGTTCGCCGAGATAGCTCGCCCGGCCTTTCCGGGCGACGAGCGGCTCGGTCGCGACAGCACCCGCCTCGGCCGCAGCAGCCGCAGCGGCCAGGATCTCCGTCTCGCCCGCGCCCGAACTCTGCGCGGTCTCGGCGGCGACGACTGCCGGCGTCCAGGCATCGATCATGGTCTTGTCTCCCGGCTCCGCCTTGCCACGCAACACGATACCGTCACGGGCTGCCGTGAGCAGGGCGACGAGCGCGGCACCGTCGAGCGCGGTCTCGGCACCGACGGCGCCGGATGCTTTGAGATAGGCGGTCCCGTAGAGCGGACCAGCCGCTCCCCCAACCGTCGAAATGAGCGTCGTCGCGACGAGTTTGAGAACGTCACCCGGCGTGGCCGCAGCCGGCAGGTCATCGAGCTTGGTCAACACGGCCTGAAAGCCTCTGTCCATGTTCTCGCCATGATCACCATCGCCGATCTCGCGATCCAGAGTGATCAGTTCGACGCGATGCTCCGATATGACTTGCGCGCTCCGCTTCATCCAGGCGACCACCCAGGCGACATCCACACTCATGCGTGTGTCCTACCTTCCCCACCGTAGCGCCGCCGTCTGCACGGGTGCATCCCACAGAGCGGTCAACTCGTGGTCGAGCTTCAACACCGACAGGGAGACCCCCTGCATTTCCAACGAGGTCGTGAAGTTGCCCACAAGCGACCGGGTGACCTCGATCCCCTGCGCGGCGAGCACTTCAGCGGCGCGCCGGTACACGATATAGAGCTCGATCTGTGGAGTGCCGCCCATTCCGTTGACGAAGAGCAACACCGTGTCGCCCGCCACGAACGGGATGTCCTCGACGATCGATGCAAGCAGTCGGTCGACGATCGCATCGGCCGGCTCCAGCTTGATGCGCTCGCGTCCGGGTTCGCCGTGGATGCCGATGCCGATCTCGATCTCGTCGTCGGCGAGCGTGAAGCTTGGCTCACCGGCATGCGGCACGACGCAGGGCGTCAGAGCGACACCCATCGACCGCACGTTCGCGATCACCTTCTCGGCGACGGCGGCGACGGCGTCCAGGGTGTCCCCGCGCTCGGCCGCTGCGCCGGCGATCTTCTCTACGAGCACGGTGCCGGCGACACCGCGTCGTCCGGCAGTGTAGAGCGAGTTCTTCACGGCGACGTCGTCGTCGATGACGACGGAACGCACCTCTAAGCCGTCCGCGGAGACGAGGTCGGCCGCAGTCTCGAAGTTCAGCACGTCGCCGGTGTAGTTCTTCACGATGTGAAGAACTCCCGCGCCGCCGTCGACGGCCTTCGTCGCCGCGAGAATCGGGTCGGGTGTCGGCGACGTGAAGACCGCCCCAGGCACCGCCGCATCGAGCATCCCGAGACCGACGAACCCGGCATGCAAGGGCTCGTGACCGCTGCCGCCACCGCTGACGAGGCCGACTTTGCCTGAGACGGGAGCATCCGCTCGGACGACGAAGACAGGGTCGAACTCCACTCTGACAAGATCCGCGTGGGCGGCGGCGAATCCGGCAACCGCCTCGTTCACTACGTTCTTCGGATCATTGATGAGTTTCTTCACGAGTCTTCCCTCCATCAAGCATCGGCTCATCGCGGCCCGGCGCAGAGCGGTCACCTGCCAAACTTACGCGCTGGCCGCATCTCGAAGTAGGGTTCGCCGGAGATTCGCGCTGTCCATTCCTCCCTTGCCGATCAGAACGTAGTGTGGAGGAAAGACCCCGCTGTGTGGTTCCGGCGATGCGAAGTCAGGCAAGGAGGTCAGTGTGGGCAGTCTCGGTATCATCTTTCTTTCGGAGTTTGTGGGTACGGCGATGCTCGTTCTTTTGGGTTGTGGTGTGGTTGCCAATGTCGCTCTCGCTAGGAGCAAAGGCTTCAATGGTGGTTTTCTGATGGTGAACTTCGGCTGGGGCCTCGCGGTCTTCGTCGGCGTCATCGTGGCCTACGCTTCGGGCGCGCACATCAACCCGGCCGTCACGCTCGGGCTCGTCGCGAGTGGTGCGACGGAGTTCGGCAATGCCGCGCTGGGCACGACGGTTCCCGTTGACGTGCTTACGGTGCTGACGTATATCGGCGCGCAGTTGCCGGGTGCGGTTCTGGGTGCGGTCGTCGTGTGGCTCGCTTATAAGCGGCATTTTGACGCGGAGCCAGAGGCGGCGAGCAAGCTCACGGTGTTCTCGACCGGTCCGGCTATCCGCTCTTATGGATGGAATCTCGTGACGGAGATCGTCGGCACTTTCGTGCTGGTGTTCGTCGTCATCGGTTTCGGTCGTAATGGGGATGCTTCGGGTCTGGCCGCGTTGGGCGCTTTGCCAGTGGCTTTGCTCGTGATCGGTATTGGTGCTTCTTTGGGTGGGCCGACCGGGTATGCGATCAATCCGGCTCGTGATCTGGGGCCGAGGATCGCTCATTTCATTCTGCCGATCAAGGGCAAGGGCTCCTCGGATTGGTCCTATTCCTGGGTTCCCGTCGCGGGTCCTGTCATCGGTGGGCTTCTCGCTGGCTGGGCGTCTCATTGGCTTTTGCCGATCCTCGGTTAGCGGTTGGCGACCCGATTCGGGTTGGCGGGCCGGTTGGCTTCGTCATCATTCATGGCCGGTTCCCGGCCGATGCAAGGAGATAGAAACATCATGGGCGGTTATGTTCTCGCGATTGATCAGGGGACGACGAGTTCGCGTGCGATTATTTTTGATGGGGCGGGGTCAGTGGTTTCGTCGGGTCAGCTTGAGCATGAGCAGGTCTTCCCGAGGGCGGGGTGGGTGGAGCATGATCCGAGAGAGATCTGGGACAACACGCGTGAGGCTATCGGCCGGGCTTTGGCGAAGGCGAGTCTGACTCGTCATGATATCGCGGCGGTCGGCATCACGAATCAGCGTGAGACCGCGGTGGTCTGGGACAGGTTCACGGGCGAGCCTGTTTATAACGCGATCGTGTGGCAGGACACGCGCACGCAGGACATCGTGGATCGGCTCGCGGCTGATGGTGGGGTGGAGCGGTTCAAGCAGAAGGTCGGGTTGCCACTGGCGACGTATTTCTCGGGCACGAAGATCGTCTGGATCCTGGAGAACGTTCCCGGTGCCCGTGCTCGAGCGGAAGCGGGCGGGTTGTTGTTCGGCACGACCGATAGTTGGGTGTTGTGGAACCTGACCGGCGGTGTCGATGGTGGCATCCACGCCACGGACGTCACGAACGCGAGCCGTACGATGTTCATGGATCTGGAGACTCTCGCCTGGGATGAGGAGATCCTCGCGGTGTTCAATGTGCCGAGATCGTTGCTGCCCGAGATCAGGTCATCTTCCGAGATCTACGGCACGGTGCACACCTCGAGCCTGCTCCGCGAGGTTCCTGTCGCGGGCATCCTCGGCGATCAGCAGGCCGCGACGTTCGGGCAAGCCGCCTTCGACGCCGGCGAAGCGAAGAACACCTACGGCACGGGCAACTTCCTCATCTTCAACACCGGTGAGGAGATCGTGCACTCCAGAAACGGACTCCTCACGACCGTGGGCTACAAACTCGGTGACCAGCCCGTGCACTACGCCCTCGAGGGATCCATCGCCGTGACCGGCTCCCTCGTGCAATGGCTCCGCGACAACCTCGGACTCATCGACACCGCGGCCGAGATCGAGACCCTCGCGAACACTGTCGATGACAACGGCGGCGCCTACTTCGTCCCCGCGTTCTCGGGACTCTTCGCACCCTACTGGCGCCCCGACGCCCGCGGCGCCCTCGTCGGACTGACCCGCTACGTCAACAAGGGCCACATCGCCCGCGCCGCTCTCGAAGCCACTGCCTTCCAAACCCGCGAAGTCCTCGACGCCGTCAATGCCGACTCCGGCGTGCCCCTGACCGAACTCAAAGTCGACGGCGGAATGATCACCAACAACACCCTCATGCAATTCCAAGCCGATATCCTAGACGTTCCCGTCATCCGCCCCGTCGTCGCCGAGACCACCGCGCTCGGCGCCGCCTACGCTGCCGGCCTCGCGACCGGCTTCTGGTCAAACCTCGACGAGCTCCGCAACAACTGGCAAGAAGACACACGCTGGGAACCCCACCTCGACCCCGCCGAACGCGACCGCCTCAACCGCAACTGGAAGAAAGCCGTCACCAAAACATTCAACTGGGTCGACGCCGACGTCATCTGAGCGAATGGCGGCCACGCGACTTCGGCAGTACGGCTAGCGTCGCGTAGCGGTCGTCCATTGCTCGAGCTTGGCTGTGGCCGCGCCGGAGTCGATGGTCTGGGCGGCGACGGTCATCTTGTTCGCAAAACGCTCGAGAATGCTCGTCTGCACCTGCGTGGGATCCTTCGCAAGCGCATAGGCGACCATGCCTGCCGCCGCGTTGAGCAGTACGATGTCGCGCACCGGGCCTTTCTCCCCAGCGAGCACAGCACGCGCGATCGCCGCATTCTGCACGGCATCGCCGCCGACGAGGTCGGAGATCTTCGCCCTCTTGATGCCGAGGTCGCGGGGATCGATGTCGTGTTCCGTCACCATTCCTCGCGTCACCTCCCAGACATGGCTGTGCCCCGTCGTCGTGAGCTCGTCGAGACCGTCGTCACCGCGGAACACGAGCGCTGTGGCTCCACGTGTCTGGAAGACGCCGACGAAGAGGGGCACTCGGTCCAGAGCGGCGACGCCAACAGCTGAGGCTTCGGGCCGGGCAGGGTTGCAGAGCGGGCCCAGGTAGTTGAACACCGTGGGAATACCGAGATCCGTGCGCGCGACCGCTGCATGTCGGAACCCAGGATGGAAGGCCGCCGCATAGGCGAAGGTGATGCCCGTCTCACTCAGGATCTCAGCGACCCGTTCGGCCGAGAGGGTCAGATCGATGCCGAGCGCCTCGAGCACATCGGACGAACCCGACGCCGAACTCGCTGCGCGGTTGCCGTGCTTGATCACGGGCACCCCGGATGCCGCCGCGACGATGGAGGCCATCGTCGAAACGTTGACCGTGCCGAATCTGTCACCACCCGTCCCCACGATGTCGAGAGCCATCGAGTCGACCGGCAGCGGGACGGCGTGCCCGAGAATCGCGTCGCGGAAGCCGACGATCTCATCGACGGTCTCGCCCTTCGCCCGCAGGGCGATGAGGAAACCCGCGAGCTGAGCGGGGGTCGCCTCCCCTGTCATCACCTGCTCCATGCTCCACGCGGCATCCGCGACGCTCAGGTCTTGCCCGTTGAGCAGGGAGCTGAGGACGGACGGCCACGTTTGAGTTTCCAGCATTTCCCAATCCTATGCGGCACCACTATTCACCGAGGATTCACAGTGTTCATTCCTTGATAGTTAGGCAAACCTAACCTCGAGATTGCCACGACAGGCCTCCGACAATGAGAAAACGGCGCTCCGATATCGGCCATAATGGAACGGTGACGAGCACCTTGATTACTCAACCGGCGAGTGCGCCCGCGATCAACCGGCCCAACACTGTGGCGGTGGGCACCATCGTCTGGCTGGGCAGCGAGGTCATGTTCTTCGCCGGGCTCTTCGCCATATACTTCACGCTCCGCTCGACGAGCCCCGAGCTGTGGGATGCGGAAGCGAGCCAACTGAACTTCCCGTTCGCTCTCACGAACACACTTGTCCTCGTCGCTTCGTCGTTCACGTGTCAGTTCGGCGTCTTCGCCGCAGAGCGCATGCAGCCGCGATCGACGGGATGGAAACCGACGCAGTGGGGCGTCGTCGAGTGGTTCTTCCTCAGTTATGCGCTCGGAGCGATCTTCGTCGGCGGTCAGATCTTCGAATACGCCACGCTCGTCTCCGAGAGCATCGCGCTCGACTCCAACGCCTACGGGTCGGCCTTCTACCTCACGACCGGCTTCCACGGCCTGCACGTAACGGGCGGCCTGATCGCCTTTCTGCTCGTCATCGGCCGCGTATTCGCGGTCAAGAATTTCGGACACCGGGAGGCCACGAGCGCCATCGTCGTCTCTTATTACTGGCACTTCGTCGACGTTGTCTGGATCGGGCTCTTCCTGGTCATCTACGTTCTCAAATAGGAATCAGGAGCGGACTACTTTCCCATGCCCGAGAACAGAAAAGCTACAGCTCGCGTGAGCCGCAAGACAGGACGTCGTCACCCTTTGGCGACCGTTGCGTTGCTTGCGATCGGCCTCGTCTTCACCGGTGGAGCATACGCGGCGCTCAGCGCGACCACGGCGTCGGCCGAAACCGATATCGCCTCGCAGCAGACGATCGATGAAGGCAAGAAGCTCTTCCAAGCCAACTGCGCCACCTGTCACGGTATGAGTGCCCAAGGAACCGGAAACGGCCCGAGCCTCATCGGCGTCGGTGCCGCATCCGTCGACTTCCAGGTCGGTACCGGTCGCATGCCGATGCAGATGAACGGACCGCAGGCCCAGCAGAAGCCGGTGCAGTTCACCGACGAGCAGATCAAGCAGTTCGCCGCCTACGTGGCCTCGCTTGCTCCGGGTCCGGCCATACCCGCACCAGAACTCGTCGACGGCGGCGGTAACGCGGCGAACGGCGCCGAACTCTTCCGCATCAACTGCGCCATGTGCCACAACGTCGCCGGAGCCGGTGGTGCCCTCACCGAAGGCAAGTTCGCTCCGGAGCTGACGAATGTCTCCGGTGTGCACATCTACGAGGCCATGGTCACCGGCCCACAGAACATGCCTGCGTTCAACGACCTCAACATCTCGCCAGAAGACAAGCGGGACATCATCACGTACCTCAAGTACGTTCAGGACAACCGCTCCCCCGGAGGTTTCGAGCTCGGTTCGCTCGGTCCCGTGGCGGAGGGCCTGTTCATCTGGATCTTCGGTCTCGGCACCATTGTCGCCCTGACCGTGTGGATCACGGCGAAGTCGAACTGACCGGCGCCCGGCAATGACACAGCGTGAAAAGGAGAACCATGGCACAGGACGATAACGGCGGCAGGGAGATCATCGCTGCCGATTCGTCGGGCGCCGCGCACGCGGAGGAATCCGCTGGCACCGCCGTCGCCGCACGGGATGCCCTGTCAGATCCTGGTCTTCCGCCGCACCGCGCGCGAGTCACAGACACGGACGCTAGAGCCGAGAAGCGCGCCGAGCGCACCGTCTACACGCTCTTCTATCTGTCGATCGTCGGCAGCATCTGGGCCATCGCGGCCTACATGCTGTTCCCGATCGAGTCGAACAACGTCGGCGATGTCCGCCTCAACACGCTCCTCATCGGTCTCGGCATCGCCCTCGCCCTGCTGGCCATCGGAATCGGCGCGGTCCACTGGGCCAAGACTCTCATGTCCGACAAGGAAGGCATCGACGTTCGTCACCCCGTCCGCGGCGACGAGGAGACCAGGGCTCGCGCCGTGGAGATCTTCCAGGAGGCCAACGAGGAGTCCGGATTCGGGCGCCGCACGCTCATCCGCAACAGCCTGATCGGAGCGCTCATCGCGTTCCCCTTGCCCGCGATCGTACTCTTTCGCGGCCTCGGCCCTCAGAACGAGAACCCGGTCGCGCTCCTCTCCCATACCATGTGGAAGAAAGGCACCCGTCTCGCCCTCGACCCGAGCGGTACGCCGATCATGGCAGCGGATGTCACCGTCGGTAGCGCATTCCACGTGATCCCCGAGGGCCTCAACGAACTCAAGACAGGCAAGCTGGAAGAGAAGGCCAAGGCCGTCGTCCTGCTCATGCGTCTGCGTCCGGAGGATCTCAACGAGCTGCCGGAACGCAAGGACTGGTCGTACGACGGCATCGTTGCATACTCGAAGATCTGCACCCATGTCGGATGCCCTGTCGCCCTCTACGAACAGCAGACGCATCACCTGCTGTGTCCGTGCCATCAGTCGCAGTTCGACGTGGCCAACCACTGTGCGGTCATCTTCGGTCCGGCCGCGCGGCCCCTGCCGCAGCTGCCGATCGCTGTGGACGCCGAGGGATACCTCGTCGCCCAGAGCGACTTCCACGAACCTGTCGGCCCGAGCTTCTGGGAGCGTCATTGAGCACCGCAACTACTACGAGCCCGCCGGCAGCCGACGTGAACGAGCCAGCGAAGAAGCCCGGCGGATTCACCGCCGCGGCGTCCAATTACCTCGATGAGCGCACGGGCATCTCTGGCACCGTCAAAGAGTTCGGCCGTAAGATCTTCCCCGACCACTGGTCGTTCCTGCTCGGCGAGGTCGCACTCTTCAGCTTCGTCGTCATCCTGCTCACCGGCACGTTCCTGACGTTCTTCTTCCAGGCGTCGATGGCTGAAGTGCACTACGATGGATCCTTCGTGCCGCTCAAGGGCGTCGAGATGTCGGTCGCGATGTCGTCGACGCTCGACATCTCCTTCGACATCCGCGGTGGATTGCTGATGCGTCAGATCCACCACTGGGCGGCTCTGCTGTTCGTGGCTGCAATCGGTCTGCACATGCTGCGCATCTTCTTCACCGGTGCGTTCCGCAAGCCGCGCGAGCTCAACTGGGTGATCGGCTTTGTGCTCTTCATCCTTGCGATGGCAGAGGGCTTCACGGGCTACTCACTGCCCGACGACCTGCTCTCGGGCAACGGTCTCCGCATCATCGATGGCATGGTCAAGGGCATCCCGCTCGTCGGCACCTGGATCTCGTTCCTCCTGTTCGGCGGCGAGTTCCCCGGCACCGACATCGTCGGCCGTCTGTACACCCTGCACATCCTGCTGCTTCCCGCGATCGTCGTGCTCTTCATCGCCCTTCACCTGCTGTTCGTGGTCGTGCACAAGCACACCCAGTACCCGGGAGCGGGCAAGACCCAGCAGACGGTCGTCGGCTACCCGATCCTTCCTGTGTACGCGGCGAAGGCCGGCGGTTTCTTCTTCATCGTCTTCGGTGTTCTCGCCCTCATCGCCTCCTTGTTCACGATCAACCCGATCTGGAACTACGGACCGTACGACCCGTCGCCCGTCTCCGCCGGAACGCAGCCGGACTGGTATATCGGCTTCGCCGACGGTGCCTTGCGTCTGATTCCACCGGGCTGGGAGTTCGTCTGGCTCGACCGCACCTGGTCGTTCAACATCCTCGTGCCGCTCATCGGCCTCGGATTGTTCATCGTCACCGTGCTCGTCTACCCCTTCATCGAGGCGTGGATCACGGGCGACAAGCGCGAGCATCACGTGCTCGACCGGCCGCGCAACGCTCCGACCCGAACGGCGATCGGCGCCGCCGGCGTCACGTTCTACGCGGGCCTCTGGGCAGCCGCGAGCTCTGACATCATCGCGACGCACTTCCGTCTCACGATGGAAGGCGTCATCCACACCCTCCAGGGGATCGTGATCCTCGGTCCGATCATCGCCTACCTCATCACGAAGCGCGTATGTCTCGCATTGCAGAAGAAGGATCGCGAGATCGTGCTGCACGGCTACGAGTCCGGGCGCATCGTGAAACTGCCCGGCGGTGAGTTCATCGAGGTGCACGAGCCCGTCGACGAATACGAGCGCTGGCGTCTCGTGGACTACAGCGACTACAAGCCGCTCATGATCCGCCCGAACGCGAAAGGGCAGATCACCTTCGGGCAGCGTCTCCGGGCGAGCCTCTCGCGGTGGTTCTTCGAAGACCGCATCGCACCGGTGACCTCGACGGAAATCGAACAGTCGCACGGCGAACACCACTAGGCGTCCGGCACCACCCTTTCTTCGGCCACCGCATGACACTCCAGACTCTGTCTGAGTGGCTGCGGTGCCCGAAGTGTCTTCTGGACCTCGAAGCTACTCCCCCGCTCTCGCTCCGCTGCAAGACCGGACACAGCTACGACGTCAACAAGCGCGGCTACCTGAACGCGCTTCGCGCGGGGTCCGGGCTGATCGGTGACTCAGCGGCCATGCTGGATGCCCGTGACCGTGTGCTCGAGAGCGGCGCCTACGCCCCGATCAGCGATGCGCTGCTCTCGTTGCTTCCCTCCGCCCCTCCGCGACGCGTTCACGACGCCGGCTGCGGCACTGGACACTATCTCGAGGCGGCGCTCGAGGCAGCAGCGCCCGACGCCCGCGGGCTGGCACAGGACATCTCGCCTAGCGCCGTCTCGCGCGCCGTTCGGCGTTCGCAAGCGATCGACGGGCTGATCGCCGACACCTGGGCGCCGCTCCCCCTCCGCAGCGGTTCGGCCGACATCGTGCTCTCCATCTTCGCCCCTCGCAACCTGCCGGAGCTCCACCGCATCCTGACGCCCGTTTCGGGCAGGCTCCTCGCCGTTGTGCCACGGCCAGAGCACTTCCGGGAGTTCCGCGATGCCCCCGGCATGCTCGCTGTGCCGGAAGAAAAGGCCGAAAGGCTCATCGAGAGCGCCGGGCCTCTCTTCGCCCTCGACGCGCGCGACACCGCCATGGCGAAGACCCCGGTCACGCCGGAACTGGCGGCATCGCTCATCGACATGGGTCCCTCAGCGCATCACCGCTCCGCTGAGAGCGAGAGTTCCTGGCGATCGCCCGCCACCGTCACGATCAGCGTGGACGTGCTGCGGTTCCGGCCACGGGAGGTTTGATCACCGGGCGAAAAGCCCTCGATAGTACTCGAACACCCAGCCGACGATGCTGATCAGGCCGATGCCGACCGCGATGAATGCGATCCAGAAGCCGACGGCCAACCCGAGGAGCAGGAGACAGGCTGACCCCGCGAGCATGATCGGCCACCAACTCCACGGGCTGAAGAAGCCGAGCTCCGCGTCACCATCGTCGATGTTGCCGTCGAGGCGGTCCTCCGGCAGTTCGCCACCCTGGGCACCATGCACACGCCCCAGGTAGAACGCGATAAAGGCGCTCAGAACCGCGCACAAGCCCAACGCGACGGCACCGACCCACTCGACATGGCCGTTCTCCGCGATCGTCCAGAAGATGTAGGCCACCGACGTGAGAACGAAGAAGACCGTCAGTATCCAGAACAGATTGATGTTCGCGCGCATTACTTGACCTCCTCCGAAGCGATGTCGTACGTCGGGGCATCCGGCGCGTCCTTGGCAGGACCGATGCCGAGCGGAACCGCTGCCTCAGGGTGGTTGAGATCGAATGCCGGACGCTCGGAACGGATACGAGGGATCGAGGTGAAGTTGTGGCGAGGCGGCGGGCAAGAGGTCGCCCACTCGAGGGATCCGCCGTAGCCCCACGGGTCGTTCACCGAGACCCTCGGCGCCTTGCGGGCCGTGATGTATACGTTGAGAAAGAACGGGATGAGGGAGACGCCAAGGATCATCGCGCCGACCGTCGAGAGTTGGTTCATCCAGGTGAAGCCGTCCGTCGGCAGGTAGCTCGCATAGCGTCGTGGCATGCCGACCACGCCCAGCCAGTGCTGCACAAGGAAGGTCGTATGGAAGCCTATGAAGAGCAGCCAGAAGTGCCATTTCCCGAGACGCTCGTTGAGCATCTTGCCCGTCCACTTGGGCCACCAGAAGTAGAAGCCTGCGAACATGGCGAACACAACGGTGCCGAAGACGACGTAATGGAAATGGGCGACCACGAAATAGGTGTCGGAGACGTGGAAGTCGAGCGGCGGCGATGCCAGGATGACACCTGTCAGGCCACCGAAGGTGAAGGTGATGAGAAAGCCGATCGCCCAGAGCATCGGCGTCTCGAAGGTGACGGAACCCCGCCACATCGTCCCGATCCAGTTGAAGATCTTCACGCCCGTTGGAACGGCGATGAGCATCGTCATGAGTGAGAAGAACGGCAACAGCACCGATCCCGTCACATACATGTGGTGGGCCCATACGGTGACCGACAACGCGGCGATCGCGATCGTCGCGTAGATCAACGTCTTATAGCCGAAGATCGGCTTGCGGCTGAACACCGGGAAGATCTCCGAAACGATTCCGAAGAACGGCAGGGCGATGATGTACACCTCGGGATGGCCGAAGAACCAGAACAGGTGCTGCCAGAGTATGACGCCGCCATTGGCTGGATCGTAGATATGCGCCCCGAATACGCGGTCGGCTGCGGCAGCGAGCAGAGCAGCCGCGAGCACGGGGAAGGCCATCAGGATGAGGATCGAGGTGACGAGGGTGTTCCACGTGAAGATCGGCATGCGGAACATGGTCATCCCCGGTGCACGCATCGTGATGATCGTCGTGATGAAGTTGACGGCGCCGAGAATCGTTCCGAAACCGCTCGCGCCGAGCCCCAGCATCCAGAGATTGCCGCCGATACCCGGCGAGAACGTCGTCGACGCGAGGGGCTGATAGGCGAACCAGCCGAAGGATGCGGCACCCTGCGGGGTGAGGAAGCCGGCGACGGCCATGAGGCTTCCGAAGCTGAACAGCCAGTAGGCGAAAGCGTTGAGGCGAGGGAACGCGACGTCCGGCGCACCGATCTGGAGCGGCATGAGCACGTTCGCGAATCCCGCGAAGAGCGGGGTCGCGAACATGAGCAGCATGATCGTGCCATGCATGGTGAATAGCTGGTTGTACTGCTCTTTCGTCTGCAGGATCTCGAGCCCCGGCTGGAACAGCTGGGCACGGATGACCAGGGCCATGACGCCACCGATGCAGAAATAGACGAACGAGGTGATCAGGTAGAGATACCCGATGACCTTGTGATCGGTCGAGGTGATCCACTTGACGAGGGTGTTGCCCTTGCGCCCGACCTTCGACGCGCCGAACGGCTGTGTGCGTTCTTGAGTGGAAGCCGGTGCTGTGACGATGCTCATGGCTTAGTGCCCCTCCTCGGACGTCGGCGCTTCGGTACCCGGCAGATTCTGGTTGCGGTCGAACTCGGGGCCGAGCTGACCCTTCTGGCCCGCAGCGCGCAACGACCCGATGTAGTCGTCGTATTCGGCCTGCGACACGACTTTGACGTTGAAGAGCATGAGCGAGTGATACTCACCGCACAACTCGGCGCATTTGCCTTTGTACGTGCCTTCCTTCGTCGGCGTCACATACATGTAGTTGGTCTTGCCCGGGAACATGTCTTTCTTGTAGAGGAAGTCGATGACCCAGAAGGAGTGGACGACATCGCGTGAGTCGAGCGCGATCTCGATCTTCTTGTCGACGGGCAAATAGAGGGTGGGCAGTTCGGACTCGACGAGAGCGCCCTTGGGGCCGTTCGCGTCGGGGCTGCCCTGGACGCCGGGCGAATAGACGTTGTCGTCGACGTAGTTGAAGTCCCACGCCCACTGCTTGGCCATGACCTGGATCTTGAGGTCGGGCGAGGCGAACGGCTCCTCGATAGCCGCCTGGTCACGAGCGGTGAAGGCGAAGAAGCCGAGCACGAGGATGAGCGGCACGATCGTGTAGAAGATCTCGATCGGCATGTTGTAGCGCAACTGCACCGGAAGCCCGGTCTGGCCCTTACGACGGCGGTAGACGATCACCGCCCAGATGATGAGTCCCCACGTGATGATACCGACGATGAGAAGGACGATCCAGGATGTCGTCCATAGACCGGAGACCATCTGGGTGTTCGTCGTGACGGGCTTCTCGCCCTCCACGAATCCCGGGAGGAAGCCGTTGAGCTGCGCCTGGGTGCACCCGGCGAGAACTACGGCAAGCGTCGCTGCGATCGGAATTGCAGCCCATCGGAGTCGGCGATTGTTGCGCACCGGTGACCTTTCGGGAGACTCGTAGGCACTTCACAGGGAAGTGCATTGACCGGATCCAGCCTACTCCGCAGAGCGCACCAGGTTGTGCATCAACGCGACGACCTCGCTGGCATGTACGTGAAATCCAGCGGAATCCGCCCCTTAAAGGCACTCGGGAGACCATCCGTTCGGATGATCTCCCGAGGAGGTGAGCTATGGAGCCTAATGGAACGAGTCTCCGCACGCACAGCTTCCCTGCGCGTTGGGATTGTCGATCGTGAAGCCCTGCTTCTGGATGCTGTCCTCGAAATCGATCGAGGCGCCGTCGAGGTAAGGCACACTCATCTTGTCGACGACCACCTCGACACCGTCGAAATCGACGAGCACATCGCCATCGAGAACCCGCTCGTCGAAGTACAGCTGGTAGATGAGACCGGAGCAGCCGCCGGGCTGAACGGCGACACGCAGACGCAGGTCGTCCCGTCCCTCCTGCGTGAGCAGGCTCTTGACCTTGGACGCCGCAGCATCCGTGAGGCCGACGCCGTGGGTTGAAACACTGGTCGTTGTCGTGTCGGTCATACTGCTCCTCGATGCGCTTTCAGGGGCTCCCGCATCAGATCGCCGGAGTCCAGAGAGATTCTAACTCGGTCAACAGGATGTCGGCTGAGATCATTCCCCACGCATGTTGAGCCGCGCGAGCAGAAGTGCCTCGCTCAACACTGAGCGCTTGAAGACCCCGAGATGGAGGGACTCGTTCGGGCTATGCGCGCGCGAGTCCGGATCCTCGACACCCGTCACGAGGATCTGCGCCTTCGGAAAGACCCTCACGAGATCGGCGATGAACGGTATCGATCCGCCGACGCCGACGTCCACGGGCTCCTTCCCCCACGCGTCGGCCATGGCGGACCTGGCTTCGGCAACGGCCCAGCCGCTCGTGTCGACGAGGAAGGCCTCCCCCGTGTCGATGTCGTCGATCTCGAGGCGCGCACCCCATGGGGCATTCGCGCGCAGGTGACGTTCGAGGGCGAGGAACGCCTCCTGAGCCGGCTGCCCGGGCGCGACGCGTGAGCTGATGCGTATGGAGATCGAGGGGGAGAGCGTGTTGGAGGCATTGTCGACGCTCGGCGCATCGATCCCCGTGACGGTGACCGTCGGCTGTGCCCAGATCCGGTTCAGGATGCTCCCATGCCCGATCGTGGCGACCCCGTCGAGCAGGCCCGTCTCCAGGCGCAACTGCTCCTCCGAGTATTCTGGCGTCTGCTGCTCATGGCTCGTGAGGCCCTCGACCGCGACGGAGCCGTCCTCCGCGTGCATCGTCGCGATGAGCCGGATGGTCGCGAGCATGGCGTCCGGAACCGCTCCGCCGAACATTCCGGAGTGGGAGGCGTGGTCGAGTGTGGTGACGGTCAGTCGGAAGGTGACGTTCCCGCGCAAGCCGATCGTGAGCGCCGGGGTGTCGATGTCCCAGTTGTTCGAGTCGGCGACAATGATCACGTCTGCCTCGAGCGCTTCGCGGTTGTCGGCGAGGAAGTTAGCGAAGGAACGGGACCCGAACTCCTCCTCCCCCTCGATGAACATGGCGAGGCCGAGTTCGAAGTCGGGACCTGAGGTCTCGACGAGCGCCCTGATCGAGGCGATATGCGCCATGATCCCGGCCTTGTCGTCTGCAGCGCCGCGACCGTAGAGTCGGTCACCCCGGACAGTCGGCTCGAATGGGGCGGATTCCCACTCCGCGTCATTGCCCGGCGGCTGCACGTCGTGATGCGCATAAAGCAGCACCGTCGGACGCCCATTGCGTGCTGCACGCGTCGCCAGGACCGCCGGCTGCCCTGGTTGCTCGGACCCCTCGATCGCCGACCGTGTGACCTCGACGGATTCGAAGACGCCGAGCCCCCGCACGAGTTCGGCCACCTTCTCGGCACTGGCCTCGACAGCGGCCGGGTCGAACGCCGACCACGAGACCGATGGGATGCGCACAAGCGCCGTGAGATCCGCGATCGTGGTCGGAAGGCCGTTCTCGACGGCGGTGCGCACGGCGGCATCGGCCACGGCGTCCCTCGTCGTCACGGGTGTCTCTGGGGTATCCGTCATGCGGCTAATCTTAAAGCAACCGAAATCAAGGATCTGATGTGGCAAAGAACCAGGCGTCCAACGACGCAGAGCCCGTGATCGAGACCGCTGAAGAAACCGCGGCGCGTCTCGCCGAGCAGGCTAAGGCGGGCAAGGGCACCCCCACCCCTACCCGCAAACAACAGGAGGCGGCCCGCAAGCGCCCGCTCGTTCCGAACGATCGCAAGGAGGCCGCGCGGAATGCGCGCGCCAAGGCGGCTGAGGCGCGCGAAAAGGCGCGCATAGGCATGGCGCTCGGCGACGAGAAGTATCTTCCGGCCCGCGACCGGGGTCCGCAGAAGCGCTATGTGCGCGACTATATCGACGCGCGATTCAACATCGGCGAGATCATGATCCCGGTGATGTTCCTCGTCATCATCCTGACCTTTCTCCCCAGCCGTGAGGTGCAGACGTATGGCATCCTCGGTCTCTGGGCGTTCTTCATCGTCGCCGTCGTCGATTGCGTCGTCCTCGGCTTCCTGCTCACGAGGAAGCTGACCGCCAAGTTCGGCGAGACGAAGGTCGAGAAGGTGCGCTGGTATGCCGCCATGCGCGCACTGCAGTTGCGGCCGATGCGCCTTCCCAAGCCGCAGGTGAAGCGCTGGCAGTATCCGAGCTGATCCGGGGTCAGCGCCCGTAGGCTCCCGCGCGAATGAGCGGAATGCGCATCTCCTCGTCGGTGAGCGCTCCGTGTTGGCCGATCATCGTGCGCCCGGCCTGGCTCCGATCGCGTGAGTCGTAGTACGCCACGAGCCTGCGTGCCGCGACGATGACGTCTCCGATACGCGGCAACACGGCAGGGTCGACGTCGCCGAACAGTCCTGCCTCGACCGCTTCGCCACGGGTGAGGATCCAGGCACGCTCCCCTTCGACCTGCCGCCAGGCCTCAGCGAGGACGTCGGCGGCCGATCCACCGAGCCCCGGCTCCAGATAGAGCTGGAGGCAGCGCGGGTCGCCGCCGACGTGCCGCACCCCGTCCACAAGCTCCGGCACGGTGTCGAAGAGCACGTGCTTGGTACTCGGCACATCGAGCACGCCGTGGTCGGCGGTGAGAAGCAAGCCCGTCGAAGGAGCGAGAGACGCCGCGAAGAGCGACGTCTCGGCGTCGAGGGTCTCCAGCTCGGCGAGCCAGCGGTCCGACTGCCAACCGCGGGCGTGCGCCGCCATGTCGAGTTCCGGAACGTAGAGGTAGACGAGTGCGCCGGGGGTCGAGGCGATGACCCGCCTGGCCGTGTCGAACCGCCCGCCGATGGTCTCGGCGTCGAGGTACTCACTCCCGCGCAACACAGCCTCGGTGAGTCCGGAGCCCTTGTAGCGGACCGGACCTATCGAGAAGCTGGGCACGGCGACGTCCGCGGCTCTCTCGAAGACCGTGCGCACCCGTTGCCAGGTCGCGGGATCCATGTCGGCGTCCCAGCCGTTCAGCTGATTCACGACCCGGTCGTTCGCCGCATCGAGCACTCGATAGGCCACGAGACCGTGCTTGCCGGGCTCGACGCCGGTGCAGAGCGTCGCAAGCCCGGCGGCCGTGGTCGCCGGGAAGACTCCGTCGATCACGTCGTTCTTGCCGAGACGGGCAGAGAGAAACCGGGCGTGCCCGGTCCGGGAGCGGATCGCAGCGGCTCCGAGTCCGTCGGCGAGTACGACGACGGCATGCTGTGCGGGCGGCAGCGCCAACGGATTCTCCTGCCCGAGCACACTGAGAAGAGAACTTTCGAGAACATCGGCAAGCCGCGGACCGCGGGAATTACGGACAGGTAGCATGGGCATCGCGCCCAGTCTGGCATAGAGCAGGGCGTGTTTCGTCCCGCCAGGGCGCATGGCACACGCAGACAAGAAACAACGGATGACCCGCAACGACAGCAACACCGACGCATCATTCACCGAACGCATCGAAGACGTCGACGTCGCCGCGGAGATGCAGGGTTCGTTCCTTGAGTACGCCTACTCGGTGATCTACTCCCGGGCGCTCCCCGACGCCCGCGACGGCCTCAAGCCCGTTCAACGACGAATCCTGTTCCAGATGAACGAGATGGGTCTGCGCCCGGACAAGGGCCACGTGAAGTCGGCCCGTGTGGTCGGCGAGGTGATGGGAAAACTGCATCCGCACGGCGATACCGCCATCTACGACACTCTCGTGCGCATGGCGCAGGCGTTCACCCTGCGCGTCCCTCTCATCGACGGTCACGGCAACTTCGGCTCTCTCGACGACGGACCCGCGGCATCCCGCTACACCGAAGCGCGTCTCGCCGCCGCCGCACTCGCGATGACGGAAGGCCTCGACGAGGACGTCGTGGACTTCGTTCCGAACTACGACAACCAGCTCACCCAGCCGGACGTGCTGCCCGCCGCGTACCCGAACCTGCTCGTCAACGGCGCAAGCGGCATCGCAGTCGGCATGGCCACGAACATGGCCCCGCACAACCTCATCGAGGTCGTCGGCGCCGCGCGTCACCTGCTCGCCCACCCGGATGCGACCCTCGACGACCTCATGGAGTACGTTCCGGGACCGGACCTGCCGACGGGAGGCACCATCGTCGGGCTGTCTGGCATCAAAGATGCCTACGCAACGGGTCGCGGAAGCTTCAAGACCAGGGCACGCGTGAGCGTCGAGAACATCACGGCCCGCAAAACCGGTCTCGTCGTCACCGAGCTGCCATATCTGGTCGGGCCCGAGAAGGTCATCGAGAAGATCAAGGACGGCGTCAACTCCAAGAAGCTCAACGGGATCTCCGACGTCACCGACCTGACCGATCGCACGAACGGATTGCGCCTCGTCATCGGCATCAAGACCGGCTTCAGCCCCGAGGCCGTGCTCGAGCAGCTCTATCGGCTCACCCCGCTCGAGGATTCCTTCAACATCAACAACGTGGCCCTCGTCGGTGGCGGACCGCAGACCCTCGGGCTGAGGGAACTGCTGCTCGTCTATGTCGACCACCGCATCGCGGTCGTCACCCGGCGCTCCGAATACCGGCTGACTCGGCGCAGGGAACGCCTGCATCTCGTCGAGGGTCTCCTCATCGCGATCCTCGACATCGACGAGGTCATCCAGGTGATCCGTTCGAGCGACGACACGGCGCAGGCGCGAGAGCGCCTCATGGAGGTCTTCGATCTGAGCCTGGCACAGACCGACTACATCCTCGAGCTTCAGCTGCGGCGTCTGACCCGTTTCTCGCGCATCGAGCTGGAGGCCGAGCGCGATAAGCTCCGTGCCGAGATCGAGGAGCTCGTCGCCCTGTTGTCGAGCAAGTCGAGTATCAAGGCCCTCGTCTCCGATGAACTCGCGGAGATCGCCGAACGGTTCGGAACGCCGCGTCGTACCCTGCTGACAGAGGCTCGTCCGAGCATCGCCGGCACCGGGGCTCAACGTGCCGCAACCGTGCTCGAGGTCGTCGATGCGCCGTGCCGCGTCTTCCTCAGCGCGACAGGCCGCATAGCCCGCGTCGATCTGCCTGCGGGCGAGGACGCCTCGACCGATATCCCGTCTCCCCCGCGTCGCAGCAAGCACGACGCGATCCGCTCGGCCATCGACACGACGAGTCGCAGCGAGATCGGCGCTGTGACCAGCCTCGGCCGCCTCATCCGCTTCACCCCCGTCGATCTGCCGGTGCTGCCGCTCACCTCCGTGCAACTCGCCGCCGGAGTCAAGGTGGGCGACTACCTGGCCCTGCCGAACCGCGACGAGAAGGTGCTGGCTATCATCTCGCTCGACTCCGACCGTTCCATCGCACTCGGTACACGACTGGGCGTCGTCAAACGTGTCACCACCGACGCCTATCCGAGCAAGCCCGACTTCGAGATCATCGGTCTCAAGCCCAAGGACGAGGTCGTCGGAGTGGCGCAGGGCGACGAGGACGATGAGCTCGTCTTCGTCGCGTCCGACGCCCAACTGCTGCGTTTTACCGCCTCGTCAGTGCGCCCGCAAGGATGCCCGGCCGGAGGCATGGCCGGAATCAACCTCGGTGCGAACTCACACGTCATCCATTTCACGAGCCTGGGGGCCGATGCGGCCGCGGAGGCCGTCGTCGTCACGATCGCGACAGGCAGCCAGACCCTGGCCGGCACCGACCCTGGCAGTGCCAAGGTCTCCGACTTCTCCGAGTTCCCCGCCAAAGGTCGGGCCACCGGGGGGGTGCGTGCCCAGAGGTTCCTCAAAGGCGAGGACGCCCTCTCGCTCGCCTGGGTCGGCCGAGCGCCGGCACTCGGAGTCGGGCCTGACGGCTCGGTGCGCACCCTGCCGGACGGCGGAGCAAAGCGTGACGCATCGGGTCAGCCTCTCGACGCCGTCGTCGGCGCCGTCGGCAGCCGCATCGGGTGACGCATCGATTTCAGACGTCGATGCGTTCGCGCGAGAGCTGGTCAGAACTGTCGATGATGAACTCCTTGCGCGGTGCGACATCGTTGCCCATGAGCAGTTCGAAGACCTTACCCGCCATCTCGGCGTCGGCGATGCCCACTCGGCGCAGGGTCCGGTGTCGACGGTCCATGGTCGTCGTCGCGAGCTGATCGGCATCCATCTCTCCGAGGCCCTTGTAACGCTGGATCGGGTCCTGATGGCGCTTGCCCTGCTTCTTCAGCCCAGCCAGGACGCCGCTGAGCTCCGATTCCGAATAGGTGTAGATCGTCTCGTTCGGCTTGGAGCCCGGGTTCATGACGATGACGCGATGCAACGGCGGGACCGCCGCGAACATCCGACCCTCCTCGATCATCGGACGCATGTAACGAAAGAAGAGGGTCAACAGCAAGGTACGGATGTGCGCTCCGTCGACATCCGCGTCGCTCATGATGATGACCTTGCCGTACCGAGCCGTCGAGATGTCGAAGCTCCGGCCGGAGCCCGCTCCGATGACCTGGATGATCGAGGCACACTCGGCGTTCGACAGCATGTCGGACACGCTGGCCTTCTGCACATTGAGGATCTTGCCCCTGATCGGAAGCAACGCCTGGTGTTCACTGTCACGGGCCAGTTTGGCCGTGCCGAGCGCGGAATCACCCTCGACGATGAAGAGCTCGCTGTGCGCCACATCGCTCGATCGGCAGTCGACGAGCTTGGCGGGAAGCGAGGAGCTCTCGAGCGCGTTCTTGCGGCGCTGGGTCTCTTTGTGCGCTCGCGCCGAGATACGGGACTTCATCTCGGCGACGACCTTGTCGAGCAGCAAGGCCGATTGCGCCTTGTCGTCGCGCCTGCTCGACGAGAACCGCTCCCCCAGAGCCTTCGAGACCACGTTCGAGACGATGGCACGCACCGCGGGCGTGCCGAGCACCTCCTTGGTCTGCCCCTCGAACTGGGGCTCGGGCAGGCGCACCGTCAAGACGGCTGTGAGCCCGGCCAGGACATCGTCCTTCTCGAGCTTGTCTGAGCCGGCCTTGAGCCGACGGGCGTTCTGCTCGACCTGCGCACGCAGAAACCTGAGCAGCCCCTGGTCGAAACCGAGCTGATGGCTTCCGCCCTTCGGCGTCGAGATGATGTTCACGAAGCTGCGCACGACCGTGTCGTAACCGGTCCCCCAACGGAGCGCGATGTCGACGTGGCATTCACGCTGCAACTCGGTCGGCACCATCGCCCCGGAATCGGAGAGCACTGGCACCGTCTCTGAGAAGGTGCCGAAGCCGGTGAGGCGCCAGGTGTCGGTGAGCGGGGCATCTCTCGCGAGATGCTCGACGAACTCGGAGATGCCGCCGTCGAACTGGAAGGAGGTCGTATGCGCCGTCTCGCCACGCTGATCGGTGACGTCGAGCGCGAGTCCGGGAACGAGGAATGCCGTCTGCCGTGCACGACCGAGCAGCTCCTCGGTCTGAAAATCGGCCCCCTTGGTGAAGATCTGCCGGTCCGCCCAGTAACGCACCCGGGTGCCCGTGACGCCTTTGGCGACCTGAGCGACGACGCGCAGCTCGCTGCGCTGCTCGAACGGCGTGAATGGGGCGTCCGGGCTAGGCTCGCCCGTATCGGTGAAGATACCCGGCTCACCGCGATGGAAGGACATCGCCCAGGTCTTGCCATCACGGTCGACCTCGACGTCGAGGCGCTCCGAGAGGGCGTTGACGACCGAGGCTCCGACGCCGTGCAGACCACCGGAAGCCGCATACGAACCGCTGCCGAACTTGCCGCCGGCGTGCAGCTTGGTGAACACGACCTCGACACCGCTCAGGCCGGTCTTCGGCTCGATGTCAACCGGGATGCCGCGTGCCCGGTCGCGCACCTCGACACTGCCGTCTGCATGCAGCACGGTTGCGATCTCGGAACCGTGCCCGGCGAGCGCCTCGTCGACGGAATTGTCGATGATCTCCCAGAGACAGTGCATGAGACCGCGAGAATCGGTCGAGCCGATGTACATGCCCGGACGCTTGCGAACGGCCTCGAGGCCTTCGAGCACCGAGAGATGGCGGGCGGAATAGTCAGAGCTCACGTCGGTCAAGCCTAGCGAGCGCGCGGACATCCGACCGCGACCGACACCCGAAACGACGACGGTCCCGCTCCGATACCGGAACGATATCTACGCGCAGAGCGAAATACCCTGCAATGAGGGCATTTCTCGGTTGCGCCCGTGCTTTCATGGAGTGTCAGCACATCACTGTCGAATCACGATCGCGGCAGTCAGAGTTGGAGGAGGAGCCCATGTCACAGATCGCCAACCCGAATGGTGCAGTCGACGAGCTCGACACCCCGCATCAGCTGACCGCCGCAGACCGTTGCGATGCGTGCGGCGCACAGGCGTACATCCGCGTCGTCGTCAACAACGGCGAACTGCTGTTCTGCGCACACCACGGCCGCAAGCATCAAGAGAAGCTCGCACAGGTCGCACACAGCTGGCACGACGAGTCCAGCCGACTTCTCGAAGACACGCGCAACTAGACGCTATTCGGAATCGAGGCCGAGCCGCACCGCAATCTGATTGCGTGCGGCTCGCGCCATCTCGTCGACGAATCCGGCACCGGCCGCCGGCGCGTACGAAACCCCCTCGCGTGCTAGGACGCTCGTGAGCAGGTGGTCGGTCAGCCCTGGGTTCTTCGCCAGCACCGGACCGTGAAGGTGTGTTCCGAAGACATCGCCCATGACGACGCCCTCCTGCCGGGAGTCCCGTCCGTTGCCACTGCCGTAGAGAACCCGACCGAGCGGAGAGCCCTCGGCATGGATGTAGTCGCGCGCGTGGTTCTCGTAGCCGATGAGGCGACCGTAGCGGGACGTCACGACGAGGTCGTCGCTCACTCTGTCCTGCCGGGGCACGGCACGGCCTGGGAGCACTCCGAGCCCGTCGATCTCAGTCCCGTTCGCCAGCTCAACGCCTCCGCTGAGCAGCTCCCAGCCGGTGCCCACCGCGAGGATCGGCACACCCTCGGTCGCCCAGCGCCGCAACTCGTCGTGCAGGGTCATCAGGGCGTCGCGCGCCGGCAGAAGGTCGGCATCCGTTCCCGAGCCGATCACGACGGCGTCGACACCGGCCGGAAGGTCCTCGACGCTCTCGACGACGACGACGCGTGCGGCTGTACCAGCCCAGTCCGCACGTCTCGCGAGCACACGCGCATTCGCCGCGTCGCCGTTCGTGTCGAGCAGGCTTGGAAAGAGCGAGACGATCGTGATCTGAGCGGTCATTCCTGCTCCCCCACCGCGGTCAGCCCCAGATGCGCGCGGGTGCGCCGCATCGAGTCGGCCGAGAAGATGACGGTCTTCACCCCGGAACGCGGTGCGGGCAGCGCGAGAAAGTCGTCGACGGCCCGGGTGAGATCGGGCTCGACACGATCGATCCTCACCCCGTCGTAGGCGAGCTGGAGCGCCAGCTCATAGGCCTTGGAACCAGAGACGATGGAGACCCGGCCGAGACGCGAGGTGTCGACAGGCCAGAAATAGCTCGGGTCGCGCACGTCGGAGCCGATCGCGAACAGGATCTGATCGGTACCCGGTTCGAGGTGGTCGATGTTGAGTTGGAAGCTCGCGGGATTCTGGACGAGCACGAACTCGACGGTCGAGCCGCGCACCTCGATGGTCTCGCCACGCCCGAAGACCGGCGGGATGGCCCCGATCGTCGACACCGCGATGTCCGGGTCGAACCGTTCACTGAGGATCGCCCGTGCGGCGGCCAGCGCGGCGGCGGCATCCACGGCATAGTGCGTACCCCGCGCGGGCAGGCGCACGCGTTTCGCGACGCGATCGATCACGACATCCGCCACGCGCCCGACGACGCCGGTGACGATCACTCCGCCGCCGTCGAGCCGGTGCTCCGAAACACGCGCATGGCCAAGCCCACGATGGCTCTCGGCGAGCACACCCGCCGTCACGCCGAAGCGTTCGACCACGGCCTCCGGCGCGAGCCCAGCCGCGAGTTCCTCGAGAAACGCGTCGTCGGCGTTGACGACGACGACGCTAGCCCGACGCGCGATCTTGGCGAGCATTCCCGCAACCATCCCGGGGTCGTGAAAGCGGTCGATCTGGTCGACCATGACGTTCGTGAGAATGACGAGGCGCGGCTCGAGCTCGTCGGCGATGAGTGCGCCGTGACCCTCGTCCATCTCGAGCACTGCAATATCGCCGGCAATGCGCCCCGTGAGGCTCGCCCGCTCGAGAAGCGCCGAAGTGAGTCCCTGGGTGATGTTCGCCGTCGACGGATTGGTGAACACCCTCTTGCCATGGCCCCGCAAAGCCGCGACGAGCATCTTCGTGGTGGTGGACTTGCCGCTCGAACCCGAGACGATCACGAGTCCATCGGGAAACGTATTGAGGGTCGTGGTCAGGAAGCGCGGGGCCAGACTGTTGACCACGAGTCCGGGGATCGCGGACCCGCCACCGGGTTTGCGCAGGCGCGCGAGCACCCTGATGGCGCGTCCGATGAGGATCGCCGGGGCGTAGCGGATGCCCACGTTCCTACTCGAGGTAGTCGCGCAGAGACTGTGAACGGGAGGGGTGACGCAACTTGGCCATCGTCTTCGACTCGATCTGCCGAATGCGCTCACGCGTCACGCCGAAGGTGTCGCCGATCTGGTCGAGCGTCTTCGGCATGCCGTCGCCGAGCCCGAACCGCATGCGGATGACCCCCGCCTCGCGCTCGCTGAGCGAGTCGAGCAAGCTCTCCAACTGCTTCTGCAGCATGGTGAACCCGACGGCATCGGCCGGAACCACTGCCTCGGTGTCTTCGATGAGGTCGCCGAACTCGCTGTCGCCATCCTCGCCGAGCGGCGTGTGCAGCGAGATGGGTTCGCGACCGTACTTCTGCACCTCGATGACCTTCTCCGGGGTCATGTCGAGCTCGCGGCTGAGCTCCTCCGGAGTGGGTTCGCGGCCAAGGTCCTGCAGCATCTGACGCTGCACGCGCGCGAGCTTGTTGATGACCTCGACCATGTGCACGGGGATACGGATCGTGCGCGCCTGGTCGGCCATGGCGCGGGTGATCGCCTGGCGGATCCACCAGGTCGCGTAAGTGGAGAACTTGAAGCCCTTGGTGTAGTCGAACTTCTCGACCGCGCGAATGAGGCCTAGATTGCCTTCCTGGATGAGGTCGAGGAACTGCATACCCCGGCCTGTATAGCGCTTGGCGAGTGATACGACGAGACGCAGGTTCGCCCCGAGCAGGTGGCTTTTGGCCCGCGCTCCGTCCTTGGCCACCCACTGCAGCTCACGGCCGAGCTGCGACTTCTTCTCGACGTCGCTCAGATGAGAGAGCTTGTCTTCGGCGAAGAGACCTGCTTCGATGCGCATGGCGAGCTCGACCTCTTCGGCCGCGTTCAAGAGCGCGACCTTTCCGATCTGCTTCAGGTAGTCCTTGACCGGGTCGGCCGTCGCACCGGTGATAGCACTCGAGTAGACCGGCACCTCGTCGTCATCGTCGACGAGAGAGAGCACGAGTGCGCCCGTCGGAAGGGGCTCGTCCGCGCTGGGACGCTTCGCTGCGTCCTCATCCTCGGAGTCATCCGACTCGTCGACACTCTTGTCGTCCGCGTCCTTGTCATCGCCGGCTTCGACGACGACGTCTTCCAGAACCTCGTCATCGCCAGGCTCGACGTCCTCGTCGACGACGTCTTCACCCTCGACGGACACGGACTTCTTCGCGGCGGCGCGTTTGCGCGGGGCAGGCTTTTCGGCGGCGACACCGCGGGTGGCAGGCTTGCGAGCCGTGGCAGGCTTGACCGTGGCGCCCTCGACCACAGTGGCCTCGGCCGCTGGAGCCTTACGTCTTGCAGTGGTCTTCGCCGGGGCGTCCTTGGTTGCCTGGGCAGCTTCCTCGGTCGCGGCGGACTTCGTGGAACGGGTTGCCATTCGAACACCTCTCAGACGGGCGGACTCCGGTGCGTGAGTCGCCGATGGTAGCTGGCCGGGTCGCCCCGGCGCATCATCCGTGGCCGCAGCCAAAAATGGACATTACTAAGACCCATGTCAAGTCCCAGGCATTCGTGCCGCGAACGAAAGAACGAGGCTGCCAGGACGAGAACGGGTCCTACCGACGATTATTGCACGGATCCTCTGAAGAACCCGCCCGATAAGGTTCCTCAGGCTCCCCCCTCGACTCGCTATGAGCCCTGGCGCCGCCTCCACGCCCTCGCAAGTGCAACCCAGAGAGGGGCTACTTCTATTCCCTCGTCACGCCGCATCGCTCGTCGGGTGCGACGGCGCGCGTGCACGAGGAAGACGACTCCGACGCCCACGACGAGGTACTGCACGGCGAAGGCGATCCGGAAGCCGTCGATGGCGTAGAGATCGCTCTGCTGCCCCGCCGCGATCCGCACATGGTCCCAGATATCGAGAATGACGCCGATGAGGAACATCGTCACGAAACTCGCGAAGAATCCTCCGACATTCACGACTCCATTGGCGGAGCCTAGACTGCGCAGCGGGTTGAAGGTTCGGGCGAAGTCGAATCCGATGAGTGAACCCGGTCCACCAATGCCGATGACCACGATGAGGAGCCCGACGAGCCAGACAGGCGGTATTCCCGGCCACAGCAACACGAGTGTCCACATGGCGCCCATGACCGCGACGATAGCGAGCACGATGTTGCTGCGCCGCAACGGGTACCGGGCCGTGAGGAGGCCGAGCATGGGGCCGGCCACGAATCCGGTGCCCACCAGCAGAAGCAGCATGCTTGCGGCGAGTTGCTCGCTGTAGCCGAGTCCGAAGACCATGAACGGAAAACCCCAGAACAGGCTGAACACGGTACCCGACGACTGAGTGACGTAATGCGACCAGAACCCGAGCTGGGTGCCCGGGCGACGGAAACTCGCACGGAGCTGGTCGAGCGCCGCACGCAGGCTGTTGGCGCGATGATGCTCGACGGAGGCGAGAGGACGATCGCGAATGCAGAGGATCACGACGGTGAGCGCCACGACCGACAGGCTTGCCGCCGAAAGGAAAGCCGTCGTCCATCCGTAGCCGTGCAGGATCCACGCGAGCGGAACCGCCGAAAGCACCTGGCCGAGCTGACCAATGTTGCCGGTCCACTGCGAAAGCTGCGGCACGGCGCGGCCGGAGAACCAGGAGCTGATCAGACGGATCAGCGAGATGAAGAGCGTGGAGTCCCCAGCACCCACCAGGATGCGTCCGACGATTGCGACCGCGATGTCTGGCGCCATGGCGAGCGTGACCTGGCCGATGATCATGAGCGCCGTGCCGGAGATCATGAGCACACGCGAACCGAAGCGGTCGATGAGCACGCCGACAGGGATCTGCATGCCCGCGTAGACGATGAGCTGCACGACCGCGAGGCTCGAGAGCACGGCCGCCGAGCTGCCGAAACGGTCCGCAGCAGCAACACCCGCGATGCCAAGCGATGTGCGCTGCATGACGGCGACGAGATAGGCGAACGATCCGACGGCGAAGATCAGCCAGGCACGTCGGGTGTTCACCTGAGGATACTACTCCCGGCCGGCTGGCGGCTCGTCGTCGTTCTTGCGTTTGAAAGCGAGGAACTTCTCAAGCTCAGCGGCGATCTCATCGGCGCTCGGGAGCTCACCGTCCTCGTCCGTGAGGGGGGATCGCAGGGTCGTGCCCTGCATGTAGCTGTCGTGACGTTCCTCGAGAGTGCCCACCAGTCGTGCCAGCTCACCGTTGTCGGCAACCTGCTCGTCGATCTTCGCGACGAACTCCCGTCCCTGTTCGCGCAGGCGGTCGGTGGGAAAGATGAGGCCAGTGGCCGCACTCACGCTCTCCAGCGCGGCAATCGCCGCGGAAGGGTATTCGGTGTCCGAGAGATAGTGCGGAATCAGCAGCACGAACCCGACCGTGGGATGCCCGAGCTGCTGCAGACGATACTCGACGAGATGCAGGGCGTTCGCCGGCACCTGCGTGTGCGGGCGCCACACCGACATCGACTCCGTCAGCTCGCTGCGGTTCCCACTCACGGTCACGCCGATCGGCCTCGTGTGCGGCACAGGCATGGGGATCGCGTGAACCCATGTCGTCGTGGCAACGGAGAACCGTTCGACGAGGTCGATGACCGCCCGGCTGAAACGCTCCCACTGGAAGTCCGGCTCGAAACCGGATAGGAGCAGGAACGGCTGGCCGAGTTCGTCCTTCGCCAGATAGAGACGCAGGGACGGTGGCTGGTAGCCGGTCAGGTGATCCTGGTCGAAATAGATGATCGGACGTCGCGCCCGGTAGTCGAGCAGGATGTCGGGATCGAACTCGGCGACCACGACGCTCTCGAGCGTGTTCAGGAGATACTCGGTGAACTGGCTCACCGCGCCACCGGCGTCGGCGAAGCCAGTGAGGCCCGCGACTATGTGCAACCCCTCGGGAACGCCGGCGGCGTCCGGAGTCAGGATGTACAGTTCGCTGGGCTCACGCATGCTTCCACTCTATGTGTCGGGAGAGGGCCGATCTCCTGATGCAGGCCCAATGGGTCATGCCCAGAGCGAACACCGGCGCCGCACCGGTAATTGCGACGAGACCGTCTCGATAGCATCGATCCATGACGTCTCCCACGCTTTCGGTTTCCACCTCGCCCGCTATCGACTCCGACGCCGATGTCGTGGTCGTCGGCGCGCTCAGCACGGATGGGGATGTCACCCTTCACGCCGACGCGGCCTACTCCGAGCTCGGCGGGCAGCTCGCCGCGTTCGGCGTGACCGGCGCGCGCGACCAACTCGTCCGCATCCCGGCTGTGATCGGACGGGCGAAGAGCATTGCGATCGTCGGCCTCGGGCCGGAGGCGTCGGCGGAGGCACTCCGCTATGCCGCCGGGACTGCGGTCCGTCGACTGACCGGCGTCGACACCGTCGCGATCGCCCTCCCGCTCACCGGGGCCGAACAGGCGGCGGCCGTGCTCGAGGGTGCGGCGATCGGCGGATACGCCTTCACCGAGTACCGTCACACGACGAAAGAGAAGACCAAGATCCCGGCCGGCGCCGTCACAGTGCACTCCGCCTCCGAGGTCGAGCGGCCAATCATCGACCGCGCCGTCGCCGTCGCCGAGGCGATCGGCCTCGTCAAGGACCTCGTCAACACACCGCCGTCGGATCTGTTTCCGGCGAGCTTCGCCGACAGGGCGGTTGCGGTCGCAGCCGATCTGCCCCTCGAGATACGCATCTGGGACGAAGAGCAACTCGCAGCCGGCGCATTCGGCGGGATCCTCGGTGTCGGCCAGGGATCGTCGCGCCCGCCGCGCCTCGTCAAGGTGAGCTATTCCCCCGCCGACGCCTCGAAGCACCTCGCTCTCGTCGGCAAGGGAATCACCTTCGACTCCGGCGGACTATCGCTCAAGCCTCCCGCATCGATGGTCGGTATGAAGTACGACATGACCGGGGCGGCCACCGTGCTCGCCGTCGCGCTCGCGGCTGCCCGGCTCGCCCTTCCCGTGCGGGTGACGGCCTGGCTGTGTCTCGCCGAGAATATGCCGTCGGGGACGGCGATCCGCCCGAACGACGTGTTGCGCATCCGCGGCGGCCAGACCGTCGAGGTGCTCAACACCGACGCGGAGGGTCGTCTCGTCCTCGCCGACGGGCTCGTCGCGGCGAGCGAGGAGCATCCGGACGCGATCGTCGATGTCGCGACGTTGACCGGAGCTGCGGTCGTGGCCCTCGGCAACCGGTATACCGGGGTCATGGGCGACGACGAGCTCGTCGCCCAGGTCCTCGAGAGCGCGAAGGCCGTCGACGAGAGCTTCTGGGCCATGCCGCTGCCCGGCGAGCTGCGTGCGACGATCGACTCGGATGTCGCGGACATCGCCAATGCCAAGATCGGGAGCTCCGCGGGCGGGATGCTCCTGGCCGGGGTGTTCCTGCGCGAGTTCGTCGGCACGCGGCAGGATGACGAGACTCCGATCCCCTGGGCCCACCTCGACATCGCAGGCCCCTCCAACAACGAGGGTTCTGCATTCGGGTTCACGGGCGCAGGACCGACCGGGGTATCCGTTCGCGCCCTCATCCGTTTGGCCGAGGAGTACGGCCGCCCGTAGTACAGTCGTATGGGCAAGAATGACTTGCCTTAGTCGCCTGCCCACGTGTCACGATCACGCGGCGCAGACCAGGTCACGGATCCTGATGCACGAGGGAGTAACTGGGTGTCGGAACAGAATTTTGACATTGTCGTTCTCGGTGGCGGAAGCGGTGGGTATGCAGCGGCGCTGCGTGCCGTCCAGCTCGGCCTCACCGTCGGCCTGATCGAGAAGGGCAAGGTCGGCGGCACCTGTCTGCATCGCGGTTGCATCCCGACGAAGGCGCTGCTCCACTCGGCTGAGGTCGCCGACTACGCCCGTGAGTCCTCGAAGTTCGGCGTCAACACGACCTTCGACGGCATCGACGTCGCAGCGGTGACCGCCTACCGCGAGGGCATCGTCTCGAGCAAGTGGAAGGGACTCCAGGGGCTCATCAAGGCACGCGGCATCACGACGATCGAGGGCGAGGGGCGTCTCACCTCACCGACCACCGTGCAGGTCGGCGAGGATTCCATCGTCGGCAAGCATGTGATCCTGGCGACCGGGTCCTATTCGCGCTCGCTTCCGGGTCTCGAGATCGGCGGTCGCGTCATCACGAGCGAACAGGCCCTCGAACTCGACTTCGTCCCGAAGAAGGTCGCCGTCCTCGGCGGCGGAGTCATCGGGGTCGAGTTCGCGAGCGTCTGGAAGTCGTTCGGAGCCGATGTCACGATCGTCGAGGCTCTCCCGCACCTCGTTCCGAACGAGGAGGAGTCGGTGAGCAAGCAGCTCGAGCGCGCGTTCCGCAAGCGCGGCATCGACTTCAAGCTCGGAGTGCGTTTCCAGGGCGTGACCCAGGACGACTCGGGAGTCGTCCTCACCCTCGAGAACGGCGAGACCGTCGAGGCCGAGCTCCTGCTCGTCGCTGTCGGCCGTGGCGCGGCGACCGCCGGCCTGGGATTCGAAGAGGTCGGCGTCGCCATGGATCGCGGCTTCGTCCTCACGAACGAACGGCTTGCCACCAACGTCCCCGGCGTTTACGCCGTCGGCGACATCGTCCCAGGTCTCCAGCTGGCCCACCGTGGTTTCCAGCAAGGCATCTTCGTCGCCGAGGAGATCGCCGGTCTCAACCCGATCGTCGTCGACGACGTCAACATCCCCAAGGTCACCTACTGCGACCCGGAGGTCGCGTCGGTCGGGTACACGGAGGCCAAGGCGGTCGAGAAGTTCGGCGCGCAGGTGTCGAGCTACGAGTACAACCTGGGAGGCAACGGCAAGAGCGCCATCATCGGAACGAGCGGATCCATCAAGGTCGTCCGCGTCAACGACGGTCCCGTTGTCGGCGTCCACATGATCGGCGCCCGTGTCGGCGAGCTCATCGGCGAAGCCCAACTCGCGGTGAACTGGGAAGCGTATCCGGAGGACATCGCTCCCCTCATTCACGCGCACCCAACGCAGAACGAGGCGATGGGTGAGGCGTTCCTCATGCTCGCAGGGAAGCCGCTGCACGCGCTTTAGCCTGGCAACGCCTCTACACCGCAATAAGCTACTAGCGAATACCGCTTTTGAAGGAGACAAGCGCATGAGCGAATCCGTCAGCCTGCCGGCACTCGGCGAGAGTGTCACAGAGGGCACGGTCACCCGCTGGCTCAAGAACGTGGGCGACCGCGTCGAAGTCGACGAGCCGCTGCTGGAGGTCTCGACCGACAAGGTCGACACTGAGATCCCATCGCCCATCGCAGGCGTCGTCGAGGCGATCCTCGTTCAGGAGGATGAGACCGTCGAGGTCGGCACAGCGCTCGTGACCATCGGTGACGGCTCAGACGCGGTGGGCGCTCCGGCAGCCCCCGCCGCCGAAGCGGCCCCGGTTGCGGCTGCGGAGCCCGTCGTTGCGCCCGAACTGGTCGCCACGGTGCCCGTCGTCGTCGCGCCGCCAGCCCCCATGGCGGCTCCTCCGGCCGCCACCACCGAGCCGGCCGTCACTACCGAGCCGGCTGTCACTACCGAGCCGGCCGCCGCTACCGAGCCGATCGCCGCTACCGAGCCGATCGCCGTACTGCAGCCGATCGCAACTCCTGTTATCGAGCCGGAGCCCGTCGCCACCGTCGCGGCCGAGCCCTCTCCGGCCCAGACTGAGGCGGCCGCCCACACCCCGGGCGCGCACGCCGGAACGGGTGGTTACGTCACCCCGATCGTCCGCAAGCTCGCGAACGAACAGGGTGTCGATCTCTCAACCCTCACCGGCACCGGCGTCGGTGGGCGCATCCGCAAGCAGGATGTGCTCTCGGCCCAGGTTCCGACGGCGACCGCCGAACAGACGGCGCCGACGGCGCATGTGATCGAGGTCTCGCCGCTGCGCGGTACGATCCAGCCGATGTCGCGTCTGCGCAAGGTCGTCGCCGAGAGGGCCGTGGTGTCCATGCAGTCCACGGCGCAACTCACGACAGTCGTGGAGGTCGACGTCACCCGTGTTGCCATGCTCCGCGACAGGGTCAAGGGCGAGTTCCTCGCCAAGACCGGCAACAAGCTCTCCTTCCTGCCGTTCTTCGCCCTTGCCGCCGTTGAGGCGCTCAAGGCCTACCCGATCATCAACGCGACCGTCGAGGGGGATTCCATCGTCTACCCGGACCACGAGAACCTGAGCATCGCTGTCGACACGGAGCGTGGACTGCTCACACCGGTCGTGCACAACGCGAGCTCGCTCGACCTTGCGGGTCTTGCGGCGCAGATCGCCGACCTCGCCGCCCGCACGCGTGACAACAAGCTCAAGCCCGATGAGCTCGCAGGGGGGACATTCACCTTGACCAACACCGGTTCGCGTGGCGCCCTGTTCGACACTCCGCTCGTCTTCTTGCCGCAGGTGGCCATTCTCGGCACGGGAACCGTATCGAAGAAGCCCGTCGTCGTGACCGACAACGGCATCGACGCGATCTCGATCCGTTCGACCGTGTACCTCGCACTCTCCTACGACCATCGCATCGTCGACGGCGCGGACGCGGCCCGCTTTCTCACGACCGTCAAGGTCCGTCTCGAGAGCGGTGCGTTCGAGGGCGACCTCGGCATCTAGCCGCCACCTCGCCATCGGACTCCCTCCGTTCACGGACCGAAGATCTCACGAAGACGCCAACCGGCCTCACCCTTGATCATCAAGAGTGGGGCCGGTTCATCGTTGGCCCCGGAAACGCTCTGGCCTTGCCTGGTCGCTGCCACGAGGGCGGCGTTGCCGTTCCTCTCGACGACCGTCGCCTCTGACAATCCGATCGTCTCGGGCACGGCGTGGGTGTCGTTCTGCTGTGCGCGTCGAATCGCGGCCGAGTCGGCCGCCGCGAGCGGGGAACCGCTTTCAACGGCATCGTCGAGGCAGATCACCGACGACGAGGCAAAACATTCCACCCGACGTTCCACGAGGGCAGTCGCAGCCGCTATCGGATCGTCGGCGTTCACAGCGATCGAATAGTCGGCACGACGCGGCGAGCCCGCGAGTCCCGTGTCGCGACCATCCTCTTCATCCTTTCCCCGACCGGTTCTCCCGTCCACGGCGTCCCGGGCGTCACCGGGAGGGATGAATGTCAGAGCGACGACGATCATCGCGATCGAGAGGCACGCCGCGACGGCGAGCGGTCGGCGACGCCCATCGAAAAGCCGGCGTGCACGCGATACGAACGCCGCTACCGGACGTGCCTCGAGCACGGCCTCCATCGTGTTCACCATCTCGGAGGGCGCCGGGAACAGATTCAGGAATCCGCCACCGGATGGGTTCTTTCCTTCTTCGGCGGCGGTTTCGGAACCGGTCCCGCCGCTCTCGACGGACACCGGCCATCGCGCGGGTGCGATGACCCGAGCCGGCACGCCGGTATTCGGCGATCCAGCCGACCGAGATGTCAATCGCACGGCGAGCGGTCTGGCCATGGCGAATATGCGCCGCTCGAGATCCGCGGCGAACGGAAGAAAAGGCCGAGCGTTCAGCCGCTCCCGAATCCATGCGGAAAATTCCTCGCGGACGCCGCCGGATACGCTTGCCGGGTCTACAGCCTGCAACAGTTCGCTCACGAGCGTCGCCATCCGCTCGTAGTCCGCCCGGATGCTCGCCAGCCGTTCCGGGGCGGTCGACGGAGTACCCTGCGCAGGCAGACGGCGCAGACCGGCGAGGTCGTAGAGGAGCGGCCTGCCGCTCTCGTCGAAGCGGATGGCGGCCAGGCTGAGCGACCCGTGCGCGAATCCCGCATCGTGCAAGCGTCCGAGCGCAACGACGACCGTCGCCGCGATCGTGACGGCCTCGCCCGCGCGGATGCTGCCACGCTGCTGCACGAGATGCGCGAGGGACGGCCCGGACACTCTCTCCGTCACGAGGCACACCCTGCCGTCGGCGACCGAGACGACATCGTGGAGACGCGGAGCCACCCCCGTCGGAACAGCGCACATCGCCGCGACCTCGGTGTCTATAGAGTCCAGGTCGATCTCCGGCCGGAACACCGTGAGTTCGACGGATGTGCTCTCTCCTGCCTTTCCAGCGGCGTCGATCGCGAGCGCATACCCGAGATGGACGTCCGCACGATGCCCGGATCTGAGCCTGCGCACCACCCGATAGCCGGCGATCTCCGACAGCTCGGTCACACCGGTCACGCCGGTGCCCTCCCCAGCATCAGCCGATGTACCTCTCCGTCGTCGTCTCACCCGGCAATGATCCGTCACGGCCGCCGGTCGTGACGCCGTTCCCGCCCAAAAGTGGAGAGACGCTCCAGCGCGCCATCTGTGCAGGAGAGGAACGGCCCGTAGACTGTCGGAATGCTCGACTTTGTCGTCGCGGGGCTAAGCGCCAACTCCGTGCCGTATAGCGAGGGCCTAGACCTTCAGCGCACCATCCATCGTGCCGTTGCCGCGGGCGAACGTCCCGACACCGTCATCTTCCTCGAGCACGAGTCGGTCTACACCGCCGGCAAACGCACAGAGCCCGACGAACGCCCCACTGACGGAACCCCCGTCATCGACGTCGACCGTGGCGGCAAGATCACCTGGCACGGTCCCGGTCAGCTCGTCGGATACCCCATCCTCCGCCTTGCGGAACCGATCGACGTCGTCGGATACGTGCGCAGGCTCGAGGGGATCCTCATCGATGTCCTCGCGGAGTTCGGTGTCACCGGTCACCGTGTCGACGGCCGTTCCGGGGTCTGGGTCGGAGCCGAGGGACTCGAAGAGAAGATCGCGGCGATCGGAATCCGGGTAGCCGAGGGCGTCACAATGCACGGCTTCGCGCTCAACTGCAGCAATTCCCTCGCCCCGTACAGCACGATCGTGGCGTGCGGCATTCGCGACGCCGGAGTGACCACCATGTCACACGTGCTCGGTCACCTCGTCCAGCCCGAGCAGCTCATCGCTCCCATCCAGGCGCGTTTCCTCGCCGAGCTGGCGGTGGCGGCATGAGCGCCGCCCCCGACGGCCGCCGGATGCTCCGTCTCGAGGTGCGCAACGCGCAGACTCCGATCGAGCGTAAACCCGAGTGGATCAAGACCAGGGCCAAGATGGGGCCCGAATACCGGCAGCTGCAGGAACTCGTCAAGAGCGAGGATCTGCACACCGTCTGCCAGGAAGCCGGTTGCCCCAACATCTTCGAGTGCTGGGAAGACCGGGAGGCGACGTTCCTCATCGGCGGCTCACAATGCACCCGTCGTTGCGACTTCTGTCAGATCGACACGGGCAAACCAGCCGACTACGACACCGACGAGCCTCGTCGTGTCGCCGAATCGGTGCTCCGCATGCAGCTGCGCTACGCGACCGTCACGGGCGTGGCGCGCGACGACCTCCCCGACGAAGGCTCCTGGCTGTACGCGGAGACGATTCGCGAGATCCATCGCCAGTCCCCCGGCACCGGCGTCGAGATCCTCGTGCCAGACTTCTCGGGCAATCCGACGCATCTCGGCGAGGTCTTCTCGGCCAAGCCGGAAGTTTTCGCACACAATGTCGAGACGGTTCCGCGCATCTTCAAGCGCATCCGCCCGGCGTTCCGTTACGACCGCTCACTTGACGTGATCACCCAGGGCCGCAATGCCGGACTCATCACGAAGTCGAACCTCATCCTCGGAATGGGTGAAGAGCGGGAGGAGGTCAGCCAGGCGCTGCGCGACCTGCACGACGCGGGTACCGACATCATCACCATCACCCAGTATCTGCGGCCGAGCCCACGTCATCTCCCGGTTGCACGCTGGGTGCGCCCCGAGGAGTTCGTGGAGCTCAAGGAAGAGGCGGAGGGCGTCGGCTTCCTCGGCGTGCTCGCGGGTCCGCTGGTGCGTTCCTCATACCGGGCCGGTAGGCTCTGGGCGCAATCGATGCGACACAAGGGCCTCGACATCCCGGAGCAGCTGCGTCACCTCGCCGACGCCTCCCTGGGCTTCGCGCAGGCGGTCTCCTAGCGGGGAGCGGTCATCCCGGCCCCGAACAACTCGGTATTCTAGAAACCATGGCACGCAGCACGGACAAGTCATCCGCCACCAAGGAACCAGGTCGCCTCAAGCAGATGTGGCAGGTCTTCCGGATGACCCGTCGCTACGATTCGAACGCCGTATGGTTCATGGCACTCGGCTTCCTGCTTCCGATCGCGGCGAGCATCGGGCTGGGTCTCTGGCTCGCCGGAGACAATGGGCTCACGCTCGCGCTGTGGATCATCGCGGGTGTTCTCGGTGGCGTCCTCATCGCCCTGATCATCCTCGGTCGCCGAGCCGAACGTGCCGCGTACTCGCAGATCGAAGGCCAGCCCGGTGCCGTCGGCGCCGTGCTGCGCAGTTCGTTGCGGCGTGGATGGGTGGGCAGCGAGATGCCGGTGAGCGTCAACGGCAAGACCCAGGATGCCATCTACCGTGCTGTCGGCCGCGGCGGCGTGGTGCTCATCAGCGAAGGACCCCTGAGCCGCACGGGCAGGATGCTCGAGGAGGAGAAGCGCAAGGTCGCTCGCGTGCTTCCCAACGTTCCCGTCACCCTCGTCTCGGTCGGCGATGACGACGATGCCGTCGCACTGCACAAGCTCGCCCGTCGTCTCACCCGCATCAAGCCGATGTTGACCAAGGCCGAGGTTCTCGCCGTGAACAACCGGCTCAGTTCGCTCGGCAACCAGCTGCCGATCCCGAAGGGCGTCGACCCCTTCAAGGCTCGCCCTCAGCGCGGTCGCTGAGAGGACGTCGTCCGCGACTTACCACCCGCCGCCCTCCGCGAGCTGATGAGCACCGTTCCCGCGACCTTGTCGTGGAAGCCGCGCTGGTCCGAATCCCATACGAGGGCGGGAACCACGATCACGAGAAGCATGGTGCGCACGAGCGGACGCCAGACGCCAACCCATCCCCCGGTCAGGGGAATCACCCGCAGTCCGACGATCCGGTGGCCGATGCTGCCGCCGATCGTCGGGATGAAGACGAGCTGCATGACGGCGAAGATGCCGAGCGTCGCCCAGGCGTCATAGTCGAAGAACGCGATGGATGGTACGAGGGCCGTGGCCCAGTCGATGGCTATGCCTCCGATCCGTCGTCCGGCGCGCCCGACGGATCCGAACCCTTCTTCGGGCAGCCCGAGACGTTCGCCGGGCCACCGGCTCGGGGCGAGCCGGCCGAAAGTCATCCGGTGTTGCTTGGCGGAAGGCATTGGATCCAGTTTATCGGCCGACACCCCGTGTAACATGCGTGAAACATAAGCGTCACCGCGGGGAAACTCCCCCGTCCTACCCTCAGTCATGGTTGCACGGCGCAGCCTTCCGGTTCCAGCCCTTGGAGTAGTCCTACATGTTCAGTGATTCGTCTGAAGTGCTCACATTCATCAAAGAGACCGACGTCAAGTTCCTTGACATCCGGTTCACCGATCTTCCGGGTGTGCAGCAGCACTTCAACATCCCGGCTTCGACGGTCGACGAGGAGTTCTTCACCGTCGGCCAGCTGTTCGACGGCTCCTCGATCCGCGGCTTCGCATCGATCCACGAGTCGGACATGCAGCTCATTCCGGACGTCTCGACCGCCTATGTCGACCCGTTCCGCACAGAGCGCACCCTCGTGATGCTCTTCGACATCTACAACCCCCGCAACGGTGAGATCTACGCCAAGGACCCGCGTCAGGTGGCCAAGAAGGCCGAGAAGTACCTAGCCTCCACCGGAATCGCCGACACCGCGTTCTTCGCGCCAGAAGCCGAGTTCTACATCTTCGACGATGTGCGCTATGAGATCAACCAGCACCAGAGCTTCTACTCGGTCGACTCGAGCGAGGGCGCCTGGAACTCGGGTCGTGTCGAAGAGGGCGGAAACCTCGCCAACAAGACCCCGTACAAGGGCGGCTACTTCCCGGTCAGCCCCGTCGACCAGCACGCCGATCTGCGTGACGACATCTGCCTGAAACTCACGGATGCGGGGCTCGTCCTCGAGCGCAGCCACCACGAGGTCGGCACGGCCGGCCAGGGCGAGATCAACTACCGTTTCGACACGATGGTGCATGCCGCCGACGACATCCTCAAGTTCAAGTACATCGTCAAGAACACCGCGAACGAATGGGGCAAGACAGCCACGTTCATGCCCAAGCCGCTGTTCGGCGACAACGGCTCCGGCATGCACACCCACCAGTCGTTGTGGAGCGACGGCAAGCCGCTGTTCTACGACGAGGCCGGCTACGGCGGACTCTCGGACGTCGCCCGCTGGTACATCGGCGGTCTGCTCAAGCATGCTCCCGCCGTGCTCGCGTTCACGAACCCAACGGTGAACTCGTACCACCGCCTCGTCCCGGGCTTCGAGGCGCCTGTGAACCTCGTCTACTCGGCCGGCAACCGCTCGGCGTCGATCCGCATCCCGATCACGGGCACCAACCCGAAGGCGAAGCGCATCGAGTTCCGCGCTCCGGACGCCTCCGGCAACCCCTACCTCGCGTTCGCCGCTCAGCTCATGGCCGGCCTCGACGGGATCAAGAACCGCATCGAACCGCACGAGCCCGTAGACAAAGACCTCTACGAGCTTCCGCCGGAGGAAGCCAAGAACATCCCGCAGGTTCCCGCGTCACTCGACGCCGCGCTCGACGCGCTCGAAGCCGATCACGACTTCCTGCTCGCAGGCGGCGTGTTCACCCCGGAGCTCATCGAGACCTGGATCGATTACAAGCGCGAGAAGGAGATCAAGCCGCTCGCCCAGCGTCCGCACCCGTTCGAGTTCGAGCTGTACTACGGCGTGTAGCCGCCTCGGCACCCGGTCGTGGGCCGCGTCTCCTCCCGGAGGCGCGGCCCACGCTATTCACGCCAGAGGCCGCACTATCCGGTCGACGGCGCCGAACGCTCATCGACGCCATAGAACTCACGCTCGAAGACGGCCCTCGCTCGACGGGTCACACCGAGATAGTCCTCCTCGAGGCGGTTGGCCGAACCCGGCGGATAGCTCATGAGCCGCGCGACGCCCTCGAGCTGGGTGCGGTCGCTCGGCAGCAGGTCCGAGGTCTTGTTGGTCCACAGCGTCATTGCCGAGCGAGCGCGGGAGGCGAACAGCCACGCGGCCCGGAGCGTCGCCGCATCCGACTCCGCGACGAGCCCCGACTCCGTCGCAGCACGCAAGGCATCGAGCGTCGATGTCGTGCGGAGGGTTGGAACGGCCGCCCCGTGCTGCAATTGCAGCAGCTGCACGAACCACTCGACGTCGCTGAGGGAACCACGTCCGAGCTTGAGGTGCCGTTTCGGATCGGCCGCCTGAGGCAAACGTTCGTTCTCGACCCTGGCCTTGATGCGCTTGACCTCTCGCACTTCGTGAGGGGTGATGCTCCGCGGATAGCGCACGACGTCGGCCGCGGCCTCGAACTCCGCGAGCAGAGCGGGGTCACCTGCCACTCCACGCGCGCGCAGCAACGCCTGCGCCTCCCAGGTCAGAGACCAGCGGGCGTAGTAGGCCTTGTAGGAGTCGAGCGAGCGGGCGACGGCCCCGTTCTTGCCCTCTGGGCGCAGACCGATGTCGAGATCGAGCGGAAGCCGACGGTCCTCGGTCAGCCTGTTCAGTTCGGCCACGATGTGCTGCGCGCGGTACTGCGCCTGCTCCGGCTCGAGACCAACCGCGCGGTAGACGTACATGACGTCGGCGTCCGAGCCGAAGCCGAGCTCCTGTCCGCCGAAACGACCCATGCCGACGACGCCGAAAACGATGCCGCCGCCCTCACCGCCGCCCGAGGAGTCCTCGCCGAGTCGGATAGCGTCGAGCACGCCGTTCACATGGTTGGCGGTCACGTCGCTCAGTCCCTGACCGAGCTCCTCAACCGTGCACAGGTCGAGAATGGCAGAGAACGCCAAGCGCAGCACCTCACGACGACGCGCCGTGCGCAGAACGGTGGCTGCGGCATCCGGGGTATCGTGGCGGGCGAGCACGGCACGCGTCTCCTCCTGCAGAGCGGCGAGCGAGCGCGGACGGAGCTCGTCCTCGTCTTCGAGCCAGGCGACGGACTCTGGGATGCGTTCGAGCAGCTCCCCCACGAAACGCGAGCCAGACAGCACCCGCGTCAAGCGTTCGGCGGCGCCGGAGGAATCCCGGAGCATACGCAGGAACCAATAGGTCGCCCCGAGGTCGTCGCTCAACCGCCGGAAGGCGAGGAGCCCGTAGTCCGGATCCGCGCCATCGGCGAACCACTGCAACATCACCGGCAGGAGATGCCTTTGGATCGTCGCACGTCGGGAGACGCCCGCAGTGAGCGCGGCGATGTGCGCAAGCGCGCCACGCGGATCCCGGAAGCCGATGGCGGCGAGTCGCGCCTCCGCCTGAGCACTCGTGAGGTTGAGCCCTTCGGCAGACAGTGCGGCGACCGCGGAGAGGAGCGGCCGGTAGAACAACCGCTCGTGCAGGCCGCGCACCCGGTGCTTCGTCGCCGTCCAGAGCTCCGTGAGCTGCGCGGAACCCATAGCCAGGCCGGTGGCGCGCGCCAGCACACGACGAGCGTCGTCGTCGCGTGGCATGAGATGCGTACGGCGCAACCGCGCCAGTTGAAGCCGGTGTTCCATGAGGCGCAGAACACGGTAGTCCTGAGCGAACTCGGCGGCCTCGACGCGACCGATGTAACCGGCATCCGCCAGTGCGCTCAACGCGGCCAGTGTGCCGGCCTGCCGCACGGTCGGATCGCTCTGCCCATGCACGAGCTGCAGCAGTTGCACGGTGAACTCGATGTCACGCAGGCCGCCGGGGCCGAGCTTGAGCTGCACCTCGACCTCGGCGTCGGGGATGTTGTCGGTCACGCGTTCCCGCATACGTTGCACCGACTCGACGAAGTTCTCCCGGGAGGCGCTGCTCCACACCTTCGGTGCGACGGCAGCGACATAGCGCTCGCCCAGACCAGGATCCCCGGCGAGCGGACGCGCCTTGAGCAGAGCCTGGAACTCCCAGCTCTTCGCCCAGCGCTCGTAGTAGGCGAGGTGGGAGTCGAGGGTGCGCACGAGCGCACCGTCCTTGCCCTCCGGCCGCAGATTCGGGTCGACCTCCCAGAGCGGCGGCTCGATCGCGGCCTGATCGATGCCGCGCATGGCGAGCACGGCGATACGCGTCGCGATCTCCACTGCGCGCCCGCTGTCGAGCCCGTAGTCGGCATCGGCTTCGGCCACGAAGATCACGTCGACATCGCTCACGTAGTTGAGCTCGGAGGCACCCGCCTTGCCCATGCCGATGACGGTGAGCCGAGTCGCGTCGACCTCCGCGGCGGGAAAGAGGCCTGCCGTCGGCGCTCCTGACGCGCTGATGGAACGCCGGGCGACCCGGATGGACGACTCCAGGGCGGCCCCGGCCAAGTCGGCAAGACAGGCGGCGACGGCGTCGACACCGGCGACCGGATCGTCCTGCTCGAGGTCGTAGGCCGCGATCCGGGCGAGCCACCAGCGGTAGCGCACCCGCAACCGCTGCCAGGCGGCCTCGTCTCCGCCCGCCTCACCGTGTGGCCCGTCCGCCGCGACCACGACCAGGTCCTCCACGAGATACGCCGCGGTGGGGAGAGCCACGAGCGGCTGCGCGATGGCGTCGAGCTGGTCGGAACGCCGGGTGAAGAACTCTGCAAGACCGCGTGAGGCGCCGAGAACGGTGACAAGACGCGCGGACACCGCGGGGTCCGCGAGAAGCGGCCGAACCTGCCCGGGTGCTGAGCGCAGCAGGCTGGTGAGGATATCGAGTGCGAAGTCGGCATCCGCAGCACGTGCGAAGGCGGGGAGCAGGACACGTGCCGGCTCCCCCGAGAGCGACGCCAGTTCACGCAGAAGTTCAGCCGCACGGCCGAACTCCGTGAAACCCGTTCTGGCGAGCTCGGTCAGACTGAACTGCTCGTCGCTCATCACGGTGGATAACGGTCGCTACAAGATTTCGAGGTTGTTGCGTAACTCGAACGGAGTCACCTGCGTACGGTACTCGCGCCATTCCTTGCGCTTGTTCATGAGCACATAATTGAAGACCTGCTCGCCGAGCGTCTCGGCGACGAGCTCGGACTCTTCCAAATACTGGATCGCATGGTCGAGACTCGCCGGAAGCTGGTGGTAGCCGAGCGCCCGACGCTCGGTGTCGCTCAGGCTCCACACGTTGTCCTCGGCCTCCTCGGGGAGCTCGTAACCCTCCTCGATGCCCTTCAGTCCTGCCGCGAGCATGAGCGAGTAGGAAAGATACGGGTTGGCCGCGGAGTCGATCGCACGGTACTCGATGCGCGCGCTCTGACCCTTGTTCGGCTTGTACAGCGGAACTCGGATGAGGGCCGACCGGTTGTTGTGCCCCCAGCAGACGATACTCGGCGCCTCGTCTCCGCCCCACAATCGCTTGTAGGAGTTGACGAATTGGTTCGTGACTGCGGTGATCTCGGGGGCGTGCTTGAGCAGCCCGGCGATGAACTGTCGCCCGACCTTCGAGAGCTGGTACTGTGCACCGGCCTCGAAGAAGGCGTTCGCGTCGCCCTCGAAGAGCGACATATGCGTGTGCATGCCCGAGCCGGGATGATCGGAGAACGGTTTCGGCATGAACGTCGCGTAGACACCCTGCTCGATAGCGACCTCTTTGATGACGGTGCGAAAGGTCATGATGTTGTCGGCCGTCGTCAGCGCGTCGGCGTAACGGAGGTCGATCTCGTTCTGACCTGGACCCGCCTCGTGATGGCTGAACTCGACGGAGATCCCGAGGTCTTCGAGCATCCGTACGGAACGACGACGGAAATCATGGGCAGTGCCTCCTGGAACATTGTCGAAGTAGCCGGCCGAGTCGACGGGCTCCGGCCCGTTCTCGCCGTACTTCGACGACTTGAGGAGGTAGAACTCGATCTCCGGGTGCGTGTAGAAGGTGAATCCGCGATCGGCCGCCTTCTCGAGCGTGCGCTTCAGAACGTTGCGGGGGTCCGCAACGGCGGGCTGACCGTCTGGCGTCGTGATGTCGCAGAACATGCGCGCCGTTGGGTCGACATCGCCGCGCCATGGCAGCGTCTGGAATGTCGTGGGGTCGGGATGTGCGAGCAGATCCGACTCGAAGGTGCGGGTAAGTCCCTCGATCGCCGAGCCGTCGAAACCGAGCCCTTCGGTGAAGGCCCCCTCGACCTCGGCCGGGGCGATGGCAACCGATTTGAGGGTGCCGACGACATCGGTGAACCAGAGCCGAATGAATTTGATCCCTCGCTCCTCGATGGTACGAAGAACGAAGTCGCGCTGCTTGTCCATTCACGCCCTTTCTCGCTGCCTTCTAGGGTAGTGGGTGCCTCCTCGCCGTGGGGCACTGTGAGCCGGCCGGTTTCGACAAGCTCAACCAATGGGGGCGCCAGTTCCCAGCCGCAGGGCCGAACAGCACGCCGCATAGACTGGTCGCATGCCAGAGCAGCCCGCGGAAGAAGTCAACCCCTACGGCGGAGGGGTGCAGGGCGGTCCGAAACGGGTGCGAACCCGTCACTTCCAGAACGCGAAGGAACAGGGCATCTCCATCACCGGGCTGACCAGCTATGACCAGTTGACGGCGCGGATCTTCGATCAGGCCGGAATCGACTTCCTGCTCGTCGGCGATTCGGCGGGCAACAACGTCCTCGGCTACGACACGACCCTGCCGGTCACGGTCGACCAGCTCATCCCGCTCACCCGTGCGGTCGCGCAGGCCGTGACGCGCGCCCTCGTCGTCGCCGACATGCCGTTCGGGTCTTACGAGGTCGGGCCAGAGGACGCCCTCCACACGGCCATCCGCTTCATGAAGGAAACCGGCGCGCACGCGGTCAAGCTCGAGGGCGGAATGCGCAGCCACAAGCAGATCAAACGGATCGTGCAGGCCGGCATTCCGGTCATGGCCCACATCGGCTTCACTCCGCAGAGCGAACACGGCCTCGGCGGCCACATCATCCAGGGGCGCGGGGCCGGTGCAGAGCAGTTGCTCGAGGACGCCCACGCGGTTCAGGATGCCGGCGCCTTCGCCGTCGTGCTGGAGATGGTTCCCGCGGCGATCGCCGCGAAGGTCACCGAACAACTCTCGATTCCCACGATCGGCGTCGGCGCAGGCCCCGACGTCGACGGTCAGTTGCTCGTCTGGACGGATTTCGCCGGCATGAGCGACGGCCGCGTGCCGAAGTTCGTACGGCAGTACGCGAACGTACGGTCGGTATTGTTCGAGGCCGTCACCCAGTACCGCCAGGACGTCGCCTCGGGCGCCTACCCCGCCCCGGAGCACAGCTACGAGTAGCCGCGACGGGTACGTCAGCCCAGCTCAGCCTCTCGTCCGCGCCGGTTGAGCGTGCCTCCACCGGTCGAGCCCGACCTGGCTAGCGATCCTCTGCGGCCTCTTCCTCGGCCCACTTCGCACTGTTCGCGCGCAGTTTTTCCCAGGCGTGTTCCGCCTCATGGCGCGTTGCGAACGGCCCGACACGGTCGACGGAGGGCGACTCGTAGCCCTGTTCGACCTTGCCGGTCTTCAGGTTGTACCAGAACTGGTGATCGACATCCTCGGCCATAAGCTTGATCCTATGCCCAAGAATTCCGCCGGTCACCTGATCCAGGGGCGGATTTCGCCCTTCCGCACCGTCCCCACCGACATCCGCCGCCCAGAGTATGTCGGCAAGGCGACCCCCGCCCGGTATACAGGATCGGATGTCTACAGTTCCGAGGCGATCGAGTTCATCCGCGAGTCCGGCCGGATCGCCGCCGACGCGATCGAGGAGGCCGCCGACCACATCCGCGCGGGCGTCACGACCGAGCAGCTCGACGCCATCGTGCACGAGTACGTCGTCGAACACGGCGCCTATCCGTCCACCCTCGGCTACCGGGGCTACCCGAAGTCGAGCTGCACCTCGGTCAACGAAGTCGTCTGCCACGGCATTCCGGACGAAACCGTGCTCGAGGACGGCGACATCGTGAACGTCGACGTCACGGTGTACAAGAACGGTTTCCACGGCGACACCAATCGGACTTTCATCGTCGGCACCGCCGACCCGGAGGTCGCCCTACTCGTGGAGCGCACCCGTGAAGCCCTCAATCGCGGCATCAAGGCGGTCGCACCGGGCCGCGAGCTCAACGTGATCGGACGAGCCATCGAATCCTACGCACGCCGGTTCGGCTACGGGGTCGTGCGCGACTTCACAGGCCACGGCGTCGGCGCTGCCTTCCATTCCGGCCTCATCATCCCCCACTACGACTCGGCACCAGAATTCGACACCGTCATGGAGGCCGGCATGGTGTTCACGATCGAACCGATGCTCACGCTCGGCACGCACGAGTGGGATCTCTGGGCCGACGACTGGACGGTCACGACGAAAGACAAGAGCATGACCGCGCAGTTCGAACACACGCTCGTCGTCACGGAGCGCGGTGCAGAGGTGCTCACGGTATCGTCGCGTGGATCCCGGTAGGGTGCTGAACATGGGTTCGGCTCAACATGCAATCGGAATCGACATCGGTGGCACAGGGATCAAGGGCGGCATCGTCGACCTCACGAGGGGCGAGCTCGTCTCTGATCGGGTCAAACTCGCCACCCCCGAGGGCGGTCGACCGCGAGACGTCGTCGAGACAACGCGCGAGATCCTCACGACATTGCGCAAAGACCAAGGCACGCTTCCCATCGGCATCTGCTTTCCGGCCGTCGTGAAGAACGGCTACACACTCTCGGCCGCGAACATCTCCGAGAAGTGGATCGGCCTCGCCGCGGAACAACTGTTCGAAGAGCACCTCTCCACCCCGATCCATTTCGTCAACGATGCGGATGCGGCAGGCTACGCCGAGACGCGCTTCGGCGCAGCCAAGGGTGTGCCGGGGGTCGTGATCCTCACGACGCTCGGCACCGGGATCGGTTCGGCGCTCATCCACGACGGCGTGCTGGTGCCGAACACCGAGCTCGGACACCTTCAACTCGACGGGCACGACGCCGAGTCACAGGCAGCCTATTCGGCGATGGAGCGCGAGAACCTCAGCTGGGAGAAATGGGCCGCTCGCCTGCAGCGATACTACGATCACCTCGAGGTGCTGTTCTCCCCCGACCTCTTCATCGTCGGCGGCGGGGTATCCAAGAAGCAAGAGGATTTCATTCCCCTGCTGGAGCTCCGCACGCCGATCGTGCCTGCCGTGCATAGGAACAATGCCGGGATCCTTGGTGCCGCGGCCTTGGCCGTGACCTTCCCCGGTTGAGTCCCGCCTCATCTGCGTTCACGGCCCGCAGACCTCGGCGACACCGAAGACCCGACGGGGACCGGACTCGGACTCGCACCGTCGAAGGGGTAGGTCGAAGAGATGGATGGCACACTGGAACCCGAGAGCATTCCGGTGGGAGGACTGACGATGGTCATCTCCCTCTCTGTGGCCGCACGCACGATCACAAGCCGAGGGGGCGCGGAGTGAAGATCCTGATCGCCGCCGACGATCCGCAGATCCAGCGGACGCTCCAGACCACACTGGCCGCCCAGGGCTACGAGGTGTTCGTCGCGCACGACGGCAAGCAGGCGATCGGCGATGCGGTGGCACATCACCCCGACCTCATCGTGCTCGATCTCGGGACGCCGCAGCTGACGGGCATCGAAGTCATCGAGACCGTGCGTGGCTGGAGCACCGTCCCGATCCTCGTCGTCTCGGGCCGGAGCGACTCCGCCGACAAGGTGGATGCACTCGATGCGGGAGCAGACGACTACATGACGAAACCGTTCGCGGTAGACGAATTGCTCGCGCGCATCCGAGCGCTCACGCGGCGCTCCCCCGTCGCGACCGACGAGCCGGTCGTGCGCTTCGGCACTGTGACGGTCGACCTCGCGGCCCGCCAGGTTATGCGCAAGGAGGGCGCGAACGGCGGTGAGATCGTGCGCCTGACCCCGACTGAGTGGCAGGTGCTCGAGGTGCTCATGCGCCATCCTCGCCGTCTCGTGACGCGCCAAGCCCTGCTCGCCGAGGTATGGGGGCCCCAATACACGAGCGACACGGGCTATCTGAGGCTCTACCTGTCGCAGCTACGCAAGAAGCTCGAGCCGGAGCCGTCTCATCCGCGCTACCTCATGACCGAGTCCGGAATGGGCTACCGTTTCGTTCCGGACGAGGCTTAGTTTCGCGGCGTCGGCCTGAGGGCGAATGGGCCGGCTGATACGCCGGGTTCTGTCCCCACGACATCCGGGGATGCCGTGCTGGACGGCCATCTATCTCGGGACTGCGTTGCCGCAGCCCTCTAGCGGTCTACCCGGGAACTCGGCGAGCAGCCTCAACGTTCCCTGTCTGACCTTGCTCCGGGCGAGGTTTACCGAGCCGACCGGGTCACCCCGGCCTCTGGTGGTCTCTTACACCGCCGTTTCACCCTTACCGCCGGCCGAAGCCGGAGGCGGTCTGCTTTCTGTGGCACTGTCTCGCGGGTTGCCCCGGGTGGGTGTTGCCCACCGCCCTGCTCTGTGGAGCCCGGACGTTCCTCGGCGCCTGTCTCCAGGCGACGCGACCGTCTTGCCGACCCATTCGCGATGTCCAGCTTACAGTCCGAAGCTCGTTCCGAGGTCCATCGAGCGATTCGCGACGGCGTCCGCCCGCGAGTTCTGCGCACGCGGCACCCATTCGAAAGTGACCTTCTTCGCTCCGATGAGCTGCCGCGCTTCGGCAGCGAGCGCTTGCATGTCTGGGTGTTTGATCTTCCACCTTCCCGACATCTGCTCGACCACGAGCTTCGAGTCCATGCGCACATGAACGGTGGCGTCTGGATCGAGTTCGAGTGCGCATCGAATGCCCTCGACCATGCCGCGGTACTCGGCGACGTTGTTCGTCGTCACCCCGAGGAAGACGCCGATCTCGGCGAGGATCTCGCCCGTGGTCGTATCGATCACGACGGACCCGCTCGCGGCCGGGCCCGGATTGCCACGCGAGCCTCCGTCTGCTTCGACGATGAAGGATCGCGCCACTAGATGCCCGACTCTTCCGTGCGCACGAGGATCCTGTCGCAGTCGGGGCAGAACAGTACCTCGTCGTCGCCGGCGATGCGCACGGACTCGAGATCGTTCCCCGTGAGAGTGATGTTGCAGCCGTTGCAGGTACGCGCGCGCAGCAGCGCGGCGCCGAGACCACCACCTGCGACACGGCGTTTTTCATAGAGCGCCTGCAGTTGCTCAGCCACCTCGGCGGCGACCGCCGTACGATCGCGTTCGAGCTCGATCCGCCGGGCCTGCAACTCGGCACGGTCGCGGTCACGCTCCTGCTGCGCGACGCCGATGTCGTCGGCGATGCGGTCACGCTCTTCGACGACGCCGGCAAGAACGGCCTCGCGCTCCTCGACGCGCTCCATGACGGCGAGCTCGATCTCCTCGAGGTCGTTCTGCCGTTTGTGCAGCGAGGTGAGTTCGGCCTCGAGCGCCTGCACATCCTTGACCGAGGAGGTGTGCTGCAAGCGATCGGCGTCGCGTGCGACCCGGGCCTCGACGACGGCGACGTCCGACTCCAGGCGGGTCAGCTCGATCCTGGCGTCCTCGAGTTCGCCGTGCGCTGCCGTGTGACGTCGTCGCACCCCGTCCAGTTGCGACGTCAGTGCCGCGATCGTGGCCTCCTGAGGAAGGTTCTTCATCTGGTGGTCGAGTTGCTGCATCCGGGTGTCGATGGCCTGCAGTCGTAGCAGTTCCTTCTGCTCCGCCGGGCTTGCCTTCACGTGTGTCTCCTCTGTTGAATCCTGCAAGTGCGGTGCGACCGCGATGACCGTCGTCGTGGCTATTGCACGATCACGAAGTCCCAGGGGTCGGTGCGAAGTTCGCTCACGGTGATGTCGGTCCCGGGCAACGCAGCACGCAATTGCTCGGCAGCCGTGTCGAGCCACAACCATTCGCTCGCCCAGTGTGACACGTCGATGAGTGCGGGGCCGCGACCGGAGAGCTTGGCCTGCTCACGCGCCTCGGACGCCGGATGGTGGCGCAGATCCGAAGTGATGTAGACATCGGAAGCCGTGACCGCGGGTTCGCCGAGGAGCGAGTCGCCCGCACCGCCGCAGAGCGAGACGGTTCGCACGAGAGCATCGTAGTCGCCGGAGACGCGCACACCCGGCGCGGTCGCCGGAAGGATCTCAGCGAGTGAACGAGCGAGCCGTCCGAGCGTCGTCGGCTCCCGCAGAGTCCCGAAGCGTCCGACGCCGACCGCGGGGTCCACTCCCGGGCGGATCGGTCGGGCATCCCGCAGGCCGATACGCCCGGCGAGCACATCCGACACTCCGTCGGACACGATGTCCGCGTTCGTATGGGCGGCAAGCAACGCGCAGCCCGCCCGGATCAGCCGGGCGAGGATGGCGCCCTTGTAGCGGTCCTCGGCGACACTCGTCACACCGCGCAGCAAGAGCGGATGATGCACCAGCAGCAGCTCGGCTTCGGCGGCGATCGCCTCGTCGACAGAGTCCGCAACGGCATCGACCGCGAGATGGATACGCCGGACGGGCGCACCCGGATCGCCGCTCACGAGGCCGGGGGCATCCCAGCTCTCGGCGCCTTCGAGAGGCCACAGTCCGTGGACGATGCGGCTGACGTCTGCGAGGGATGCTGGCACCGTTCCAGCCTACAGTCGAGGGGCGGTCGGCAAGCCGTCGACCGCTCCCTCCGCCGAGCGTCGCGGAAGCACGAGGAGCACGACCCCGAGAATCACGAGCGCCAGGCCGATCCAGCCGGGAGGACCGAGACGTTCGCCGACGACGATCACCGCGAGCATGGTCGCGACGAGCGGTTCGAGGAGGGTGATCGTGGTAGCCGTACTGCTGCGTACCCAGCGCAGACCGGCGCCGAAGAGCAGGTAGGCGACGAACATGGGACCGAGCGCGAGATACAGCGTGATCGCGGCGCTCTGCGACGACTGGGTCAACGGCTGACCGGTCGCCAGTAGCACGGGCAGGAGAAGGACCGCGCCGAAGCCGAAGAGGCTCCCCATCACACCATGTGGCTCGTGCCCGCGAGCGATCACACGCTCCGATGCATACGTGTACAGCGCGTAGCTGAAACCGGCGAGCAGCCCGAGCAGGATCCCGAGCGCGGGGGCCGCGTCACCGTCACCTGTTCCGTGACCGCCGAGCCCCAGGAGGACGACTCCTGCAACGGCCAGGGCGGTGCTCACCGCCCAGCGCGAGCCGATCGCCCGCCGATCGACGGCGTATTCGATGACGGCGGCGAAAACAGGCGCTGAACCGAGCGAGACGACGGTTCCCACCGCGACGCCGGCGAGATGCATCGAGCTGTAGAACGCGAGCGGATAGGCGAACACCCCGAGCGCGCCGGGGATGAGCCAGCGCAGCGCGACACGGTCGCGAAGCACCTGCGTCGCGTCGTGGACTGAGACGATGAAGAGCAGAACCCCACCGACCGTCATGGTCGCCGCTCCCGTCGCAAGCGGGCTCACCTCTGACGGCAGGAAGTGGGCGGCCGTCCCCGTCGTGCCCCAGAGCGCCGAGGCGAGCAGAAGCGGCAGCACACCTCGAAACCTCGGCTGCACTCGACCCCCCTGCGCGTTCGTGGGCGCTTCTCAAACCTTCCGGCGCCAAGCCTACAACCCTGATTCTCCGGGTTCTGCGGGCCGCTTCAGCCCGGGGTGAGCTCGGCCATCGCACTCCGGATCCACGGACAAGCGCTCGTGATTAGCGTACATTGTTCTATTAGCGTACATTGTTATCAAACGAGGAGGCCGGGATGACAGAAAGCCGCGTGACAGTGGAGGCGCCGACGACCCCGGCTCGTGCATTGGCCGGGTGGGCGGTGGTGGCGGTCGTGCTCATGGGCGATCTGCTCGATCTGCTCGACTCCTTGGTGACGACGATCGCGGGGCCGTCGATCGTACGCGATCTGGGCGGTGGCGACGAGTTCATCCAGTGGCTCGCCGCCGGGTACACGCTCGCGATGGCTGCCGGCCTTCTCATCGGCGCCCGGCTGGGCGACATGTTCGGCCGCAAGCGCATGTTCCTCGTCGGGATCGCCGGTTTCACCCTGGCCTCGCTCCTGGCAGCGACCGCGGCCTCTCCCGACATGCTCATCGGCGTGCGCATCGCGCAGGGACTGCTCGGCGCGATGATGGTCCCGCAGGCGCTGGGCCTGATCAAGGCGAGCTTTCCTCCGGACAAGGTGGGCGTCGCCTTCGGGCTGACCGGCCCGGTACTCGCGCTCGGTGGAGTCGGCGGCCCGATCGTCGCCGGCTGGCTCGTCGATGCAGACTACTTCGGCTGGGGGTGGCGGATGATCTTCGCCATCAACATTCCCATCGGCGTCGCCATCATCATCGCGGGGGCGATCATCCTGCCGCCTTCGACGCCGGACCGCCGAGTCGGGCTCGACATCGGGGGTGCACTGCTTGCCGCGCTGGGAATGGGCGCCGTCGTCTTCGGCTTGGTACACGGCCGGGAGTACTCGTGGCCATGGTGGATCATCGCGATCATCGGCGGAGGGTTTCTTGCCCTCATCGTGTTCGCCGTGACGCAGGCCGCCCGCGAGCGGGCGGGACGATCCACGTTGGTCACTCCGTCGCTGTTCGCCAAGCGTGCGTTCCTTGCCGGGCTCGGGGTCGGTGCGCTGTTCTTCGGTGCGATGCTCGGCTCCTCGCTGCTGTTCGCCCTGTTCTTCCAACTCGGGCTCGGCATGACCCCACTGCAGGCGGGGCTTGCGGCGGCTCCCCAGGCGGTCGGCATGATCGTCGGCTTCGTCCTCTCTCAGGTTCTCGGCCTCTCCCGCCGCACGATGTTCATCGGCTTCGCTACGGTCCTGGCCGGATTCCTGACCATCATCCTGCTCACCGCGGCTCTGAGCGGCAGTCTGAGCGCCTGGCCTCTGCTCGTTCCCCTCGGAGTGGTCGGAATCGGCATGGGCATGGCCATCGCCCCGTACTTCGACATCGTTCTGGCCGGCGTCGACGACCAGGAGGTGGGTTCTGCGTCCGGCAGCCTCACCGCGGTCCAGCAACTCGGCAACGCGGTCGGCGTCGCGACCCTCGGCACGGTCTACTTCACGGTGCTCGCTCACACCGTGGGAGACGAGGCGGGATACTCTCACGCACTCAGCACCGCCCTCGGCTGGTCAGCGGGGTTCGTGGTCGCCGCGGCGCTCATCACGACGCTCCTCCCCCGCAAGGGTCGCGAGAACGCAGAGCTCCAGCGTTGAAAGAAGAGAGAATGGAAGCCATGGCCACCACCGATCCGGGTTCCCCGGCGCTCACTCCGATCTGGGAGGTCGAGCCTCTACGCCCCCGCAACACGGCCCGGCTCGACCGGGTCCGAATCGTGACGGTCGCGATCGGCATCGCCGACACCGACGGGATGGACGCGGTCACCATCCGCCGCGTCGCCACCGATCTCGGTTCCGGTCCAATGTCGCTCTACCGGCATCTGCCCGGCGGTAAAGACGACCTGATCGACCTCATGCTCGATCGGGTCATCGGCGAGCACACCCTGGCCGGGATACCGAGCGGGAACTGGGCGGCTGACCTGACCGTATTGGGAGAGGAACGACGTGCCGCCGCGCTACGGCATCCGTGGTCGATCATCCCCGCCGCACGTCCAACACTCGGACCCAACGGCATGCGGCGGCTGGAGGTGGCTCTCTCGATCTTTGGAGAGGAAGGCCTGCCTGCAGAGCGCAGAGCCTGGGGCGTCGGCGTCCTGGACGCCTACGTCACCGGCGCCGTCGGCCAGGAACTCGCCCGGCACAACGAGCAGACCCGAACGGGCATGAGCGCAGAGGACTGGCAACGCGCAATCGAGCCATACATCTCACGTATGCTCGGCACAGGCGACTACCCTCACATTGCCGAGTACGTCTCCGACGCTCCCACGGTCGATCCGGCCGAACACTTCCGGGCCGGCCTGAGTGCGGTGACGACCGGAATCGTCCGCGGTCTCCGTTAGGCGACCAGATGCGCAAGGAGGCTACTCAGCAGATGGCCGCTGACGTTGCTTCTTGGTGGCCGATCGCTGTTGCTTTGCTGCGAGGCGCCGACGGTCTGAGCCGCGAGTGCGCTTAGTCGCTCGGCGGGGAGTCGCATCGGGAGCAAGACCGGCGGCAACGAGCACTGCCAGCTTTTCGAGCGCGATCTCGCGATTGCGCAGCTGGGAGCGTTGTTCGGAGGCCGCGACGGTGACCGCACCGTTCACGAGACGACGACCGAGACGAGTGAGCAACATCTGACGCTGGGCTTCAGAGAGCGCCAACGAGTCCGCGATATTCCACGAGAGCTCAACGCGACTCTCAGAGGTGTTCACATGCTGACCGCCGGGACCCGATGAACGTGAGAACCGCCAAGCGAGTTCGGTCGCTGGAATCATGAGTGTGGGTGCCACATCCAAGTCCATGCATCAAGCGTCGCACGATGTCACCCGGGGAGGCTTCAGCGAGAAATTGCAGCCGGATGTGGCTTTGGGTTGCTGGGATACCGATTCGCCCCGGCAGCTATGGGTCGGGAGAGCCTAGGCGGCTTGGGCTGTGAGCAGGCCGCGTTCGCCGAAGACCTTTTTGGCGATGAAGGTGGCGTTGAGGGCTTTGGGCATGCCGCAGTAGACCGCGGAGTGCAGGAGCGCTTCGACGATCTCGTCCGTGGTGAGTCCGACGTTGAGGGCAGCGTTGATGTGCACCTCGAGTTGGGGTTCGCAGCCGCCCAGAGCGGTCAGCATGCCGAGTGTGACCAGTTGGCGGTCGCGAGGGGCCAGACCTGGTCGCACGTAGATCTCCCCGAAGGCCCAGGCGACGACCTGATGCCCGAGCTCGGGCGAGATATCGGCCAGGGAGTCGATGACTTTCTGGCCGCCGGCGCCGTCGATCGCGGTCAGGGCTTCCATCCCGCGTTCGAAGGACTCCTCCCGAGAGTGACCCACAGTGCTTGCGGTATCGTCGATCATCGTCGTTCTGCTTTCTTCTCTGAGTTCAGCTGCTGTTCGTAGTGGGTGATCTTGTCGTTCAGGGCGAGTGCGTTCTGTTGAAGTGCGCTGATGTGGGTGGCAAGGACCCCGGCATGGTCGCGGAGCATGGCGATCCTGTCGGGAATGGTCGCATCTCCTACCGCCCGGAGCCGGGCGAAGCGTTTCATGTCAGCGATCGACATCCCGGTCTCTCGGAGCCGAAGCAAGAATTCCAGCCAGGCCAGGTCTGCGGAGGCATAGCGACGCTGGTTGCCGGTCGTGCGACCCACCCGCTCGATCAGGCCGGCCTTTTCGTAGTAGCGCAGAGTGTCGGCCGAGAGTTTGGTGAGCTGAGAGACCTCCGCGATCGTCAGGGTCGACTCCTGCTGGGTGAACGCGTCTTTCATTGCCATACCCTGAGCCTAAAACCTGGAGCGCACTCCACGTCAAGCCATGATGTGGCGGTGTGATCAGGCTCGCTACCGAGAGCGGTCCCGCATTCTCCCGAGATGCAGACGACCGAAGCCATCTGGCGAGCATCTCGACTGTCGCATCAGCAGCGACAACAATGCGGCACTTCGTCGACTCTTCGGCACACTCAGGGATCGACACGACCCTGCCCCCAGACCGTCGCTGCCATTTTCAGCAGAGCGGCCGACGGGCACGCGAGTGAAGCGCCTTCCAGGGTTCTCGAAGCGATCAGGTGGATACCTCAACCGCTCCCAGAACGAAGACTTCACTCAGTGGTGTCATCGAATCTCTCGCGGGCGAGGGCGATCTGCACCTGATGTTCCTCGGTCCAGTTGACGAGGGACTGGATGGTGCCGAGAAGAGTGCCTCCGAGCGTGGTGAGCCGATACTCGACCCGTGGGGGTATCTCGGGGTACATCTGTCGGTGGACCAGCCCGTCGCGTTCGAGGTTGCGGAGCGTCACGGTCAGCATCCGCTTGCTGATGCCGTCGATCTCGCGGCCGAGTTCACCGAACCGCATCGTCTTCTCTTCCAGGAGCGCGATCACCAGAAGCGACCATTTGTCCGCGATGCGGTCGAGGATCTGACGGACCCCGCAGTCCTCGCGCACGTCCCACTGGAACGCGTCGCGCCCGTCAGGGCAGCAAGCGGACGCCTGCTCAGTTACTTCTGGGTTACCGAGTGATGTCAAAGTGCCTTCTTGTGCCACCTCACCATGGTGACTGATCCTGGTCACGGTTACAAGTAGTGACTGAGATCTGTTGTGTTACCGAGGAGCATTCTGTGGTTGAAGCGAAGACATCAGAGCCGCTCGCACGAGCGGGTGCGAGGAGCACATGGGGCGTTCTGGCGGTCGTGACCGGCGCACTGTTCCTGGAAGGCATCGATATCGCGATGCTCAACATCGCTGTGCCCAGCATCGCCGCCGACATCGGCCTCGCCACCGGTTCGGCGCACTGGGTGATCAGCGCCTACGTACTCGCCTACGCCGGCTTCATGATCCTCGGAGGCCGCGTCGCCGACCTCATGGGACGACGCCGGGTCTTCCTCATCGCGCTCACGGTGTTCGTCGTCTTCTCAGCCCTCGGCGGACTCGCACAGGAGGCGTGGGTGCTGGTCCTGGTGCGCTTCATCACCGGCGCCACCGCCGGGTTCATGACCCCGGCCGGCTTCAGCCTGCTGACCACCAGCTTCCCCGAAGGCCCACGACGCAACAAGGCGCTGGCGATCTACGGGGCGATCGGCGCCTCCGGGTTCCTCCTCGGCGTGGTCGCCGGCGGACTCCTCACCTCCCTCGGTTGGCAGTGGGTGTTCTTCGCCCCGGCACTCATCGGCGCGATCTTCCTGGCCGCAGGATGGGCCTTCGTCCCGCGTACCGCTTCAGTCGCTCACGCGAGCGCACGGTCCGGACGGTTCGATCTCGGCGGGGCAGCCACTCTCACCATCGCCATGGTCGCGCTCGTCTACGGTATCGTCACGGTCGGCGAGAACCCGGGCGACGCCATCGGAATCGTCGCTTTCACGCTGGCAGCGGCGTTGTTCGTCGCATTCTTCATCATCGAGCGCCGAGTCGCTGAACCGTTGATCCCCTCCGGAGTGCTCACGCAGGGATTGCTGCCGTGGGCCAGCGCGGTCGGGCTGCTGTTCATCGGAGCGTTCTTCGCCTGGCAGTTTCTGCTGACCCTGTTCCTGCAGCAATATCTGGGCTGGGGTCCTCTCCAGACCGGTCTGGCCTTCGCAGCGATGGGAGTGGAACTGATCATCGCTCCGCTCCTCACACCCAGGCTCGTGAACCGATTCGGCAATGTCCCGGTCATGATCGCAGGCTTGTTCGCCGTGGCTCTCGCCTTCCTCCTGACCCCGCGCGTGGACGGGTCCTCGGGCTTCTTCGACCTTCTGCCATCGCTGCTGTTGCTCGGCGTCGCCTTCGCCTTCATCTACGGCCCGCTGGCCGCCGCCGCTGTTGAAGGTGTGGACGAGTCCCGGCACGGGGTCGCAGGTGGCGTCGTCTACACCGGCTTCCAATTCGGTGCAGCCCTCGGAGTTTCACTCGTCACTATCGTCCTAGTCGGGAGCGGCCACGACGCAGCCATGCTGGGCGACTACCAACGCGCACTGATCGTCCCCGCCATCGCCGCCGCGCTGGCCCTGCTCCTCGGGCTCGTCACGCTGGCTCGTCAACGTCTCATCTCCGCCCAGGAAGCCAGCTGAGGCACGGCCGTTCTCCTCTGCGAAACTCGCGAGACGGCAAGCATCTGACCTGAACTTCTTCCAGACAACGAGGCTTCTCTCGGTGAGCTGTTCGGGTTCGGCGGTCTATGCGATCATGTGGGCATGACATCGATCCAGCGCCTCCGCCCCCAGGGGCTCGTCTCCAGCCCGGCCTTCAGCCATGTCGCCATCGTGCCGCCCGGCGCGACCACCATCTACGTCGGGGGTCAGAACGCCGTCGATGCCGACGGCTCGATTGTGGGCGAAGGCGACGTGGCCCTGCAGTCCGCCCGCGCCCTGGAGAACGCGAAGACCGCACTCGCCGCGGCCGGCGCGACCCTCGGAGACGTCGTGCACTGGACGGTGCTCTTCGTCGACGGCGTCGACCTCGCGGCGGGGTACGGGGCGATCGCGCTGGAGCTCGCGTCCGATGAACCGGCCCTAGTGACCGGGGCGCGTGTCGCCGGGCTGGGCATGCCCGGCGCGCTCGTCGAAATCAGCGCGGTCGCCGCCGTGCTGCGATGAAGGTCAGACCGTCGGCCGAACGCCGGGGGCGTTGATGCCGTCATACATCGCGTTGCTGCGCGGGATCGATGTGGGCGGCAAGAACCTGTGCGCACCTAACACTCAGACGGCGGATGCTCGCCGCCACCCCGCGGCGCGGCAAAGGAAACAAGGTCACAACAACGCGGGTGGGGTGCTGCTATTCGTGAAAGCTGCGCCGGTATCGGCTCGGTGAGGTGCCAAGGGATGCTCGGAAATGGTCGCGAAGCGTGAAGGCGCTTCCGAAACCAGCCTGTTCGGCGACCTGGTCGATCGAGAGTCGGGTGGTCTCGAGCAGCGTTCTGGCGAGATCGATTCGCTGCCGGGTGAGCCACTCCCCGACGCTCAGCCCGACTTCCGAGCGGAATCGTCGGGTGAACGTGCGACGGCTCATAGTGGCATGCTCCGCCAGCGCGGCGACAGGCAGCGGCCGCCCGAGATGCCGGAGTGCCCACGCCCTGGTCGCCGACGTGCTCGCATCATCCGCAATGGGCACCGGCCTCTCCACATACTGCGCCTGTCCCCCGTCGCGCCAGGGCGGGATGACGCAACGCCTGGCGACGTCGTTCGCGATCCGACTGCCATGATCGGTGCGGATCAACTGCAGGCACAGGTCGACTCCGGCCGCAGCGCCCGCCGATGTGAAGATCCGTCCGCTCTGCACATAGAGCACGTCGACTTCCACGTCGACCGCAGGGAACGCGGCCCGGAAGTGCTCCGTTCGATTCCAGTGAGTGGTGGCACGATGCCCGTCGAGCAAACCCGCCGCCGCAAGCGCATACGAGGCCAGGCAGATCGAGGCGAGACGCGCAGACGATGGAACCAGGGCGAGTGCCGCAGCGAGTTCCTTCGAAAGCCGCTCCGGCCCGGTGATGTCTGCATGGTGTTCCGCTGCGGGAATGATGACGGTATCCGCTGTCCCAAGAATGGATGCGTCATGGGCCACGACAATGGTGAAGTCCGACGCCGTACGAACCGGCCGTCCGTCCGGCGAGCAGGTCATCACCTCGTACAGTGGCTGCCCCTTCTCGTCGAACGCCGAGCCGAACAGTCGCGTTGCGATGCTCAATTCGAAGGGCAGCACCCCTTCGGATGCGAGAACGACGATCCGATGCATGGCCCGATCCTCTCATATATTGTCCATCAGGCCACTCGCAGCGACGCCACAACCGGACGAATCTGGATTTATGACAAAGCACACCATGCAGGCACTCACCCAGGATATTCTCGGCGGCCCGGAGGTCCTTTCGCTGACCGAGCAGACGCGACCGGATCCTGGACCGTCCGAGGTACTCGTCAGGGTTCGCGCGACGGGTCTGAGCCCGGCCGACTGGGTGCACCGTCGCGTCCCCGGCTTCCTCGGGGACGGGCCGAAAGTGCTCGGCTGGGACGTGTCGGGCATCATCGAAGAGGTCGGCCTCGGCGTCACCATCCACAAACCCGGTGACGAGGTCTTCGGGATGCTCCCCTACCCCCACGGGCACGGAGCCGCCGCCGAATTCGTCGTCTCTCCCGCACGGCACCTCACCCCCAAACCGGCGAACATCGATCACGAGGCTGCCGCAGCCGTGCCGCTGGCAGCACTGACAGCCTGGCAGGCGCTCGTCGATACCGCGGATGTGCGACCGGGGCAGCGGGTCCTCATCCACTCCGCCGCCGGCGGGGTCGGCCATCTCGCCGTGCAGATCGCGAAGGCCCGTGGCGCCTACGTGATCGGCACGGCGAGCGCGTCGAATCACGAGTTGGTCCGATCGCTTGGCGCGGACGAGGTCATCGACTACACGCGCGACGACTTCTCGACGATCGCGCACGATATCGACGCCGTTCTCGACACGATCGGCGGCGACTACATCCCACGATCTTTGAGAACTCTCCGGCCTGGCGGCGGAGTCATCGTCTCGATCGCCCTCAACAAGGCGACCGACCACCGAGCCGAAGCCTCAGCGATCGGTGCCCGCCACGAACTGATGCTCGTCGAAGGCGACCAGGCGGGCATGCAAGCGATCGCGGCTCTGATCCGTGCGGGATCCCTTCGGCCCGCGATCGCCGCCACCTACCCCTTGCAGCACGCCGACCGCGCCCACGAACTCGGCGAGACTGGCCACGTCGCAGGAAAGATCGTCCTCACCGTGTGACGGGTCAGGTCAACGGTGTCGACGGAGATCTGTCCCCGTGACCAGCTACGACGGTGCGCAGCAGGCAGTTATACCCTTCTCCATCGCCCGCCGACATGATGCGCCCCGCTCCGGTCTCGGGATAGCTCATCCATCGGTTGTCGTCTCTCCTCGGGTTCGAGCAGAAGGTGCGGGGCGGCTCCTGGTGCCAGTCGGGTTCACGTCTGTACACGGATGAGGGTCTGCTGCCCGGCCGCTATCAGCGCCTTGTTTCTGGCGGTGTGGGCGTAGACGTCGAGACGGCAGACAGTGAGCGTGCGCCCCTGTTTGAGCACGATGCCGACCGCCTCGAGCTCATCCCGGTCACAGGGGCGGGCAGGGTGATCGTGTACTCCACGGTCGGCACATCGAGAGTGGTGCTGGTGGATGGGTCGTCGACGGTCACATTCTGAGGCGTTTCGATGCTGTTCGCCCTCACCGCCGGCATCAACGGTCATCGAGCAGAACTGACAGCTTGGCTGACTCGTTGAGATGGGGTCGTCGACGGAATCGTGCCGGGTTCAGATAAACACGTGGTCAAGCTCCCATTCGACCACGTGCTTTCGTTGCTTCTCTGCGCGACAAGCATCTCGCCCAAACCTCACAGCGGTCAGATTATCCGCTACGTTCCGGCGTTATATTTCTGGAGGTTGTGCACTTACAAATACAGGGTGCCTCAACTTCAGATAAGCGTGGACTCATGGGGGGTGTGGTTGGCAGAGTTGAGTCATCGAAGGGGAGTAGTTCCCACCTCCCGCATCAGGTGCGGGTGACGCGGTACGTCGACATACTGGCGGTCACAGAGACCAGCCCGGCGTGCCACCCGATGGATTTCGGGCGAACGAGACCTTCGGCCATCACCCTTGGCCGAGGCTCCGCAACGCGTTCTTCCGGTCAGGACAAGACCGAAGGACACACCATGCCAGCTCCGCTGCTTCGGCGCATCATCCTCTGCCTTGCGATCGCCTCACCTGCGGTGATCTTCCGCATCACCGGTTTCGCCCCGAACCCGGTTGTCGATCTGTTCGTCTTCGGCGGAGCCGTCGTGGCAGCGTCGTTCCTGCTCGCCTGGGCGGCGGAGGCAGCACAGAAGGACATCTCGGGCGCCCTCGCGATCGCGATCCTCGCCCTCATTGCCGTACTTCCCGAGTACGCGGTCGATCTGTACTACGCGTTCCGGTCCGGGTTCGATGCCTCGTATGAGCAGTTCGCGGCGGCGAACATGACCGGGTCGAACCGTCTTCTTCTCGGCTTCGGTTGGCCACTCGTGGTTATGGTCGCGCTCATCGTCGCGCGTCAGGCGGCAGTGCGCAACAACACGGCGAAGCCGACATTCCTGCAACTCCCCGGAACGAGCCGGCTGGACATTGGGTTCCTCGCGATTCTCGCCGTGGTCGCGTTTGCGATCCCACTCATCGGGATGATTCCGATCTGGTTCGGCATCCTCCTGATCCTCGTCTTCGTCGCCTACCTGTGGCGAGCGAGTCGAGTCCACGACGACGGGGAGAAGGAGTTCGTCGGCATGGCCGCGCACATCGCGAACCTGCCTCAACGAGCCCGGCGCATCACCGTTGCGGGGATGTTCGTCGTGGCGGCCGCGATCATCCTGGCGTCCGCCGAACCCTTCGCAACCGCGCTCGTCGACTCGGGAAGCGCGCTCGGCATCGACAGCTACTTCCTCGTGCAATGGTTGGCACCGCTGGCATCTGAAGCGCCGGAGTTCATCGTGGCCGTTCTCTTCGCCCTGCGCGGGATGGGGGCAGCGGCGATCGGAACGCTCATCGCCTCGAAGATCAACCAGTGGAGTCTCCTTGTCGGCTCACTCCCCGTCGCCCATTTCTTCGGTGGCGGCGGAACCGACCTCGCGCTCGATGCCCGTCAGGTCGAGGAGTTCGTCCTCACTGCGAGCCAAACGGTCATGGGCGTCGCGATCATCGTCGCACTCCGGTTCCATCGAACCGCAGCGATCGGGCTCGCCGCACTGTTCGCGATCCAGTTCCTCGTCACCGACACCACCGGACGCTACATCCTCAGCGCGATTCAGATCGGCGTCGCGATCGTCGCCATTGTCATCCACCGGAAAGACATCCTGCCGACACTGGCAGCACCCTTCCGGAGGGCAACCATCCCGGAATTGGACCAGGAGCTTGCGAGTTCAAGACGCTGACGAAGCCGACCCGAAACGCCCGACCAAGACCGACAAACCGACGACGACAAGGATGAATCCATGAAATGCCCCACAGACGGCACGCAGCTCGTCATAAGCGAGCGAAGCGGCATCGAAATCGACTACTGCACCGATTGCCGCGGCATCTGGCTCAACCGCGGCGAACTGGACAAGATCATCGACCGCTCAACCGGTCCGATCGGAGGTCACAAGGACTACCACGACGGCGGGCGCTCTGATACCCGGCGTGATGGTCAGCAGCCCGCCCGGCGTCGCAGCGGCCCGGAGAGCTGGCTTGGCGACCTCTTCGGTTGAACACTCGGCAGAATTGCTCAGCCTCGACCGTCCTGTGGTTCGAGACTCATCCACATTGCGTCGGCGGCGACCATCGGCAACTCCAGAACCACACTGTCCGATTGGTCATCATTCGACGCCGAAATCGAGAGCGACCCAGCCGCCTCAAACCTGAACCGGACCTGCAGATTCGTTCCGACCCTGATGCCTCGCTCGTCAAGGTATCGCAACAGCTCGGGTTCCCGATCCGAGATCCGAACGATCGTCCCGAATCGCTCGGGCTCCACGTCGCTGACTCGCCGCGCCGAGGATCGCTCCACCGTTCCATCCGACCTGGGGATCGCGTCGCCGTGAGGGTCGCGATCGGGCCGGCCGAGCACCTCATCGATCCGATCGAGCACACGATCGGAGACAGCGTGCTCAAGGAGGTCAGCTTCTTCATGCACCTCATCCCACGCGAATCCCAAACGCTGCACCAGGTAGGTCTCGATCAGCCGGTGCCGACGCACCACCTCGATGGCGATCGCGCGCCCAGTGTCGCTCAGGTCGATCCGTCCATAGGGCTCGTACTCGATCAGCCGGTCCCGAGCGAGTTTCTTCAAATTCCCCGAAACCGACGAGGCCGTGACCCCCAGAGTCGCAGCAATCTCGTTCGTCGCAATCGGCCGATCCGACCACTCCCGCGCCTTCCAGATCACCTGAAGGTAGTCCTCCGCCATAGTGCTGATCTGTGGACGAGGCATAGCCCAATCTTAACGAGAAGAGCTGGACCCAGCCATCTCCATCAGCCCAGTCCAACCCGGCTCTCGTCGACGGGAGCCAGTCAAGGGATCTGACAAATTCATGGCGGCGCGATCCCTTGCTCCGGATAGCGGACATGCATGAAGTGCACACTGTCCAGATTGTTCGCTGTACCACTCCGGAGATCTGATGGCTCAGATCGCGCTCTTCCACTCCGTGCTCGAGGTGCGGCCCGGAATCCTGGACGCCCCCACCCGACTCCCCCAGCTCTTGATGGCCGCCCTCGACGGGACGTCGACGCCGTGCGGCGGGTTCTGCTCGATGTCGCAGGGGCACCCTCGGTAGCGAGGTGAAGACCCGCGCAAACCTCAGCACGAGTCCTCACGATAACGAGTCCTCGGCTAAAGCACTCGATCCTCTGCTGGCACGAACGAGGGGTCAGAAGGCGGTTAGCCCGGCTTCGGCGACGGAGTGGTCCTGCTCGCCCGAGCCTCCGCTGACACCCACCGCGCCCACCACAACTCCGTCGCGGACGAGAGGGATGCCGCCGGCGAAGATCGCGACCTTGCCCCCGTTCGTGGTGTGGATGCCGAAGAACTGCTGGGTCGGCTGTGAATTGTCGCCGAGATCCTTGGTGGAGATGTCGAAGGCCTTCGAGGTCCAGGCCTTGCTGATCGAGATGTTGACGCTCCCGATCCACGCGCCGTCCTGGCGAACGTGTGCGACGAGGTTGCCGCCGGAGTCGACGACCGCGATGTTCATCGGCTGGCCGATTTCGTCGGCCTTTTTCTCTGCGGCGGCGATGACACGGCGGGCATCCTCGAGGGTGACATTGGACATGCTTGTGCTCCTTAGGTGTTCGCTGAACTCGTAATCGAGATCAGGGTCAGGCGGCGATGTAGCCGTTGGGGTTGAGGACGTACTTGGTGGCAGCGCCCGCATCGAACTCGGCATAGCCCTGCGGGGCGTCGTCCAGCGTGATCGCTTTCGCGTTGACCGCGGCGGCGATGTGCACCTTGTCGTGCAGGATCGCCATCATGAGCCGACGGTTGTAGCGCATGACCGGACACTGTCCGGTCATGAACGACAGCGACTTCGCCCACCCGGTGCCGAGACTGATCGACAGCGACCCGACCTTGGCGGCATCGTCGACGGCACCCGGATCCCCGGTGACGTACAGACCCGGGATGCCGATCGCCCCGCCTGCGGCGGTCACGCCCATCAGCGAGTTGAGCACCGTGGCGGGTGCCTCCTTCGCCTGTGCGCCGTGTCCTTCGCTGCGCGCCTCGAAGCCGACGGCGTCGACCGCGGCGTCGACCTCCGGCGCGCCCAAGATCTGCTCAAGCTGGTCGGGCACCGAGCCCTCGCCGACGTTCACGGTCTCGCACCCAAAGCTGCGCGCCTGCTCCAGGCGGTCCTCGTTGAGGTCGCCGACGATCACGACGGCTGCTCCGAGCAGCTGCGCACCGGCGGCCGCGGCAAGACCCACAGGTCCGGCGCCGGCGATGTACACGGTCGAGCCGACGCCCACGCCGGCGGTGACGGCTCCGTGGAAGCCGGTGGGGAAGATGTCGGACAGCATCGCGAGGTCGAGGATCTTCTCCAACGCCTGGTCGCGGTCCGGGAACTTCAGCAGATTCCAGTCAGCGTATGGCACGAGCACGTACTCGGCCTGACCGCCGACCCACCCACCCATGTCGACGTAGCCATACGCGCTGCCGGGCCGATCGGGATTGACGTTCAGACAGATGCCGGTCTTGCCCTCCTTGCAGTTGCGGCACCGGCCGCAGGCGATGTTGAAAGGCACCGAGACGATATCGCCGACCTCGATGAACTCGACGTCCGGACCCACCTCAACGACCTCGCCGGTGATCTCGTGACCGAGCACCAATCCGGCGGGTGCGGTAGTGCGGCCCCGTACCATGTGCTGGTCGGATCCGCAGATGTTCGTGGCCACGGTGCGCAGGATCGCCCCGTGCAGGATCTTCCGACCGATGTTGGCGGGGTTTACGCCGGGGCCGTCATGCAGCTCGAAGTCAGGGTAGTTCGTGTCGATCACCTTCACGACACCGGGCCCCTCGTAGGCGACCGCTCTATTTCCAGACATCCTCTGTCCTTCCTCTCGGAGCGACTCGTGCTCGCTCTCTTCGAGCTTGATCGTTCCGTTCGTGTAGTGCGATCCCTCCTCGGAGTCGTTCCCCCTACCCGAACGGGTAGGAAGCCATAGGCTGGATGCATGAGCCCACCGACGGCAAACTCGGTTCAGGATGATGTCGCCTACACCGACGCTGCCCGCGGCGTAGACACCCTTCGCGGGCTGGCTGAAGTACTCACCGCACCGCCCACCCTCATTCCGCAGCGACTGTCGACCTTCCTCGCTCCGCTGATCTCGCATTCCGCCCTCGTCTTCCTCGTAGCTGACGCCGCGGGAGCGCAGCGAGAGGGCGCGGGAGCGGACTCGTTCGTCGATGGAGTCTCCTTCCTCGCGCTGGACGAACTGCGACGGATGCTCGGACCGGGGCACACACGGCGAGGCTCGATTCAGACCGCATCCGGAGATGTCGACGCGTTCCAGGCGTTGTCGACCAACGGCGCCCTGCTGGTCCTCGCTGAAGCGGGCGGTGAGCACAGCGATGCGGCGGTGCTGGAGCTTTGGAACATCGTGGCCCTGCGGGTCCAGGAACTGGCCGATACCGCGCCCCCCGACTATCTGCAACGCGCGCGCGCGACGACGAGCGTGCGCATGGAGGCGCTGACCGAATTGGCCGACGAGTACTCCACGACGCTCGAATCCGTCCTTGCCGTGCTGCGGTCCTCGACCCTGGACGACCGCGCGGCGCGGCGAACGGCGACTCAGACCGCCGCCGAAGGGATGGTCCATCTGCGTACCGCGAGCGATCGCGTCCGCACCTTCACTGAGGAGCCCGTCACGACTGCGTTCGAGCGCCTCCGCGACGACCTGCGGCCGCTCGTGCGCTACCGCGACATCGATGTCCAGTTCGTCGAGCCGCCGATCGACGGACGCGCGCTGCCCAGCGAGATCGCGCACGGTGCGCGTGCGGTCGTACGCGGCTTGATCCTCGCCCTGGTCGACCGGCACGATGTCAGCCGTGTACGCGTGCAATGGGATTGCGACGGGACGAACCTGCTGATCAACGTTCGTGATGACGGACCCGGTGACCTCTCCGACGAGAGCGTGCAGCTTCGCCTCGTGCGTCAGCGCGTGGTCGCCCTCAACGGCAGGCTCTCACGCGAGGCCACTCCGGGATGGGGAACAGAGATGTCGGTGGCGATGCCCCTGGATCCGCCCACTGCTTCCGCCGTTGCACCGTCGGAATGGGATCTCGGCCCGCGCGAGGCCGAGGTGCTGGGGCTGCTGATCGCGGGGCAGCGCAATCGCGAGATCGCGACCAACCTGAGCATCAGTGAGAACACGGTCAAATTCCACGTCGCAAAGATCTTCCGCAAACTGGGCGTCAGGTCGCGCGCCGAAGCGACCGCGTTCGTCCTGGCGCACCGGCCGGGCGCCGCCCGCCCCTGAGGCGACGGCTCCGCGGTTTCTGCCCGACATGGAACGGCACATCTGGGTAACAACGACGGGCGTGATCGATGAACGCTGGCACAGGATCGACACCCTCGACGTCGTAGCCCTACGCATGGAGCCAGGCCGTCCAGTGTCCCGGCCCGCACCCGACAAACGGGCAACCGAGCAACGGGTATGGACGCCGAGGAAAGACAGCGAGCCTCGTCCCTGTACGAGAGCGGGATAACGCTCGCGCAGATCGCTCATCATTTGGGCATTGGCGATGACATGGTACGTCAGGCGGTGCTGGATGAGGGCGGTCGGATTCGATCGCGAGGCCCTCGTCCTCAGTTGAGTAAGTGAGTAAGTAGGGCTCCTGTTTCGGATCGGTGGCGTGCATTGCGGCCATGACTTGCGCGGGGCACGCCTATTCGGGTTGCGTGCTGTCGGTCTCCGCGAGGTCGGGGTGAGGGGGTGCTTGGTCGAAGCGGAGGATCTCGAAGGCCTTCCAGACTCTCCGCGCGTAAAGGAGCGTGATGATGAGTCCGGGGAACGTGGCGAGAGTCCATAGTCCCAGTAGTAGGTTCAGGGCACTGAAGACGGTGACGAACAGGGGTGAGTTATCAACGTCCAGGCTGGAGGAGACCATGTGCGGCCAGGCTCCATTAAGGATGAGACCGGAGAGAGCCCAGGTGACGAGCGCCCACCACCGGAAGCCTTTCTTCGGGACAGCCCGGCCGAGTCTTTTGAGGAGCACGTACTTCTGTACCCACTCGATACAGGTTACGATCCCAGCAAGAGCTGCGAGAACGAAAATCGCCCAAACGCCTGCGAGAAACATCCAATCGAACGTCGCGAAAGAGATGTCAAGCGCGAAGAAGATTACGAGCGCGAGCATCAGTAGCAGAAGGGGTGCGCCAGCAAGCATCCAAAGTCTGTCGCTAAGACTCATCGCCGGGTTGCGGATCCATCGGTAGATGTTCAAGAGAACATAGCCGATGAAGACAGCCATTAGTGCCGCGCCGATCCACCTGCCCACGCCCTCGGTCATGTCAATGCTCTGCGTCCAACGGGCAAGGTGACGTTGCCACTCAGCTAAGACGCCGGAGAGGCTCAGAATCATCACGATGAGCAGGACGAGCATGAGAACGACAGCGCTAAAAATGCCACGTAACGTCCACTGACGAGTCTCGCCGAATCGAGCTACCAGGATCGCTTTGTATAGCCCTAGGACAGCTACGACGATGCCGGCGATGGTAAAAACAAGAGCGATATTGCCGACCAGGCTTAGCCAGTCGAACGGAGAATCCTTCGGTGTCGTGGCACGAGTGATCGCCGCCCACAACAGTCCGACCACGACGCCGATCAACGCGAGGACTCCACCGTGCTTCTGCAATCGCTTCCCGAGGAAGGGTAAAGCCCGTGGGAAGAACCACATGAAACCGACAAACGCGAACCGCGCCTGACAGAGGAAGTTGCCGGCCACCCAAAGATAGCTCGCAAGTCGGATGCTCGACACGTTGGCGACAAGGCGGACCTGCCGTCTCACCGCAGTCATCTCGAGCTTGTCTCGAAGAGCAGTCAGCTCAGTATCAAGCTCGGCCCGATCTGAGGCGTTAGTCAACACCAAGACGACATCGAGGACAGAGCTTGCCAGCCCGTCGTCGCCGGAGGCACTGATGTCAGGGCCACTCATACGATCCGCGGCGATGAGATCCGATTGTGAACGTGGCCCAAGGCCGGCAAAGCGACGTTCGATCTCGCGAAGCGCAGCAGCGCGAGCCGTTACATCCCAACTACGTGGATAGACAACCGATGCCCCGAGGAGCAATAGCAGCAGCAACGTGGTCAGCGTCAACGCAACAAGCGGGAAAAAGAGCCAGTCTGATAAGTCCACACGCGCATCATAAATGGGAACGCCGACGGCGCAGAGGGCTGCGGCGCTGCGGCGCGGAGGCGACGGTAGTTCTTCGCCGTAGTCATCAATGGTGTCGTTTCCAGTACAAGATCCAGAACATCCAGTACAAAGACGGCTAAAGTCCACCGCGCAACGCCCGATGATGAGATCCAGGGCGCGCCGATGGGCCGGGCGGCGTCCGAAGCCTTCTCGATGCTCCAGCAACTCGGCAACGTCTTCGATATCGCGCGATCGTCGGGCGCCCCTTGCGCGCTCATCCTCGCGCTGTCCAAGAACCGCTCGCCTCGATACCCAACGAGCGAGCAGAACGCCAGCAGCATCCACGGCAAAAGATAGGCCGCCTCCCAGTCGCAATGAGAACGCTGGAGCCGGGGACGCGGCCAAGCTGTTCGCGGAATGCCGTACCCACCGGGACTGTCTGATTAGCAATGAAGATGTTCTGACAGCTTCGGCTGGGGCTGACCTGCTGTTTAACTGGCACGGCGCGTGCTGTTGTCCTGACACCGACGCCCTGGCCGGGGTTCGCCGACTCGCTATGCCGCATCTGCAACCAAGCATTCTTCGACCGCAGCAACATCTACGAGATCGAGGAGGCAGACACCTCGCTGCCGACCATGGTGAGCCCTTCGACGCGCTGTTCGATCGGGCTTTGCACGCCGATGCGCCGGCTTACGACGCAGCGGTGCAGCAGGGAAAGGGTGCCAAACTCGCTGATATCGAAGGTTGAACATCCAACATTTGTGGACCTCCGTGGGAGCTTCTCAAACCCCCGGAAGCCGCTCGGATCGCTGATCTCCCGTGTTCTACGGGGATCGTCGGTGCATCGGGCGCGTACGCGCGGCGCTCGGATCACCGATCAGCGCGGTCCAGTCCGCGGAGATTCGCGTCAGTCTCAAACCCGTTTGAGCGTCTCCAATCGGGGCGAATTGGTCGCCGAGTACGCCGCTGGGGTACCGGTGAGGCAACTGGCAACACGGTTCAACGTGCACCGGGGCACAGTACGCGAGATCGCTCGGCAGGCGGGGTTGGCCGCACGCCGACCGGAGTTGTCCGACGTGATCCGCCAGGACGCCGCCCGGCTCTACGCCGCCGGTATGACTCTGGCGCAGGTCGCCACGCAGCTCGGGATCGAATCCGGTCACCTCCGCCCGCTATCACCCATCCTCGCCCGCACACAGACCCGTTCATCGTCCAGTCGGGCCGCTCGCGTATGAGCGCATGAAGGTCATCGCAGCTCGAGACGACTCGCCAGTCCTGTTCAGCGAGCTCGGCCAGGAGCCGGTCAAGGCCGGTAACGTGATCGCGCTGGCCGCGAACACGCCGTGCGGCAGTAAGCCCGAAGGGCACATCACAATGATAACGGTCTATCACGATACCGACTATGTGCTGGATCAAGCGCGGTGCCAGTACGCCGGGCTCATCCGCCGTCGACACACTTCTGAAAGGAGACGACGATGCATACGGCAACCCAGCCACGTAAGCCCCCGATGATGCAACCTTTCACGAACTGGAACCCCGTGGGGTCTGGGAGACCGTAAGAACTGTTCAGGATCCCACTCGCCAAGGACTTGACCCTCAGCGAAGAGTCACTCGAACAGATACGGGCGCGGAGAAGCCGGAGCGGGCGCGGAGAAGCCGGAGCGGGCTCGTCGGACGGCTTGGCTGCTCGGTCGAGTCTACGGAGGCGCACCTACGCGGGCCGAGTGCCTGAGAGATCGCAGCGCTTGGTCTCAGATCTCAGGTCCGCGAGCACCTCGTGAAGTTCTACAATCCGACGTTCGGCGTCCGCGATGAGATAGTCGGTCAGCCGCTGCCAGTCCTCCGGTGTCGGCTCATCAGGGACGCCCTCAAGCACCTCGGCGATCTCTTGGACTGACAACCCGACGCGTTGGGCCACTCTGGCCACACGAACCACGCAGGGCACCCATGCCTGGTACCGGCGCTGGTTACCGGAGGTGCGTTGTGACTCGATGAGCCCTCGCCGCTCATAGAACCGGATCGCCGAGGTTGCGGTTCCGCTGAGTTCGGCGACCTCACCGACGGTGAGCAACTCGGAGGCACGGGTGATAGTGAGGGCCACGCATCCAGCATGACTTGACTTCAACTAATGTTCAAGTCTTAGCGTCGACTACATGAGACAAAAGTACCCACCCGATAGCAGCCGCGACGACCCCGCGCGGATAGCTGACGCCTCCCGCACTGCCCACCCCCTGCGCAGGAGGTTGGCATGAACACGCGCCAGCGTCTGGCTTTGACAACACTGCTGCTGCCTGTAGTCATCGTGTCGATGGATCTCACGGTGCTGTACCTCGCGGTGCCTGCACTCAGCGAAGACCTGCGTCCGACCGGTTCGCAGCTGCTGTGGATCATGGACGTCTACGGGTTCGTCCTTGCGGCGCTGCTGATTCCAGCGGGCAGGATCGGCGATCGCATCGGTCGCCGCCGCCTCCTCGTGGTCGGAGCAGTGTTGTTCGGGCTTGCCTCGGTGGCTGCGGCGTTCTCGACGTCGGCCGAGTGGCTGATCTTCGCCCGAGCCACGATGGGCGTCGGCGGCGCCACCCTCATGCCGTCAACCCTCGCGCTGATCAGGACGACGTTCACCGATGAGCGGCAGCGCGCCCGAGCAATCGGCCTGTGGACGGCGGCGTTCGCTGCGGGCGGCGCGCTGGGGCCGGTGGTTGCGGGTGGACTTCTGGCGTTCTTCCCCTGGGGTTCAGCATTCATCATCAACGCCCCCGCCGTGGTTCTCCTGCTGGTCGGGTTACGACTGTGGGTATCGGAGTCTCGCGCCGACACAACAGCACCGTTGCCCCTTGTCGGCGCTCTGATCGGTCTCACCCTCGTCCTCTCGGCCATGGCGTTGCTGAAGCAGTCCACCTCCGGTGTCTGGGGCATGATCGAGTGGCTACTGCTAGCCGTCACGCTCGCCGCCGGTGCCGGGTTCTTGTGGCACCAGCGCCGTGCACGGCACCCGTTAATCGACCGCGAGCTGATCCGCGTGCCCGGTGTTCGGCTCGGACTGCTGGTCGTCGCGGTCGGGATGTTCGCTCTCACCGGCCCGAGTATGTCTCTGGCCCAGTACCTGCAACTCGTGCTCGGACTCTCGCCGCTGCTGGCGTCGCTAGCGATGATCCCGATGGCCGTTTTCGGCATCGGCGGCGCGATTCTGGCGAGCATCCTCATCGCTCAGCTGTCGAAACCGCGCGTCATCGTCCTCGGGCTGGTCGCCGCCAGTATCGGTCTGTTCGGCATCGCACTAGCCACCCCCACGCAGTCACTCGTACTCGTACTATCCGGCGGGGTCGTGCTGAGCATCGGCGTCACCGCATTCCTCTCCCTCGCTACCGACCTCACAGTCGCCGCAGCGCCTTCCGACCACGCAGGCTCAACCTCGGCATTGTCGGAGACAGGCTCCGAACTCGGCGCTGCACTGAGCATCGCCATACTCGGATCCGCCGCGTCAGTCGTCTACCGCAGCACACTTTCGTTGCCGTTAGGTCTCGACGCCGCCGATGCCGAGCAGGCGGGGCAGTCCCTCCACAATGCCGTCGCGACCGCAGACACACTGCCCACAGAGATGAGCGGCACGCTACTTGAGGCGGCTCAGTCCGCATTCAACGCCGGACAATCGGCCATAACCACGGGGGCCGCATTCCTGCTCCTTGCGCTTGCTTGCGTCGTGATGGCCACCACCAGGGGCCGAGTGCCCAGCAACGAGGCTGACGTGGATACTGCCGATCTCACGGTTCCCCTTGCCCGGCAATGCTCGGTGACGGTGGAGGTACCCGAGCGTGACGACAACGGCCGGGCGCTGATACCCATGCAGGCAAAGCCACCCCGCGTCGCGTTCCGAAGAACGCGAACGGCCGCTATGAGGCTGTTCCAGTTCCAGCGCGGCCGGTTGGATGGCTGGCTCTGATCCCGTTGACGACGACGTTGAGCGCAGTGTGCAGGGCGGTGCCGAGTTCAGGCCTAGGCTCAGACAATTCCAGCCACCGAGTGATCGCGCCGATGCAGGCGTCAAACAGCGCTAGCGCGGCAGCGCGTGCATCGAGGTGTGCCTCGAACTCGCCGGCGGCCTGGCCCGACTCGATCACAGTGCAGAACACATCGGCCACCGCGGCGCCTTTCCCGTACGCGTCGGACATCCGTCGCCACGCATCGAGCATTGCGCGTGCCTCGTGCGCGTCGCCCTCATAGATGCGGGACAAGGCGTCGGTGACGCGAATTAGTCTGGCGACGGCGCGTCCCTGGGTGTCCGCGACCTCGTCGAGCAGAGCGAAAAGCCACGCCCGGCGACGGTCGAAGTAGGCGACCAAGAGCTGCTGCTTCTCGCCGAAGTGGTTGAAGATCGTGGCTCGCGCGACATCCGCACGCGCCGCAATGTCGTCCATCGTGGCGGCATCGAAGCCTTGTTCGGCAAAGCATGCGGCTGCCGCATCGACGATCCGCTCGCGCATCTCGACCTGACGGCGCTCACGCCGGCCAAGCAGTACATCATTATTAGACTCTGAGTCTAAGATCATACTCTGAGTCTAACTACGATGGAGGCAGCCGTGAAACAGCACAAATCAACCACGACTCGATACGACTCGCGAGTCCTTCGGTACGCAGCCTTCACCGACCGGCCTGACGGAGGCAACCCGGCCGGTGTCGTTCTTGACGCATCGGGCGCCGACGGGGATCAGATGCTCCAGATCGCCCAGGCCGTCGGGTATTCCGAAACGGCATTCCTGACAGTGCGAAGCGGCACCCCGAGTGACTACGACGTGCGCTACTTCAGCCCCGAGGCCGAGGTCCCGTTCTGTGGCCACGCGACGATCGCCAGCGCTGTCGCACTCGCCGAGCTCGACGGCACCGGCGAGCTCACATTCCACACCGCCGCCGGCACGGTGCCCGTATCCACACACACAGACTCCACCGGGCGGATCACCGCCTCGTTACGTAGCGTCACCCCCCGAGTGGAGCCCGTAAGCGCCGGGGATCTCGACGAGGCGCTCGCTGCGCTCGGTTGGCGGCACACGGAACTTGATCAAAAGCTGCCACCGAGGTTCGCATCAGCCGGCGCTCGCCACCTGATCATCGCCGCACGCACGAGAGGTCGTCTGGCGGAGCTGGACTACGACTTCGAGCGCCTGAAAGCGTTCATGCTGGAGCGCGATCTCACGACGATCGACCTCGTTTGGCGCGAACACGACCTCCTTTACCACGCACGAAACCCGTTTCCGGTCGGGGGCGTGTACGAAGATCCAGCCACCGGTGCTGCCGCAGCCGCCTTCGGCGCGTACCTGCGTGAACTCGATCTGGTCCGGCCACCGGTCACCGTCGCGATACACCAAGGAGACGACATGGGCCGCCCTAGCAAGATCCTCGTCGACATCACAGCCAACCACCGGGCAATCACCGTCAGCGGAACCGCGATCGCGATCAGTGATCCCGACTAAACGGACCTACCTCCAGAGCACGGCACAGCGTTGGTGGACGTCAGCTGAGGCTTCGGCCAGTCCCAGACTCCCGGCCGCTAGCTATGGAAGAGGTTTGAGGAATCGCGTGCCGGGCCGGCGGGTTCTCGCCTTTTCGTGCAGATCGGATCAGGGTGATCACTGCCTCGTTGAGCCCGGCCTCGAACTCAGCCATGCACGGTGGCTGGCTCAGTGCATTCCGCGGCCGACCCCTTCCCAGGTTCGCGCCTCGGAGAGGTGGTTGCTCAGCTTGGTCTTGATGGCGTCGACGGCGTCATCGCCGAGGGCCAGACGCAGCGGAGGGCTGCCGCTCGTGACGGCGTCGATGATCGCGGCTGCCGCCTTGTCGGGGTGGCCCAGCAGTGCCGGGTCCATGGACGCAAACGCCTGCGCCGCCCGCCCGACGCTGTCCGCATAGTCCGGCAGTGCGGGAGGTGTCACGTGAAGAGCGCCGCCGAATCCTGTGCCGAAGTCGCCTGGTTCAACGATGGTCACCCCGATCCCGAGGTGCGCCACCTCTTGAGAAAGCACCTCGGCGAAGCCCTCCACAGCGAACTTTGTCGCCGCGTACGACGCCAGCCCTGGGGCAGCCGGCGCGATACCGGCCAAGGAGGAGAACTGCACCAGGTGCCCACGATGTTGCTTCCTCAGGATCGGAAGCACTGCCCGGATCACGTTCAAGGAACCGAAGACGTTGACCTCGAACAGATCCCGCACCTCGGTGTCCGGTGTCTCCTCCAACGAGCCGAACGAGCCTCGCCCGGCGCTGTTGACGACAACATCCAGGCCACCGAACTGTGCCACCGCCTGGTCGACCCCGCGCCGCACCTCTTCCGGGCGAGTGACGTCGAGCTGCGGAAAGCACACACGCTCCTGCCCGGCCTCTCGCAGCGCGACAACCACCGGGTCCTCGACCGACCGGACGGCCGCCGCGACCCGGCCGCCACGTGCGAGCACCGCCCTGCTCAGTGCCAGTCCGAATCCGGAACCCGCTCCCGTGATGAACCACACCTGGTCACTGACTGCCTCGGTCATGAAAACCTCCTCCAACGTTTCGATACTGATCGATCAGTATCGTAATTGATAGAGTAGTCGTCATGCACACGGATGAAAACCCGCGGACCGGACGGCCGCGCAGCGAACGGGCGCGCCGCGCCGTGCTCCAAGCAGCTCGTGAGCTCTTGACGGACGAGGGGCTACCCGGGCTCACTGTCGACGAGATCGCCGCCCACGCCGGAGTCAGCAAGAACACGATCTACCGATGGTGGCCCAACAAGGCAGCGGTCCTGATGGACGCCTTCACCGAAGCGACCAGTGACAAACTCGCGGCCCCCGCCACCGGCACGGCCATCCAGCGATTCCGCACCCAAGTGCACCGTGTAGCGGAACTCATGAACGAGCCCGCCGCACGCAGGCCCTTCATCGCGCTCGTCGCAGCAAGCCAGCACGACCTCGAGCTCGCGACTGCGCTGCGAGACCGATTTGTCGCCGATCGACGAGCTGCCGCCACGAGGCTCCTCGAGCAAGTAGCCCGAGAGCAGCCGCACCGGCAAAACGTCGAACCCGGGATCCTGATCGACCTCGTCTACGGAGCGCTCTACTACCGGCTGCTGATCACCGGCGAGCACCTCGACGCCGCGTACGTCGATCACCTCCTCGACGCAACGCTCGGCCACGGCACCGATGGTTGACGATCACGGACAGGTCCCGGCACCGCTGTCATCAAATCCGCCCCTGTCCATGGACTGCGCCCGCCGCCGACAAAGCCGCGAACAGGTGCTCTCGTCAATATCGACGCTGGCACTTGCCGGGTCGGTTGGGCCGGCCGCGGCCATGCATGCCGCTCCGAGTCTTCCGCGAATGCGCTGGTGTCACATCATGCGAGTGCCTTTGGCGGCGGTGTTGAAGGTTCGGCGATAGTTGTCGGGCGTGGTGTCGAGGAGTTGGCGGAAGTGTCGCCGGAGCGCGACGCTCGTGCCGAATCCGCAGCGGGCAGCGACGTGTTCGATTGCGAGGTCGGTGGTCTCAAGGAGTAGCTGTGCTCGTCGGACGCGTTGGCTATTGAGCCAGTCGAGAGGGTTCGTGCCGACCCGGGCATGGAAGTGCCGGTTGAGGGTGCGCACGCTCAGTTGTGCCCGTCCGGCGAGTTGCTCGATCGTGGTTGGTTGATCGAGACGGTGGAGGGCCCAGTCCATCGCGTTCCCGAGGGTGTCGTGGGACAGGCGTGGTTCTGACGGGTCCGTGTATTGTCCTTGGCCGCCTTCGCGGTGCGGCGGGGCGACAAGGCGTCGGGCCACTTGGTTGGCGATCTGGGCGCCGTAGTCCTGTCGGACGATGTGGAGGCAGAGGTCGGTGCCCGCGGATTTGCCGGCCGAGGTCAGGACTCGTCCTTGGTCGAGGTAGAGCGCTGTCGCGTCGACGTCGATGTCGGGGTAGCGCTCGGCGAGGGTGGTCGCGTGGAGCCAGTGGGTCGCGGCCCGGCGTCCGCTGAGCAGGCCGGCCGCGGCGAGGACGAAGGCTCCTGTGCAGATCGACACGATGCGCGCACCGTGCTGGTAGGCCTCCCGCACGGCGTCCACGAGATCGGCTGGCGGGTTGAGTGCCTCGTCGTGGCAGGCCGGGACGATCACGGTGTCGGCGTGGAGCAGATCCTCGTAGGTGTAGGGCGTCGATGCGGTGAACCAGGCGTCGACGCGCGCGCCTGCCGGTGCACAGACCTTCAACTCGTACCAGTCGTCGGTGGTGAGGCAGGATCGGTCGGTGCCGAAAACGGCGCAGGGCGCCGCGAGCTCGAAGATCGGTACTCCATCACTGAGTGCGAGAGCGACACTATGCGCCATGACCGAAATCATACATTACCTGTCTTATCGGTCACTGTTGCTTGCACTCACAGGCCCGAACACTGGAACACATGACGAACGCGGCAGTGCGCCCGGCAAGATCCGTGAGATCCACCGCCCGGACCTGGTGGCGTCCAGCGGTGGCGCTGACCGCCATCGGCTGGGGCGCCAACCAGTTCGCCCCCTTGATCGTGCTGTACCAGCGAGACGGCGTCGCATCGTCGGCGACGGGTCTGATGTTCGCCCTCTACGCCGTCGGCCTGATCCCTGCGTTGCTCGTCGGCGGACGCTGGTCGGATCGGGCGGGACGGCGCGGTGTCGTGCAGGCCGCCTTGTCGGTCTCGATCGTGGCGACGGCGGCGTTGATGCTCGGGTCGGTCCAGACGTGGTTCCTCTATCCCGGACGGCTTCTCGCAGGTGTCAGCAGCGGCCTCGCGTTCGGTGCGGGCGCCGCGTGGATTCGTGAACTGTCCGCATCGCACGGTCTGGCCCAGACAGGGCCGCGGCGATCGACCGTTGCCATGACGGTCGGTTTCGGCGGCGGGCCGTTGGTAGCCGGGCTCATCGCGCAGTGGGCGGCCCAGCCCGCGATCACCGCCTACCTGCCACAGCTGATTGTGACGGTATGCGCCCTGATCGCCGTGCACTCGGCCCCCGACGAGCGCGCACGAGTCGATCAGAGGCTCCCGGCTCCGCAGGCGACGTCGAGGCCCTTGAGCCGCTACCTGATGGTGGTGATGCTGCCATTCGCGCCGTGGGTGTTCGGCACGGCGACGATCGCCCTGGCCTACCTCCCCGCTCAGGTCGCCGACTCCGCCGGTGGAGCCGGGCTGATGTTCGCTGCGGTCACCACAGCCCTCCCCGCATTCGCGGGAGTGCTCATCCAGCCCCTCGCGGCACGCCTCGCCGTCTTGGGGAGCAGACGCCTGCTCCTGTCATCGATGACCGGCGTCGTCGTCAGCCTTGCCATAGCCGCGTGGGCCGCAGCCGCCGCGTCTCTCCTGGCGGTCCTGTTCGCCTCGCTCGTCCTGGGCGCCGCGTACGGGCTCGCCCAGTTCACCGGTCTGACCGAAGTGCAACGCGTAGCCGACCCGGCTCGGCTCGGGACCGCCACCGCCATCTATCAGTCATTCAGCTACCTGGGCTTCGCACTACCCATGGCACTGACCCTCGCGCAATCCGCCCTCGGCTGGCAGCCCGCGCAGGCACTGCTGCTCGTGCTCGCGGTCGCAGCCGGCTCCACCGCCTGGCTGCTGGGCGCCACCTCCACCCGCACAAAGAACCCGGAGCCTCGCGGCCATCGCGGCACCCTTGGCGACGGCAGCGAGCAGCCGTGTTGACAGACGCGTCATGCTCATCGCACTGATCGCGATCCTGACCGTGGCCAACGTCATCGCCGCAGTAGCGCCCAACTTCGCGATAGCGATGGCGGCACGAGTTCTGGTCGGATTCGTCATCGGCGCCTATTGGTCGATCACCGCCGGTATCGGTGCGCGACTTGTCGGAACGGCACACGCGCGTCGAGCGACGACCATCATATTCTCGGCGGTACCACTCGGATCGGTTCTCGGTGTCCCTCTCGGCACACTACTTGGCGACGCGGCAGGATGGCGCGTGCCGTTCCTCGCAGCAGCCGCCCTCACGGCTGCGACCCTCATCGCCGCAACGATCGTCCTGCCGCCACTCGCACCTCACGGTGCCCTCGGACTCCGTCACCTCGCGGGACTCGTGAGGCGCCGCGGCGTGCAAACCGGACTCCTGAGCACCTCCCTGATCGTGCTCGCGCACTTCGGCACATACTCCTACGTGCGTCCGTTCCTCGAAGACGAAGCGCTTCTGAACCCCACCGTCGTTGGGGCCCTTCTCCTCGTCTACGGGGCAGCAGGCATCGCAGGCAACACGATCGCAGGCCGATTCGCCCCCACCCGCCCCGAAGCCGCACTCGCCGTCGCCGCAGCCGCTATCGCAGCCAGCCTGACCACCGCGACGATCCTGGCACCCAACCACGCCATCGTCGTGATCACGATAAGCATCTGGGGCGCCGCCTACGGGGCGATACCTGCCGCGACAAGCTCATGGTTCAGCAAAGCACTACCTGACCACTCAGAGCCCGCAGCCATCTACTTCACGGCTTCGTTTCAAGCAACCATCTCCCTCGGCGCTCTGCTCGGCGGAGCCCTCCTCGACCACAGCTCACTCACCACCCTGTATCTCGCGGGTGCCCTCCTCGCGATGATCGTCGCCATATACGCGACACATATCGCACGCCATCCACAACAATTCCGGCCCATCCCGGCCTCACTCGTCGCTGCCGTCGACCTAAAGGGTTCGCACGACATGCAGCCAAGAGAAGACAACCCCTGACGACCGAACGATCACCAGACCAAAGAGCTCGCCCCTGGCGTTGTAGAGCACACAAGGGCGTGGACAGCGATCACGCGACGATACACAGGAGATACGTGAACAGTCACCGGCCGACATCACCCGCATCGAGATCAGGCGTTCCGCCCAGCGCGACATTGTTCGAGTCCAGCCCCGAGCCGAGACCCGAGTCCCACCAACCGATTGCAGCGCTCAGAACCAGTCCGCCGCTCGATCCTGGATGAATTCATCTGGAGCGGGCCTTGACCTGAACTATTATTGAGGTTCTAGTTTTGACGGTATGAGCGTGACGACATCGGTGCTGGCCGGCAGGCGGCAGTGGGTGGGGTTGGCTGTGCTGACCTTGCCGACGCTACTGGCGTCGCTGGAGCTGACCATCCCCAATCTGGCGTTGCCTGCTATCGCCGAAGACCTGTCTCCGAGCAGCGCGCAGTCCCTGTGGATGATCGACATCTACGGCTTCCTGCTCGCCGGGTCCCTCGTCACGATGGGCACGCTCGGGGACCGGATCGGGCGACGGCGGTTGCTGCTGATCGGCGCCACGGCGTTCGGGGTGCTCTCGGTGGCGGCCGCTTACGCACATAGCGCTGAGATGCTGATTGTCACCCGCGCCTTGCTCGGGGTCGCGGGCGCGACGCTGATGCCCACGTCGTTGGCGCTGGTGGCGACCATGTTCGCCGACTCCCGGCAGCGCACCGTCGCGGTCGGGGTGGTGATCGCCAGCGTCGCCGGCGGGACCGCGATCGGACCGCTGATCGGGGGGTGGGTGCTGGAACACTACTGGTGGGGCATGGTCTTTCTCATCGCCGCACCGATCACCGTGGTGTTCTTGATCGTCGGCCGGATCCTCCTGCCGGAGTCGCGGCGGCCGGAGGCGGCGCGGATGGATGTGCCGAGTGCTGCGCTGTCGTTGTTCGCGGTGCTCGCCGTCATCGCTGGGCTCAAGACCCTCGCCGAAGGCGGGCAGTGGTGGCTCAGCGCCGGCATGACCGTGGTGGGCCTGCTCATGGGCGGGGTGTTCATCCGCCGCCAGCGGCGGCTCGATGCGCCCCTGGTGGACTTGACGCTGTTCCGTTCGTCCGCCTTCAGCGTGTCACTCGGTGCCTTGTTGTTCGGGGTGTTCGCGTTGTTCGGGATCAACTTCTACCTCGCGCAGTATCTCCAGCTCGTCTTCGGGCTCTCACCTTTACAAGCCGGCCTATGGACCGTGCCCGCAGCCGCCGGCGTGATCGTCGGGTCCACCCTCGCCCCGATGCTGATCCGCTGGGCGCGCCCCGGCCGGGTCGTCAGCTCGGGTCTTGTCCTCGCCGCCGCTGGGTTCGCCGGACTCACCCAGGTCACACCAAGCGGTGGTCTGCCCGTGCTCGTCGTCAGCGCCGTGGTGATCTCCCTCGGCCTGGGCGCAATGATGACCCTCGCCACCGACCTCGTCGTCGGCTCGGCACCACCGGAACGCTCAGGCGAGGCATCGGCCCTGTCCGAGACAGCGCCGGAACTCGGCGGAGCCCTCGGCATCGCCGTCCTCGGAAGCATCGGCACGGCCATGTTCCATACCCGGCTCCCGCCATCTGCCGCCACTGCCCTGCCAGCCGAGGATGCAGCAGCGGTCACCGACACCCTCGCCGGCGCCGTGGCCGCGGCAGAGACCCTTCCTGAACTCGCCGCCGTCGAACTCCTGACCGCAGCGCGGCAGGCCTTCACCGAAGGGCTCCACCTCGTCGCCGGCATCAACATCGGCCTCCTCCTGCTGACGGGAACCCTGGTCTCCGTGCTCCTCAACCGTTCCCGTCCGACCCCGGCCATCGATGACAAGGAAGCGCGGACCGGCGAATGAAACGACCGAACTGGCAACAGACCGAACTCACCGTCGGCGAGGTGGCGGCACGCTCCGGCGCCGCCGTGTCCGCGCTGCACTTCTACGAACGTCAGGGCCTCATCACCAGCACCCGCACCTCCGGTAACCAGCGCCGCTACCGACGAGATGTTCTGCGCCGGGTCGCCCTGATCCAGATCGCGCAGCAAGTCGGCATCTCCCTCGCAACACTTCGCGAGCAACTGGAGATCCTCCCGAGCGACCGAGCGCCTACCCGGCAGGACTGGGAGCGATTGACCGCAGAATGGAAGACCGAACTCGATCGACGAATCAAACACCTCGAACAGCTCAGGGACAAGTTCACCGATTGCGTCGGCTGCGGATGTCTGTCCATCGACCGCTGCCTGCTCGCCAACCAGAACGACCAGCTCGGAGAAACCGGCGCCGGCCCACGCCGACTCCTCAACGGAACATGACCTCCACAGCAACCGGACTCAACACCGAGCCATCACGGCGCACGAGGCACGCTGATGGCTCGACCGAGTTGTCGAACTACAGCTAGTGTGTCTGACAAAGGTTGAGTGTTCTGGCTTGAACTTGGTCCCGTGTCGCGTTTTTAGTTGCTCTCGGATGCCCAGTCGTCGTTGATCGAGGGGATGCTCCCGATACCGACGGGACGCCCTGGCCGGAAGGGAATGGCCACGACGTACAATCGCGGTGAGGCGAAGCGCCAGGCCGAGATTCCGGCATCGGTGTGAGGGAGAGGTCAGGATGTTCGGTTCGAAGAAGAAGTTCAACGATCTGATGGAGCAGCTCAGGCCCGACCTGAGTCGGGAATCGCTCGGCGTCGGGCCCGACTTCCCGGGCGTCGCCCCGAATCCGTTCCTGAGCAGTGATGCACGGAAGCGCAATGCGGAACTGCGTACGGGGGCGCTTGCGCTCGGGGTTCTCGTCGACTGGCGGGAGGTCAACAGCAATCCACGCGTGGTCCTGATGTTCGACGTGGAGACCGCCGACGGCATATCGTTCCGCGGTATCGCAGACGAAGGCCTCACGATCACCGAGCTCACCCGGCTCGCCCCAGGACAGACGTTGCCCGTGCGCTACCGGCCGGCCGTCATGGACCACTACGTCGCCCTTGCCCGGGACGCGGACCCCGCCCGTGTGCAGCAGCTCTCTGACGAGATCGCGAGCCGCAAGCGGACCTGACCCGTTCCGACGAGGAGGTCCTCGATGTCCCATCGCTAATGCCGCTTTGACCCCGCGCCAACGTCTCCGGATCGCGCGGTTGATAGTTGATGATGTGGTCACGCGCCGCCACGGGAGACGTACTCCTCGATCACGACACCCGATTCGAACGAGCGGGTTCCGGTCAGAGCGAACGCGCGCGGTTCGTAGGGGACGTTGCCGAATATGGAGATGCCGGAGCCGAAGACGATGGGGTTGCGTTTCAGGACGAGGTGGTCGATCTCCGGCAGGAGCGTGCCTGCGAGCTCGCCGCCACCGCAGAGCCAGACGTCCAGGCCGTCTTCCTGCTTCAGGCTGCGCGCCATGGCGAGTGGATCGTCGGTGAGGGTGATTGCCGGGTCGACGTCGCGTGGGTGGCGGCTCGCGACGATCTGACGTAGGTGCGGATAGGGACTGGCGATACCGATATCGAGTGCGGGGGTGAGCGTGTTCCACCCCATGATCACCGTGTCGAATCGCGTTCTTGGCGGCTCGATTCCCAACGCTGCGTGTGCATGCGCGGGTAGCGCATCCGCGTATTCGTCGAACACCACCGACGCATGGTCGCCTTCGACGAGGAATGCATCGAACCCGCCTGCCGGGTCAGCGATATATCCGTCGATGCTGACGGCGACGTAATAGACGAGGTCTCGCATAGCGTCTCCAATCACGACATTTGTCGTGGTTAGAGTACAACAGGAGTCGTGGTTTGGCTAGCATTGGCGATATGGCTCGCAACGACGAACGACGCTCCGCTCTTGCCGACGCTGGGATCCGCGTGCTCGCCGAGGAGGGAGCCCGCGGTCTCACCCACCGCGCTGTCGACGCCGCGGCCGGCACGCCACGCGGCACCGCCTCGAACTACTTCCCGACCCGCGACGATCTCATCTCCGCACTAGTCGACCGCATCGGAGAGCGACTCACGCCCGATCCCGAGGCCGTTCCTTCGCGTAACGCCCGGTCTCCTGACCGGGCACTATTTGCCGACTACCTGCGCGACGTCGTGCGACGACTCAGCGCTGACCCGCACGTGCCACTCGCCCTCTTCGAGCTTCGGTTGGAAGCTGCTCGACGCCCCGCTATCGCCGCAACGCTCGGAGCGTGGCGACAACGAGCATTCCAGGAAGATGTCGCGTTCAACGGCGACTCCGGTCTGCCCGGAGGGCGAACCGAGATCGCCCTGTTTCACTACGCCGTTGACGGACTCATGCTCGATCACCTTACCGCGCCACTCGACACCGGACTGTCCGTCGACGCCGCCATAGACGAGTTGGTCGACCGCATCCTCCAGTGACCCCGGGTTTCAGCCCTACGAAGAAGCGCGCGTCAACAACCTTCTGGCCAGCAACAACTATTTATCAACCGTTCCCGGGCGGGGCTCATCCGCGAGTTCGGTGAGGTGTCGAAGCGCCGGGAGGACGCCGGCGAGGGCTTTGCGCTGCTCGTCGGTGAGCTGGGCGACCAGGGGACGCAGGCGGTCGACGCGGTCTTGGTGACGGGAGCGGGTGATCCGGTGGCCTTCTTCGGTGAGCTGGATCAGCGTCGCGCGACGATCCCGGGGGTCGGGTTCCCGGGCAACGAGGCCGTCGCGTTCGAGCTGAGCGATGAGCTGTGTCAAGCGGGGCTGGGTGACCTGTTCGGTCTTGGTCAACTCCGACAGGCGCATGGGCCGTCCGGTGCTGGCGAGCGTGTCGATGACCGACAGGGTCGTGAACGGCAACTTCTCCCTCATCGGCAGTCGGATGAAGAAGCGGTTGAAGTCCACGATCGTCCCGACCAGCGCATCCACGTCCAGCTCACTCACCCGTCGATCGTATCAACAGTTTAGATAAATTTCTTATGTTATCGTGATGGTGACCACCGCCCGGTGGCGGAGCCTCGGATCGGAGAGCAGACAGATGACAGTGCGCGTGGGGATCAACGGGTTGGGCCGGATCGGGAGAAACGTTGTTCGCGCCCTCGCGGCCCGTGCAGGGACGGATGTGCAGATCGTCGCGGTGAACGACCTGGGGGCACCGGAGACGATGGCGCACCTTCTCCGGCACGACTCCGTGCTGGGCCGGTTCCCCGGTGACGTGACCGTCTCCGGCGATGACCTGGTGATCGACGGGCAACCGGTGCGGTTCCTGAGCAAGCGGGATCCCGCATCGCTGTCCTGGGGTGCTCTTGGTGTCGATATCGTGATCGAGGCGACCGGCGTGTTCACCGACGCTGCCCGCGCCCGCGGCCATATCGATGCCGGCGCACGGAAGGTCATCATCGCCGCCCCGGCAACGGGCGAGGACGCCACGGTGGTTCTCGGGGTAAACGAGGACACCTACGACGCCGACAAGCACACGGTGATCTCGAATGCTTCCTGCACGACCAACTGCCTGGCCGTGCTGGTCAAGGTCCTCCACGACACCGTGGGAATCACCGGGGGCATGATGACCACCGTCCACGCCTACACCCAGGATCAGAACCTTCACGACGGACCACACAAAGACCTACGCCGGGCCCGTGCCGCCGCGCTCAACATCGTCCCCACCTCCAGCGGCGCTGCCAAAGCGATCGGGCTGGTCCTGCCGGAACTTGCCGGACGCCTCGACGCATACGCGTTACGAGTCCCGGTACCCGTCGGGTCCATCACCGACCTCACCGTGACCGTCGAGCGTGGCACGAGCGTGGAGGAGATCAACCAGCACTTCGCGCAAGCCGCACGAACAACGATGGCCGGAGTCCTGCACTACACGGACGCACCGCTGGTGAGTTCGGACATCGTCGGAGACCCGGCATCGTGCGTGTTCGACGCCGGCCTCACACGCGTGAACGGACGCCAGGTCAAGGTCGTCGGCTGGTACGACAACGAATGGGGCTACTCCAACCGGCTCCTCGACCTCGTCTCGCTGATCGGCTGAGGTGGGCGAACCGTGACGACCAGCATGTCCGCACCCACACACCGCGCCTTCGCGGTGCCGGTCTCGCCGTGCTCCTCTCTGGATACGCACTCTCCATCGCCGACATCTTCATCGTCAACGTCGCCATGACCACCATCGGTAACGACCTCCACACGACAGCACCAGACGGCGGAATCTGGACTTCAAACCGGAAACGTCGTCGGTTTGAACAACGACGCTCTGGTGGGCCCTACCGGGCTCGAACCGATGACATCCACGGTGTAAACGTGGCGCTCTACCAACTGAGCTAAAGGCCCATCGCAAGCACTTGAGTGCTCGCGACTTCTCGACCATCATATCGACGCGCGAACGGATGCAGCGTGCCGAGGTGCATGAACGAGCCGTGGCGCATACACTCGCGGCATGGACGACCCTCACGCCCCAGGATCCGATCACGACACCAGCCAAGCTCAGGCATCCCCCGACCAGGAGCGCCGTGCGGAGACGCGCTGGCCTGCCCTGACTGGCCTCGTCGTCGCGCTCGCGCTCTACGCCCTCGTCAGCAATCCTGGGACGGCAGCGCTGCGCTACCTCGCGATCGCTTTGGTCCTGCTCATCCTGCTGCCGCTCTTCGTGCTCAACCCTCATCGCCTCAGCAGAGAGACACAATGGTCTCGCTGGATGTCGATCGTTCTGACGTCACTCCTCGTGGTGGCGAATCAGATCAACGTGCTCTCGGTCATCGGCGAACTTCTCAGCGGAACCGCGAACGGCCCGCGCGTGCTGCTGACCGCTCTGCAAGTGTGGGTCACCAATGTCATCGCCTTCGGCCTGCTCTACTGGGATCTCGACCGCGGCGGTCCTGTCGCTCGCGGAACGCTGTCACGCGACCAGCTTCCACCCGCCGACTTCGCCTTCCCGCAGGACGATCACAGGGACGCCGTCGTCGAGGTCACCCGGCAGTCGTCGCAACGGGGCGACTGGAGACCCGGCTTCGTCGACTATCTCTACGTGTCGCTCACGAACATGATGGCGTTCAGCCCCACGGACGCGATGCCATTGCGCACGCGCACGAAGATGTTCATGGCCGTCCAGGCGCTCACAGGATTCATCCTGCTCGCGCTCGTGATCTCGCGCGCCGTGAACATCCTCGGCTAGTGCGCATCGGAGGAACTCACGCTGGCCCTGGTTCTACGCCAATTCCTGTGTTCTGCGCCATTCCTGGCGGCGCGGAACGCAGGAATTGGCGCGAAAGTGAAGAGACCGCCTGCCAGCTAAGCCGAGACGCTGAGGCGCAGCTCCTCAAGAGCAGACCGGTAGGCGGCGAGAGAACGCGCCTCACCCGGCGCAGTGATGAAACTCGCCCGGATGATGCCCTGCGCGTCGATGAAGAATGTCGCCCTGTTCGCGAAACCCTTGTCCTCGAGGAAGACGCCGTACTCCTTGGCGACATCGCCGTGCGGCCAGAAGTCGGCGAGTAGCTGGAATCCGTACCCTTCCTGTTCGGCCCACGCGCGCAGGGTGTGTTTGGAATCGACCGAGATGCCGATGATCTCCACGTCGTGATCGGTGAACAACGCAAAGTTGTCGCGCAGCTGGCAGAGCTCTCCGCTGCAGATTCCAGAGAACGCGAGCGGGAAGAAGACGATGGCCACCGCCTTGCGTCCGCGGTAGCGGCTGAGCTGGACGACTTCGCCGAATTGGTTGGCGAGTTCGAAGTCGGGTGCCTGGGTGTCGTTCTCCAGTGCCATGGTTCGTTCCTTTCCGGCCGAGTGCGGCACAGTCGCAAGCACGTATCCTAACCCCGTCGCGTACGAGCGCGCCTGAAATAGAATCAATAGGATGGCGTGGTGCCTGGTCGTGATCCGACCTGCTGAATAGTGCGGCACGCTCCTTGAGGCACGATCTGCCCACACACAGAAAGGTCGAGTGTGACTGTCAACGACCAGGACCCGTACTCGGTAAGTCACGTGGATTCGGATCCGGAGGAGACCGCCGAGTGGAATGAATCGCTCGACTCGCTCGTCGCGGCTCACGGCCACGAGCGCGCGAGAGAGATCATGCTCAGCCTGCTGAAGCGCTCGAAGGAGCTCCATCTCGGCGTTCCGATGGTACCGACCACCGATTACCTGAACACGATCGCGCCCGAGAACGAGCCGGAGTTCCCCGGTAACGAGGAGATCGAGCGCCGCTACCGCGCCTGGATCCGCTGGAACGCAGCCGTGCTCGTGCACCGCGCCCAGCGACCCGGCATCGCGGTGGGCGGCCACATCTCCACCTATGCGTCCTCGGCGGCGCTCTACGAGGTCGGATTCAACCACTTCTTTCGCGGCCAGGACCACCCCGGCGGCGGCGACCAGATCTTCATCCAGGGCCACGCCTCCCCCGGCACCTATGCCCGCGCCTTCCTCGAGGGCCGCTTGAGCGCCGATCAGCTCGACGGCTTCCGTCAGGAGAAGTCGCACGCTCCCAACGGTCTGTCGTCGTACCCGCACCCACGGCTCATGCCCGAGTTCTGGCAGTTCCCCACGGTTTCCATGGGTCTCGGACCCATCAACGCGATCTACCAGGCACAGCTCAACAGATACCTCACCAACCGCGGCATCAAGGACGCGAGCGACCAGCAGGTCTGGGCGTTCCTCGGCGATGGCGAGATGGACGAGGTCGAGAGCCGCGGGCAGCTCCAGGTGGCAGCGAACGATGGTCTCGACAACCTCAATTTCGTCATCAACTGCAACCTGCAGCGTCTCGACGGACCGGTGCGCGGAAACGGCAAGATCATCCAGGAGCTCGAGAGCTTCTTCCGCGGTGCCGGCTGGAACGTCATCAAGGTCGTCTGGGGTCGCGAATGGGACGACCTCCTCGCCCGCGACAACGACGGCGCGCTGCGCACGCTCATGAACGTCACCCCTGACGGCGACTACCAGACCTACAAGGCCGAGTCGGGAGCCTACGTGCGCGAGAACTTCTTCGGACGCGACCCGCGCGCCCTCGAGCTCGTCAGCCACCTGAGCGACGACGAGGTCTGGGGGCTCAAACGCGGCGGTCACGACTACCGCAAGGTCTACGCCGCGTTCAAAGCCGCTTCGGAGCACACAGGCCAGCCGACTGTCATCCTCGCCAAGACCATCAAGGGCTATGGCCTCGGGCCGTCCTTCGAGGGCCGCAATGCGACTCACCAGATGAAGAAGATGACGCTCGACAATCTGAAGACGTTCCGCGACGCTATGCGCATCCCGATCACGGACGCTCAGCTCGAGGAGAACCCATACCTGCCGCCGTACTACAACCCGGGCGAGCAAGACGAGGCCATCCAGTATCTGCATGAGCGCCGTCGCGCGCTCGGCGGTTACCTGCCGGAACGCCGCGTCAAGTACACGCAGCTCAACCTGCCGGACGACTCGGCGTACGCGGTCTCGAAGAAGGGATCCGGAACGCAGGAGATCGCCACCACCATGGCCTTCGTCCGCCTGCTCAAGGACCTCATCCGCTCGAAGGACTTCGGTCACCGCATCGTGCCGATCATCCCCGACGAGGCGCGCACCTTCGGAATCGACGCGTTCTTCCCGACCGCGAAGATCTACAACCCGAACGGACAGCACTACACCTCCGTCGACCGTGAGCTCCTCCTCGCCTACAAGGAGAGCCCGCAGGGACAGATCCTGCACGTCGGCATCAACGAGGCAGGGGCCATCGCGGCCTTCACCAGCGTGGGAACGTCGTACTCGACGCAGGGCGAGCCGCTCATCCCGGTCTACGTGTTCTACTCGATGTTCGGCTTCCAGCGCACCGGCGACGCGATCTGGGCGGCCGGCGACCAGATGACCCGTGGCTTCATGATCGGTGCGACCGCCGGTCGCACCACGCTGACGGGCGAGGGCCTGCAACACGCCGACGGTCACTCGCTCGTCCTGTCCTCGACGAATCCGGCCGTGGTGTCCTACGATCCGGCATACGGATACGAGATCGGGCACATCGTCCACAGTGGCCTGGAGCGCATGTACGGCGGCGTCCACCCCGACCCGAACGTCATGTACTATCTCACCGTCTACAACGAGCCGATCATCCACCCTGCCGAGCCGGAGAATCTCGACGTCGACGGCGTCGTGCGCGGCATCTACAAGCTTTCGGAGTCGGCCGTCTCCGGCCCGAAAGCCCAGTTGCTGGCATCCGGCGTAGCCGTCCCATGGATTCTCGAAGCACAACAGCTGCTCGCCGAAGATTGGGGCGTCTCGGCAGACGTCTGGTCGGTCACCTCCTGGTCGGAACTGCGCCGCGACGGCCTCGCAGCCGACGAGCACAACTTCCTGAACCCGGACGCCGCGCCGCGAACGCCATACGTGTGGCAGAAGCTCGGCGGCGCGCAAGGGCCGTTCGTCGCGGTGACGGACTTCTCGCACAGCGTGCCGGACCAGATCCGCCAGTTCGTTCCCGGGCAGTACGCGACGCTCGGGGCCGACGGCTTCGGCTTCTCCGACACCCGTGCCGCCGCCCGTCGATTCTTCACGATCGACGGACCGTCTGTCGTCGTGCGCACACTCGAGATGCTTGCGGCCCGCGGTGAGGTCGACCGCAACCTTCCGTCGCAGGCCATCGGGAAGTATCGTCTCCACGACGTGAACGCCGGCACGACCGGCTCGGCCGGGGGCGAGAGCTAACCGCCCCGTGCCGCCCACTCCGAAAACCAAGGAAGAAACGCTCGTCTGGTTGCGCACCATCTCGGGTGAGCTCTCGACGGCCACGCTCAAACGACTCGAGGACACCCTGCCCTGGTACGGGGACATGCCGCCGGGACGGCGGTCCGCGGTCGGCCTCGTCGCGCAGGCGGGTATCACCTCCTTCATCTCGTGGTTCGACGACCCCAAGTCCACACCGTGGATCGCCGCCGATGTCTTCGGCGCCGCCCCACGCGAGTTGCTGCGCTCGGTGAGCCTGCAACAGACCCTGCAACTCATCCGGGTCGTCGTGGAGGTCGTCGAGGAAAGGGTCAAGAACGGCAGCGAGCCGCTGAGGGAGGCGATCCTGCTCTACTCGCGCGAGATCGCCTTCGCCGCAGCCGACGTGTATGCGAGGGCCGCAGAGGCGCGCGGCCTGTGGGACGCCAGACTCGAGGCCCTCGTCGTCGACTCGATTCTCAGCGGCGAGTACGACGACGAGCTGCCGAGCCGGATCGCGGCGCTCGGCTGGCACGGCCACGGCGAGGTCGCCGTGCTCGTCGGGACGACCCCGAAGATGCTCGACGTCGACCAGCTCCGACGCTCGGCACGGCACATGTCCGCCGATGTGCTCATCGGGGTGCAGGGAAATCGTCTCGTGCTCGTGATCGGGCGCTCGCATCCCACCCCCAGCGGAGACGAGGAGGCCACCGGAACGGCTCGCGCATTGAGTTTCATGGAGATCGCCGGACAGCTCGAACCGAGCTTCGGCCCCGGCTACCTCGTGCTCGGCCACGAGGTGCCGAATCTCGTCGACGCGTCCAAAAGCGCCAAGGCCGCCCTCGCCGGCTTCGCCGTCGCCCGCTCCTGGCGGCATGCTCCGCGACCCGTCCAGGCAGACGATCTCCTTCCCGAGCGCGCGTTCGCAGGCGATCCGCTCGCGAGGGCGACCCTCATCCATCGCATCTACCGGCCGCTGCAGGCGCACTCGACCGAGCTGCTCGCGACCCTCTGGTGCTACCTCGACAACGGCCGTTCCCTCGAGGCGACGGCCCGCGAGCTCTTCGTGCACCCCAACACGGTGCGTTACCGGCTCAAGCGAGTCTCGGAGGTCATCGGTTGGGATGCGACGGGAGCACGCGAAGCGCTCATCCTGCAGGCAGCGCTCATCATCGGCTCCATCAGCGACCACGACGGTCTTCCCCGAAAACGATAGATTCCACTATGGCTATGCGCTTGGACTATCTTTCAACGACAAGCGAATCGCTAATACCTTGTCGCGCATCCACACGCCGACCACAAACGAGATTGGCAAACTAGAGAAGTGATCGTCGTCGTCTGCCCCGGTCAGGGCTCCCAAACTCCCGGTTTTCTCGAGCCGTGGCTCGCAGAGCCGGACTTCGCCGAAGGTCTGCGTTCCCTCTCGGATGCCGCCGGCATCGATCTCGTCGCCCACGGCACCACGAGCGATGCCGACACCATCCGCGACACCACTGTGGCTCAACCGCTCATCGTCGCGGCAGGACTCCTCACCCTCCGGGCACTCCTCGCCGGCGGTCGCCGTGAACGCATCGGCGGCATCGCCGGCCACTCCGTCGGCGAGATCACCGCCGCAGCCGGCGCGGGCATTCTGAGTGACGACGACGCCATCCACTTCGTCCGCGAACGCGGGGCGGCGATGGCGCAGGCCGCCGCCCACGAGTCGACAGGAATGAGCGCAGTGCTCGGCGGCGGGGAGGCCGAGCTGCTCGCTCGCCTCGACGAACTCGGACTCGAACCGGCCAACTACAACGGCGGCGGGCAGCTCGTCGTCGCGGGGGCGCTCGACGCTCTCGCCGCCCTGAAAGACGAACCACCGGCTGGCGCCCGGGTGCTTCCCCTGCAGGTCGCCGGTGCATTCCATACCCGCTATATGAAGCCGGCCGTCGATCGTCTCGCCGCCGTGGCCTCCGGGCTCTCCCCCACCGATCCGACCCTGCCGATCTGGACCAACCACGACGGAGGGATCGTGGCATCCGGAGAGCGTTTCGTCGACCTCCTCGTCGGCCAGGTGTCGTCGCCCGTGCGCTGGGACCTCTGCATGAGGTCCTTCGCGGATGGCGGAGTGACCGGCATCATCGAGGTCGCGCCTGCCGGCGCGCTCGTCGGTCTCGCAAAACGGGGACTCTCAGGCGTTCCAGCAGTCGCGATCAAGACCCCGGACGATCTTCCGGCAGCCCTCGAACTCATCGATCAGCAGGCCGAGGCCGCGCCCCCCACGACAGGAAGCTCAGAATGACACGCCCAACCCTGCAGCAGTCGCACGGCCCGGCATACACCCGCATCTACGCGGTCGGTGCTGCACGCGGCGAGAACGCCGTGCCGAACGAGGATCTCATCGGACCGATCGACTCCTCCGACGAATGGATTCAACAGCGCACCGGCATCGTGACCCGAACGCGCGCAGGCCGGGACGTGCTCGCTGTCGACCTGGCGACGGCCGCCGCCCGCGAGGCCATCGCACGTTCGGGGATAGTCCCGGAGCTCATCGACGCCGTCATCATCGCCACCATCAGCAACTCGCAGCAGACGCCGTCGATGGCTGCGGTCGTCGCCGACCGGGTCGGGGCCAATCCGGCCGCCGCCTACGACATGAACGCCGCCTGCGCGGGCTATGCCTACGCGATCGCACAGGCTGACGCCCTCATCCGCACCGGCGTCGCACACTACGCCCTCGTAGTCGGCGCCGAGAAGCTCTCGGACATCGTCGATCCCACCGACCGCAGCATCTCCTTCCTGCTCGGCGACGGTGCCGGAGCCGTCATCATCGGCCCGAGCGATTTTCCAGGCATCTCGCGCACCGTGTGGGGATCGGACGGCTCGAAGGCCGACGCCGTCGGCATGAACGCGACGCTCATCGAATACAGTCGCGGTGAGGCGCCCTGGCCGACGCTCCGCCAGGAGGGCCAGACGGTGTTCCGCTGGGCCGTCTGGGACATGGCAAAGGTCGCCAAAGAGGCTCTGGACGCTGCGGGCATCACCCCGGAGGATCTCGCCGCGTTCATTCCGCACCAAGCCAATATGCGCATCATCGACGAGTTCGCCAAGCAGCTCAAGTTGCCCGAGTCCGTCGCCATCGCGCGCGACATCGCCACGACCGGCAACACCTCCGCCGCATCCATCCCGCTGGCCACCCATCGTCTGCTCGAAGAGAACCCCGGGTTGAGCGGCGGACTCGCGCTGCAGATCGGCTTCGGCGCCGGGCTGGTTTTCGGAGCCCAGGTGGTCGTACTTCCCTGAGAAATCCTGCCGTCCCCCTAAACTAAGTGACGGTCAAACGAAATACCCCAAGGAGATAACAATGGCATTGTCCACCGAAGAAGTTCTTGCCGGCCTGGCCGAACTCATCAACGACGAGACCGGCATTGCAACCGACACGGTTGAGCTGGACAAGTCGTTCACTGACGACCTCGACATCGACTCCATCTCGATGATGACCATCGTCGTCAACGCCGAGGAGAAGTTCGACGTCAAGATTCCCGATGAAGAGGTCAAGAACCTCAAGACCGTCGGCGACGCCGTCGAGTTCATCGTCAAGGCCCAGGGCTAGGTAGTACCGGGACAAGCGGGCCGGCCTGCCTTTCGCCGCCGACCGGCCCGCTTGATCGGGCGCGTCTGCCTATCCCCTCGTTCCTCGGAGAGTTTGCCGTTATGACCAAGAAAATCGTTATCACCGGGATCGGCGCGACATCGCCGCTCGGCGGAACCGCCGCGGACAGCTGGTCCGCGTTGCTCGCAGGCGAGTCCGGTTCCAGCACCCTCGACTACCCGTGGGTCGAGGAGACCCAGCTACCCGTCACCTTCGCCGCACAGGCCAGGGTCAAGCCGACCGACGTGCTGCCACGCCATGAGACCAAGCGCTTCGACCCCTCTAGCCAGTTCGCGCTCATCGCCGGTCGTGAGGCCTGGGCGGATGCAGGATCCCCCGAGGTGGAGCCCGAGCGCCTCGCCGTGGACTGGTCGACCGGGATCGGAGGTGTATGGACCCTGCTCGACGCCTGGGACACCCTGCGCGAACGCGGGCCACGACGTGTCCTGCCGATGACCGTTCCCATGCTCATGCCGAACGGCCCAGGAGCGGCCATCGGCATGGACCTTCACGCTCGTGCCGGCATCCGCACGATCGTCTCGGCCTGCGCGTCGAGCACGGAGGCCCTCGTCAACGCCTACGACCACCTCCGGCAGGGGCTCGCGGATGTCGTAATCGCCGGAGGCTCTGAGGCCGCCATCCACCCGCTCCCCATCGCCTCCTTCGCGGCTATGCAGGCGCTCTCCAAACGCAACGACGACCCAGCGACGGCGAGCCGCCCCTATGATGTCTCCCGCGACGGCTTCGTGCTCGGCGAGGGTGCTGCTGCGCTCGTCGTCGAGACAGAGGCGCACGCCAAGGCCCGTGGGGCGCGCATCTACGCCGAACTTCTTGGCGGCTCGGTCACAAGCGACGCCTACCACATCACCGCACCGGACCCGGAAGGTACTGCCGCTGCGCGCGCTATGATCGCCGCCGTTCGCGGCGCCGACGCCGCACTCGCCGACGTCGCCCACATCAACGCTCACGCCACGAGCACCCCGGTCGGTGACATCGCAGAGTACAACGCGCTCCGTCGCGTCTTCGGCGACCTGCTCGAAGGCATCCCCGTCTCGGCGACGAAGGGCTCAACAGGTCACCTCCTCGGTGGCGCCGGGGCGATCGAGGCGATGTTCACGGTCAAGGCGCTCTTTGAGAGGGTCGCTCCCCCGACGATCAACCTCGTCGATCAGGACCCCGAGATTCCCCTCGATGTCGTGCGGTCGCCGCGCTCGCTCGGAGCGGGCGATCTGCTCGCGATCAGCAACTCCTTCGGCTTCGGCGGGCACAACGCTGTCGTCGCATTTCGCAACGTCTGAGCCTCGGCCAGGCAGAGGCAGAACGCAGAAGGACCCCGACCGGTAAGCCACCGGTCGGGGTCTTTTCCTGTGGACGGTTCAGGATGTTTCGTTTACGCGCCGCCGGGAAATCACCAACTCACGCGCATCACGCCACTCTTCCTGAACCGAGGCTCCCCGTTCTCCTCCCGTCTCAGCCGACCTTGTGCAGCCAGACGACGGATGAGAAGTCGCTCGCGTGGCGGAACGCCTCGAGTTCGTCGTCCCAAGCCTGTCCGAGCGCGAGACGAAGCTCGCGATGGAGCTCGATAGCGCTGGCGCCACCGACCTCCATCGCGTAGCGGATGCGATCCTCGGGAATCACGACGTTGCCCGCGGTGTCGGTCTGGGCATAGAAGATGCCGAGATCGGGGGTATGCAGCCACCGGCCGCCGTCGGTGCCGAGCCCGGCGTCCTCGGTCACCTCGTAACGCAGATGCTCCCAGCCACGCAGAGCCGAGGCGATACGCGCTCCTGTGCCGCGTTCGCCTTCCCAGTAGAACTCGGTGCGTTGTGCACCCTTGAGCACAGGCTGATCGGCCCAGCTGAAATTCACAGCATGGCCGAGGGCACGCCCTGCCGCCCACTCGACATGAGGGCATAAGGCCTTCGGCGACGAGTGGACATAAATGACTCCCCGTGCAGTCGGTGCCTGACGGGCTGTCGGTTCCGTCATGGTTTTCTCCGTTCGTGTGAGGTGCGTCTTCCCCAACGACCTCGAACCGGATGCCACGACGTGCTATGAAATTGGTCGACATTGCTGTCGTTACGTGAATTATGCCGCACGCCGAGTCCGAATTACAACCGTGTGATCATGAATCCGCTCCCGGCGTGTCGCGACGGCACACAGCGCATAAATCTCTATTCTCGGTATGTATTTAGTGATACGACGATCAGAATCGGGGGCGGATCACGATGTCGGTGCGCAGCGGAATCCTGGCGATCCTCACCATCGGGCCGGCTTACGGGTTCCAACTCCATGGAGAACTCGATGCCCGCACCCTCGGGCGCCGCTCCGTCAACGTCGGGCAGGTCTACGCCACCCTGGAACGACTGACCAGGGGCGGATCGGTGGAACCGGCCGGAACCACCGACGACGGCCTTCCGCTCTACCGGCTGACGGAACAGGGCGAGCGCGAGGCCTCCGAGTGGCTGGGCTCCACGATCGCTTCGCCGGGTGAGGAATGGTCGGAGATGCTGGATCGGGTACTCATCGCGGTCAGCCTGCCATCCTACGATGCGGGCGCCGTGGTAAGGGAATACCGCGAGCACTGGGCACTTGAGGCATCCCGAACCGCCGAGTTCACGGCGGACCTCGCGGCGACGGCGGCCTCGGCACTGGCCGCAGCCGCCCTCGGCTGGCTGGATGCCGTCGAGGAGAGGCTCGCCATGCCGCCGCAGCTGGCTCACGGCTTCGACGCGCAGCGCCCGAAACGTGGCCGTCGCCCCGCCGCGTAGCAACGCAGGCTAACGCGGCCGTCGCGACAGCCGCCTAGTGCAGGAGTCCGCCCCGCCTGTTGAGCACGTTCTTCTCTCCTGCCTCGATCCGGAAGTCGAATCGGTTCTGCGCCGGCGGGATCGGGCAATTGAAGTTGTAGCTGAAACCGCACGGCGGGATGTGGGCCCGGTTGAAGTCGAGGAGCACGGTGCCGTCCGCTCGGGGAACCACGCGCAGGAACCGCCCGACGCCGTACGTGGTGTCTCCGTTGGTGGCGTCTCCGAACACGAGCAGAAGCGAGTCATCGTCCTGAAAGGCTGCGACGGAGCGCTCGGCGCCGTCGTGGCTGAACTCGATGGTGCCGGGGAGCGCCTTCGAACGAGTGCGCCCGTCGTCTCCGAGGTGGGCGATGTCGACGCTTCCCCCGCTGGCGATCGGGGTGAAACGCGCCTCGACAACCCACTCAGGATCGTAGGGGAAGGCGTCGATGCCCCCGAAGTCCTGGATCGCCTCGGAGGCGGCATCCCAGATCCGCAGAGCGTAGTCGCCCCGCTCGCCACCGATGACGGAGCCCGTGACGGTGTCGCCGAAGCGGAGCTCCGACGGCGTCACCGCATCATGCCCGCCGACGATGACGTCCCCGTCGACGATCGCGTCGTCGACCAGGATGCCGTCGGAGGCCGCAGCCGTGACTTTGAGCCCCGATTCGCCCGCGGGAAGCGGAGACCACAGTCCAGGGACGCCCCACACCGGCTGAGCCGAGCCAGGATCGCCGGTGATCCACTGCGTGTTGACGAGGGCGAGGTGTCCCTGCGGGCGAGTCACCGCTTCTGCGCGCCGTTCACGGAAAGCCGCGTAGCGCTCCTCGGCTGCGGTGGTCGGAATCGTGTCGCTCATGGTGTCCAATCGCCTAGGTTCTCACAGTCAACCAGAACGACCTCCGGATTATTGCGCGCATGCGCCGCCGCGGCGGGCGCAGGGAGGACTCCGAACGGGTCACTTCGCGTCAGCATAGCTGTCGACGATCGCCACCCCGAGAGGAAAGTCCACGGGAAACTCGCCGAACAGAAGCCGGCCCGCCGCATTCGCCGACTCGACCACCGCTTCGGCGACGGCGTCGGCGAACTCGGTCGGGGTATGCACGATCACCTCGTCGTGCAAGAAGAACACGAGGTGGGGAACCCGCGCGAAGACGGGCCCTGATGCGTTCGCCGCAGAGCCGCCCGTGGATCCCAGCGCGGTCAGAGCCTTGCGCAACTCGCCCATCCAGCACAAAGCCCATTCCGCTGCACTCCCCTGCACAACGAAGTTTCGGGTGAACCGACCCCAGTCACGCGCTTGACTGCGGGCTTTGGCTTCTTCCGACCCTGACGCCCCCGGCTGTGACGCGCGCGACTGAACCTCCTGCCAGCGCCCGCCCGGTCGCGGCGACGACCGTCCGAGCCGTGTGCTGACGCTCTCGCCCCGCTCACCGGCCCGGGCCGCGGCCTCGACGAGGTGGATGGCCCTCGGATAGGCCCGCGCAAGCCGCGGCAGCAGACGACCGCTCTCCCCCGTCGTCGCGCCGTACATCGCACCGAGCATGGCGACCTTGGCGTGGTCACGGGTCTCGACGACGCCGCTCGCGACGATGCCGGCATAGAGGTCGGTGCCGCGGCCGGCCGCAGCCATCACAGTGTCCGCAGCCATTCCCGCGAGCACCCGCGGCTCGAGCTGGGCGGCATCCGCGACCACGAGCTTCCAACCGGGATCCGGCCTGACCGCCGCCCGCACCTGCTTAGGCAGTTGCAGGGCACCGCCACCGCTCGTCGCCCAGCGCCCCGTCACGACCCCACCGGGAACGTAATCGGGATGGAAACGCCCATCGACGATCCAGGCGTCCATCCACGCCCAGCCGTTTGCGCTGAGCAGTCGCGACAGCTTCTTGTATTCGAGGAGCGGCTCGATCACAGGATGCTCGATCTCGCGCAGTTCCCATGCCCTGGTCGAAGCGACCATGAGCCCCGTGCGGGTGAGAGAGCGCAGGAGATCCTGTTGGGAATCGGGATTGACGCGCGGATCGTCGAGGGCACCCCGGATGAGGGCGACGAGCTCCTCGAGTCGGCGGGGCCTGGTTCCGTGCAGAACCCGAGGGCCGAGCAACTCCGCAAGCAATTCGTCGTGCACGTCGCTGCGCCACGGCAGACCGGCGCGACGCATCTCGGCGGCGGTGAGCGCCCCGACCGATTCCGCGGCGAGCAGGAGCCGTAGGCGCCCCGAATCCGCGCTCTCGGCCAGGGCCGCACGTTGTCTACCGAACTCCTCCAGACTGTCGTCGACGGCCTGTTCCTCAGTGCCCGAGAGATCGAAGAGGGTCGAGTGCCGTGGTGGCACAGTGTCCGCGACGATCGGCGCATCCCAACGGCTGGGCTCCGCGCGGGCGAAGGACGTGGCTGCGGTGAGTTCGGAGTGGCGCAGGATGGAGTGGCAGAGCCGCAGGTCGTGGCACCGTTGCACACGCACCCCGGCATCCAGAAGTCTCGCGTACCAGCGTGCTGTGTCGTCCCACACCCAGCGTGGCGCCTCGGTCTCGCGTTCAGCTACGAAAGCGGCGAAATCAGCCTCCGCCATCGTCGTCACGACGCCCTCGGACTCGAAACAGAGGCTGTCGTCACCGAATTCAGTGATCGTCACGGTTGTCGACGACGACCGAGCGACGATGATATACACGCCCCTATTCTCCCGCCAGCCGCCGACAGGCGGGTTACTGCTTGACTGCTGGTAGTTTGCTGAACGATCTCTTCAGAGGGCCCTCCATCCGTACCATGGTCACCATGGCCCTGGTCGGTGTGTGCGAAGACGACCCGCTCATTCGTCGCGCACTCGACGAGGCGCTGCGTCGGAACGATCATTCGGTCGTGCTCGCGCACAACGGAGTCGAGGCGATCTCGCTCTTCGGCGAAGAGCGACGGCTCGACGCGATCATCCTCGACATCGGCCTGCCTGATTCCGACGGGCGGGACGTGTGCCAGGCACTGCGCGCGGGCGGGCAATTCGCCCCGGTGCTCTTCCTCACCGCTCGGGGAGCGTTGAACGATCTCGTCACGGGTTTTCACGCCGGGGGCGACGACTACCTTACAAAACCCTTCGCCCTGGCGGAGGTGCTCGTGCGAGTCGATGCCTTGTCGCGGCGCCGACGTCCGCTCCCTGAGCAGAGCTCGAAGCTGCGGCTCGACCCGCAGCGACTCTCCGTCCGCCTCGGCGACGCGGAGGTCGGATTGACCCCGACGGAGTTCCGCGTGCTGGCTGCACTCACCGCTCACCCTGGTTCGATCGTGCGACGACGCGATGTCGTCTCGACAGCCTGGCCTCACGGGGCGCAGGTCCATGAGAACACCATCGACTCCTATGTGCGACGCGTGCGCGCCAAGCTCCAGCAGCTCGAGTCGGCGTCGGTGATAGAAACCGTGCGCGGAGTCGGGTACGTGCTCCGGTGACGGTGCGTCGCACACTCCGCGCGATGTCTGTGCGTCGTCGCATCGTCCTGGCAACGGCCATCATCACGACGATCGGCATGGGGATGCTCGTCGCACTCCTGGCGATCGTGCTCGACGCAGTCGTCGACGACGAGATCGACGGCGCGTTGAGGGATCGATCCGCGGCCGTCATCGCGACGGTCGAACCCGATGGCGGCTCCCTGCTGGTCCGTGAGACACCGGACGCCGCGCTCGACAAACTCGCGTGGATCTACGATTCGTCCGGAAGCCTTAAGGAGGGTCCCGAGACATCCGGCCCGTTGACCGGAACCGCCGATTCGCTCGGTACAGTCGAGCAGACGACGGTCGTCGAGATCGACGATTGGCGCCTGCGCGCCGAGCCCATCGTTCTCGACGGCACACGGCTCGGCACCGTCGTCGTCGGAGTCGCCCTGGTCCCTTACCGCACGACAGTGGGATACGCCATCGCCGGCAGCGCCGGTCTTGGACTCCTTGTGTCGCTCGGGATGAGTCTGCTTGCGGCGTGGACGGTCGGGCGCGCGCTAGCGCCGGTGGCCGTGATGGCGCGGCGGGCCGAAGAGTGGAGCGAAGACGAACTCGACAAGCGATTCGAACTGGGCGACGGCGGCGACGAGATCACGCAACTCGGTCGGGTGCTCGACAGGCTGCTCGAACGGGTATCGCGAACGATTCTGGCTGAGCAGCGGCTCACCGCCGAGCTCGCACACGAACTGCGTACCCCGCTTACCGTGATCCGTGCTGAAGCGGAACTCGCGGGAGCCGACAAACGGATGGGTGCACAGGGTCACAAGCGATTCGAGCGGATCGCAGTATCCGCCGAGCAGATGTCAGACTCGATCACTACTCTGCTATCGCTCGCGCGCGGATCCTTCCTCCAGGAGGACGCGGTCGCCGTTGAACGGGTCTTCGAACAACTGTCTGCCCTTCCGATGAATCTGAATCGGCGATGCGAACTCGTCTTCGATCCGGGCGGCACACTGTTCTTCGCCGTGCCTGAGAACGTGGCGATTCGCGCGCTCTCACCCGTCCTCGAGAACGCGCTGCGCTACGCGACCTCGCGGATCGACGTGACGGCCCGGCCGAACGGCGAGAATATCGAGGTCCGGATCGTCGATGACGGCGCGGGGATCTCCGTCGACCCTGCTCAGCTCTTCGCGCCCGGATATCGCGATCCCGGAAGCCCCGGAGCCGGTCTTGGACTCTCATTGGCCCGCCGCCTCGCGCGGGCGGCGGGTGGCGACGTCGAGCTGATCGCCGAGGCCGATGAGACGGCGTTCGTGATCATCCTTCCGCGAGCGACGCGCCGTCGCGGAGAGCTACCGGCCGCGACGTCTTCCTGACGGCATGCGCTCGTCGCTCGATGACCGTGAAGGATGCCACGACGACGACGATGACGGTGAGAAACACCGCGCTGGTTCCGATGGTCCCAAGGCCGAGACCGCCATTGCGCTGCGACTGCGACAGGTAGTCGCCCAGTGACGCGCCCAACGGTCGGGTGAGGATGTAGGCGAGCCAGAATGAGACGACGCCGTTCATCCTGAACACGTAGTGCGCGATCGCGACGAGCACGATCATCCCCGCGAACACGAGACCGGCTACAGAGTATCCGAGATCGAGACCTTCGGCCAGAAAATCGCCGGCAGCCGTGCCGAGCGCGAAGGTGAACAGGATCGCAAGCCAGTAGAACGTCTCGCGCCGCGTGGTCACGATCGTATGGATCGACAGTGTGCGCTCTGCCGCGAACCAGGCGATGAACGTCGCTCCGAGCGCCACGGCGAACAGGATCGTCGCGGTGAGCAGGGGGACGCCCAGGTGATCGACGAGGTTGTCGGTGAAGAGGGTGCCGACGATGCTCACCAGCACCACGGTGAACCAGTAGGCGGACGGCACATATCGTCGTGTGCGGAACTGGATGACGAGCGCTACCAGCAGAATGCCCGTCATCACCCAGGTGGTGATCGTCAGCCCCCAGTGAAGACTCGACGAGAGCAGGTCGGCCCCTGTCTCGCCGACCGTGGTCGAGAGGATCTTGACGATCCAGAAGAAGATGGTGACCTGAGGAACCTTGTTCAGCATGCGCGCCGTCACGTCTGCGCGTGCGGTTCGACGCTCCGATTCTGACGGCTGCATCGGTGCCGAGGTGGGAGCCGGACGTGTGTTCTCGTGCGGAATAGTCATGCCCCGAGCCTGCCCCGTTGAAGCTGCACGCCACATGACTACGTGATCGAGACCGTATCGACGGGAACACTGCGACGCGGCTCGTCCACCGGAGCTGGCGGAGGCGCCTTCCCCCGATCCCGAGCACGAGCCATCGCGTGCGGTCGATCCACCCGCCAGGACCCGGGCTGGCGACACATAGGATCGGACCATGGCGAAGGTATCACCGGGCGAACCGGGCACCGGGCACGTGGTGCACCTGTTGTCGACATTCGGCTTCCCGCCGACACCACCGGAGACGCTGCGCTTCGAGCGGCGCATGGGCTCCATCGGTCGCGTGCTGATGGCACTGGTGCTCACGGTCGGAACCGCACTCTTCGCCGGGTCCCTGTACATCCTATGGACGGAAGAGACACCCGGCTGGTGGTTCGATCTCCTCTTCTCGCTGATGCTGATCGGTCTGCCCGTTGCGCTGTGGGTGGCCTACTTCGCTGCGATACGCGAGGCCGATGAGGAGATCCGGATGCAGGAGCAATGGGCCGTGGCCCGTGCCGAAGCCAGGCTGATCCACGGTCACGTCATGAGTCGGGACGTGCGGGTGGCCGAGGACGGCACGGTCAACTCGTTCATCCTCACTCTCGGCCTCGCAGACGCATCGCGACTCGTGGCGAAGTGGCGCCCGCCTCGCGAATCGCCGAGGTACATCCTTCAGACGCAGGTGCCGAGTGTCGGCGCCGAAGCACACGTATGGCTCCTCGGCGAGGCAACCCCGGACCGCCCGCTGGTCGCGGAGGTCGTCGACCCCAGCGTCGTCTCACCGAGCAGCTAGGGCCACAGCAGGTTGTCGCCGGGACGAATGTGGGTGCGTCGGCTCTGGCACCAGGCACACGCTCGCTTTCACGTGCGAACCGCGCGAGACCAGCCGTCACCCGAGCCGCGACCCGTGGATCGGCCGAGTCAGCCAGCTGGCTGCCCCGGGTCGAGTTCGCGCGCGAGCCGGAGTGCAAGCGTGGTTCGATCGCGTGCTTCGAGCTTGCGGAGCAGCACCGATACGGTGTTCTTGACGGTGCCGTGCGCGAGGACGAGGCGTTCGGCGATCTCCACGTTCGGCAGTCCGAGCGCAACGAGTTCTGCGACGGCGCGTTCCGCTGTGGAGAGTTGCGGCAGTGCGGGTTCGGGTGCTGGGGGCTGCACTGCCGCTCGGGCAACGCGAGGGTCGATGACGAGGCCGCCGCGCATGACCTGCCTGATCGCCTCGCCAAGCGCATCGGTCGACACATCCTTGAGCAGGAATCCCGCCGCACCCGCGTCGAGCATGGAGCGGACGAGTATGGCGTCATCGAAGGTCGTGAGTACGAGCACGGGCAGGCCGGGGTGGCTTCTCGCGCAGCGTTCGACCAACGCCAAACCGTCGAGCACTGGCATTCTGGCATCGGCGAGCACGACATCGGGTGCCACGTCGGGAATCATCGCAAGCGCGCGCATGCCATGCTCTGCCTCGCCGACGATCTCAATTCCTTCCTCCGTCTCCAGCAGCATGCGCAGTCCGCGGCGCAGCAGCTCTTGGTCGTCGACGATGAGCACACGTACGACACTCACGCCATGATCAGCGCTCCCGATTCACTGGGCAGCGAGATCCGCATCAGGAAGCCGTGCGGCGTGGGGCGTGCATCGAGCGAGCCGCCGAGGGTCTCGGCACGCGCGCGTAGGGAGCGCAGACCGAATCCCTCGCCGCCGGGCGGGGCGGGTCGTATGCCCAGATCCTCGATCGACGCTTCGACCCCCGTAGGGTGTGCGCGTACGTGGAGCTCGACGTGACTCGCGTCAGCGTGCCTGACGACGTTCGTGAGCCCCTCTTGCACGAACCGCACGAGCAGCAGCGAATGCTCGCGCGAGAGCTCCCTGGCCCCGTCGACCGTCACCCGGATGTCGAGCCCGGTCGAACGGAAGGCATCGGCGATCGCGGCAAACGCGTCGGTGCCGCGCATGGCGCCGAGCTCGACGGGATGCATCGCGCGCACGAGTCTGCGCATGTTGTCGAGCGCGTCGCTCACGATCGTGCGCGCACGGGCGAGCTCCAGCCATGCGCGCTCGGGGTCGCGATCGCGCACGCGTCCGGCGAACTCGAGCGAGAGCCCGACGGCGGTAAGCCGGTGCCCGAGTCCGTCGTGAAGCTCGCGAGCTGCCCGCTCGCGCTCCTGAGCGAGCGCGAGATCCTGCTCGGAGCCTTGCCTGCGCTGCAGTTCCATATTCGCGTGCGCGAGGCTCGCGAGCGTCGCCTCGCGCTCAGCGCTCAGGCGCTCGCGTTCACGTTCGACGCGCTCGCCATCGTGGAGCACGAGCGCGAAGGCGGCCCCAAAGCCTGCAAGCACCGCGGTGCTGACGGTCTCGATCGTGATCGTCTCCCATGAGCTGCCGGTCACGGCGTGCAGCACGATGACCATGAGACACAGCACTGTCGTGTAGTAGAGCGCCACAAGACCGTTGAAGGTTCGTGCGAGCACGAGACACGCCACCCAGACGGTACCGAACGCCAGCGGCCCGTCGCTAACGACCAGGCTACCGACCGCGCACAGCGCGAACGCAACAGCCGTTACACGCTCGAGCCGCGGCACACGCCGCCATATGATCCACACGGCGACGGATGCCACGATCACGCTCAGCAGTATCCATGTGATCCACACAGGCCGCACGTCGGCAGACTGCAGCATGACGAACGCCGGGCCAGCGAGCCCGATCCCCGCGGCCCAGTCCAGGAGCGCCGTACGGCGGGAAGAAGGCGGAGGCATAGCCCCCAGTGTAGGGATCCTGGGGGCGCACAGACATGACCCAGGTCATGTCCGCTGCCGTCCTCGCATGACGTGGGTCATGGCAGCCAGTGACCCCGGCAGGCGGCGCCACACCGAGAAGGCACCGTAACGTACCGCGTATGGACACCGTCGACACGCAACCGGAAACCCACCCCGAGACCCTGTCCACCGGCCCAAGGCTCGGACTCGGCCCACTCGGCATCACCGTGCGCATCGTGGTCGCAATCGTGATTCTGCTCGGGGCAAACCTCGTCGTCGTTGGTCTCTCCGCACTGCTCGCGCTCGTGCCAGGAAACCTGCTGTCAGAGGCAACACCCACCTCGCTCACAGTGTTCGTACTCATGCAGGCGTGCATGCCCGCGATCGTCGTGCTCGCCGGCTGGGCCTGGATGCGACTCGTCGAGCGCCGCGGCATCCGCGATGCGGGCTGGCGGTGGACCGCAAGCTCAGCCGGGTGGCTGCTGCTCGCGATCATCGTCGCAGGCGGACTCGTCATCGCCGCGGTCGCGATGCTGCCCTCGACGGGACCCGTCGCAGGCACCGCCAACCACGGCTCCTCGGCACCCATCGCCTTCAGCCTTATCGCGCTCGTCTCCCAGTCGTTTCTGCTCCAGGCGATCCCCGAGGAACTGTTGTTCCGCGGCTGGCTACTCTCGACGCTTCGGGCCCGACCGATCCTGGCGATCACCGTGACGACGCTCTCGTTCACCGTCGTCCATCTCGCCTCAAACGGCGGCCAAGAGACGCTCGCCGAGCGGCTGCTCTACCTCGCACCGCCATTCGGGTTCTCACTGCTCGCCGTCGGCATGCTGCTGTGGACCGGATCACTCTGGTCAGCAGTGGGCGTGCATGGCGGCCTCCACCTCGGCAACACCGCCGCAACAGTTCTCCTCCCAGAGGTCGACGCGGCACTCTCCTGGGTCGTGATCGGCGCTCTCCACACCGCCGTAGGCGCTGCGCTCATAATCTCGGCACTCCGACACCATCGGGTCATCCTCAAGCCGTGAGCGCAACACCCGCGATCGACACCGGCGGCGCGGCGACGATCCTCGTCATCTCGGCAGGTCTCTCTGGCGGGCTGCGTCTGGACACCGATTCACCGGCGTCGGGAAGCATCCGACCGTGTGGAGCGCCCGCCAGACTCGCCCCGACCCGGTCTCGCAGGAGGCACCCGACGGGTCCGGGCTCCCGCTCGTGGAATCGCGGGAATACGACCGTTCGAGCGTCTGTGCGGGCATGGTCAGTCAGTGCGGGCTTGTGGTCAGTGGTGTCGATTCAGAAACCGCACGACCGCGCTGTTGAACTCGTCGGGCTCCTGCTCGGGGGATAGTGAGCGGACCGTTCGAGCACAACGCCGGTGACATCGCTGGCGAGGGTGAGCAGCCCGTTCGAGACGGCGGTGCCATAGCGCAGCGTCCGCCGATCGCGAGCACCGGTGTAACGATAGGGTTCGAGGCGAACAGACGGACATCACCAATGTCGGCATCGCGGGTGCGGTAGTAAGCCAACCCCGCCTCCAGGAAGCCCGGGGTGTCATAGGCGGCAAGATAGGACTGCTCGGTCGCGGCATCCAGTCCAGCTGGTCCAGCGCTCTGCCGCAGGAAGGTGCCGTAATAGGCCGGCTCTCGCCCGGGGACAAGAGCTTCGGCGAGCCCCGGTGCGCGGTTGAACGGGCCGTGCCATGCGGGGTAATGGTCATGACCGGGTTCGGTGATGTCGACGTCGATGCCGGGGAGGATCTCCTCCACCACCACGACGGCGCTCACCGATGCGGGGGCGAGCGCGGCGATCAGGTATCCGACGGTCCCTCCCCAGTCGTGGCCCACGATCGCGAACCGCGTGACGCCCCTGTCCGTCAGCTGAGCGAGCACGCGCCGCGCGAGGCCGTCTTCCGGTCGTCATGACTGCGGGATCGGGCGCAGTGCCGAGCCCGGAAAGAGTGACCGGGATCGGCGTCGCCCCGGCGCTCGATCCCTCTACGACGGCGATCGCTTTCTGCAGCACAACGCCTTCCGTGCACCCGGTGCGGCGCGCAAGGAAGAGTTCGCCGCGATGCCGTTCAAGGTCGACTACTTCGTCGAGCGCTACGCGGCCATGCGGCGCGGAGTGCAGCCGCATCCGTACCACATCGACGAGACCACATGCGAAGAGCTCCTGTCTATGGACTTCGTGTTTCTCGCAGCCGATGGTGGTCGGACCAAGAAGCTGTTTGGCTTCTACGCTGACCTCGAGCAGGAGCACTACTCGGCGTACACGATCGACGGCAACCACTTGCTGAACGAGGACCAGCCCGAATGACCCGCCGGAACTCCGTCACCTTCGAGTTCGTCGACTACATCCCCGAGCAGCTCGAGGATGGCGTCGTGTATATGGCACCAGAGTTCGGCGCGGTCATGCATCTCTATTGCGACGGGTGTGGCGAGCGAGTCTCAACGCCGCTTCACCCAGGGCAATGGACGCTGACGTTCGACGGCGAGACGATCTCGCTCAGCCCGTCGATTGGCAACTGGGAGCTCCCGTGCAAGTCGCACTACTTCATCCGGCGCAACCGCGTCGTCTGGGCAGGTGAGTGGTCGGACGAGCGAGCGGCTCAGGGCGTGCGCGATGACCGCGACGCCGTTGTTACGCAGCCAGAGAGCGCTCCGAACGCGCTCAGCGCTGCATGGTCGCGACTTCGCGCCTGGGTGCACGCCCTCACGAAGTAGACCCGCACCTGCCCGCTGTCTGGGAGAGGGCAGAGGTCGAGTAGCCGAATCAGAGGGCACGCGCAGTTCTCGGCCCCAGCCAAAGCGCCAAACGGCGGGGCAGTTACACAACGTCGGACGGGCTGACTATCGTGGACAACATGACCCCTGCCGCCGCCTCCGCAGCCCCGGACGGTGCACCCCAAAGCGGCAATTCGGGCTACGCGGAGGCGGCCGTCGGGCTGGCCTCCTGGTGGCAAACCAAGGTGGCTCAGGCCGGCCTCGAAGCGGTTGCTGGCGACTTGCTGGCTGACCTGGAAGCGAGGCCCCCGGCACAACTGTCGACCTCGGACCACACCCCATCCACGACCGATCCCTGGGCGCTCGGAACAGCCTACGTCGGCTCGCTCGATCTTCACGAGCGCGCTCAGCATGGCCGTCACTACACGCCGAGGGATCTCGCGGAGCATCTCTGGAAGATGACGCGAGCAGCGATGGGGTTCGGTGTCGATGACCACCGGCTCCCTGGGCTCCTTCGCGACCCGGCTGTCGGCGGCGGCGCGCTTTTGATAGCGCCCCTCCGGGAGCACCTCCGCGCGAGCGCCAATGTGGACCCATCACTGGTACTCAGCTCGCTACCCAACTTGATCGAGGGTATCGACAACGATCCGTGGGCGGTCTACCTCGCGAATGTTGTACTTGCGGCTGAGATGCTGCCGACCTGGGCACGCATTCCGTCCGCTCGCCGCCGTCCGCTGCCCGAGCTGGTGCGGGTGGGAGACGGGCTGGATCCGGATCTCTCTCCCGCCCACTCGTGGATCATGAATCCCCCGTATGGGCGCCAAACGCTCACTCCCGAGCGCCGAGCTCAGTTTGCCGACACGCTCTTCGGCCATGCGAATCTGTACGGCCTATTCATGGCATCGGCGTTGGACAGGACTGCACCTGACGGCGCGATCGGTGCGCTTGTGCCTACGTCATTCTCGGCCGGGCTGTACTTCCATCGGCTCCGCGAGCGACTCAGCGAGAAGGCCCCGCTGCGCAGCATGATGTTCGTCCATGACCGCGACGGCGTGTTCGGCGGTGTCCTACAAGAGACTTGCCTCGCTGTGTTCACCCCCAAGCGTGCACGCCGGACCACCATCACTCGGATCAACGGGCATGTGACCGATGTCGTCAAGGTGCCGTCGCCGCGTACGAGCGAACCGTGGCTTCTCCCACGAGAATCGCGCGACGCCGCTACGGCAGCTGCGGCGTCGTCCCTGCCGCTGACGCTGAGGGACTGCGGATGGCAGGCCTCCACTGGACCACTCGTCTGGAACCGACGCCGCGACGACCTTTTTGCTCGGAAAGCTAAGAACCGCGCGCGCGTCATTTGGGCGGTCGACATGCAAGACGGAGAGATCCACCGAGCTCGGGCGCGCGACTCGCTCCGCTATCTAACGCTGTCGGCCAAGAACGACGAATCCGTGATGCTTCTCCGCACGCCTGCTGTTCTTGTGCAGCGCACTACCGCCCCTGAGCAGGAGCGGCGATTGATCGTCGCGACACTCAACGAGTCGGAGCTCACGGCAAATGGCGGCTATGTCGTCATCGAGAACCACATCAACGTGCTACGCCCCAACACAGCGGCGCCGAGTCTCACGCTTTCGACGCTCGCACGCGTCCTTGCGTCGCCGACCTTTGACCGACTGATGCGGTGCATCTCTGGCTCCGTCGCCGTGAGCGCCTATGAGCTCGAAGCCCTCCCTCTGCCGGACCACGATGTGCTGCGAGCCTGGAACGATCTCGACGGGACCGAGTTGGATGCCGCCATCGAGTCTGCCTACCGGATAGCTTTGACGTCATGACGATCTATCTGCCAGTCGTAGGTGTTCAAGACTGCGCAGATCGACTCGAGATGATCTTTCCTCGGGCAGCATTCGACACCGTTCTCAGCAACCCGCTAGCCGCAGCCAGCATCGCGGCCATGATCTACCTCGGTGCTGTCTGGGATGACGAGCTCGAGTCAAGCGAGCAGCGCTGGGTCCGGCCGTCCATGGTCATGTGGCTCAACGACTCCGACCTCACACACGGGTCGGAAGCAGAACGCGGCGACTGGTATGCAGCTGCATCCCGCAGCAAGAAAAAGGTCGAAGAACTCGTCCAGAGCCGCGGCGAAGACTTCCGGCAGCGATATGCTGACAACACCCGCGAGACCCTTCGAGATGAGGCTCACGAGCTGGCCGAGCACTCCGCGGCGGGACGGGTTCAACGCAGCCCCGTTATCACTAAGCAAACGCTGCGGAACACCGTGCGCCGCGATCCCTTTGGAAACGACAGCGATGGCGCCTTCGGAGGTTTCGCCCCAGGCCACGTGGGAGGCGATCGCCAGCCTTGAGTGGTCATCGATGAGCTGGAAGATCACACATTTGCGACCACCGGTGAGCACGTATTCGGTCGCGTCGAGTTGCCAGCACGCGTTCGGCGCGGGATAGACGAACCGCCGATACAAGGCCCGAGGTTTCTTCCTCGGCTCCACCCTGACCACTCCCTGATCACGGAAGATCCGTGACAGCGACGCCGTCGACGGCGCGGCCATCCCGAGTGAAAGCATCTTCTCGTGAACGCTGATCGGGCCGTGGTCCAAGCCGGAGCGCTCCAGCACCGCCCGAACCCCGACCGCCTGCTCAACGATGTCCTCCGTGACCTGCGACAGGCTTCGCCTCGGCCGCCGCGACCGCGGCTCCAACGCCGCCGCCGGCCCATCAATCAGCGCGCGTTTCCGGATCGCATAGAAGCTCTCCCGCGAGATGTTGTGCTCCGCGCAGAACGTCGTCACCGCACCCCGAGGCGCATCGGAAGGCCACTGGACGATAGCAAGACGGACACGCGGATCAACAGGCTCGACACGGCTCATCCCTCAAAGATCGAGCCCGAAGTGCCAGAACCAAACCACCCCGAAGGGTCAGAGATCCATTGATGCAGTTTCGTCAGAGATGTCCTGATACATCACATAACAAACGGCGACCCTATCAAGGGTCGCCATTGCCTGTATTTATATGGTTTGTAGGGCGTGCGGGACTTGAACCCGCGACCGGCGGATTATGAGTCCGCTGCTCTAACCGGCTGAGCTAACGCCCCGTGCTCCCGCTTACTCCGGCGAGGCCGCGGGTGCTACGTCGATGATCGGGTCGATCACCGGCTCACCACGATACAGGCTCTCGAAGGTCGAGAGCGTGCGCTGGATGTCATGAGCCCCGATGAGGCGCAGTGAAGCGCGTTTCATGGCCTCGAGCTCCGACGGCGCCATCTCCAGCACAGTGCGGAGCTTGACCGCCATGTCTCGCGGATTGCTCGGCTCGAACAGCAATCCGTTGTCACCATCGTGCACGAGGTGCGGCAGCGCCATCGCATCGGCCGCCACCACGGGAAGAGCCGAGGCCATGGCCTCCATGGTCGCGATGCTCTGCAGTTCGGCGATCGACGGCATCGCGAACACCGTCGCGCGCGAGTAGGCGGTGCGCAGCTTCTCATCCGTCACGTAACCGTCGAAGATGACACGATCGGCGATGCCGAGCGTCTCGGCGAGATGCTGCAGATTGCGCATCTGGTCGCCGCCGCCCACGATCTCGAGCTTCGCGTCGAGTTCGGCCGGCAGCAACGCTATCGCCTTGAGGAGCACATCGATCTGCTTCTCACCGGTCACCCGTCCGACGAAGAGAACGCGGTTCTCGGCACGCGGCTCGAAGTTCGGAGAGTAGTTGTGCGCATCGATCCCGCACGAGATCGCACGAACGCCGTTGAGTCCCGTGAACTTCTCGAGGAACTGCGCCGCGCGCTGCGTCGGCGTGGTCACCGCCTCGGCTCGGTCGAAGGTGCGCCGGGCCGCACGCCACGCCATCCGGATCGCACGCTCCTGCACCCCCTTCGGCAGCAGGGTGAACTCGAGCATGTTCTCGGGCATGAAGTGGTTGGTGCCGATGATGCGGATACCGCGCTTCGCGGCCTCGATCGACAGCCCACGCCCCACGATGATGTGTGATTGGAAATGCACGACATCGGGCTTCACCTCGTCGAGGATGCGGGCGCAGTTCTGCTTAATCCGCCATGGGATGGCGAACCGCAACCAGTCATGCGGATACCAGCGCCAGCTATAAAGCCGATGCGCGGTCATCGCCTGGCCTTCGTGCTCCTCGATCCACGTGCCGTGCCTGCGCGAGGCGGCCGGCGCCACGACGTGCACATCGTGGCCACGGGCGACGAGTCCCGCGGCGAGGCGCTCGGCGAAACGGGCCGCACCATTCACGTTCGGAGCGAAGGTGTCGGCCCCGATGAGCACGCGCAACGGCCTCTGCGCCGTCTGCGTGCCATCCGCGGGTGCGGCGATATGCGATCCAGGCGTATCAGTCAAGTGGAATGATCCCTACAGTGCTGGGCCGGGAAGATTCATCCGGCAAGAAATTCGAGGTCCGCCTTCGGGCGGAATCAGCTAGGAGCCTATTCTAAACCGCCCATGCTACGCGATCCATTGTGACGCGGCGAGCCTCAAAAAGGCGCGGTCGTCAATTCTGCGTCTGCGGATGGTACTTCGCGAGCATGAAGACGCCCGAGATGGCCATGACCCCCGCGACAGCGAACCCCACATCAGCCCACCACGGAGCCTGGGAAGCCTCCTTGAGCACGAAGATTCCGATCCCCACCGCGACGAGCGGATCGACGACGGTGAGCCCGGCGATGACGAGGTCGGGCGGACCCGATGAGTAGGCGTTCTGCACGAAGTAGGCGCCAAGACCTGCGGCGAGCAGCAGGGCGACCACGCAAACCAGAGTGAGCCACTCGAAATTCGAGTGCTGGATGCGGTTGATGATGACCTTTGCGAGGGTCGCGACGAAACCGTAGAGAACGCCCGCGCCGATGATATAGAACAGCGCCTTGAACTTCGTGCGCAAAAAGACGAACGCGAGTGCGAAGGCGACGAGCACGAACGCGAGGATGATCAGGATCGTGATCAGGTCATCACCGGTCACGGGCTTGTCGACCGCCGTGAACGCGGCGATCGTCACGAAGAGGCCGACACCTCCGACGCACAAGCAGATGGCGATGACAGATCTGCGGTTGAGCTTGACCCCGCTCACCCTCGCGTTGACGATCGAGGTCATCACGAGGGCGACCGCCCCGAGCGGCTGCACGACGATGATCGGTGCGAGGGCGAGGCTCGACAGTTGCAGCACGATCGCGAACCCGAGCATGAGCGTGCCCAAGACCCAAGAAGGTCGCGCGAGCAACAGGAGCAGCTGCCGAACGTTGAGTCCCGCACCATTGGTGTCCTGAGTGTTGCGTTCGACCTTTGCGACTCCCCGGTGCTGGAACTGCGCGCCGAGCGAGAGAAAGACGGCGCCGAAGAGCGCGAGGAAGATACCGAACACCTGTCGGGGGTCGCGGGTGAACTCCACAAGATCCGTCAGTTCGAGGTCCACCCAAAGACCCTAACCTGCGGGGGCCCGATATTCTTGGCGAATGGCCGTACTCCCGATCCGGATCTCCGGAGATCCCGTGCTGCACTCCCCCGCCGCGCCTGTTACCGACTTCGACGACTCGTTGCGCTCGCTCGTCAACGACATGTTCGAGACGATGGACGCCGCCCCTGGCGTCGGCCTCGCAGCGCCGCAGGTCGGAGTCCCGCTTCGCCTCTTCACCTACGGCTGGGTCGACGACGAGGGAACCAGATGGCGCGGAGTCGCCGTCAACCCGGAGCTCTGGATCACTCCGAGCACGGTGCGCCCTGCCGATGAGGACGACGAGTGCGAGGGCTGTCTCTCGTTCCCCGGCGAACGCTTCCCGCTCCGACGCGCGGAGAAAGCCATGCTGCGCGCGGTCGACCTCGACGGCGCCGCGTTCGAGATCATTGCGGGAGGCTGGCTCGCCCGTATCTTCCAACACGAGTTCGACCACCTCGATGGAATCCTCTACGTCGACAGGATCGAAAACGACTACCAGCGTCTCGCCGCCAGGATCATCCGCAAGCGCGGCTGGGGCATCCCAGGCAACAGCTGGCTGCCCGGCGTCGACGACCTCGAAGATTGAGCCGGCCCATCGACGAGCAAAGCGGCCGGGAGGACGCTGAGCCGCTGGCCTCGAACGCACGACGCCGAACCACGACGGCGGCTTCAGCCGAGCGCGCGGATGCCTGCGGCGACGAGCGCGGCGACGAAGACGACCACGATGAACGGCACCCGCAACGCGAAGAGCGCCGTGGCCACGATCACCGCGGGAACCCGCGCGTCGATGACGACGCTCTGCCCCTGGGCGAGGGTCTGCACGGCGATCAGCGCGGAGAGCAGCGCGATCGTCAGCAGATCGGCGATGCGCGATGACGCTGGATTCTCGAGCACGCGAGGCGGAACAAGGTATCCGGCCATCTTGATCGCGAGGCACGCGATCGAGGCGAGGATCACGATCTGCCACATCGTCATCGGCTCTTCTCCCCGCCCACGTTGAAGACGCCGACGAGCACCGCGACAGTGGCCGCGACGAGCACCGGAAGTCCCGGCATGAGGATCGGCGTCGCGACGGCGGCGACGACCGCAGCGCCGGCCGCGACCGCTCCAGCCTGCAGGCCTTTGAGGCGCGGCCAGAGCAGCCCGAGGAACGCGGCAGCCGCCGCCGCGTCGAGACCGTAGGCGCGTGGGTCGCCGAGGGCGTCGCCGATCAAGGCACCACCGAGCGTCGTGAGGTTCCAGCCGACGAAGACGACAGCAGCCGTGACCCAGAACCCGATCCGTTTGAGGTGCCCAGTAGGCTGCGCGAGAGCCACGGCTGTCGACTCATCGATCGTGCCCCAGGCCGCGGCCAATCTGCGCCACCAGCCACCACCGAGAACGGGTGCCATACGCATGCCGTAGATCGCGTTGCGAGTGCCGAGAAGAGCCGCGCTCGCCACCGCGGACGGTCCGGCGGCGAGACCGCCGGAGGCGAGGATGCCGACGAGCGCGTACTGCGAGCCACCCGTGAACATGACGAGGCTCAGGAAGCAGCTCTGCCACACATCGAGGCCCGACGCGACGGATAGCGCACCGAACGAGAGGCCGTAGACCGCGGTCGCGAGCCCGACGGCCAGTCCGGCACGGATGACGGCACGCTCGTCCGAGGTGCGACGCCCCGGAGGCGCACCCTCCGCGACGGAGCGACGCCCGGTCACCTGACGAGGTTCACGCCGTGAATACCGTTGTGGAAACGGAGCGCCGGGAACACCGCGGAGACGGAGAACCCGACTCCTGGGACCGTGTTCGCCTTGAAGACACCGCCGAAAAGCTCCGTGCGCTGTCTCATCTGACTGAGTCCCGCACCGGTGATGGTCTCGGTGAGAGCCTTGAGGTCGTCGTCGATCGTGTACGCCGCCTCGCGCGAGAGTTCGTTGGGATCGTGGCCAGCACGACGAGCGGCGGCACGGATGCCGTCGTCGTCGACGAGAAGTTGCAGCCCGTCTCTGGTCCAGGCGAACGAGACCCGGGTCTCCGTTCCCGTGCCACCGTGCTTGAGGGCGTTGGCGAGCGCCCCCTGCAGGATACGGAAGACCGCTAGCTCGGCACCCGGCTTCAGATCGTAACGCTCTCCGGTCTCCTCGAAGGAGATCGTGAGACCTGCGTCTCGCATGACCCGAAAAAGGTCGCGTGCAGATTGCAGACCGGGCTGGGTCGCCGACACCGACTCGCCCTCGCGGGCGACGGTGAGCACCCGGCGCATGTCGCCGAGGGCCTCGCGGCCGGACTCTACCACGCTCGACACCGCGCGCACTGCGGCGGAGGGATCACTCTCCGCGGTGTAACGGGCTCCCTCTGCCTGGGTGATGAGGCGCGACACGGAGTGAACGGCGACATCCTGCAACTCCCGGACGATGCCGAGACGAGCGGTCTGTTCGGCGAGCGACAGTTCAAGGTCGATGCGGGTGCGCTCGGCACCCGTCCAGTCCCGGTCGCTGCCGCGCAATTCCCTCGCAGCGCGAATCCAGAGTGCGATGGCGACCGAGGCGACGAGCGCGAGGGCGATCCCGACGACGAACAGGGTCGTCGCCACGCCGTCGCTCTGCAGCCAGTCGGCCATGCCCGTCTCCTCGTGATCGCGTACGGGCGCGCGGTGTACGCCCCGAAAGAGACTTTACTAGCGACGACGGGTCCGGATGCCACACATCCGGACCCTCCCGCGCAGGGCTTCAACCGACGTTGCGGTTCGCGCGCAGGACTTCGAGTCGGGCGCGATACTCGGTCTCGTCGATGTCGCCACGGGCGAAACGCTCAGAGAGCGTCTGTTCCGCGCTCGTCGAGGCGTGCCAGTGCGGCCCGCCCGCGTAGCCGGGGCCGTGGCCGTAGCCGTGGCCGTAGCGATGCCATCGGCGTCCCACGAGGGCGACGATCAGCACGACGACCCCGATCCAGAACAGCGGAACCAGCAGGAAGAGCCAGCCGAACCCGCCCATCCACAGTCCGCCCAAGTGCCCCACGACGTTCGTGGCGAAAAGTGTTGACAACATGGTGCATCCAATCGGTCTGAGAGCACGATCGTTTTCGATCGCACCCTCAGCTTCGCGTCGATGCCACCGGAGCGAATCCGCCGAGGGCAGGCACTTCGCCTGCTCCCCCAGGAGTACTCCGGTGTTTCTGCGAACGTCCGGCGATGCCGCAGTCGGTCACTGCCAACCGGGCCGCACGAGCCCCGTCTCGTAGGCGACGACGACGAGGTGCACGCGATCGCGGGCGCCGAGCTTGCTCATGATGCGCGAGACGTGCGTCTTCGCGGTGAGGGGGCTGAGGACGAGCCGCTCGGCGATCTCGTCGTTGCTGAGTCCGTGGCCGACGAGCACGAGCACCTCGCGCTCGCGCTCGGTGAGCACGTCGAGCACGCCGTTCGGCGGCGCATCCTTGAGCCCGGCGGCGACACGGGCGAGCAGCCGCCGGGTCACCCCCGGGGAGAGCAGGGCCTCACCCGCCGCCGCGACACGGACGGCCCGGATCAGCTCGACGGGTTCGGTGTCCTTCACGAGAAAGCCGCTCGCCCCCGCCCGGATCGCGTCGGCGACGTACTCGTCGAGTTCGAAGGTGGTGACGATCACGATGTGGGTTCCGGCGAGGTCGGCGCGCGCGGTGAGCTCGCGGGTGGCCCAGAGCCCGTCTCTGTCGGGCATGCGGATGTCCATGAGCACGACATCCGGTCTGGTCGCGACGATGCCCGAGACGGCGTCCGCACCGGTAGCGGCCTCGCCGACGACCTCGATGTCTGGCTCCGACTCGAGCAACGCCCGGAACCCGCCGCGGACGAGACCCTGATCGTCTGCGAGAAAGACGCTGATCACGGGCGCGCCCCGTCGGCATGCGGCAGCCGCGCCACGACGGCGAACCCTCCGCCCGCCTGCCAACCGACCTCAACCGTTCCGCCCAGCAGTTGGGCCCGCTCTCGCATGCCGAGCAGACCGCGACCCTCTGCGAGCTCGTCTTCGGGATGCTCCGTCGTGCCGTCGTCGACGACCGTCACCGTGTCGAGCCCGACCGACGACTCCAACCGCACGGTCGCGTGCGTCGCGTTCGAATGCCGCGTGATGTTCGTGAGCGCCTCCTGCACGATACGGTACACCGCGCGCTGTTCCAGCAGGGAGGCGGTCGGCGACAGCCCGCCCTCCAGGGCGACGGCGACACCGAGGCCCGCGACGGACTCGACGAGGGCGGGCAGACGCGCAAGCTCCGGTTCGGGCACGAGCGGGGCGCCCTCCCCCGTGCCGGAGCGCAGAAAGCCGAGGACGCCGCGCACCTCGTCCAGGGCCGTCTTGCTCGTCTCCTTGATGTTGGCCAGCGCCTCAGCGGCCTTCGCCGGCTGATCGTCGATGAGGTGCAGGCCCATCCCGGCCTGAACGTTGATCGACGAGAGCGAGTGCGCGAGCACGTCGTGAAGCTCTCGCGCGATGCGCAGACGCTCCCGCTCGGCCTCGCTCTGCCGGTGCCGTTGCTGCGCCACCCGGTACTCCGCGAAACGTTCGCGCCGGTTGCGAATGACCTCGCCGAGCCCGACGAGCAGGCTCAGCACGAGCATGACGAGCAGAGGCCGAACGACGCTGAACGGACGCTCGGTCACGAGGGTGGCGTAGGCGATCGCCGCGATCACCCCGACCCCGACCGTGCTCCACACCCATGCACGAGCGCCCCGCACGGTCGCGCCGACGACGGCGAAGGCGAGCGGAACCGCCGCGAGCGGTGGCCCGTCGCCCAGGATGATCGCGGGGACCGTGAGCACTGCCACGCAGAGCAGCGCCGGTCCCGGCTGCCAGACAAGCCAGAGGAGCAGGTAGGAGGACAGAAAGGCGAGAACCGCGATGACGGACTGCACCCAGCCGTGCCAGCCGAAGAGCGCCCATACGACGACGGGCAACTGGATCAGCTGCGAGAACACCACGGGGAACCATCGTGCGCCACGCGTAAACCCGCCCGGTTGGTTCCACGACCACGGTCTGCTCAACCCGCTGCCCGGCCGCCATTCTCCGGCCGGGTGCGCGCCAGACCAGTGCTCATGCGGGGCAGAGTGTCGCATGCATCGATCGTAGCGACGCCTCCTGCGAGCGGCATCCGCCGACGGGCGCGATGGCAGGTACTCCCTCGGGAGTATCGTGCCGGGCGGTATACGCTCGCGCCATGAGGGTACGAGTAGATCGCCGACGATCCGTGGAAGTATCGGCGGAGTGCTTATATTCCTTATCGAAGTTTTCCATTAGAGCAACGTGCGGAATCACCGCGAAACGTCCGCACGTGCAGCGAGGCTACTCTGCCCTTTGTCATCGCAGTTAGGTATTTTCTACTCTGGCTCGTTCGGGGACAACGCTTCCTCGAGTGGTTCGGCTTGTGCCGTTGGCGTGGCCTCCGATCCGCCGTGCCCATCACGTCCGTCCATTTTCAGAACCTGGTCAGCTGGATCGTGAAGTGGCCTGGTCCCGCCAGTTGCCTCGCTGAGGGCTCCACTTACGGCACAGTGGCAGGCTTCCGAAGCACCGGGCTCTGCTAGAACAGGGATTACATCGAGGTCTGGCTGCGGACCGTTGTTGGACAACGATGAAGCTGCTTCACCATTCGGATGTTAGCTGGGATCTTCGTGAGCGAATTTGTGCAGCTGTGGTCTGGTCGTCAACCAGTCCTCTGTACCCTCGCAATCGACGACAAATTCCTAGACCCGCAAGGACGTGACCGGCGCGAGTCGAGCACCTGGTGATTCGCTTCTTTCGCTCATCGCTCCTAGCTCATCGCGCCTCTCTCGATCAATGCGCCCAGAATTCCCCTGCGCTCGATGGCTGCCGGGAGCGTGCGTGTCCTCATAAGCGCCTACTGTGCCGGGGCAAGCATTCGACCCATACTGAAAATGGAGCCGGGGACTCTCCCTCCTACCCGCAAGAAATCTAGGAGACTCCTTGCAATTTCTCAAAAAGGGCCGGTCCACGATCACCTTTGCTGTGACGGTGGTATCGCGCTGGGGGCTACATCCGCCAACGCGACACCTCTTGAAACGTCGGCGGTGATGGCGGCATCGCTGCTCAGCGCGACTGCGGCCAACGCCACCGGTTCCAAGGCTGACGACGTCGTCTCGATCCTCGAATCCGTGCCGACGGAGATCCCCGTCATGCAGGACGTGTCGACCGAGGAGGCGACGGACCTCGTGGCCCCCGGAAGTGCGTCGAGCGATGCCGCAGCCATCGAGGATGTCTCGGACGTGTCGGTGTCGGCGCTCGGAGAGAATCCGCTGTCCGTGCAGCTGCTCGCGGCACAGGATGCGGTGGCAGTGAGCGTCTCCCAGGATGGTGTCGAGGTGATCGACAACGGAGACAACTCCTCGACGGTGCCGCTCGATCGCGCCGACGGGTCGCTGCAGGTCGTCTTCGTGATCGAGACGCCTGACGCACCATCGAACTATGCGATCGCCGTCGAACTGCCCGAAGGTGTCGTGCTGACGCAGGACGAGGGTGGGGCTCTTCTCGCCACGGGCGCGAACGGTCAGTTGGTGCTCGGCGTCGCGCCGGCGTGGGCCTTCGACGCCGCCGGCACCGCGGTGCCGACGCACTACCTCGTTGAGGGTTCGGAGATCACTCAGGTTGTCGACCACGCCTCTGGCGACTACCAATACCCCATCTCGGCAGACCCGTGGCTCGGACAGCGCCTGTTTAGCCCGATGACGGTCAACCGCAACGGAACCTACGCAGGCCAGAACGTCTACTCCGGCCGTCTGACCCTCTGGGGTGTCACTATGGGCCTGTCGCTGCAAGGTCTTACCATTATGAGCACTGCAGGTCTGGAGGAGTTCACGTCACAATGGGCGGCTGTGAACAACAGCGCGAGCCTCCGGCAGCAGTACCTCTGCCACGCGATTTGGGGCCGAGCCATCATCGGCGCTGGCTTCCACTGGGACCTTGAACTCTCTCGGCCCGCGAATGCGAACTACGGGAACGTCCTCGCCCACAAGTGCAACTGGTGAACACTATGATGCCTGCGGTTCCGCGCCAGAAGGGCGTGTCCATCCCTCGAGTGCTGCTCATCGCCCTAGCTGCCTTCGTGGTGGGAGCGCTGCTGGCGACCGGCGTTGCAGCACTCGCGCGATCGCTCACTGACGATTCTCGCCCGAGTATCACGCTTGCAGACGTGGTGCGCGATGACCTCCCCGGCTTCGCGAACGCCTCGGCTCCAACCGCGGATGCCTGCGGCGATCGTCGTGGCTGCGTAGAAGGCGTCGTCGGTGATGGTGTCGTGATCTACCGGTATCAGTCGCTGGACCTCGCGCGGCAGTCCGTCATCTATAGCGACGCCGACTTCTACCGGTCGGACCGGCTCGTCATCGAGTTCGAGGACGCGCTGACGCCCGATGAGCGGTTCCAACTGCTCCAGGTCGTCGAAGGAACGTGGACCGCCAGCAGCGACTGACGCGGACTTCTACTGAAGCGGGGGTGCTCCTTGAGGAACACCCCTGCTTTGGTTTGGAAAAGCAGGCCTCGTCAAAGCGATTACTTGCGGACGAGCAGCATCGCAGCTCGACGACGGGTGCTGCGGTTCGCAGCTCAGCCCTGGCGCCTGCAGGTCCTCGACGCCTTGCCCGTTCCCGGCCACAGCTGTGCCCTGTGCGTGGCCGACGACATCCTAGGTCGACTCGCGCGGGCGCCGGACGAGGTTTACGACGAGGATGACGGCATCCGCGGGCCATGCCCGCCGATCGCCAGAGCTAAAGTCGTGGCCGGAGCGCTTGGTTACTAGCAGTCGCGGCAATTCTCTGTCGAGCGCTACATATAAATCGGAATGATTGCCCGCTTAGAGCGAACGGATGCTGCAAATGTGGCCTTTTCTGCAGCCGTCTCCGACCTGGCGTTGAAGGTGGGGTATTTGGAGACGAGTTGCTTGGTAAAGGGCGCTACGAGAGACCAGCGAGCGGATTCCAGGCGTCGGGTCACCGTGCCGTTGCGATCGGACTCGAGTACGAGCGGAACCTGATCGGTGGGTTTGACGTTCCACGACGGGCGCGGCAGGTCCTCCCCTCCGAGTCAATGTCAAAGAACGTGACGAGATCGGGGCTTGTATCTGCGGGGCGCTCATATTCTGTGACGAAGTTTTCCATCAGAGGAAGGTACGGAATCATAGCTCGGACGAGTGATCCCGGCGGTGTCGGCTCGACTCGGCGTTTCTTAGCTCCGAGTAATCTGCCCAGATGCCTCCTGATAGCGCTGCCCATCGCGCAGCGGTGTTTATGGAGAAGCCAAAACTATCGGCCGCCACTCGCGCTGGGATCGCAGCAGCCCGTCTAAGGGCGCTGACCAGGGGTTTTGCGGTGTTGCATCTGACGCAATAGTTCTCAGACCAAGGCTCCTAGCTTCTCGACCACACAGTGGGATGTCGCATCGTCGAGTCGGCGTGCAGTAGAGCGCGATCTGGGCTTGCGAAAGTCCTGTGTACTGCGTCATCAGTCCACGAAGAGTCTGGTAATCCCTCCGAGTGGGACGCACGCGACCCTCGGCATGAGGACGGCGACAGAAAAGGCCACCAGGGGTGGAGCCCATGGTGGCCTTTCGCTCCCCGACTTGGACTCGAACCAAGAACCTATCGGTTAACAGCCGATTGCTCTGCCAATTGAGCTATCGAGGAATGTCACTGCGAATCGCATCGCGGCGTAGCTACTTTACCAAAGGTTTCGCCCCCACAAAATCGAGGCGGCAACTACCAGAGCAATCGGGCGCGGAGCTCAATATCCGGCCTCGGGATCGACGACGCCCACGAAGCGCGCACCGCCCATGAACGCCTCGACATTGAGTCGAATGCGCTCGGCGAGCAGCGGCGCCGTCATCTCGGGGGTGTCCGCCATGTGCGGTGTCACGATGCAGTTCGGCGCCGTCCAGAGCGGATGGCCGTCTGGCAACGGCTCCGGATCGGTGACGTCAACCCCCGCTCCGGCGATGGTTCCGGCGTGCAGCGCTGCGACGAGCGCGTCTGTGTCGACCAAGGGACCGCGCGCGACATTGACGACATATGCCGACTCCGGCATAGCCTGGAATTCCGCATCACCGAGGAGATGCCTCGTTCCGCCGGTGAGCGCCGCCGCGACGATCACGAGATCCGCTGACGGCAACACCTCGTGAAGTCGATCACTCGTCACCGTCGCCACTGCGCCTTCGACCGTTTTCGCGCGGCGACGCACGATCGTGATGCACGCATCGAACGCCTTGAGCAGCCGGACGAGTTCGAGCGCGATGCCGCCGGCTCCGACGATCACGACGTTGCGCCCGAAGAGGGAGACGCCCTCGGGCTCGCTGTTCCAGTGCCGGGCGAGGACGCGCTTCGGCAGCATGCGCATGAGCGCGAGGCTCAGTGCGAGGGCGTGCTCGGCGACCGGTTGGGCGTACGCCCCTTTCGCGCTCGTCCACAGCAACCCTGGCCGGTTCTCGGCGCGCAGGACCTCCGCGAAACCGTCGACGCCCGCCCAGGGAAGCTGCACCCACTCGAGTTGCGGGTTCGCGTGGACAACGGCACCGAGCTCCGCAGACCGCTCATAGCTCAGCCAGACGAGTCCTCGTGTCTCGTCGGAGAGCTCGGAGACCGTACCACCGGCCGCCGCGACGGCGGCTTCGAAATCGGGTTCTGGCTCCGGCAGGATCGCGATCGGTCCTGACGTGGGGCGCCGCTCCGACGGCAACGGCCGAACGGGGGCGCCGAACACGGCTCGGTGCCGTGCGGATGCGCTCATCGCGTCCCGTCTCTTCCGGCGTCACTGGACCCGTCTTCGTCGAAGGCTCCCGGCAGAGTCTCCATGAGACGCGCGATGTAGGGGTGCCGCGGATCCTCGAAGACCTCGTCGATGGTTCCCAAGCCGACGAGCACACCGCGCTGCAACACCGCGATGCGATCGGCGACACGACGCAGCACGGCGAGATCATGACTGACGACGACCGCCGAGAACGAACTCTGCCTCTGCAACTCGGCGATGAGGTCGATGACGGCGTACCGCACCGTCACGTCGATACCGGCCGTGGGCTCGTCGGCGATGAGCAGCTCCGGAGCGAGCACGAGCGCACGTGCCAGGGCTACGCGTTGTCGCTGACCGCTGCTGAGTTCGTAAGGGTAGGTGTTCAGCAGGCCGAGCGGAAGACGCACCGCATCGACCATCGTCACCACCCGTGCCTCGAGAGCCTTGTGGTTGTAGTGCTTGTCACGCAACAAGATGGGCTCGCCGACGATCTCGGCAACCGTGAAGGTCGGTTCGAGGGTGGATCCGGCATCCTGGGCGAGATAGCCGACGTCGAAGGTGAGCCGGGCGGCCTTGCGCCGGGAGAGCCTGCGCAGCGGCACGCCGAAGATCATCACGTCTCCTCCGGTGATGACCGGACGGCTGTCACCGCCCGCGTCGATGGACGCGCCGGAGAGCACCTTCGCGAGCGTGCTCTTGCCGGATCCGCTCTCGCCGAGCACACCGAGCACCTCCCCCGGCGACACGCGCAGGTTGAGACCGTGCACGGCGACGTAGGCCGGGCTCGCACCATGCGGCGGATACTCGATCGTCAGATCGCTCGTGCTGATCGGATACCCGTGCGCCGCTTTCCCCATGAAAACTAGTCTGCCTCACGCAGACGCCGCAACTCCTCGCGCCGAAGCGCCTGCTCGGCAGGATTCGGCACCGGAAGCGAGGCGAGCAGGCGTTGTGTATAAGGATGCTGCGGCGCACCGAGCACCTCGGCTCCCGTCCCCTCTTCGACGAGCCTGCCTGTGTAGAGCACGGCGATGCGATCTGCGAGTATGTCGACGACGGCGAGGTCATGGCTGATGAACAAGGCGGCGAAGCCGAACTCACGCTGCAGTTCGGCGAACAGCTCGAGCACCCGGGCCTGAACGGAGACATCGAGCGCGGAGGTGGGTTCGTCCGCGATCAGCAGAGTCGGCTCCAGAGCGAGGGCGCGCGCAAGGCTCGCGCGTTGACGCTGACCTCCGGAGAGCTCGTGCGGGTATCGCTCCCCGTACGCGCGAGGAAGCTGGACAGCCTCCAGGAGCTCGTCGACGCGTCCTCTGGCGTCCACAGGGTTCTCCGCCAGGCCATGGATGACGAGAGGCTCTGCGACGCAGTCTGCGATCGTGAGAAGAGGGTTGAAGCTCGAGGCCGGATCCTGGAAGACGAAGCCGATCTGACTGCGCACCTTCTTGAACGCGCGCTCCCGCACACCGTTCATCTCCTGGCCGAGCACCGAGAGCGACCCGCCCGTGACCCTGGTGAGCCCGCCGATCGCCCGGCCGATCGTGGTCTTGCCTGAGCCGCTCTCCCCCACGAGTCCCAGGACCTCGCCGGCGCGGATGTCAAAGCTCACGCCGTCGACGGCGGTGAAGCCGGCACGTCCGAGCCGGCCCGGATACTCGACGCGGAGGTCTTCTGCCACGACGATGGGTTTCTGCCCTGCCCAGCTCGCCGCCCGTGCCTCGGCACGCGCTGCGGCATTCACGGTGCCTTGCCCGACGTGCGGAACAGCGGCGAGAAGCCGTTTCGTGTACGCGTGCCGCGGGGCGGTGAAGAGCGTCTGAGCGTCAGCTTCTTCAACGACCTTGCCCTGGTACATGACCGCGACGCGGTCTGCGAGGTCGGCGACGACGCCCATGTTGTGCGTGATGAGCACGATGGAGGTGCCGAACTCGTCCCGGCAGCGACGCAAGAGCTCGAGGATCTCGGCTTGCACGGTCACGTCGAGCGCAGTGGTCGGTTCGTCTGCGACGATGAGACCGGGATCGAGCACGAGCGCCATCGCGATGACGACACGTTGCTTCTGCCCTCCCGAAAACTGGTGCGGGTAGTAGTTGACACGAGTCTCCGGGTCGGGAATGCCGACTCGTCCGAGGATCTCGATGGCTCTGACTTTCGCTTCGGCTTTCGAGATGTCGCTGTGCGCCCGTATGCCCTCGGCGATCTGCCATCCGACCGTGTACACCGGATTGAGGGCGATCGACGGCTCCTGGAAGACCATGGAGACGTCGGTGCCACGCACCCCGCGCAGCTGCTTCCTGCTCAGGGTGACGACATCGTTTTGACTCGAACCGTCCTTGCTGCTCAGGATGACGGCGCCGTGCACCGTCGCCGTCTCCGGCAGCAGGCCGAGGATGGTCTTGGCCGTCACGGTCTTTCCGCTGCCGCTCTCGCCGACGATCGCGAGCACCTCGCCTCGCGCGACGGTCAGGCTGACATCGTCGACGGCCTTGACCGCCCCGGCATCCGTGGAGAACGAGACCCCGAGTCTCTCGATCGTGACGACGTTGCTCATGACGTGACCTCGATTCCGTGCTCGTCGAACGTTTCTCCGTCTTGCAGACCGGCCAGCCCGCCCGGACCGGCCTCGAGCGTGCCACCCGGCACGACCGAGGTCTCGGCGACGGTCCCCGAGGCCTGCGCAACGGCCCGGCGGCCACGCAGGCGCGGATCGGCCAGGTCGTTGAGGCTCTCGCCCATGAGGGTGATGCCGAGCACGACGAGCACGATCGCGAGGCCGGGGAACAGCGAGGTCCACCAGATACCGCTTGTCACATCGGACAGTGCTTTGTTGAGGTCGTAGCCCCACTCGGCGGCCGAGGTCGGCTCGATGCCGAAACCGAGAAAACCGAGCCCAGCGAGGGTGAGGATCGCCTCGGAGGAGTTGAGGGTGAAGATGAGAGGCAGGGTGCGCGTTGCGTTGCGCAGCACATGCCGGAACATGATGCGCGAATTGCTCGCACCGAGTACCCGTGCGGACTCGACGTATGCCTCGGCTTTGATCCGCACCGTCTCAGCCCTGATCACCCGGAAGTATTGCGGGATGAACACGACCGTGATCGATATGGCTGCGGCGAGGATGCCGCCGACCAGGTTCGCTCGTCCTCCCGAGATCACGATGGACATGACGATCGCGAGCAGCAACGACGGGAACGCGTAGACGGCATCGCACACGACGACGAGAACACGATCGAGCCAGCCTCCGAAATAGCCGGAGACGAGACCGAGGGCGACCCCCGCGAAGATCGACAGGATCACGGCGACCACGATCACGAACAAGGCCGTCTGCGCTCCCCAGAGCACGCGGGAGAGAACGTCGTATCCACCGACGGAGGTGCCGAGCAGGTGCTCGACCGACGGTGGCCGCTGCGAGCCGAAGGCGACTCCCCCGGCGCGCAACTGGCTGAATCCGTACGGCGCGAGCAAGGGCGCGAACGCCGCCGTGAGCACGAAGGCACCGGTGATGACCAGGCCGGTGATGAGCATGCCACGCTGCAGGCCGACACTCTGCCGCAGTTGGTGCACGACGGGAAGTCGCCGCCAGAGGCTCTTCTTGCGTCGAGGCACGAGGTGCGATGCGACCGTGGTCATGTCAATACCTCACCCTCGGGTCGATCAGAGCGGCGATGACGTCGACGATGAAGTTGGTGATGGCAACGATGACGGCGAGCAGCGCCACGATGCCCTGCACAGCCACGAAGTCGCGCGCTTTGAGGAACTCGCTCAGCATGAAGCCGAGACCCTTCCACTCGAACGTCGTCTCGGTGAGCACCGCTCCGCCGAGCAGCACGGCGATCTGCAGGCCGATGACGGTGATGATGGGGATGAGGGCCGGCCTGTACGCGTGCTTGCGCACGAGGCGGAACTCGCTCACGCCCCGTGAGCGTGCCGCATCCACGTAGTCGGTCGAGAGAGTGCCGATGACGTTGGTGCGTACAAGCCGCAAGAACACACCCGCCGTGAGCAGTCCGAGCGCGATCCCCGGCAGCACGGCATGCGAAAGAACATCGACGACCACGGCCGGGTCGCCCGTCTGAATCGCATCGATCGTGTAGAAGCCGCTCCTGCCGGGCACCAGTTGCATCTGCAGCTCGGAGCCTGTCGTAGCGCGCCCGGCGACCGGGAGCCAGCCGAGCCACACCGAGAAGACGAGCTTGAGCAGCAGACCCGCGAAGAAGACCGGTGTCGCATAGCAGAGGATGGCGAAGACACGGAAGAAGGCGTCCGGTGCCTTGTCACGGAAGTAGGCCGCGACCATTCCGAGGGGGATTCCGACGAGGAACGCGACGATGAGAGCGTAGAAGGCGAGTTCGAACGTCGCGGGACCATAGCTCGTGAGCACCTCCAGGACCGGCCGGTTCGTGCTGATCGTCATGCCGAAGTCACCGGAGAGGATCTGGCCGAGGTACTCGAGGTACTGCACGACGATCGGGCGATCATAGCCCGCTTCGTGGATGCGTTCCGCGAGCTGCTCCGGTCCGAGCCGGCCGCCCAGCGACGCGGTGATCGGATCGCCGGTCGTACGCATCAGAACGAAGACCATCGTGACGAGGATGAAGATGGTCGGAACGATCAGGAGAAAGCGGACCAGGAGATACCGGCCGAGTCCTCCCCCTGAAGACGAGCGTTTGCGCGCGTTCGGCCGTGTTTTGGCCTCTGGCGCCGTTGCCACAGTGGTCATGCCTACCTATTCGATTGCAGAGGCGGGGGCGGCCCAATCTCGCGGGCCGCCCCCGCCGTTGGAGCTAGAGCAACTCTAGCCGTTTCTGTCGCTAGCCCTTCGCCAGCGCCCCGTAGCGGAACTTGAAGGACGCGTCGAGCGTTTCCTGGGCACCGCTGATGTCTGTTCCCGTCACGGCGACCTGAGCACCCTGCAGGAGCGGCAGGGTGGGCAGCTGAGCCGCCACTTTGTCTTGGATCTTCTCGATGAGTGCGGTGCGCGCAGCGGGGTCAGCCGTGGTGGCCTGCTGCAGGATGAGGTCGTTGACCTCTTGATCGGCGTAGTGGTTGTGGATGAAGTTCTCCGTGAGGAAGAACGGCGTGAGGTAGTTGTCCGCGTCGGAATAGTCCGGATACCAGCCGAGCTGATAAGCGGGGTAGAGGTCGGCGGTACGGTCCTTCACGTACTGCACGTACTCCGTCGACTGCAGATCGACCGAGAACAGACCGGATGCCTCCAGCTGGTCCTTGATCAGCGCGTACTCGTCGCCGGAGCCCGGGCCGTAGTGGTCCGTGTTGTACTGCAGGTGCAGCGCAACGGGGATCGAGACGCCGGCGGCCTCCAGGGTCGCCTTCGCCTTGCCGACATCGGGACCGCCGTTGCCATCGCCGTAGAGCTTCTTGAGGGACTCGGTTGCACCGGTCAGGCCGGCCGGCACGTAGGAATACAGCGGGGTGTAGGTTCCCTTGTAAACCTGAGTCGCGATCTCTTCGCGGTTGACGAGGTCGGCAGCGGCCTGACGAACGGCGAGAGCCTTGGCCGGGTCGGCCTCGGCGGTCGTAGCACCATAGGGCTGCGTGTCGAAGTTGAAGACGATGTAGCGGATCTCACCACCGGGACCGTCGACGACCTTGACCTTGTCGTTCCCACGCAGGTCCTCGATGTCCGTCGCCGACAGGCTGCGGAAGGCGACGTCGATGTTGCCCTCCTGCACGTCGAGCTTGAGGTTCGAGGCGTCGGCGTAATACTTCGCGTTGACGACATCCGTCTTCGGCTTGCCGAGCAGTCCCTGGTAGTCGGGGTTCGCTTTGTAGCCGATGAGATTGTTGAAGTCGTAGCTTGTGATGACGTATGGGCCGGCGAATGCGTTGCCGGCGACGATGTCGTCGTCGGAGGTGACCGAATCGGCCGAGAAGACCTCCTCGTCGACGATCGAGCCGGGAGGGCTCGACAGGATCTGCGGGAAGACCTGGTCGTTGGCCGCCTTGAGGTGGAAGACGACGGTGGTGTCGTCGACGGCCTCGGTGCTCTTGAGGTTGTACAAGAGCGACGACGGCCCGTTCTCGTCGGCGATCGCAAGCTGACGGTCGAAGGTGAACTTGACGTCGGAAGAGGTCAGCTTGTGGCCGTTCGCGAAAGTGAGTCCCGGCTTGAGCTTGACCGTGTACTCGGTGTCACTCGTGAACCGACCCGACTCCGCAATGTCGGGTTCGACATCCGGGCTGCCGTACGGGGTGTTCATGAGGAACGGGAACACCTGGTTTTGCACGGCGAAGGATCCGTTGTCGTAGGATCCTGCCGGGTCGAGCGTGGTGACCTTGTCGGTGGTGCCAATTGTGATGGCGCCACCGCTGGCCGTGCCGCCGCCGGATCCGGCGGAGCAGCCGGCGAGCACGAGTGCCGCTGCCGTGATTCCGGCTGCGACAGCGAGAACGCGCTTGCCGTTCGTGGATGCGGATGTCATATCCGTATACCTCTTCCTGTTGGTGTCATACGCGCGGGGAACGCCACAGGCATCCCCGCGCATTGCTGTATGGATACACCTAGCACACAAGGTCAGGACGCTCTAGCATTCTGACCGTTGAACGGCGATTCTTTACGGAGCTGCAACCTCTCCAGTCAGTCGGCGCGCAGCGTGTTCCGTTCGGCGTCTATCGCCATGAGCGCCCGTTGAATGGTGACAGAGTTCGCTCGATCGGCTGGATCGCTGCGTTGCAGGCGACCGAGTAGTTCCGCCTTGTGCCGCAACAGGTCTCGATCGACGAGCGAGGTGACGATTCCCCGCACGTAGACCTCGAGCTCCCGCTCGCTGCGCTCGGGGATCGGGGCGACGGCGAGTTGCTGCACAAGAGGGCGCAGCGTCTCCGGAACGTCGGCGATCACGCGATCGATCCAGTCCACCGCATCGAGGTGCGGCACGTTGGCCGCGACCGCGTCCCGCACGACGGTGAGCGAGGGGTGGCTCATCCCGCTCTGCGCCGCCCGGCCAAGCATGGCTGCACCGACGAGTCGCGGCTGCTGCAACATCGCCATGAGCGCATCCCGTTCCAGTCTGGTCGCCGGGTCCCCGGGCAGCTCGGTGATCGAGAACGGTCGCGCGGCTTCCTGGGCTGGCGCTGTCGCAGGGTCGGTGACAGGCTCCCGGCGCGCACCTCGTTCGGCTCCGTGCTGACGGTGACCCGCCGCAACAGCGCGGGTCACCTCCGTGAGCTCGAGACCGAGCAGGCGGGCGAGTTCCCGCGAGTATCCCGGCCTCAGCGCAGGATCGCGAATGTCGGCCACGACGGGGGCAGCAGCCCGCAACGCGGCGATGCGGCCCTCGACGGTGTCGAGGTTGTATTGTGCGAGAAGCTGCCGGATCACGAACTCGAACATGGGCTTCTTCGTGTCGATGAGGCGGCGCACGGCATCGTCGCCGTGGGTGAGCCGCAGATCGCAGGGATCGAGGCCGTCCTGGGCCACGGCAACGTAGGTCTGCGCCGCGAAGCGTTGCTCCTCGCTGAAGGCACGCATCGCGGCCTTCTGCCCGGCCGCATCCGGGTCGAAGGTGAATACGACCTCGCCGATGCTCGAGTCGTCGCCGAGCACACGGCGCAGCACCTTGATATGGTCGATGCCGAAGGCCGTTCCGCAGGTGGCGACGGCTGTGGTGACACCTGCGAGATGGCAAGCCATGACGTCGGTGTACCCCTCGACCACGACAACCTGACGTGCCCGCGAGATGTCGCGTTTGGCCAGGTCGAGGCCGTAGAGCACCTGGGCCTTGTGATACACCGGGGTATCCGGGGTGTTGAGGTATTTGGGGCCGGGATCGTCGTCGAGCAGTCTGCGCGCCCCGAAACCCACGGTCTGCCCGGTGATGTCACGGATCGGCCAGACCAAACGGCCACGGAAGCGGTCGTAGACGCCTCGGTCGCCGCTCGAGACGAGTCCGGAGGCCGCGAGCTCCTCATTCGTGAAGCCCTTGCCGCGCAGGTGCCCGGTGAGCTCGTCCCAACTCTTGGGGGCGAATCCGACGCCGAAGCGCGCTGCAGCGTGAGCGTCGAACCCGCGCTCGCCGAGGAAGCGGCGACCAGGATCGGCCGCAGGGGTGCCGAGCTGTGCGACGAAGAACTCGGCGGCGGCCTGGTTCGCGGCCAGAAGACGAGCCCGATTGCCGTGATCGCTCGGTCCTCCGCCGTCTTCGTAGTGCAGTTCGAGACCGATCCGACCGGCAAGCCGTTCGACGGCCTCCGTGAAGCTCACATGGTCCATCTTCTGAAGGAAGGAATAGACGTCTCCCGACTCGCCACAGCCGAAGCAGTGGTAGAAGCCGACTTGCGGACGCACGTGGAAGCTCGGGCTGCGCTCGTCGTGGAAGGGACAGAGGCCCTTCATCGAGCCGACACCTGCGGACTTCAGGCTCACGTACTCGCCGACGATGTCGGCGATGTTCGTGCGGGCTTTGACCTCTTCGATGTCTCCCTGTCGAATGCGGCCGGCCATCCCCCAATCCTAGTTCGCCGCCAGCTCTCCCAAGCCTGCCTGTGGATGCCGTCCCTATGCTCCCGACACTCCCGACGACGACGCAGCACCGGAGGCCTTCGGCAGGAAAGGAGGCTCACACTGTCAAAAGCGGCCTCCCCATCCCACGATCTCCTCCCGTGCCGCGACATCGTCGGACGAGACGGATGGCACGGACTCGGACAGGGAATGCGGAGGGGGCGGGAAAGACTCAGTCCTGGACGAGCCGCTCGTACCAGGCGATGGCCGACTGGTCGGTGAGACTCGCGATCTGGTCGACGATGACGCGCTTGCGGGCAGAGTCATCCGGAGCCGAACGCCAGTCTTCGGCGAACCCGGAGTCGAGATGCCGCTCCGCCGAGCCGTAGAGCACCTCGGCGAGCGAGGTGAGCACCTGGCGCTGCTGGTGGTAGATCGGCTGACGCGTGTTCTTAGACATCACGAAGGCGGCGGCGATCCCCTTGAGCACCGCGATCTCCGCCTGGATCTCGCGCGGCACGACGACGTCGGCGTCGAAGCGGATGAGGCTCGCCAGCGGGAACGCCGACCGTGTGGCCTCCGTCGCGGCGTGCGCGAACCGTCCGATCAGCTGGCTGGTCAGGTTCTTGAGCCGACCCTGGTCGCTACGACTGCCATCCCAGCCGCTGAGCCAGCCGTCGAGCGAGTCGAGCCGGTCGAAGGCAGCGATGAGCTCGTCGTGCGGGATCGCCCCGCCGATCCACTCATACATGGAACCGACCAGCGCCTCGTGATCGACACGGGCGCCGAGCGCGGCGACGTCGATATACCCGTTCACGATCGCGTCTTCGAAGTCGTGCACCGAGTAGGCGATGTCGTCGGAGAGGTCCATGACCTGGGCCTCGATGGAGAGCCGTCGCTCCGGAGCCTCGGCACGCATCCAGTCGAACACCGCGACATCGTCACGGTAGAAGCCGAATTTGGCTCGACCACTCGGATCGGCGACGGAGGTCGATTCCGGCCAAGGGTACTTGCAGCTCGCGTCGAGGCTCGCCCTGGTGAGGTTGAGTCCGTAGCTGCGCCCGTCGACCCCGAACACCTTGGGCTCGAGGCGCGTGAGCAGCCGCAGGGTCTGAGCATTCCCTTCGAAGCCGCCGATGTCGGCAGACCAGACGTTGAGAGCCTTCTCGCCGTTGTGGCCGAACGGCGGATGCCCCAGATCGTGGGCGAGGCAGGCCGTGTCGACGACATCGGGATCGAGTCCGAGGCTCGAGGCGAGCTCTCGCCCGACCTGGGCCACCTCGAGGGAGTGCGTGAGCCGGTTGCGGGCGAAGTCGAGACCGGCGGTCGGGCTGAGCACCTGGGTCTTCGCAGCGAGCCGGCGCAAGGCACTCGAGTGCAGAAGACGCGCCCGGTCGCGAGCGAAGTCGCTGCGTCGCGATGAGTGCTCCTCCGGCAACCACCGCTCGGCGTCGCGCTCGCCGTAGCCTCCGAAAAGACGGTTGCTCGCCATGGTCTCAGCCCCCACTGGTGTCCAGTTCCGCGTCGACGAGGGTCGTGCGGTCGTCGCCGACGAGTTCCTGGGACTCGAGCCACCTGTCGGGGAGCGCCGGACTCTTCGGGGTGCCTGCCCGGCCGCGTGGCCCTTCGGCGCCCTCGCCCGGGTACGGCAGGTCCCCATCGAGAGTCGCGAGCAGGTCGTCGAGGTGCTGCAGCGACTCGACCGTCGCCAGCCGGGCCCTCAGCTCGCCCCCGACCGGATAGCCCTTGAAATACCAGGCGACGTGCTTGCGGATGTCGCGGCAGCCGCGTTCCTCGCTGTCGAAGAACTCGACGAGCAGCTCGGCGTGACGGCGGAATGTCACGGCGACCTGGCCGAGGTCGGGACGGAACGTTCGGATCTCGCCGCGGAAACCCGCCGCGAGGTCGCCGAACAACCAGGGACGACCCAGACAACCACGGCCGACGACGACGCCGTCGCATCCGGTCTCGCGCACCATCCGGAGGGCATCCTCTGCCGACCAGATATCGCCGTTACCGAGCACAGGCGCGCCCGAGACGGCGTTCTTGAGCTTCTCGATCGCCGGCCAGTCGGCCTGCCCGGAGTAGAACTCCGCCGCTGTGCGAGCGTGCAGGGCGATCGACGCGACGCCGGCGCCTTCTGCCGCTCTACCCGCCTCGAGGTAGGTGAGGTGGTCGGAGTCGATGCCCTTGCGCATCTTGACGGTGAGCGGAACGTCTCCGGCAGCCTTCACCGCCCCCTCGACGATCTGCCGGAACAGCCCCAGCTTCCACGGCAGGGCCGCGCCACCGCCCTTGCGGGTGACCTTGGGCACCGGGCATCCGAAGTTCAGGTCGATGTGGTCGGCACGATCCTCGGCGACGAGCAAGGTCACCGCCTCCGAGACGGTCTTCGGATCGACGCCGTACAGCTGGATCGACCGGGGGGTCTCGCTCTCGTGATGGGTGATGAGGCGCATGGACTCCGGAGTGCGTTCGACGAGAGCGCGCGAGGTGATCATCTCGCTCACGTAGAGGCCGGCCCCGAACTCACGGCAGAGTCGGCGGAACGCGGTGTTGGTGATGCCGGCCATCGGCGCAAGCACGACGGGGACGTCGAGTTCGAGCGAGCCGATCGTGAGTCGGGGTGCTGGGCTTAGTGTTGTGGGGGCAGACATGTTCCTCGATTCTCCCAGAAAGCCGCCGCCGCCATGACGAATGCCGAGATCGAACAGGAGAATCCCGGGATCGGCCGGGTGACCCAGGATGCCGCCGCACGCGGACTCGACATCGAGGTGAGGGTGCGCCCCGTCGCGAACAGCCTGCATGAGGCGGCGAAGATTCTCGGAATCGAGCCGTCCGGCATCGTCAAGACGCTCGTGGTGAAGCGCAGCGACGACACCTTCCTCTTCGCCTTGGTTCCCGGCGGCCGCAAGATCTCCTGGTCCAAGCTGCGAGCCGTGGTCGGGGTCAACAAGCTGCAACTGCCGGACGCCTCGCGCGCCCTGGACGCGACCGGCTACGAACGCGGCACGATCACCCCGCTCGGCAGTACGATTCCCTGGCCGGTCTTCGCGGATGCTGCCATCGTCGGCCGTCGGGTCGCCATGGGCGCCGGTGCACACGGTTTCAGCGCCTTCGTCGATGCTGATGAGCTGATTCGGGCCTTCGACGCTATCGTGGCGGACATCAGCGACCCAGAGTAGCCCCTGCCTGCATGACGCCGACTCAACCGGCCAGCCGAGTCGGCAGAGCCGCGAACAGGTCGACGGGATTGCCGTCCGGATCGAGCACGATGGCGTAACGCTGCCCCCGGAACGCATCCCAGGGGTGCTTGAGCGCGTCATAGCCCGCCTCGGTCGGCCATCGGCTCAGATCGCGCAGCTATCGCCCTCGCAAACGCCGACATCGGTATCGCCGATCAGCGTGAGCGCCGGCATCGCGCCTGGGGCCACGACCTCGGTGGCCTCGGTCATCGTTGGGGATGCGTCGGGATCGGTCACGCGATGGACTCCTCGGCTGCAGAGCGCTCGGCCTGAACCCGCTGGAGGACCTGCACGAACGCCCCCGATTCCTGAGCCCCGGAAACACCGTACGTGCCGTCGATCACGAAGAACGGCACACCGTTCACGCCGTATTCGCGGGCGAGTGCCTGGTCTGCGCGCACTTCGCCGAGGAACTCGTCGTCGGTCAGCGACCGCACCACGTCGTCGCGATCGAGTCCGAGTTCCGCGGCGAGATCGGCGAGATCTTCGATCCGGCCGACATGACGGCCCTCGGTGAAGTACGCCCGCATGAGGCGCTCCACGGTCTCGAGCTGCAGCCCCTTGGCCTTGGCATAGTGCAGTAGCTGGTGCGCCTTCACGGTGTTCGTGTGCTGAAGGATGTCGAAGTCGTAGTTGAGTCCCGTCGCCCGGGCGATTCCCGTGACCCGGTCGAGCATGTGCACGACCTGTTCCTTCTGCATGCCCTTGTGGCCGGCCAGAAAGTCGATCTCGCTGCCGTCGAAGTCGACGGGGGTGTCCGGGGAGAGTTCGAAGCTGTGGTACTCCACGATCACCTGGGGTGAGTCCGGGTCTTCGCCGAAAGCGCTCACGCCACCCTCGAATTTGCGCTTGCCGATGTAGCACCACGGGCATGCGATATCCGACCAGATGTCGACCTTGATGGGTTCACTGGGTTCACTTTCACTGATGGGTTCACTCACCTTGGTGCCAACAGCGGGCCGTCCCCGCCGTATTCCCGGCGGTGCGAGATTCCCTGCGGTGCGAGCCTAACCTTTCGGCGCGTCGACGGCGGCGCCGAACCGGCGGGTGCGCGAGGCGTAGAGCTCGATCGCCCGCCAGAGGTCCACCCGGGAGAAATCGGGCCAGAGCGTGTCGAGGAAGACCATCTCGGCGTAAGCGCTCTGCCAGAGCAGGAAGTTACTCGTGCGCTGCTCCCCCGAGCTGCGAACGAACAGGTCGACATCCGGCATCTCGGGCGTGTAGAGATGCCGGGCGATCGCCTTCTCGGTGATCGCCGACGGCTTCAGACGCCCGGCGACGACGTCGGCGGCCAGCGCGCGCACGGCATCCGTGATCTCGTTGCGTCCCCCGTAGTTGACGCACATCGTCAGAGTCAGAACGTCGTTGGCAGCGGTGAGCCTCTCGGCGAACTGCAGTTCGTTGACGACGGATGCCCAGAGCCGCGGCTTCCGCCCTGCCCAGCGGACCCGCACCCCCCACTCGTTGAGCTGGTCGCGACGCCGGTGCAATACGTCGCGGTTGTAGCCCATGAGGAACCGGACCTCGTCGGGCGAACGCTTCCAGTTCTCGGTCGAGAAGGCGTAGACGCTGAGGTGCTTGACACCGATCTGCACCGCACCCGCGACGACGTCGAGCAACGCGGCTTCTCCCGCCTTATGCCCTTCGATACGAGTGAGACCGCGCTCATTGGCCCAGCGACCGTTGCCGTCCATGACGACGGCGACATGGTCGGGGACCGCCCTCGCGGGAAGCGTCGGCGGGTAGAGCCCTGTCCAGTCGAGGGAACGGTACTCGACGGCGTCCTTGTGCGTGTAGGGTTTCGGCGTCACGGAACGACCTCCCGGGAGACGTGCGCCAATGAACGCAAGCCGCGCTCGAGATGCCACTGGACGTATGCGGCGACGACACCGCTCGCCCGGGACCGGATCCCCTCCTCCGCGGTTTCCGCATGCGCCCAGTCGCCCGCGAGCAGAGCGCCGAGGAGCTCGATCGTCGCGGCGTCCAGTCGCGGAGCGCCCGGCGGCGCGCAATCGTCGCAGACCACTCCGCCGAGCTGTACCACGACGGCCGAGTGCATGCCCGGCGCACCGCACCGCGCGCAATCCTGAAAGCTCGGCGCCCATCCGGCCATCGACAGCGCTCGCAGGAGGTAGGAGTCGAGCGTGAGGCTCGCCCCGTGCTCGCGCCGTGACAGGGAACGCAGTGCGCCGACGAGCAGCAGATACTGCTGCAGCGAACCCTCCGACTCTGTGAGCTTGTCTGCCGTCTCGACCATCGCGCTCGCCGCGGTATAGCTCGCGTAGTCGTCGGCGATGAGGGCACCGTAGGAGCCGATCGACTCAGCCTGTGTGACGATGTCGAGGCTACGGCCCTCATAGAGTTGCACGTCAGCGACCATGAACGGCTCGAGCCTGGCGCCGAACTTCGACGCCGTGCGCCGCACGCCCTTAGCGACCGCGCGCACTTTGCCGTGCTGACGGGTCAGCAGCGTGACGATGCGGTCCGCCTCACCCAGTTTGTGGGTGCGCAGCACGACGGCTTCATCACGATAGACAGGCACCAGTCAATTATCCCGCTGCCGCGAGCAAACCGGGCGTAGGCGCGTGCTCAGGGCTTGATATACATGGATGCATGAGCACCCCCCTCTTCGTCACCCCCCTATGGCTCGACCTCACCGCCGTCGGGATCGGTGCCATTCAGGGCGCGATGTTCGCCGGACGCATGAAGGACCGCAGGATCGATCTGCTCGGCGTGGCCCTCATCGGCATCGTCGTCGGGCTCGGCGGCGGTCTGCTGCGCGACCTGCTCATCAACCAGCTGCCAGCGGCGATGGCGAGCAATTGGTATCTGCCGGTCGCCACGGGGGCTGCGCTGCTCGGCATGGCGCTGCAACGGCTCTTCAGCCGTCTCAACCCGCTCATCATCGGACTCGACGCGGTGACCATCGGCCTCTTCGGAGCGATCGGAGTGACGAAGGCCCTCGCCTACGGCGTCCCCGAGGTTCCTGCGGCTTTCGTCGGGATCATATCAGCGGTCGGAGGGTCGATCCTGCGCGACATGATGCTCAACCTTCCGATCGCGCTCATGCACGTCGGCTCGCTCTACGCGGTCGCGGCCGGCGTGGGGTCTGCGCTGCTCGTCATCCTCGCCACCCTGCGCGTGCCGATCACGATCGCGGGAATCTCCTGTGTGATCCTGACCGCCGTGATCCGATTGCTCTCCGTGCGGTTCGGCTGGAGCCTGCCCGAGCAGCGGGCGATCGGAAGCTGGCCGCGCTGGCGTCGCGGCTGATCTATAGCAGCCCCGACGCTCGACATACCACTCTCAGACGAGCTCCACCGTCACTCCTCAGACAGCGGCAGGCTCCGGCACGGATGCCTGCGCAGGAGCCGTCGCACGCAGTGCGCGGTTCACGGCCGACACTACTGCCTTGAGCGAGGCTGTCGACGTGTCGGCGTCGATCCCGACACCCCACAGCCTCAGACCGTTGACCTCGAGCTCGACGTAGGCCGCGGCCGTTGCGTCTCCGCTCGCCGAGAGGGCGTGCTGCGAGTAGTCGAACAGGTCGACGGCGATGCCCCGCTGCGCCAGGACACGCAGGAACGCCGCGATCGGACCGTTGCCGAATGACTCCGCGGTGGACTCGCGATCGTCATCGCGCAGGTCGACGCTGAGCTTCACCGTGCCACTCTGATCGCTCGACGTGCGCGTGGCGATGAGCTCGAACCGGCCCCAGCGCTCGTGGGACCGCGTCGCGGGCGCCGGCAGGTACTCATCCCGGAAGATGCGCCAGATCTCCTCACTCGTCACCTCGCCGCCCTCGGCATCGGTCTTCGCCTGCACGACCCCCGAGAACTCGATCTGCAATCGACGCGGCAGGTCGAGGGCATGATCGTTCTTGAGCAGGTAGGCCACGCCGCCCTTGCCGGACTGGGAGTTGACGCGGATGACGGCCTCGTAGCTGCGGCCGAGATCCTTGGGGTCGACGGGCAAGTAGGGGACGGCCCAGACGAGGTCGTCGGTGTGGACACCCTGAGCCTCGGCATCCGCAGCCATGGCCTCGAAGCCCTTCTTGATCGCATCCTGATGCGAACCGCTGAACGCCGTGTAGACGAGGTCACCCGCCCACGGGCTGCGTTCGTGAACCTTGAGCTGGTTGCAGTATTCGGCGGTGCGCTTGACCTCGTCGATGTTCGAGAAGTCGATCTGCGGATCGATGCCCTGCGTGAACAGGTTGACGCCCAGCGCGACGAGGTCGACATTGCCGGTGCGCTCGCCATTGCCGAACAGGCAGCCCTCGATACGGTCGGCGCCGGCCATGTAGCCGAGTTCGGCTGCGGCGACCGCCGTACCCCTGTCGTTGTGCGGGTGCAGCGAGAGGATGACGTTCTCGCGGTGGGCCAGATTCCGGCTCATCCACTCGATCGAGTCGGCGTAGACATTGGGCGTCGCCATCTCGACTGTCGCGGGCAGGTTGACGATGACCTTGCGTTCCGGGGTGGGTTCGAAGATCTCGATGACCTGATTGCAGATGTCGACGGCGAACTCGAGCTCCGTTCCCGTATAGCTCTCGGGCGAGTACTCGTAATAGACGGTCGTGCCGGGCACGGTCGTCTCCATCTCGCGGCACATGCGAGCGCCGTGCAGGGCGATGTCGACGATGCCCTGCTTGTCCTGACGGAACACGACGGCTCGCTGCAGCACACTCGTCGAGTTGTACAGGTGCACGATCGCCTGCTTGGCCCCGACGATCGACTGATACGTGCGCTCGATGAGGTGATCGCGCGCCTGAGTGAGCACCTGGATCGTGACGTCGTCTAGGATAGCGCCCTCTTCGATGAGGCTGCGCACGAAGTCGAAGTCGGTCTGGCTCGCGCTCGGGAATCCGACCTCGATCTCCTTGAAGCCCATCTTCACGAGCAGATCGAACATGATCCGCTTGCGTTCGGGGCTCATCGGGTCGATCAGAGCCTGATTGCCGTCACGCAGATCGACTGCGCACCACCGCGGAGCCTGTGTGATGCGCGCTGACGGCCAGGAACGATCCGGCAGGTCGACGACGAGTTGCTCGTGATACGGGCGGTAGCGGTGTATCGGCATCGCCGACGGTTTCTGGTTGTTTCTCATGGTCTGTTGTTCTCCTCGCGAGTGGTGGTCAGCCAACGACGAACTCCGCGACGAGTGAGGCCTGAGACTAGGACTCGTCGCGGCAGCTAAGGAGGAGCAGACCATGAATCACGCTCTAAGGCTAGCACTTTGCGATGTGCTACTCGACCTGCACACGCAGCAACCTGACGCTGTCGCCCAGCGAGAGCTCGGGCAGATAGGCGCGGAGCACGGCCGCGCCTATGGCGGGAAGAGCGAGCGGATCGGGATACGCCATGCTGAGCGGGAGCAGCTCCGGGTGGAACTTGCGCTTGAACCGCAACAGGGAACGGAACCCGTATGCGGGTTCGAGTGTGTCGCCGAGAAAACGCTGCACCCGCTCGAGTGGCGAGGCCGGGGTGTCGAGAGCGTTCGCGAACGGCGCCGTCGACAGGCTGACGAACTCGAGTCCCTCGCGCTGCGCCCGTAACACGACCTCGGCGATGAGGAACTCCATGAGCCCGTTGATGCTACCGGAGCGCCGCCTCATGAAATCGAGCGTCCAACCCTTCACGGCGCCGTCGCTGTCGTAGCTCGGCATCCAACTCGTTACCGCCTCGACGTGGCCGCCATCGCCGACCCCGAGCATGAGCCGGGTATCCTGATCGGCGAGCTCGTCGATCCCCCCCAGGGTGAATCCCATCTCGGGCAGTCCGTGGGCGGCGACCCACTCCTCCGAGATCGCCGCGAGTTGCGCACGCTGGCTCAGAGCGAGCCGGGACCACTGCGTCCACTCGGCATGGATTCCGGCTCGAGCGGCTCGGTTGATCGACGAGCGGACGTCTTGCCAGCTCTTGCCGACCATCGACCACGTGGTGGGTCGCAGAACGACCTCGTCGCCGATACGCGCCGTCGACCAGCCGATGGCCTCGAAGACGGGCACAAGCTCCTCGTGCACGCCATAGAAGACCGGAGTCCACCCCCGCTCGTCGCAGAAGACCACGAAGTCGCGGACGGCAGCCTCCGTCCGCTCCGGCGCGCATACCGGCTCGGAGACGGTCAGGGCGAAGCCGTTGACGACCCGGTACGCGATCGCGGCATCACCGGCCTGCGACACCCAGTGACCGTTGCCCGACCAGACCCCCAGATGGCCGAGGCTGCCGCCGCCGCCCGCATGGCGAAGGGCACGATAGCGCCCCGTCGCGCCGGGAACGTCCTCGGCCCGAGGCGAGCGCAACACGGCGAACGAGCAGACGGCCAAGGTTCCCCAGAACACGGGACCGATCCAGAGGAAGACCGCGCGAGTCACATCGTCCACGGGCACGAAGGCGATCTTCTCGACGCCGAGGAACCCGATCGGCACGAAGCGTTCCGGCAGATCGTAGAGAAGGGTCATGACGTCGACCGCGGGTTCGAAGCCACCCGGGTCGACGATGCCGAGAAGCAGGTAGGCGGAGGCACTCACCACGAGCGAGATCGCCAGGGCGATCGCGGACGTGCGGATCCGGAGGGGGTTCGAACGCACGGGAAAACTCGCCCGCTTGACGAACAGCAGCACGGCGATGACGAGTGGAACGGCGGTCGACACCGCGAGCATCGCCACCAGCTCCCACTGCCGGGAACCACTCAGGTCGAGCACGTAGTCGTCGCCGCTGCCGGGGAGGAACCCATAGTAGAAGGCCGCGAGCGCGGCGAGGAGGGCGTTGACGCCGACCGCCAACCAGACGGCGGCCCTCCTGCCCCTGAGCAGCCCGTACGCTGCGATGACGAGCACGACGAGCGGCAGCACCGTCAGCAGCACCGGCCCGGGCCCATCGAGACGGGTCAATGCGAGCTCGCGGATGCAATCGTGGGTGAATGCGTTGTTGCGACAGGCATCCTGTACCCCGTGCCCAAGAAAGACGTTGACGAAGAGCTCGCCGAGCGGGGCGAGCGGGCCGAGGCGATGCGGGGAGAAGATCGTCACGACGGGGCCGACGGCCATGATCGCCACCAGGGTCGCGAGAAGCGTGCGTGATTCATGGCTGCTGCTGCGCACGAGCGCGGGTTGCGGCGCCCGGCGGAACAGGAGCGGCCCGATCAGCAGACCCGCTGCCGCGGCGAGAACCCGGTAGAGGTCGCCTGGCTGCCCCGAGTAAAGCAGGAACATGATCAGCACCGACATTCCGAGCACCCGGATGCGCCGACGCCACAGCGGGCCGGCCGCCGTGCTCGCGGCCATGATCGTCCCCGCGACCGGAACAAGGGGGTCGAGGATGTTCAGTGCGTGCGCGCGTCTCACCCACTCCTCCGTGCTCCCCTGCAGCGCGAACTGCACGAGCAGACCGGCGGCCAGCCCGACTGCGCCCGTCACGAGGTAGGCGATGATCGTGCGCACGCTGCCGATGAGCCGTTCTGAGGCGCCGACGAGGAACACGATTCCCAGCACGGTCACGACCAAGGAGAGAACGCCGCCGCTGAAGAACACCGCCGTAACCGCCGTATACCAATGGCCATGCCGGAAGATGGTGTCACTACCGACGCCAAATAGCTGTGGCAACGTCTCGGGGTGGGTGTTCGTCGCCACCAAGGCTGCAACGGACAACAGTATCGAGAGGACGAGCAGCGTCAGCGTGACCGGATGCCGTCGCGCGCCACGCACGCCGCCCCTCAACCATCGCATGAGTGCCGTCATGGTGTCGTCGCCTGTACATCGGTGGATCCCAGGCCGAACCGTGGATAGAGCATCGCGATCCCGGTCGAGAGCCCGAATCGTCCCGTCACCCAGTCATGAGCGCTCCCCGGGGCCTCCAGATAGCTCGCATTCATGCCTGCAGCCTGCGCGGCCTCCGATAGTTTCTGCGCGAACGGCGCGAACCGCGCGTCGTTCGAGCCCACGACGAAGATCGCGGTCGTATCGGAGTATGGCGCGTGCGCGGAGAGCAGTGCGAGAGGCTGTGCGGCGGCGTAGGCGTCGGGCTTTCCTCCGAAGCCCTTGTCGATCGTCTCGGCCTTGCTGCCCAGAGTCGGCACGAGCTCGCCAGAGACGTCGATGATCGCGCCGAAGAGATCCGATCTGGCTGCGCCGAGCTGGATGGCGCAGGTTCCGCCCTGCGAGAAACCGGCAACAGCCCAATTGACGCGATCGGATGCGACGTTGAGATGGCTGCGGATCCACGCCGGAACATCGACCGTCAGGTACGTCGCAGAATTGCCGATCGGTGAGTCGACGCACAGGGGATTGACATCGTGCGCCGCCGAGAGCTGGTCGGGAATGACGACGATCGGGGCGAGTCCATCGTGCATGCTGGCGAGGGTGTTCATTTCCGTCGCGAGGTGCCCGGCATTGATGACGTCGCTCGGCGAACCCGGCTGTCCGGACAATGCCACGACCACGGGAAGATGCGGAGGATCGGAGACGAGAGCTGCTGGCGGCAAGTAGACCACACCCGGGCGGGCGGCGAAACCCGACACGACGCCCGGGATGCTCACCTCGCCGACGCGACCGGCGCGCGGCATGTCCGCCGGCGCGGTCCACTCGGCGATGCTCGTCGTCGGCCCGCCCTGTGCTGCGGTGATGGCGGGCAGGACCGCCTTCGGGATCGTCGAGAGCCCGAGCACCTCCCGAACCGTGACGAACTGACCGAAATCGATGTTGATCGTCGCGGCGGCTCCGATGGGCACCGTGAGCACGAGCGCTATCGCAGCGACGCGATGCCAGGTTCCGCTCCGCCGGAGCGCGAGGAGCCCCAGGAGCATCCCGGCGAAGCACAAGGCCACCGCCCCACGCACCACCGGACTGAGCGTTACGCCGAACACATCGAAGACATCGCCCACGAGCCAGGTCGTGAGCAGACCCACCCCCGCCCCGACTACGCAGGCCCCAAGCACCAGAGCTGTCCAGCGACCGGTCGGCCAGCGGCGAGTCGGCCTCCGCAGGACGGTCACGGCGGCGAGCAACGCCGGGACGGCATAGACCGCGACCAGGAGCCATCCACCGGTGATGTTCGTATCGAGCATCGAGTCGAACACGTGCTCGGCCTCCTCGTCCCGTCGCGCGGAGGATCCGGCGAGGGCTCATCAGCCATTATGCAGACGCCGCAGACAGTCCGCTGAGTGGCGCGCGCCTCTGTGGTCCTTCTCAGCGGGCTTTCAGCACTCATCCAGCGGATGCAGCATCGCTATTCGACCGCGAGGGCGAGCACCGGCGAGACGGTCGTGGCCCGACGGGCCGGTGCGACGGATGCCACAAGGGTGAGCACGATGCCACCGGCCACCGTGACCAGGATGACCGGCCAAGGAATCGACGGAGCGAGGAGCGAATGTGAGAAGGATCCCAGCATCGATTGGGCCGCCGCCCAGCCGTACAACACTCCGAGCACCAGACCGAGGCCGATCGCGGCGACGGTCATCTGGGCGCTTTCAGCGAGGATCATCCCCCGCACCTGCCTGCCCGTGAACCCAAGCGCTCTCAAGAGGCCCAGCTCGCGCGTGCGCTGCAGCACGCTGAGCGAGAGGTTGTTGACGAGGCCGACCGCCGCGATGACGGCAGAGAACCCGACGAGAGCGGTGAAGATAGCCGTCGTGACGGTGAGGGACTGCTCGATCATCGCGGCGGTTTCCGGGTCGTCGGCGAAGGAGGCGATGGTCATGTCGCGATAGCTCTGCATGGCGACGGCGAACATCGTGACAAGAGTGACTCCGATGACGAGCCCGATCGTGGCGCGAGAGCTGCGGTCCGGAAAACGGACGGCGTTCTCGGCCGCGAGCCGGGCCGACGGGCGCGAGCCGAGCATCCGGCCGACCAGGCGCAGCACAGGCGGCATCACGAGGTGCGCGCCGAGAACGATGCCCGTGAAGGAGAGCAGGCCTCCGAGGAAAGCGACGAGGAGGCCGACGATTGAGAACAGGCCCGCGAAGACTCCGAGGGCCAGCACTCCAAGACCGGAGACCACGAGAAGCATCGAGGTCACGTTGCGTCCACGGCGGCGCACGGTCTGTTCGCGCGTCTGATCGACCGACGCCCCCGTGGCCTCCATGGGCGAGACGGTCACGACCCGGCGCGAGCCGACCCAGGCCGCCCCCCAGGTCGTGAGGGCGACGACGACGACCGGAAGGAGGACACTAGGGTCGCCGAGGGTGTATTCGATACGCGGAAGCCAGCCCTGCCGAGTGCCGAGTGCGATGGCGCCGAGCGTCACCGCCATTCCGAGCGCCGCACCGAGAACCGCGCCGACGGCGCCGACGAGCAGGCCTTCAGAGGCGACGGCCCACCGCACCGTCGCCGCACGGGCACCGATAAGGCGCAGCAGGGCGATCGAACGCACCCGCCCGGCGATGATCGTCGCGAAGGTGTTCGCGGTCACGATCGCCCCGACATAGACGGCGATCATCGTGAAGACGGCCGTCACGATCGTCAGGCCGAAGCGCACGGACCCGTCGCCGCCAACCTCGGAGTCGGCGGCGACGACGCTTGCGATCACCCCGGTCGCTTGCAGCAGGACGACGCCGAACGCCGAGCTGAGGGCCGCGACCACGATACTCGAGCCGTGGTCCCTGGTCTTGCCTGAGGCGGCATACTGCCCGGCCATCAGACCACCGCCTCCATGCCGAGCATGATGCGGGAGATGTCCTCGGCCGAGGAACGCGGACGGTCGTCGACGACCCGTCCGTCGGCGAGGAAGAGGATGCGGTCGGCGTGGCTGGCCGCGATCGGGTCATGGGTCACCATCGCGATGCTCTGCCCGTACTCGCGTGTCGCAGCGCCGAGGAGTGCGAGCACCTCGCGGCCAGTGCGGGAGTCGAGCGCGCCCGTCGGCTCGTCGGCGAAGACGAGGTCGGGACGGGTGCCGAGCGCACGGGCGATCGCCACGCGCTGCTGCTGACCGCCGGAGAGCTCATGCGGCCGGTGACCGAGCCGCTTCTCCAGCCCGAGCGACACGATGAGGTGCTCGACCCAATCCTTCTCCTGTTTCGTCGGCCTGCGACCATCGAGCTCGAAGGGCAGCATGATGTTCCCTCGGATGTCGAGGGTCGGCACGAGGTTGAAGGATTGGAACACGAATCCGACGCGGCGTCGACGCAGCACCGTGAGCTGGCCGTCCCCCATTCCCGTGATCTCGGTGTCGCCGAGCCATGCCCGACCGCCGCTCGGGTTGTCGAGACCGGCCATGACGTGCATCAGCGTTGACTTGCCGGAACCGCTCGGTCCCATGATCGCGGTGAACTCACCGCGCCGGATGCCGATGGACACCCCATCGAGAGCTGTGACGGCTCCGCTTCCGGCACCATAGGACTTGCTAAGGTTGGCCACACGGGCGATGAGGCCCAAATCTGACGGCTGAATCTCCATGCTCCCACCATAGAAAGCACCGCCCCACGGCGAATCATGCGCAAGGAGGGTGCGACATACATCCAACGGATGACTTCTGCGCCGGACATAGCTCGCGGAGCACCCTGTCCTTTCCCCTGGGTCTGTTCACTCGACGATACGGTGCTCGAAGGCGAAGACCACGAGCTGCACACGGTCACGCAGCTCGAGCTTCCCGAGAATGCGGCTGATGTGCGTCTTGACGGTCGCCTCGCTGAGGAACTCACTCGCGGCGATCTCGGCATTGCTCAGTCCGCGTGCGGCGAGCAGGAAGATCTCTCGCTCTCTCGCCGTCAGCGAGTCGTAGGAGGGCGGAACAAGCAGCGTCGGAGCCTGAGGGGCGAAATGCTCGAACAGCTCGCGCGTCGCGGAGGCCGCGATCACGGCATTGCCCGCATGCACGGTGCGGATCGCCGCGAGCAGGAACTCCGGCTCGGCGTCCTTGAGCACGAAGCCGCTCGCACCACTGCGGATGGCGCGCGCGGCGCTCTCGTCCAGGTCGAAGGTCGTGAGGATGAGGACTCGAGGCTCCCACCCCGTGCGCCCCGCCTCCATGATGATCGCCTCCGTGGCTGCAATGCCATCCAGCACCGGCATCCTGATGTCCATGAGGATCACATCGGGTCTTGCCGTCGCAGCGAGGGCGACGCCTTCTCTGCCGTCGCCGGCCTCACCCACGAATTCGAGATCGTCCTGCGATTGAATGAGCATGCGGACCCCTGCACGGAAAAGTGCCTGATCGTCGACGAGCGCTACGCGGATCCTCTTGGCGTCGGTCATGCGTTCCCTCCAGCCGGACCAGGCACTGCTGGGATCCAGGCGATCACTTCGAATCGGTTCTGCGGCGTCGGACCGGCCGTGAGAGTGCCTCCGGCCAGCGCCGCGCGCTCCCGCATCCCGGGGATGCCGTGGCCGACACCCGCTCCGGCGGCGTGCGGGTGACGAGGGGGGAAGGCGATCGCGCTCGAGACGACCAGGTGTAGGCCGTTGGCGCGCCAGACGAGGTCGAGCATCACAGGTCGGTTCTGGTCGCCATGCCTCAACGCGTTCGTCAGCGCCTCTTGGACGATGCGGTACACCGCGATCTGATGTCCGGCCGTGAGCGGCACCGGGAGCCCCTCGTGGCGCACCTCGACGGTGAGCCCTGTGGCGCGGAGCTGATCGACGAGTCGGTCGAGGTCGGCGATCGTGGGTTGCGGTCCCTCGGCCTCGCTGTGCCGCAACTCGGCGAGCAGCAGGCGCACATCGGCGAGGGCCTCACGGGCCGTGCTCGAGATGGTCGATAGGGCGTCGCCCGCCACCGCCGGTGAGTTCTGCGCCGCATAGCGTGCGCCGTCGGCCTGGGCGATCACGACAGCCAGCGAGTGCGCGACGACATCGTGCATGTCCCGGGCTATGCGGTTCCGCTCCTGCTCGACGACCACGGCGTACTGTGCGCGCTCCTGCTGACGCTGCGCCTCGAGCTGCTGCTGCCTGCTCTCCTTGGACGCTCGACGGGTGCGCGCGAGCAAGCCGAGCGTCCACGACAGCGTGAGCAGTGCGATCGCGGCGACGATCATGAGGAGGAACCCGAGCACGGTCGACATCGCGTTGACGCCGAAGGGGTTCTCGGAGCGAACGAGCGGCAGGAGGATCGCGAGGTAGGCTCCGGCGATGACGGCTCCGACCCCCGCGGAGATCAGGCCTAGCATACGCACGACCCGTTCGCCGTATGCTCCCGTCGCGTAGAGAACGGCGAGGATCGCCATGTCTGCGGCCTGGAGGTCGCTCAGAAACGCCATCTGCAGAAACGCACCGAGCCAGGCCGTCGCGAGCGAGAGGACGGGCGATAGCCGCCGGATCGAGAGCGCCGTGGACAGCACGAGCACGACGATGCCGTCCCGAGGGGTGCTGACCATCGTGATCGGCCCGATCAGCAGCAGAAACAGCGATCCGACGACGATGTCGACGGCGAGCTGGGATCCTTCGAGCTTGCGCAGCAACATGGTCTAGAAGCCGAGGCGTCCGAGCTGTTTCGGATCGCGCTGCCAGTCCTTGGCGACCTTCACCCGTAACGACAGAAAGACCTTCTTGCCGACGAGACCTTCGATCTGCTGACGTGCACGGGCACCGACCTCCTTCAGGCGGCTGCCCGACTTGCCGATGATGATGCCCTTCTGGCTGTCTCGTTCAACAAATAGGTTGGCGTAGATCTCCAGCAGCTCTTGGTCGTCGCGTTCGATCATGTCGTCGATCGTGACGGCGATCGAGTGGGGAAGCTCGTCGGTGACGCCCTCCAACGCTGCCTCCCTGATGAACTCGGCGATACGTTCCTCGATGCCTTCGTCCGTGACGGTCTCGGCAGGGTACAGCGGGCGCGTCGAGGTGGGGAGCAGACGGAGCAGTTCCTTCGTCAGGGTGTCCAGCTGAATATTGTTCACAGCCGAGATCGGGACGATCGCCTCCCACTCGCGTAGCTCGGCTACCGCGAGCAGCTGGGCGGCGACCTGCGACTTCGATGTGGCGTCGATCTTCGTCACGATCGCGACCTTCTTCGCGCGCGGAAACTCGTCGAGCTGCTGATTGATGAACCTGTCGCCAGGGCCGATCGGCTCATTCGCCGGGAAACACAAGCCGATCACATCGACATCGCCGAGGGTCGACTGCACGAGACTGTTCAGCCGCTCGCCGAGCAGGGTGCGCGGACGGTGGATGCCCGGGGTGTCGACGAGGATGAGCTGGCCCTCCCCCCGGTGCACGATGCCGCGGATCGCACGCCGCGTCGTCTGCGGCTTCGAACTCGTGATCGCCACCTTCTCGCCAACGAGAGCGTTCGTCAACGTCGATTTGCCGACATTGGGCCGCCCGACGAACGAGACGAACCCCGCGCGATACTCGCTGTCAGTCACGATGCTGTGCTCCTTCGTCGCCGTTCGTTTCGAGAAATGCCGTCTGGGCGTCGATAAGCGCTTCATCGCGTTCGACAAGCACGGTGCTGATGCGCTTGCGCCGGCCTTCCGTCCGCTCCGCTGTGAGCACGAGCCCGCTCGTGGTCACAGCGGAGCCGGACACCGGCAGCCTACCCAGTGTTTTGGCGAGAAGACCGCCGACCGAATCGACGTCGTCATCGTCGAGCTCCAGTCCGAAGAGCTCGCCCAGTTCGTCGACGGGCAGCCGCGCACTCACCCGGTAGTGCCCGCCACCGAGCTCCTCGATCTCGACGACCTCGCGATCGTACTCGTCGGAGATGTCTCCGACGAGCTCCTCGATGAGGTCTTCGAGGGTCACGAGTCCGGCGATCCCGCCGTACTCGTCGACGACCATCGCCAGGTGGTTCGACTCGAGCTGCATCTGCCGCAGCAGTTCGTCGGCCTTCTTCGACTCGGGCACGAAGAGCGCCGGACGGGCGAGCTCAGACACCGTGATGTGCTCGGCATCGATCGGCCGCTCGTAGCTGAGCTTCGCGACATCTCGCAGGTAGAGGATGCCGAGGACGTCGTCGACCTCCCCTGCCATGACCGGCATACGGGAGACCCCTGTGCTCAGGAAGAGTCCCATCCCCAGCCCGATACCGGCCGATCCCGGAATCGTGACCATGTCGGTGCGAGGAATCATGAGTTCACGCACGACCGTGTCATTGAACTCGAAGATCGAGTGGATGAGCTCCCGGTCGTCCTCCTCGAGCACGTCGAGCTCCGTCGCCTCGTCGACCATGCTGAGCAATTGCTCCTCCGATGCGAAGGTGCCGAGCTTGGGCCGCCCGGGGGTGACCCGGTTGCCGAGCGCGACGAGCGCATTCGCGACCGGGCCGAGCAGCACGCGCAGGAAGTGCACGAGCGGCGCCGTGAGCCTCAGGATGATCTCGGAGTTCGCCCGGCCGACGCTGCGCGGGCTCGCGCCGACGAGCACGAACGACACGGCAGTCATGATGAGCGCGGAGAGCAGCAGTGCGATCCAGAGCTCTTCGACCGTGAACGCGAACACCAGGGTGACGAGCACCGCCGCAGTGGTCTCGGCGATGATGCGCATGAAGCCGACGGCGTTGAGATGCGCGCCGGGTTCCCCCGCGATGGCCCTCAGGGACTTCGCGGCCCGCGAGCTCTCGGCGAGTTCGGCGATATCGGCTCGCGACCGCGCGGTGATGGCGGAATCGACCGCTGCCATGAGCCCTCCGAAAGCCACGAGAAGGAAGGCGACGACGATGAAGAGGGCGATCATCATCCGCTAACGTCTACGCTCCTGCACGGCGAAGCCCACGAGGATGTCCCGCTGGATGCCGAACATCTCCCTCTCCTCCGCCGCCTCGGCATGGTCGAAGCCGAGCAGGTGCAGAATGCCGTGAGTGGTCAGCAAGAGCAGCTCTTCGAGGGCGCTGTGGCCGGCCGCCTCTGCTTGCGCCTGCGCGACCTGTGGGCACAGGACGATGTCGCCGAGAAGGCCGGGAGGGGTCTGCATGTCCTCTGTGCCGGGACGGAGCTCGTCCATCGGAAAACTCAACACGTCCGTCGGGCCCGGTTCGTCCATCCACTGCACATGGAGCTGCTCCATGGCGCCCTCGTCGACGAGCACGATCGCGAGCTCGGCGTCGGGGTGCACATGCATCGCGTCGAGGGCGAAGACGGCGAGCCGCTGGATGGCGGCCTCATCGACCTCGATCGCGGACTCGTTGTTGATCTCGATGCTCATGATCCGACCTCTCAGAAACGGGGGCCGCGCTTGGGCAGGCGATCACGCGGCGCGGAGCCGCGCCGTTCCGCACGATTCGCGAACTCACGGGCCTCTTCTCGCTCGAACCGTTGCGCCTGCTTCTGGGCATCGTAGTCGGTATAGGCGTCGACGATACGGCCCACGAGGGAGTGACGCACGACGTCTTCGCTCGTGAGAAGCGCGAAATGGATGTCGTCGATGTTGTCGAGCACCCGGGTGACCAGACGCAGACCGGATGCTCCCATCGGCAGGTCCACCTGGGTGATGTCGCCCGTGACGACCATCTTCGATCCGAAACCGAGACGGGTGAGGAACATCTTCATCTGCTCTGGCGTGGTGTTCTGCGCCTCGTCGAGCACGACGAAGGAGTCGTTGAGGGTACGACCGCGCATGTAGGCGAGCGGCGCGACCTCGACTGTTCCCGCCGCGAGCAGCTTGGGCACGAGCTCGGGATCCATCATCTCGTTGAGCGCGTCATAGAGCGGGCGCAGGTAGGGGTCGATCTTGTCGGTGAGGGTGCCGGGCAGGAAGCCCAGCCGTTCGCCGGCCTCGACGGCCGGCCGCGTGAGGATGATGCGGTTGACCTCCTTGCGCTGCAGTGCCTGCACGGCCTTCGCCATGGCGAGATAGGTCTTGCCCGTTCCGGCCGGACCGATGCCGAACACGATGGTGCTCTCGTCGATCGCGTCGACGTATTTCTTCTGGCCGAGCGTCTTCGGCCGAATGCTCCTGCCCCGCGTGGTGAGGATGGCCTGGCTCAGAAGCTCGGAAGGGCTCGAGGAACTGTCGGCATCGAGCATCCTCGCCGAACTCGTCACCTCGACCGGACTGAGGTCTTGGCCGTTGCGCACCATCTGCTGAAGCTCCTCGATGAGACGGCGCACGGCGTCGACCTGGTCGGGCGAGCCGCTCACGGTGATGTCGTTGCCGCGCACGTGGACGGCGACAGCCGGATACTGTTTCTCGATCGTCGTCAGCAGACGGTCCTGGGGCCCGAGCAGGCGCACCATGGCGATGCCGTCGACGTGCAATCTGGCCTCGGCAGGCACGGAGCCCGCACTGAATCGCTCGTCACTCGGAGCCAAGCGAACCCTCCTCGAGTCTTCCAGCGAGCACATGGGCATGCACGTGGAAGACGGTCTGTCCGGCGTTCGCGCCGGTGTTGAAGATGAGCCGGAACTGGCCGCCGGCCTCGACGGCCGCCACATCCGTCGCGACGGCGACGAGTTCGGCGAGAAGCGCCGGGTCACCGGCTGCGAGTTCGACGACATCGCGATACTGCTCGGTCTTCGGAGTGACGATCACGTGCACGGGCGCTTTCGGCGCGACGTCCTTGAACGCGATCACCCGGTCGGTCTCGGCGACGATCGTCGCCGGAATCTCCCGGGCGATGATGCGGCTGAAGACAGATGGCTCGGAATTCGTCGAAACGGGATTCGCTGGGATCGCGCCGGAGGAGGACATAGCTCTATCTTAAGCGGCGCTACCAGCGTGCCAGCCGAACGTTGAGCACGGATATCGCGGCGGGTCCCGCCGTCGAAGTGCGCAGCACGGTCCCACCCAAGCGCACGCGTGCGGCGCCGGCGGCCGCGAACGCGTCGAGTTCCGCCGGCGCGATGCCGCCTTCCGGGCCGACGACGAGCACGATGTCCCGGTCGTCGCGCTCGAACGCGAACTCGGTGATGGCGAGGTCAGCGGCCGGGTCGAGCACGAGGAGGTGCGCGTCAGCGGCGAGGGCGGCCAGCTGCGCGGTCGAGTGCAGTCCGGCCACGACGGGCAGCCAGGCCCGGATCGACTGTTTCGTCGCCTCTCGCACGATGCTCGCCCAGCGTTCGCGACCCTTGGCGACCTTCTGTCCCTCCCAGCGCGAGACCGAGCGCCGCGCCAGCCAGGGGATGACCGCGTCGACGCCCAGTTCCGTCGCCGCCTGAACACCGAGTTCGTCGCGATCACCTTTGGCCAGTGCCTGCGCAAGCACGAGCCGTGGCGACGGCGCCTGGACGTTCTCAACGACGCTGGCCTCGATCACGAGCTCGCCCGCGTCCGCACGCACGACGGGTCCCGTGGCGACGAGGCCGCGTCCATTGCCGATCGAAACCGTCTCTCCCACGCGGATACGGTTGACGGTCACCGCATGTTTCGCCTCGGCACCGACCACCGAGACGACCCCGCCGCTCTCGACCGCGTCGGCCTCGAGGTCTTCTCGGAGAAAGAATGAGCTCACACATAGGAACATAGCCGCTGAGAACCTCGTCCGGGCTCACTCAGGTGCACAGCGACGCGCCTCTCACCAGGCTTGGTACGAGCCCGCGCCGCTTCCCCGGCCCATCCGCGCACCGTGTCGGAGGGACGCGATCGGCAGCGATCCAGGCCGGCCTGACCGAGACGCTCCGGCAGCTGCTCACCGATCACGGTCATCCGTCGCAGGACGCCGGGATCGCTCGCCGCCTCGACGCGTCGGATCAGCTCGTCTCCTGCCGATCGAGATCGTGAGCACTCCCAGCCGGATGGGGCCGCCTGCCGTCACAGAGAATCAGCCGAGGAACCGATCGCGCAGCTTGGCGAAGAGACCCTGCTGGAAGTGCGACAGGGTCGGTGGCGGCTGCTTGTGGCTCTTCGCGAATTGCTCGATGAGGTCGCGCTCCCTGCCGCTGAGCTTCGACGGCGTGACCACCTGCACCCCGATCTTGAGGTCGCCGCGACCGTTGCCGCGTAGTCTGGTGACACCGCGGTCCTTGATCGTGATCACATCGGCGCTCTGCACCCCTTGGCGCAGTTCGATGGCCACGTCGCCGTCGAGGGCGTGCACCGTCGCGGTCGTGCCGAGGATCGCATCCGTCATCGGCACCTCGATCGTCGCGAGCAGATCGTCGCCGTCGCGGCTGAACACCTCGTGATGACGCACCTTCATCTCGAGGTAGAGATCGCCGTTGGGTCCGCCAGCTGGACCGGCCTCACCGCTGCCCGGCATCTGCAGGCGCACGCCCGTGTCGACTCCGGCGGGGATGTCGACGGGCACCGTGCGGCGGGCGCGCACCCTGCCCTGACCCTGACAGGTGACGCACGGGGTCGCGATGACCGTCCCATAGCCACGGCAGGTGCCGCATGGGCTCGACGTCATGACGTTCCCGAGCAGCGATCGTACGGCTCGCTGGATGCTCCCCGTTCCGTGACAGATGTCGCAGGTGACCGGCGACGTTCCCGGCTGGCAGCACGAGCCATGACAGGTATCGCACAGCACAGCCGTATCGACTTCGATCTCTCGGTGGGTGCCGAAGATGATCTCGTCGAGATCGACCTCGACCCGGATGAGCGCATCCTGGCCGCGCTCCCGGCGCGATCGGGGCCCACGGCGCCCCCCACCGCCTCCGCCGCCGAAGAAGGTCTCGAAGATGTCGCCGAAGCCGCCGAAATCCGCCCCTCCGAAACCGGCCTGACCACCGCCCATGTCGTACTGCTGGCGCTGCTTCGCGTCGCTCAGCACGTCATAGGCGTGCGTGACCTCCTTGAACCGCTCGGATGCCTCGGCGCCCGGGTTCACGTCGGGATGCAATTCGCGCGCCAGCCGCCGGTACGCCTTCTTGATCTCGTCTGTTGTCGCGTCGCGCGACACGCCGAGTACTTCGTAGTGGTCAGCCACTCCGGCCGTTCCTTTCCGGTCCCGATCGCGGCGCAGTACACACACATCTCATGTTCGGGACGACGTCGTTTCTCGCTAGTCTTCGCCCAGCAGCCTGGACAGGTACCGGGCGACGGCCCGGACCGCCGCCATGTTGTTCGAATAGTCCATCCTGGTCGGGCCGAGCACACCGAGACGCGACAACTCGCCACCCAAAGAGGTATAGCCGCTCGTGAGCACAGAGGTCTCGGCCAGTCCGAACGCCGCGTTCTCGCGCCCGATACTCACAGAGACGCCATGCTGGTCCACAGCCATCTCGCCGAAGAGACGCAACAGCACGACCTGTTCTTCGATCGCCTCCATGACCAGGTAGACGCTTCCAGTGAAGTCCTCCTCCGTGCGCACCAGGTTCGCCGCTCCTGCCATCACGAGCTTCTCCTGCCGGTTCGCGAGCACCTGTTCGATCAAAGTCTCGGCGATGGCCGCGGCGAGCTCACGATTGTCGGCCGAAACGAGCTCCGTGATGGTGCGCAGGCGTTCGGCTGCGTCCGTCATGTCCAGTCCGGAAAGCGCGACGTTGAGCCGTGCACGCAGATCGCCGAGCAGTTGCTCGTCGGCCGAATGCGGAGACTCGATGACACGCTGCTCCACCCGCCCGCTGTCGGTGATGAGCACGGAGAGCAGACGTGTCGGGCTGAGCGGCACCAGTTCGATGTGGCGTACCCTCGCACGGTTGAGCGAGGGATACTGGACCAGGGCGACCTGGTGGGTGAGCTGGGAGAGCAAACGAACGGTGCGCGCGAGCACCTCGTCGAGATCGGCCGCCTGACCGAGGAAGGTCTCGATCGCCTGCCGTTGCGCGGAGTTGAGTGGGCGCAGATCGGCGAGCTGGTCGACGAACAGGCGATAGCCCTTGTCGGTGGGAATACGGCCGGACGAGGTATGCGGGGCCGCGATCAGCTCCTCCTCCTCGAGAAGGGCCATGTCATTGCGGATGGTGGCCGCCGACACTCCGAAGGCGTGACGTTCGACGATCGACTTGGATCCGACGGGCTCGCGCGACGCCACATAGTCCTGCACGATCACGCGCAGCACCTCGAGGCCGCGTTCAGAAACCATACCCTGCGCCTCCTCGATCGTCATTCTGTTAGCACTCGTCGTATATGAGTGCTAATCATACCGCGACATGCCGATCGGCAATCATTGCCCCAAAGTGTTTCTCGGCAGTACTTTAGGCATGTACCGCACGACGACCTTTGCGCGGTAAGACGGGCAGGCACTGTCCAATCGGCAACGTTGAAATGCACCATCGTCTGAAAGGCACGACAATGAGCGATCCGAATTCGCAACAGCCTCCCCAAGACCCGAATCTCGGTCAGCAACCGCCACAGGTTCCGCCGCCGCAGCAACCAGTGCCTGGGGGGACCCCTGTCGTCGCCGCGCCGCTCACCCAGGCCGAGGACATCCAGTGGGCCTCATTCGCCCACCTCGGCGGGATCCTCGGCTTCCTGCCATCCCTCATCATCTGGCTCGTGTTCAAGGACCGCGGTCAGTTCACGAACGCCCAGGCTAAGGAAGCACTCAACTTCCAGATCACCATCCTGATCGCCTATGTGGTCGGCTGGATCCTCACCTTCGTGCTCATCGGCGTCTTCGTCTATCTCGCAGCCTGGATCGTGAGCGTCATCTTCTCGATCATGGGCTTCCTGAAGGCCAAGGACGGACAGCCTTACCGTTATCCCTTCGCCCTGCGCCTGATCAAGTAACCACGCACCGCCCTTCGGGGGTCACGACCGTCCCGAAGCGGTCGTGACCCCCGAAGGTATGCCACTATGGTGAAACCGAACGTCACCAGCCCTTCCCTGCATGTTGGGAACCGACAAGGAGACCGAATGTCTGACGCAACCCCGCCCCCCGCAAATCCCTATCAGGCTCCGACTCCGTTGAGCCCGGCCGACGAGAAGCTGTGGGCGACTCTCATCCACATCGGCGGCATCTTCTTCAACTTCATCCCCGCCCTCATCGGCTACCTCGTGCTCAAGGAGAAGGGGCCGTTCATCCGCGCGCACACCGCGACGGCGTTGAACTTCCAGATCACGCTCGTCATCGCGTACATCGTCGGCGGAATCCTCTCGATCATCATCATCGGCCTCTTCATCATTCTGGCCGCATGGATCCTGTCGATCATCTTCAGCATCATGGCCGCGGTCAAGGCCAATCAGGGTCAGCCCTACACGTACCCACTCACGATCAAGTTCGTGAGCTGATTCCGCGTCAGTCGTCTGCGAGCAACCGGCGTACGACGGCATCCGCGAGAAGCCGCCCTTTCAGGGTCAGTTCGACTGACCCTGAAAGGGCGGCTTTCGCGTCGACGAGTTCGTCGGCGATGAGACCGGCGACGGCTCGGCGTCCGGCGACGGGAAGCGTCGACACAGGGATCCCATCGCGAATACGGGTGAGCAGCAGCACGCGCTCGACCTCACGGGTTTCGGCGCCAAGGGTCTCCCGCCCCGCCGCCGGCGACACCCCGCCGCGTACGCGCTCCGCATAGGCGGCGGGATGCTTGACGTTCCACCAGCGGACACCGCCGACGTGGCTGTGCGCCCCCGGTCCGACGCCCCACCAGTCCTGGCCCCACCAGTAGGCGAGGTTGTGGAGCGAACGGTGCGTGGGATCGCGGGCCCAGTTGCTCACCTCGTACCACTCGTAGCCGGCCGCGCCGAGCAGCGCGTCGGCGAGCTCGTACATGTCGGCCTGGAGATCTTCGTCCGGCCGTGCGACCTCGCCACGCGTGATCTGCCGCGCGAGCTTGGTGCCGTCCTCGACAATGAGGGAATAGGCGCTGAGGTGATCTGGTCGTTGGGCGATCGCGTGCTCCAGACTGCGTCGCCAGTCGTCGAGTGACTCCCCCGGGGTTCCATAGATCAGGTCGAGGCTGACATCGAGCCCCGCCGCACGCGCCCATTCGACCACGAGCGCGACCCGCTCGGGGTCGTGGGTGCGCTCGAGCGTCGCGAGCACATGGGGAACGGCCGACTGCATGCCGAACGACACCCTGGTGAATCCAGCCTCGCGCAGGCAAACGAGGTAGCCGGCGTCCACGGAGTCCGGGTTTGCCTCTGTCGTGATCTCAGCCGCGGTCGTGAGGCCGAAGGTGTCACGCACCGCGGCGGTCATGCGCGCGAGGTCGCTTGACGGCAGTAGGGTCGGAGTGCCTCCACCGAAGAAGACGGTCGAGACGGCACGCTCGGGGATCCCGGATACGTCGAGGATGCGGGCTGCGTCGATGATCTCGCGCACGGCCTCGTCCGCATAGTCGCTCCGGCCGACTCCGCGCAGCTCGGTTGACGTGTAAGTGTTGAAGTCGCAGTACCCGCATCGCACCCGGCAGAACGGCACGTGGACGTAGACGCTGAGAGTGCGCTCGAGAGCGCCGATCGCCGCGGTCGCCGGGAGGAGCCCGTCTGAAGGAGCCGGGTCGGCGATCGGCAGCGCGCCGGGCATCCGTGCCGCCTAGGCCGATGCTGCCGGGTGCAATGCCCGGAGATAGCGCTTGACGTACACGCCCTGCTGCCAGCGCACGATCGGCCAGGCGAAGCGATAGAGCGGGGTGCTCCCCCGCGACAGGGAGCGGATCGTCAGCCAGACAGAGTCGTCTTCTCGGTGCTCGACGAGGAAGAGCTCCTCCCCACTGATCGGATGTCCCTTCATGGTTCCGTAGGCGAAACCGGTTCGGCTCGGCTCGTCGATCACATAGACGACGCGCGCGGGCGCCGAGATGGGAACGAACCAGAGCCTGATCCGCAACACCGCGGTCATCCCCGACGTGATGTACGGCGTGCCGTCCGGGCCGAACCGCTCCTCGGGCTGCTGAGCAGGCTGCTGCCCGAGCGGCGTGCCGTCCACACCGAAGGCGAGCCCGACGTACTGGCGTCCAGTGCCCGGATGCGTCTCAGTCACCTCCATGCCACTGCCGCGCTGGATGCCCCAGGTCATGAGTGACGCTGAGGCCGTCGCGTAGCGTTCGGCACCGCTGCCGAGCCTCGTCGTGTGCTCGGCCGGACGATAGCCCTTCGGCGGGTAGCTCATCAGATCGGGTGCCATCGCTCCGCCGATCGCCCCATAGGTGACCGATTGATCGGTGAACGTCGAACGCTTCATCGGAACTACTTCTTCTCTTTCTTCTCCGTGTCGCCCGAGAGCGCCGCGATGAAGGCCTCCTGGGGAACCTCGACACGACCCACCATCTTCATGCGCTTCTTGCCCTCCTTCTGCTTCTCGAGGAGCTTGCGCTTGCGGGTGATGTCACCGCCGTAGCACTTGGCGAGCACGTCCTTGCGCATGGCACGGATCGACTCACGCGCGATGATGCGCGCGCCGATCGCCGCCTGGATCGGGACCTCGAACTGCTGGCGTGGGATGAGTTCGCGCAATCGACCGGTCATGAGAACACCATAGGCGTAGGCCTTGTCACGGTGCACGATCGCGCTGAAGGCGTCGACCTGCTCGCCCTGGAGCAGGATGTCGACCTTCACGAGGTCGGCCTCCTGCTCTCCGGCCGGTTCGTAGTCGAGCGAGGCATAGCCGGCGGTCTTCGACTTGAGGTTGTCGAAGAAGTCGAACACGATCTCGCCGAGCGGCATCGTATAGCGGATCTCGACACGGTCCTCGCCGAGGTACTCCATGCCGAGCAGGGTTCCGCGGCGGCCCTGGCAGAGCTCCATGATGACACCGACATAGTCCTTCGGCGCGAGGATCGCGGCCTTGACGACCGGCTCTCGGACGCCAGCGATCCTGCCGACCGGGAACTCACTCGGGTTCGTGACCTTGACGGTCTTCCCGTCCTCCGTCGTCACATCGTAGATCACCGATGGAGCCGTCGTGATGAGGTCGAGGCCGAACTCGCGGCTCAGGCGCTCCGTGATGATCTCGAGGTGCAGCAATCCGAGGAAGCCACAGCGAAAGCCGAAGCCGAGGGCGACGGAGGTCTCGGGCTCGTATACGAGGGCGGCGTCGGAGAGCTTCAGCTTGTCGAGCGCATCGCGGAGCTCCGGGTAGTCGCTGCCGTCGATCGGGTAGAGCCCGGAGAACACCATGGGAAGCGGCTCCGTGTAACCGGGCAGCGCCTCGGTCGCCGGTTTCACCGCCGTCGTCACGGTGTCGCCGACCTTCGACTGGCGCACATCCTTCACGCCGGTGATGAGGTAGCCGACCTCTCCGACCCCGAGGCCCCTGCTCGGCGCGGGCTCCGGCGCGCTCACGCCGATCTCGAGGATCTCGTGGGTGGCACGGGTCGACATCATCTGGATGCGTTCCCGTGGGCTGAGCGTGCCGTCGATCATGCGCACATAGGTGACGACACCGCGGTAGCTGTCGTACACGGAGTCGAAGATCATGGCGCGGGCCGGAGCCCCGGAGTCGCCGATCGGCGGCGGGATCAGCTCGGTGACCCGGTCGAGCAGCCGATCGACGCCCGTCCCTGTCTTTCCCGACACCCGCAGCACGTCGTCGGGCGAACCGCCGATGAGGCTCGCCAGCTCCTTCGCGTACTTCTCGGGGTCAGCGGCAGGCAGGTCGATCTTGTTGAGCACGGGAATGATCGTCAGGTCGTTCTCGAGCGCGAGGTAGAGGTTCGCGAGCGTCTGTGCCTCGATGCCTTGCGCCGCGTCCACGAGCAGGATGGCCCCTTCGCAAGCGGCCAGGGAGCGGGAGACCTCATAGCTGAAGTCGACGTGCCCCGGCGTGTCGATCATGTTGAGCGCGAAGGTCTGAGCGTCGAGCTGCCAGGGCATGCGCACGGCCTGACTCTTGATCGTGATACCACGCTCGCGTTCGATGTCCATGCGGTCTAGGTACTGGGCTCGCATATCGCGGTCGCTGACGACCCCCGTGATCTGAAGCATCCGATCGGCCAAGGTGGACTTGCCGTGGTCGATATGCGCGATGATGCAGAAGTTGCGAATGAACGCTGGGTCGGTGGCGGCGGGCTCGAGGGCCTTCAAAGCTCGTGGGGACATCGTGCGACAATTCTCCCATGACGGATGCGGCCGCGCCGACCGGCACGGCCGGCCGGCCCCTTCGATCGGGTTCCACGCGCTCCCGGATCGCCGTCGGAGCATGTTCGGCTCGCGAGGGAGACAGCCGCGGCGAACCGGTCGAGCTTCCCATGAGCCTCGAGGCGACCGCCAGAGCGCGCGGCTCGATCCGTCTGGAGAAGCCCGACCCGCACGCCCATCGGGAAAAGTCACCGGGATCAAGAAGTTCTGCGGGGATCGGGAAGCTTTCGAGCCTCACAGGGTTGAAGAAGTCCATGGGCATTCTTCTCACCGGCGCGACCGGCTACATAGGTTCATCCGTTCTCAGCGGTCTCCTGGCTGCCGGCTATGAGGTCACGGCGCTCGTCCGAACCGCCGAGAAGGCGGCACAACTCGAAGGTTCCGGGGCGACCGCGCTCGTCGGCGACGCCGGCGACGCCGAGCTGGTCAGGAGACTCGCGGTCGAGAGCGAGGGCGTGATCCACACCGCATCGGCCCGTGATGTCGACCCCGTCTTCGTTCCCGCAGTGCTCGATACCCTCGCCGGTCGCGATGACCGTTTCGTGCACACGGGCGGCATCTGGAGCTTCGGCGACAACGCCGCGATCACCGAGGACTCTCCGATCGCGCCCGTGGCGCTGACGGCGTGGCGCGCCCCCAACGAGCGGCTGATCCGCGAGGCATCGGCTGTGAACTCGGTCGTGATCGCTCCCGCCGCGGTGTACGGGCACGGCTCCGGTCTCGCGCGCCTCCTCGTCGACGCCCCGCGCGGCTCAGGGGTCGCTCCGGCCATCCGCCTCATCGGCGACGGTGCGCAGCACTGGACGAGCGTGCACGTCGACGACCTCGCCATGCTCTACCTCCTCGCGTTCGAGTCCGCATCCCAACACGACTACGTCATCGGGGCGAGCGGCGTGAACCCGACCGTCCGTGAGCTCGGCGAGGCCGTCGCTCAGGCGGCCGGAGTGGTCGGCGGGGTCGAAGCCGAGACGGTCGAGGCCAGTCGGGAACGCCTCGGCGCAGGCCTGGCCGACGCCCTCCTCCTCGACCAGCAGGCCTCGGGGGCCCATGCTCGCGAGACGTTCGGCTGGAAGCCGACAGCCCCCACACTCATCGAAGAGCTCCTGCACGGCTCTTACGCGCCGCAGCCCCGCGCTTCGTTGCATCATTGAGGGCATGACCGATACGCCGCCCGTTCTCTTCGTGCACGGCATCCGCACATCAGCGACGATGTGGCGAAGGCAACTTGTGGCGCTGGGCGCTGCCGGCCACAAGGCTGCAGCGATCGACCTACCCGGACACGGCGCACGCCTCGGTGAGGAGTTCACCATCGACTCGGCGTTGCGGATCATCGATGACGGCGTGGACGCGCTCGGAGGACCCGTGCTGCTCGTCGGCCTCTCCCTCGGCGGCTATCTTTCGATCGAGTATGCGGCGCAGCACCCTGGCAAGGTCACCGGGCTCGTCGCGGCCAGTTGCTGCACAAGCCCTCGGGGACCCGCTCTTGCGAGCTACCGCGGTCTCGCCGCCGCGATCCATGCCCTGCCGGATCGGGGACGTGGGCTCAACGACTTCATGGTCAGGTGTTTCGTTCCCGAGCCGGGAGCGACCGACATCGGAGCCGGCGGTGTCGCCCTCGATGTGATGAGTTCGGGCCTGCGAGAGGCGGGAACGCTCGACCCGCTCGCGCGGCTCGCCGAGTATCCGGGGCCGGTCTGGCTGGTCAACGGCCAATTCGACCATTTCCGTGCGCAAGAGCGCCGCTTCCTCGCTGCATGCGCCAACGGCTGCCTCGTGATCGTTCCCGGAGCGACCCATCTCGTGAGCCTGGTGAAACCGAACGAGTTCACAGGCGTCGTATGCGACGCACTTGGCGAACTCTCCCCGGGTTCCGCCGACGGATCGCCGATTGTCGGGGCGAACGGATAACTGCTAAAGTTGTTCGTTGGCTTGCGTGTGGGTCCCACCCCACACGATTTCGCCGCGATGCGCCCTCCCGCCGCGCGGCAACATCCGGATCCACACACTAAGGAAAGACGTACTCAACGTGGCAAACATCAAGTCGCAGATCAAGCGCATCGGCACCAACAAGAAGGCTCAGGAGCGCAACAAAGCAGTCAAGAGCGAACTCAAGACGGCGATCCGCGCTACCCGCACCGCGCTCGCGACCGGCGACAAGGACAAAGCGGCCACCGCCCTCAAGACGGCGACGAAGAAGCTCGACAAGGCTGTGAGCAAGGGCGTCATCCACAAGAACCAGGCTGCGAACCGCAAGTCGGCCATTGCCAAGAAGGTTGCCGCGCTCTAAGCACCGCTTCACGCGAACAGCGTCGAACGGCCCCGTCACCGCGACGGGGCCGTTCCGCATTTCGGCACCGCCTCGCGGTTCCAAAGCACGAAGTCCTCCGGCGGCTACTGCCCCCGGCCTGCGATGACGCCGACGAGGCGTTCGATCGAGAACACCGGGTCTCGTCCGCCGCCCTTGACGTTCGCGTCGGTCTCGGCGAGTGCTTCGATGCACGCCGCAAGGCCGCCCTCGGTCCAGCCCTGCAGATCGCGACGTGCACGGTCGACCTGCCACGGAGCGAGGCCGAACTGCTGAGCAAGCTGAGCGGAGCCGCCGCGGGCACCGTAGAGCTTCGCCATGGTGCGGATCTTGCTCGCGAAGGCGGCGACGATCGGCACCGGGTCGGCACCGGACGAGAGCGCGTGCCTGAGCGTGATGAGGGCCTCGCCATGGCGGCCGGCGATCGCGGCATCCGCGACTTTGAAGGCGTTGGCCTCGACCCGACCGCTGTAGTAGCGATCGACGGTCGCTTCGGTGATCTCGGTGCTCGAATCAGACATGAGCTGCTGGCAGGCCGCCGACAGCTCGGCGAGGTCGTCGGAGAACGCCGAGACCAGCGCGCGCAGAGCGCCGGGCGCGACCTTCCGCCCGGCGGCCCTGAACTCCGCGACGGCGAAGTCGTACTTCTCGGCGTCCTTCTTGAGCTCGGCGCACACCACCTCGATGCCCCCGCCGAGCCCGCCGCGGAGCGCATCAAGCAGTTTCTTCCCTCGGACGCCGCCGCCGTGTCGCAGCACAAGATAGGTGTCATCCGCCGGATTCTGCAGATACTCGATGGCCTCGGCAATGAACGAGTCTGTGCATCTCTCGACGGAGGCGACCCGGATCATGCGGGGTTCGCCGAAGAGCGACGGGCTGGCCACGGTGAGTAGCTCGCCTGGTACGTAGCCGTCCGCCTCGATGTCGCTGACTTCGAGGCTCGGGTCTTCGCCCTTGAGAAAATCGCGCAGTTGCCTTATGGCTCGCTCGGCGAGGAACGACTCGGTGCCCGAGACCAGCACCACGGGGGCCGGACGCACCTGATTCCAGGCGAGCTGCGGAATGGCGACGGTCTTGGCTCGGGTCGACGCGCCCGATCGACCCGCTGCCGTGGTGGTTCGAACGGTCACGCGCCTCCCTTTCCCTCTCTCTCCAGCCTAACCGTGACCGCCGTCGCCCGCGGCGCAGCCGATCAATGGCCGATCAATGGTTGTGCCGCTTCCCCGCGAGACTGCGTGAATCGTCGAAAAGAGCCCTCTATCCGACGATTCACGCAGTCTCGGGGAAGGAGAAGGAGAAGAGGAAGTCTCATCCTCCGCGCTCCGACCAGACGATGAGACCTCCGTCGAATCCCGGATCGTGGGCGACGAGGATCATTCCGTCGAGATCGGTGCGGAAGGCGCTGGTTCCCGCAGCATCGAGGATGTCGAGCAGAGCGCGCGTCGGATGGCCGTAACCGTTGTCGACCCCGACCGAGATGAGACCGACCGTGGCCCCCAGACGATCGTAGAGCGCGGCGCTCTGGTTCGCAGAGCCGTGATGGGCGACCTTGACGACATCCGCGGCTTCGGGATGCACGGCCGCGAGCATGGCCTGTTGCGACTCCTCCCCCAGATCCCCGAGAAAGATCGAACGGATGCCGTTGCCCTCGAAGCAGATCGTCACGCTGCCGTCGTTGCCGAACCGCATCGTCGATGCAGTGCGCAGCGGCCAGAGCACCTCCCAGCGCTGTGAGCCCAGCGTTCCGTGATCTCCGCGTGCGGTCTGCACGACCCTGGCGCCTCCGGCCGCCAGTCGATCCGTGAGCCGCTCGTCGGCGGAGTTCTCGGGCTCTCCGACGAGAGCGACATCGACCCGGCCGACGACCGCGTCAGCACCGCCGACATGATCGAGGTCGTAGTGGGTGAGCACGAGCAGATCGATCCGGTCGATGCCGAGCGCATCGAGGCAGGCGGTGAGTGGGGCGGGGCTGGGGCCGGCATCGACGAGTGCGACGCTTTCTTCGTTGCGGACGAGCACGGCGTCCCCCTGCCCGATGTCGCAAACGGCGATCTGCCAGTCGGGTGGACGAGCAAGGGTCCGACCGACGCCGACGCCGACGAGTGTGCCCGCATAGCCGCCGAGGAGGGCGATGAGGACGGCCGCAGCCGCGGTGTCCGTCACCAGTGCCCGGCCGGATCGCGTGCGCCGGACGACGAGTCTGAGGGCGATCGCGGTCGCGATGGCGAGCAGTACGGCGCCGGCGATACCGTCGAGCCAGGGCAGTCGCGTACCCGGGAGCCGTGCGACGGCGTGCCCGACGGCGGCGATCCACGCGGAAGGCAACCACGCCAGTTGCGCGCACGCGAAGCCGACGCTCGGAAGCACCGGGAGCAGCAGACACGCGATGAGCCCGATGACGGTGCCCAAGAGGGCAGCAGGCGCTGCCAGCAGATTGGCCGGAACGCCGTAAAGGGAGAGATTCGGGCTGAGCAAGACCAGAACGGGCTGACACGCGAGCTGAGCCGAGAGGGGAATGGCGATCACGGCCGCCAGGCCGAGCGGCATCCAGCGCGCCAGCATCCCGGTGAGCGGGCCGGAGAGCACGAGCAGGCCCGCGGTGGCGAGCACGGAGAGTGCGAAGCCGTAGCTCCTGCTGATCCACGGGTCGAACACCACGAGCGTCATAACGGCGAGAGCGAGCGCCGGCACACCGCGGCTTCGACGCCCCGAAACCGTCGCCAGCAGGACGATTGCCGCCATCGTCGCCGCACGCAGAACGCTCGGCTCCGGCGTCACAAGCACGACGAATCCGCCGAGCACGAGAAGCGCTAGGGCGATGCGCAGCCAGCGGGCCAGACCCGCCAGGCCGCCGAGCGCCATGATTCCCGCGATCACGATGGCGCAGTTGGCCCCGGAGACCGCGGTCAGATGGCTGAGCGAACTCGTCTTCATGTCAGCATCGAGCGCGGCGCTCACAGCACGGGTGTCGCCGATGGCGAGACCCGGCAGCAGATCCCCTCCGTCGCCCGGGAGCGCGGACGCCGCCCGCGAGAGTCCCGCGCGTATCGCCGACGCCCACGCGAGAAGCCCGGGAGGAGCCGTCTCGATGAGGGGCGGCTCTCGCGCGAAGACGAGGAACGCGTTCTGCTCGCCGGGATCGGTCTCGACGAGGGATCCAGACGCACGGATGACGGTGCCGATCTCGAGCGCGCCCTCCCGATTCGAGGGATCCCCCGTCGGCTCCGGAAGCGTCGACGGCGATTCGGCAAAGACGAGAACCGGGATTCCGCCGTGCACGGGAACGATGTCGCGTGCTCCCGACGTGCCGAACCCGATCTCTTCGATCCTGGCGGTGAAACGCACGCGCGAGCTCATCTCACCGAAGGCGCCGCCGGACCGGCTTTCGCGCGGCACGGTCAGCACGGTCGCGGTCATCGTCACCTCGCGATGCGCGTCGGCCGCCGCGACGAGAGCCGACGGCTGACGTGCGGGCGCCGTGACCGCGACCACACTGCTCACGAGGGCCGCAGCCGTGCAGCACAGGGCGAGCATCGGCAGGGCCGACCGCCATCCGCGCTGGCCGAAGAGCAGGCTCGCCGCGATCGCCAGGCCGGCAACGGCCCAGAGTCCCGCGGCGATGCCCCAGGCGGCATCTGTCGCCGTGACAACGCCGATGCCGGCCAGCCAGGCCGCTCCGGCGGGAAGAGCGAGTCTCGACTCGGCGTTCACACCGCCACACGATCTTTCAGCCCGTCGAACGTCTTGTCGCCGATGCCTGTCACGTTGCGCAGCTCGTCAACACTCGAGAAGCCCCCGTTCGCATCCCGCCAGTCAAGGATCCGCTGCGCGAGCGACGGACCAATCCGCGGGAGCGACTCCAACTCCACCGCCGTCGCACGGTTCAGATTGACGAGTCCCCCGCCGGCCGACCCCGGTCTGGCGTCAGAAGGCGCCCGACCGGGGCCAGGCACCTCCCCCATCTGCGGAACATAGAGCTGCTCCCCGTCGCTCACCGGTCTGGCCAGATTGACTCCGGCCGGATCGGCGTTCTCGCCGAAGCCTCCCGCCGCCGCGACAACGTCGACGACACGGGCGCCATCGTGCACCTCATAGAGACCGGGCGTGCGCACAGCACCAAGAACATGCACGAACGCGATCGCCGTAGAGTCAGCCTCCGGAACCGCGACCGGATCCGACCCGCCCGCACCGACCCTGGCATCCGAAGTGACCGAGTCCGAACCCGCGGAACCGAGCGTCGTCGTCTCACCGCCAGCACCCGCCGCCGAGATCACGACCGAGATCGCGAGGGCGGCGATCATGAGCACGACGGCAGCACCGACCCCGAGCCGCACCCGAGTCGACACCGCTCGAGCCGATGGCGCAAGCCGAGCCATCCCCTCACTCTCCTGCGGCGGATCCATAGCGGCAGCCTAGGCAGTCGAGCGACGTGCCGCCGCGACACCAACGGCTTCTGTGCAACACCCCCAACGATCGTGGAACGTGCAGGAGTTCCGGGCCAGCAGTACAACTAGCCCACAGTACGACTAGCCCACCGTAGCGATGCTCACGACCCGAGGCGCTCGGACGATCACAGCGACGATCTCCCGATCCCCGATCGTGCGCCGCACGGCCGCCGAGGCACGTGCGAGGGCCTCAAGCTCCTCCATCGAGATCTTCGGCGAGACCTCAATCCGATCACGAACCTTGCCGTCCACCTGCACGACCGCGGTCACCGACTCCTCGACGAGCAACGCCGGATCCGCCTTGCGCCACTGAACGAGAGCAACGCTCGGCTCATAGCCGAGCCTCTGCCACATCTCCTCGGCCGTGTACGGCGCGAACAGATCGAGCACCATTGCGGTGACCTCCGCGGCCTCGCGCACCGCCGCGTCACCGGGGCCGGCCCCCGTGTCGATGGCCTTGCGGGTCGCGTTGACGAGTTCCATGAGGCGCGCGACGACGACGTTGAACTTGAAGGCCTCGACGAGACCGGGGGCATCGGCGAGGAAGCGATGGGTGATGCGGCGCAGTGCCGCATCGCCGGTCCTCCAATCGACCTCGGGTTCGCTCGTCACGTCATTGGCCACCCGCCAGGCACGGGCGAGGAACTTCGCGGAGCCGACCGGCGAGACGTCCGACCAGTCGATGTCGTCCTCCGGCGGGCCGGCGAAAGCCATGGTCAGACGCACGGCGTCGACGCCGTGCTTCTCGACCTCCTCGGTGAAGTAGACGATATTGCCCTTGCTCTTGGACATCTTGGCGCCGTCGAGAATCACCATGCCCTGATTGAGTAGCGCTGTGAACGGCTCGGTGAAACTCAGATAACCGAGGTCGAAGAGCACTTTCGTGATGAAGCGCGCATAGAGCAGGTGCAGGATGGCGTGCTCGACGCCGCCGACGTACTGATCGACCGGCGCCCACTTCTCCGCCTGCTTGGGGTCGAACGCCCGCGTGTCGTCGTTCGGGTCGAGGAAGCGCAGGAAGTACCAGGAGCTGTCGACGAAGGTGTCCATCGTGTCGGCGTCGCGGCGGGCCGGCGTTCCGTCGATCGGGTTGGGAACGTTGACCCAGTTCTCGGTGCCGCCGAGCGGCGAGGTGCCCTTCGGCTTGAGGTCGAGTCCTTCCGCGTCCGGGAGCAGCACCGGCAGCTGATCCTCTGGCACGGGAATCTCGGCGCCGTCCTCTCCATGGATGATCGGGATGGGCGTGCCCCAGTAGCGCTGACGCGAGATGAGCCAGTCGCGCAGACGATAGTTCTTGGCCGCGCGACCACGGCCCTCCGCCTCGAGCAGCTCGATCGTCCGTTTGACCGCGTTGCCCTTGCTCAGCCCGTCGAGCGGGCCGGAGTTGATCATGCGACCGTCGCCGGTGAGCGCGACGCCCGTCGACTTCGGGTCGAGCGGCAGCAGGTCGTCCGGCAGAAAGGGATCGCCATTCTCGTCGGTGGGGATGACGGGGATGACCCCGGTCACGGGCGCATTCGTGTCGACCACCACGCGCACGGGGAGGTCGAATGCACGTGCGAAGTCGAGGTCGCGCTGGTCGTGCGCGGGAACCGACATGACCGCGCCGTGACCGTAGTCTGCAAGCACGTAGTCCGCCACCCAGATCGGCAGGCGTTCGCCGTTGACGGGGTTCACGGCGAAGCGCTCGATGAAGACGCCCGTCTTCTCGCGGTCGGTGTTCTGGCGCTCCATCTCTGTGCTCTTCTGCACCTGGGTCAGATACTCGGCGAAGCGCTCCCGCACCACGGCGCTCGAACCGGCGACGAGCTCGGCGGCGAGCTCGGAATCGGGGGCGACGACCATGAACGTCACACCCCAGAGCGTGTCGGGACGGGTCGTGAAGACCGGGACGCGCTCTTGCCGCCCCTCGATCTCGAACTCGACGTCGGCTCCGATAGAGCGACCGATCCAATTGCGCTGCATGTTGAGCACCTTGGCCGGCCAGTGCCCCTCGAGCTGGTTGAGGTCGTCGAGCAGGCGGTCCGCGTAGTCGGTGATCTTGAAGTACCACTGGGTCAGTCGTTTCTTGACGACGACCGCACCGCTGCGCTCGGAGGTTCCGTCGGCGAGGACCTGCTCGTTCGCGAGCACCGTCTGGTCTACCGGGTCCCAGTTGACCCAGCTGTCCTTGCGATAGGCCAGGCCCTTCTCGTAGAGCTGCAGAAACAACCACTGGTTCCACTTGTAGTATTCAGGGTCGCTCGTGTGGAGTTCACGTTCCCAGTCGAAGGATGCCGCGTAGAGGCGCATGCTGCGCTTCTGCTGCTCGATGTTGTCGTAGGTCCAGCCGCGCGGGTCGATGCCGCGCTTGATCGCCGCGTTCTCCGCCGGCAACCCGAAGGAGTCCCAACCGATGGGGTGCATGACGTTGAAGCCCTGATGGCGCCAGTAACGCGCGACGACGTCGCCGAGAGCGTAGACCTCGGCGTGACCCATGTGCAGGTCTCCGGAGGGATAGGGAAACATATCGAGCACGTACTTGCGCGGGCGCGTGTCGGCGGGATCGCCTGAGCGGAATGGCTGGAGCTCGTCCCACACGGGCAGCCACTTCTCCTGGACGGCAGCGAAGTCGTAGACATCGACGTCGTCGTGCGTGCTGCTCGCGGATTCCTGCTCGTGTGCCACGTGACTCTCATTCGTACGGATGTGGGATCGGAGCGTTTTCGCTCGGAGGCGGGCCGCCGAAACCTGGCTGTGACCCGAGGTTCCAGCGTACTAAACCTCGGCGCATGCCCATTGACCCCGGTGAGCGCCGATCCGATTCGGGTTCCGCACCACTTTCTGCGTTCCGCACCACCGCGACGGCGCGGAACGCCGGAAATGGCGCAGAACGAGGAGGGCCATCTAGCGGTCGACCACGCCGAGGACCGCGAGCAGCGCCCGTGCCTTGACGCGCGTCTCCTCGATCTCCTCGACCGGAACAGAGAGGGCGGTGATGCCACCCCCCGTTCCGATCCTGGCGCCGTCGCGGTCGAGCACGATCGACCGGATCACCATCGCGAGGTCGACGGCGCCATCGAGCCCGAAATAGCCGAACGCACCAGCGTAGACACCGCGTGGCCCGCCCTCCAGACCGTCGAGGATCGTCATCGCGCTGAACTTCGGCGCCCCGGTCATCGACCCGGCCGGAAAACAGGCCTCGACGGCGTCGACTCCCGTGAGTCCGTGAGCCAGACGAGCCTGGATCGTGCTGACGAGCTGGTGCACGTGGGCATAGCTTTCGACCGCGAGCAGCTCTGACACTGTGACGGACCCCAGTGCCGCGACGCGTCCGAGATCGTTGCGCATGAGATCGACGATCATGAGGTTCTCGGCCCGTTCCTTGTCGCTCGCCTCGAGCTCGGCCCTCACCTGCCGATCGCGCGCAGATCCGGCGGCGCGCGCGCGCGTGCCTTTGATCGGCTTGGTCGTCACGAGGCCGTCTGCCGTGACCTTGAGAAACTGCTCAGGGCTCGCACTCAACAGCGAGACGCCGCCGAAACGCAGCAGCCCGCCGTGATGCGTCGGACTCGAAGAGCGCAAGCGCAGATAGGCATCGAGCGGATCGGGGCTGCTGTCGACCTCGATCTCGTTGGTGAGGCAGAGCTGGTAGGCGTCCCCACGGCGAATCGCGTCCTGGCAGGCGAGAACGAGAGTCTCGTAATGTTCCGGCGAGTGACGCCAACGCGCGGTGGGAGGGGTCCGTTCGTCGGTCACGGAGGCGCAACCGTCGTCGCCCCGCCCGTCGCGACCCGCCGCCCCGGCATCGCCGAGGCGCTCGCGCACGGCTCGCGCCCAGGCCTCCGTCGCGCCGGAGGCATCCGTTCCGCGCTCGAGGGCGAGCAGGGTGACCGTGCCCGCCCGATGATCGAAGGCGATGGCGCGATCGGCGAACATGAACGCCGCGTCGGGGGTGCACGCCTCGTGCACGGGCGTGCCCGTCGTCTGGGCGGCGAGCTCGTAGCCGAGCCAGCCGACCCAGCCGAGGCGAAAACCACCGGTTCCTCCTGGATCGTCGATCGGGATCGCCGCGAGGTCTTCGCGGAGGAACTCGAAGATCGTCGCGGGTTCGACGTTCCCCGCCGGATCACCGGGGCGCGCGACCGTCACTGTCCCGTCGTCCACCGATGCCGTGACCACTCTGCCGGCCAGCGCCGCCCCGAGGTAGCTCATGCCGTTCTTGGCATTCGTTCCACCGTCGAGCCAGAAGGCGTACGCCTCCCGGGCGTACAGTGCGGTGAAGACGAACGCCGGATCCCACCAGCCGTCGAGAAGCACACTGCGGATCTGCCCGGTCACCCCACTAGCCTAGGGCGACATGCCGCACACGAAGGAGAGCGATGACCGAGACCGATGCCGCCTACCGCTGGCTGTCCGGCGGGCTGCGACTCATCGAATCGTGCGAGACGTCGGAGCCGCGACTGGAGGTCGCGGACTCCTGGCTCGTGGAGAACGGCCTCGTCCGTGCACTCGAACTGCATCGCGAACGGTTCGAACGCTCGGCGGCATCCGTCGGCTGGGCGGATACGGCTGCGCTCGCAGCGTTCTGGGCGGCGAGCCTCGCGGCGATCCCCCGCGACGGTCTCTGGTTTCCGCGCGTCGAACTGCTCGAACACGAGGGAGGCCTCGAACTCCGCTTTCGGCTCAGACCGGCACCGGGGCTCGGAACGGCGCTCACGCTCGCAGTGCCGGATGTCCCCGACCCTCGCCGTGTTCCCTCGATCAAGGGTCCCGATATCCCTGCGCTCATGAGGCTCAGGCAGCGGGCGCAACGACTCGGCGCCCAGGAGGCGATGATCCTCACACCGGACGGCTCGATCGTCGACGGCTCGACGACGGCGCTGCTGTGGTGGCGCCACGGAGCGCTCCGGCATCCGCCGGCCGAGATGGCACGAGTGGACAGCGTGACGGCGCGCACGATCATGGTGCTCGCCGCAGCCTTCGGAGTGGAGACCCACGGCGAGAGCGTCCTGCCCGGCGGACTCGGGGGCTGCGTGGTCTGGGCGGTGAACGCGTTGCACGGCATCCGGCAGGTCACGAGCATCGTCGACGGGCCGGAGCTCGCAGCCGACGATCGGCTCCTGGCAATATGGCGGCGTCGACTCACGCTGTTGCGCAAGCCTCTGACCAAGCCGGAGGACTGGCCGGAGGACTGAGCCCGAGGACTGGCCGGAGGACTGAGCCCGAGGACCAGGAAAGGTCGCAGGCTCAGAGCCCTCGGCCGGAGTCGCTGAGCACGCGCCCCTCCTGGAGCAGCACGCGCCTGGTCACGAGCTCCTCGGGAACCTCGTCGTGCGAGATGAGGATGACGGTGCGCACGACATCGCCGACATCCCGGGTCGCCGCCATGATGTCACGCAGCAGCCGCTCGCCCTGGGCGCGGTCGACGTTCGCGGTCGGCTCATCCACCACGAGAACAGGGAACCCGGCGAGCAGCGCGCGAGCGAGCGCGATGCGCTGTGTCTGGCCGCCGGAGACGAGGGCGCCGCGTTCGCCGAGCCGGGCGTCCAGGCCGCCGCGGTCCCGCGCCCACTCCGCGAGACCGACCCGCTCGAGCACGGCGAAGAGCTCGTCGTCGCTCGCCGTATCGCGTGCGAACAGGAGGTTCTGCCGCAGATCGGCGTCGAACAGCCACGGTCGCTGTTCGCACAGGCCGACGACGCTGCGCACGGAATCCTGCGACAACCCGCTTGCCTCGTGCTCGCCGAAACGGAGGCTACCCTCGTAGTCGAGGAATCGAACGAGCACGTGGGCGAGTGTGGTCTTGCCTGACCCGCTCGCGCCGCGAACGAGCACCCGTTCCCCCGGCGCGATGTCGAGGTCGATCCCCCGCAATGCGAGACGTGAGCCGTCGTCGCCCGCGTCCTCAGCGAACGCCGGCCATCGGGCGCTGAGCGCACTGAGCCGGATCCGCGGGGTTGGCCGGGTGCCGGCCGGGCCCTCGCGGACCGTGAGAGGTCCTCCGCCGCCGTCGGGGTCGACGGGGATGCCTGCGGGAACGCGCTCGGGCACGATCGTCGCGACACGTTCGGCGCTCGTGTGCACCTGACGCCACGCGCCCGCCACGAGCGGAACCATTCCACACACCTCGAACACGGCGAGCGGCACGAGGACGATCACCGCGAATCGTGGGCCGTCGAGGCTGCCGTCGCCCAGGCCCGGCACGCCGACGAGAATCGCGAGGAGTGTCGCCGCTCCCGCACTGAGCGAGAGCGCCGACGCAGCGAGCCCTGCCCCGCCGGTGAGACGGATCGAGGTGCGGCGGAGTCGTTCATCCGCCGTTGCGAGACGTTCCAGGCGATCGTCGACGGCGTCGAAGGCGGTGAGAACGTCGATGGAGGTCACGAGGTCGAGAACTTCGTCGGCGAAGGCGCCGCGCAACGGGGCGAGCAGTCTCGCCGATCGAGCGGAGATGGCCGCATTCACGACGGTTCCGCACACGAAGGCGACCGCGAGGCAGATCGCGAGCGTAGCACCGGCCGCTGGTACGATGACCCACACGCCGACGACGCTGAACGAGACGACGAGTCCGGCGATCAGAAGGGGCTGCACGACGCGCAATGACAGGTTCTGCAGTTCGTCGACATCGTGCACGAGCCGTGCCAGGAGGTCGCCGCGGCGAGTGCGCGCGAGCCCGTCGGGCGCGAGCGGCACGAGACGCTCGAAGACCGCCATGCGCAGGCCGGCCAGCTGACGGAAGGCCGCGTCGTGACTCAACAGCCTTTCGAGGTAGCGGAACGACGCACGTGCCAGCGCGAAGGCGCGCACCCCGACGACCGCCATGGAGAGAAACAGGATGGGCGGTTCTTCCGCTGCGCGGGTGATGAGCCAAGCGGATGTCGCGAGCAGGGCGACAGCCGAGAGTGCTCCGAGCAGCCCGGCGATCAGTCCCGGGGCGAAGCGAGCCGGCCCCGGTTGAGCGAGTCGCAGCACGCGGCGGGTCACAGCACGAAGCGTTCCTAGCGAGCCCTCCGTTGCCAGGCCCTCGCTCTCGGCGGCCTCCGGCGATGAGGTGCCTGCGGCCGCGGCCTCCGTTCCCAGCCTTACCGCACCCGTCTCAGGCATGCATCACCTCGGCGATTTCGAGCACTTCGTCCGCGGCGGCGATGACCGCGGGCCGGTGACTCACCACGATCACGACGGTGCCGGCGCCTGCGATCTCCCGCAGCGTCGCGATCACGCGCGCCTCGTTCACCTCGTCGAGGGCGGAAGTGGGCTCGTCGAGCGCGAGCACCGGGCACCCGCGTTCGTGAAGACGATAGAGGGCGCGTGCGATCGCGATCCGCTGGCCCTGCCCCCCGGAGACTCCCGAGCCGCCGACGCCGAGCGGGGTTCCGGCCGCGATCTCATCCGCCGCGGCCTGCCTGAGAACGCGCTCCACGAGCACCTCGTCTCGCGACCGACTGCCGAGCGCGATATTGTCGGCAACCGAACCAGCCGACAGCGCAGGGTCCTGCCCACACCAGGCGAGCCAGTCTCGGCCGAGGTTCGCGACCTCTACGCCGCCGAGGCGGATCTCGCCATCGTAGGCGACGAAGCCGAGGAGTGCTGCGAGCAGCGTCGACTTGCCCGCCCCACTCGGTCCGGAGACGACGCTCAGCCGACCGGCCGGGAACGTCGCGCTCAAGCCCTCGACGACGAGCCGCTCGCCGTGCCGAATGCTCAGCCCGTGGAGCCGGAGCGCGTCGGCGCCGCGTCGCCCCGGCGAAGGTTGTCCGTGCGAAGGCGGCTCAGGCGAAGACGGCCTGCTATGCGCCGGAGCGGTGGACGCCACGTCGGCGGCATCGAGAATCTCGAACACCTCCTCGGCGGCCGCGACGCCGTCGGCCGCGGCATGGAACTGGGTTCCGACGTTGCGCACGGGCAGAAAGGCCTCCGGAGCGAGCAGGAGCACGAAGAGCCCGACAGCGAGACTCAGCTGCCCGTCGAGCAGCCGCAGGCCGACCGACACAGCTACGAGTGCGACCGAGAGGCTGCCTGCGAGTTCCAGCACGAACCCGCTGAGGAACGATATCCGCAACACCTTCATGGTCTCCGCACGATACTCGTCGGTCACAGCGCGAATGCGTTCCAGTTGTCGATGTTGCCTGCCGAAGATCTTGAGGGTCGAGAGTCCACCGACCACGTCGAGGTATCCGTTCGAGAGACGGTGCAGTGTCTGCCATTGCCGCTGCTGCACAGCCTGGGTGGCCCACCCTATGAGAACCATGAACACAGGGATGAGCGGGAGGGCGATGATCACGATGACACCGCTGAGCGGGTCCCACCAGAACATCACCGCGACGAGCACCGGGGTCGCGACGGCCGTGAGGATGAGTTGCGGAAGGTATTTGGCGAAGTAGCCGTCGAGGGCGTCGAGGCCTGTTCCGATCACCGTCGCGACGCTCGTCGTGCTGCGGCCTCGCATCCAGGAGGGACCGAGTCTGGCGACGGCATCCAGCATGAGGGCACGCAACTGGCTCTTCACCCGAGCGGCACCACTCATCGCAGCGGCATCGAGCGCCCAGATCGTGAGGGCACGCACGATCACGACGGCGGAGAGTGCCGCGAACAGCGGCGCCAGCTCGGCAGGGGGCGTCCCGGCGATCCCCCGTGTCACGAGTTGCGAGACCAGCCAGGCGAACGCGATGACGGCGATCGTCTGGAGGAGGCCGAGCAGCGCGCCTCCGGCGAGGAAGCCACGCATCGCGGAGGCACGACGAAGCAGCCGGGGATCGATGGGACGCACGATGTCAGGCTAGTGCGGATTCTGGTGAGCGACGTGACGCGGCATCGCAGACGTCACGCCACCGGCGTGCTCTCCGGGTGGGCGGCATCGATCGTCGCGCGGCCGATCCTCTTGCGGAAGATCCAGTACGTCCAGCCTTGGTAGGCGACGATCAGCGGTAGGAAGATGAGCGCCGTCCAGCTCATCACGGCGAGCGTGTACGGCGAACTCGAGGCGTTCTCGATCGTGAGGCTGTTCGCCGAGTCGTTGCTCGCCGGCATGACATCCGGGAACAGCGCCGCGAAGAGCGCGATCACGGCCAGCGCTATCGTCACGGCCATGAGGGTGAACGACCACCCCTCCGCGCCGCGCAGATTCGCGACCCATGCTCCGATGAGCGCGGTCGCCGCGCAGGCCGCGAGCACGAGGTAGGCGGGCGAGAAAGCAGCCACGAAGGCCGTCCAGACCAGGAAGGCCGCGGCGATCACGATCGTCACGACGCCGGATCGGACGGCGAGGACGCGCGCCCGTTCTCGGATGTCGCCGATGGTCTTCAGCGACACGAAGACCACGCCGTGTGTGAAGAAGAGCAGCAGGGTCGTGAGCCCCCCGAGCAGTGCATAGGGATTGAGCAGATCGAACAGCGTTCCGGTGTAGTTGTGGTCGGCGTCGAGCGGCACCCCCTGCACGATGTTGGCGAAGGCGACCCCCCAGAGCAATGCGGGAACAGCAGAGCCGACGATGATCATGCCGTCGAACCATCTCTTCCACCGCGATTCCGGCCGCTGGTGCCGGTATTCGAAGGAGACTCCGCGTGCGATCAGCGCGAGCAGAATGAGCAGCAGCGCGAGGTAGAAACCGCTGAACAGCGTCGCGTACCACTCGGGGAACGCCGCGAACAACGAGGCTCCCGCGACGATGACCCAGGTCTCGTTGAGGTCCCAGACAGGACCGATCGTGTTGATGAGCACACGGCGATCGACCTCGTCCTTGCCGAGGAACGGCAGGGACATGCCCACGCCGAAGTCGAAACCGTCGAGCACGAAGTAGCCGACGAAGAGGCCAACGACGATCCAGAACCAGAGAGTGCCGAGATCCATGAGTTCCTCCTAGTAGACCGTCGCAACGGGTTGGATGCGGCCGGTCTCCGGGTCAGGCTCGCTGACGTCGTCCGGCCCCTTCTGGACGGCCTTCTTGATGAGTGTGAACTCGACGACGGCGAGGGCGCCGTAGATGAGCGTGAATGCGAGGAGCGAGATGAGGACCTCGACGCCGGAAACACCGGGCGACACCCCGTTCTCCGTCTTGAGAAGGCTGAAGACGAGCCAGGGTTGTCTGCCCATCTCGGTGAAGACCCAGCCGACGATCATGGCGCCGAGCGAGAGCGGGAACGACCAGATCGCCGCCTTCCACACCCACTTGTTCCCGGGGTGGCGTCCTTTGCGAGTGAGCCAGAGGCCGACGACCGCGACGACGACATGCAGGAGACCGAGACCGATCATCCAGCGGAACGACCAGTAGGTGACCCAGATGATAGGCGTGTAGTCGCCAGGACCGTAGAGCTGCGTGTACTGTGCCTGCAGATCGTTGATGCCTTCGACCGTGCCGTCGAAGGTATGGGTCGAGAGGAACGACAGCAGGTAGGGCACGCGGATCGAGAAGAGCTCATGCACCCCGTCTGGCGTCCCGAGAGTGAAGATCGAGAAGGACGCCGGCCCGGCCGTGTTGTAGAGAGCCTCGGCCGCGGCCATCTTCATCGGCTGCGTCGAGACCATCGCGAGGCTCAGCTGGTCGCCCGCGAGGGTCGTGAGGACACCGGCGACGACCATCATCCAGAGGCCGAACTTGAGCGCTGGACGCATGGTGTCGAGGTGCTGATTGCGAGCGAGGTGCCACGCCGCGACCGTGATGACGAGGCCGGCCGACACCATGAAGCATGCGAAGATCGTGTGCGGGAACGCCGCGAGGGCAACCTTGTTGGCGAGCAGAGCACCGATGTCGGTCAGCTCGGCTCTGCCCTTCGTGTCGTTGATCTCGAAGCCGACGGGGTTTTGCATGAACGCGTTGGCAGCGATGATGAAATACGCCGACAGGATGGTTCCGATGGCGGTGAGCCAGATCGTGGCGAGGTGGAGTCGGCGCGGGAGCTTGTCCCATCCGAAGATCCACAGACCGATGAACGTGGCTTCGAGGAAGAATGCGAGCAGGCCTTCGAGCGCGAGCGGCGCTCCGAACACGTCGCCGACGAACCGCGAGTAGTCGGACCAGTTCATGCCGAACTGGAACTCCTGCACGATCCCGGTGACGACGCCCATCGCAAAGTTGATGAGGAAGATCTTGCCGAAGAACTTGGTGAGCTGCAGGTACTTCGCCTTGTCGGTGCGCACCCAAGCCGTCTGGAAGATCGCCACCGTCGTCGCGAGACCGATCGTGATCGGCACGAAGAGAAAATGGTAGACAGTGGTGAGGCCGAATTGCCAGCGCGACAGCAGCAACGGATCCAGAAACTCGTTCACTCGCACTCCCTGCGATCGTGTTCTACACGATGTAGAACCCTCTTCTTCTACTGAGCGTAGAACATCTCGCGACAAAACGGTAATCTGAGTACATGGCGACTTTGGGCGATCTCGAGCGATCCGTCATGGACATCCTATGGGATCAGGATTCCGCCTTTTCGGCCAACGAACTCCGCGATCGGCTCGTGGTGACACACGGAGCATCCGGCCGCCGCGCGCTGGCGACGACCACGGTTCTCACTGTGCTGACGCGGCTGGAGAACAAGGGATTCGTCTCCCGCACTCGCGAGAGCCGGCCCCATCTCTACCGGGCGGTCACGAGTCGAGCCGAGCATACGGCCGAGCTCATGCACGAGGTCCTGGGCAGTTCCCCTGACAGAGATGCCGCTCTCGCGCGTTTCGTCGGACAGGTCACGCCACACGAGGCCGAGACGCTGCGAAAGCTGCTCGCTCCGCGTCAGCACGGGTAAGGCCGTGTACCTCGCGAGCGGCGCACTCGCCGCACTCGCCGTCCTCCTCGCCTGGCCGGTTCCCATAGCGCTCTCGCGTGCGTCCTGGCCTTCGCGCGCGCCGGGCATCGCTCTCGCACTGTGGCAGGCCGTTGCCCTCGCAGGCGGATTGTCGATGATCGGAGCGCTCCTCGTCTACGGCCTGGTCCCATTCGGTGGCGAGCTGCCCGCCGGGGTGAGCGTGCTGCTCGGGCATCTCTTCTCCGGTCCACTCCCGGCCGACATCGGCGCGACCCACATCGTCGCGATCGGCGGCGCGCTCCTCCTCGGCACCCATCTGCTCCTCAATCTCGTCGACACTGCCGTGCGCACGGAGAGGCAGAGGCGGCGGCATCACGCACTCGTGGATCTCCTGAGCTCACCCATGCCCGATCGCCCCGACGCGCGAGTGCTCGATCATCCGGCGCCGGTCGCCTATTGCCTGCCGGGAGTCCGCACCATCACCGTGCTCTCCGAGGGGCTCATCGAACTGCTCGAGCCCGAGCAACTCCACGCGGTGCTGGCGCATGAGCGCACCCATCTACGGCAGTATCACCATCTGGTTCTGCTCGCATTCAAGGCGTGGGATAGCGCACTCCCCTGGTTTCCGATCGCCAATCGGGCCGAGCACGCCGTGACGCTGCTCGTCGAGATGCTCGCAGACGACGAGGCGGAACGCGAGGTCGATGCATACACGCTCGCGACCACGATCGCCCTCGTCGGCTCACCCTGGGACGGGGTGGGCTACGCCCGGGACGGCGCAGCGACCATTGCCGCCGACGCGTCCACCGTGAACGCGCGCATCTCCCGCCTGCTCGCACCGCGGAAGCCGCTCCCCGCATTGAGCCGCGCGCTCGTCCTGGCCGTGGCGGTAGGCCTCCTCACCGTTCCGGTCGTGTCCCTGCTCCTGCTGCTCTGAGCCTGAGCGCTCAGAACCTCTGCTCGTGATTTCGGCTGGTGAGCGGGCGACAGCCTAGGCTCGATGACGTGAACGAGCTTCTCACGTGGATCCTGGACATCGTTCAAACCGTCGACCCCGTCGCGCGAACCTTCCTGGCCGCCGTTGGAATCATGCTCGAGACCTCGATCCTCATCGGCCTCGTCGTCCCCGGCGACACGATCGTGATCGTGGCGAGCACCGCCGTCGAGAACCCTGTACAGTACATCTCGCTCGTCGTCGCCGTCGTGATCGGCGCTCTCACAGGTGAGAGCATCGGTTTCGCCCTCGGGCGATGGTTCGGACCGCATGTCCGGCGCAGCAGGCTCGGACGCACGATCGGGGAGGACAATTGGCGCCGCGCCGAACGCTACCTGACCAGGCGCGGTGGAATCGCCGTCTTCACCTCGCGGTTCCTGCCGGTGCTGCACTCCCTCATCCCGGTCACCGTCGGCATGAGCACGATGCGCTACCGCACCTTCATGGCCTGGACCGTCCCCGCGTGCCTTATCTGGGCCTTTGCCTATGTGACGGTCGGATCGCTGGTCGCCAGTGGCTACCGGGAGCTCGCCGAGGAACTGCATTTCGCAGGCTACATCTTCGTCGGCGTCATCGTCGTCTTCGTCGTGCTCGTCGTCGTCGCCAAGAGGCTGCTGCAGCGCAGCGAGGCAAAGCACATGGAGCCGGACCGCGGCGAGGGCAGGCAGGCGCCATCCGACGACCTCCAGCCTCGCTGATCACATCGGTGCAGGAGCGACCGCGCCACTGTACTGCTACGAAGTCATCGCGCCCCCATTCCGGGGGATGGCCATCGCGAGGAGAAACGACATGGCCGCGCCCATCCTGCGGGACGGACGCGGCCGTGGTTCGGCTGATGAGAGACTAAAACAGCTTCTTCTCGGCCAACCAGCCCTTGGCGATCGTGTCGGCCGACTCCTGCTCGTTCACGCTGAGCGAGTTGAGCGCGACGAGATCGGATGCGCTCAGTGCCGCCTGAACCTTGTTGACGACCGCTGCGGCTTCATCCGTCACCCCGTCGCCGGCGAGGGGGACGACGTGGGATGCCAGGAACAGGCCCTTGGGGTCCTCGAGCGTCACGAGGTTGTTCGCCTTGATGTTGGGATCCGCACTGTAGATGTTGACCACTTGAACGGTTCCGTCCTTGAGCGCCTGCTGGGTGAGGGGTCCGCCGCTGTCCTCGATCGCGATGAAGCCGATCGTGACGCCATAGGTGGCCTTGAGCCCTTTCGGACCGTAAGGACGGGTCTCCAACTCGGAGTTGCCGCCGAGCGTGAGGGGGGTGGTGACCGAGGCGAGATCCCCGATCGAGGTCAGCTTGTTGGCGTCGGCGAACTCCTTGGTCACGACGTAGGAGTCCTGATCGGTTGCCGCGGCCTGATCGAGGACACGGAGACCTTTCGGCAGGGCGTCGGCGAGCGCGGCGTACACGTCGTCGCTCGTGCGTGCTTGGGTGTCGGGAACGTAGTACTGCAGCAGGTTGCCCGTGTACTCGGGGAACAGGTCGACCTCGCCGTTCTCGAGCGACGGAAGATAGGCGTCCCGTTGACCGATGTTGAACTTGCGCTCGACCGTGAACCCGTTGGCCTCGAGGGCCTGCGCGTAGATCTCGGCGATGATCTCGTTGGAATAGTACTGCTGCGAGCCGACGACGATGGCGCCGGAGGATCCGCCGGCAGAATCGGTGCTGGCGGCGCCCAACGGGTTGCCGGATGCGCAACCGGCCAGGGCCGCGACCGCCAGGGCCGCGACGGCACCGACGAACGCGAGCCGGCCTCTTCGTGCTGTGAACATGGTTATTTCCCTTTCTCGATGGGGTATGTCACCGCCGTGCGTGGCCGAGACGGCCGCACACGGACCATCTTCGCGCGACCCGCGGACACTCCATGCGGAACCACGGCCTTCTGGGTAACGCTGAAGAGTCCCTCGAGCACGAGGGCGAGCGCGGTGACGACGATGGAGGCTCCGAGCATCTCGATGTAGTTCTTCGTGCTGATGCCGTGGAAGATGTAGCCACCCAGTGCACCGCCGCCGACGTAGGCGGCGAGCGTCGCGGTCGCGACCACCTGGAGCACGCCGGCGCGGATGCCTCCGATGAGCAACGGCATCCCGAGCGGGATCTCGACCGTGACCAGAATCTGCCACTCGGTCATGCCGACCGCGCGCGCCGCGTCGATCGTCAAGCGGTCGATCGCCTCGATCCCTGCATAGGCGCCGGCGAGCAGCGGCGGTATCGCGAGGATCACGAAGGCGAGCAGAGGCGCCTTGAAGCCGATGCCGAGCCCCAGGGCGAACAGGATGAGGATGCCGAGACTCGGCAGCGCACGCATACCCCCCGTGAACGAGACCGCCAGCTCGCGCCCCCTGCCGGTGTGACCTATCAGATAGCCGGCCGGGAGTGCTATGACGGCGGCGATCAGCACGGCACCGAAGGTGTAACCGAGATGTTCGGCGATGCGCGTCGGCAGTGCGTTCTGCCCGGAGTGGGCGGCCGGATCGAAGATCCATGCGATCGCGGCAAGAAACAGAGTCATCCGATACCCGCCGCCTCCGAGACCCGCAATGTCGTCGGCGACGCAGCGCGCCGGTGCCGACGGTTCCAGGGCAGAAGGAAGGTGCCGAGCGCGACGAGCGCCAGGTCGAAGATCAGGGCGATGAGCACTGTTGCGATGATTCCGCTCGCCACCTCGATCGGAATGTTCCGCTGGAATCCGTTGAGGAACAGGTAGCCGAGGCTCGTCACCCCGATCACCGAGCCGACGGTGACGAGGCTCACCGTGCTCACCGAGACGACGCGCAGGCCAGCGAGGAGCACGGGTCCTGCGAGCGGCAGCTCGACCAGCCAGAACCGTTGCCACGCCGAATAGCCCACCCCCGTCGCGGACTGGCGCACGTCGGCGTCGACCGAGTCGAGCGCATCCGCGGTCGCGCGCAGCATGAGCGCGACCGCGTAGATCGTGAGAGCTATGACGACGTTGACGGAGTCGAGGATGCTCGTGCCGATGACCGCGGGAAGCGCAATGAACATCGCGAGCGACGGCACCGTGAACAACACGGTCGCGGTCGTGAACAGCACGCTGCGGCCGACCTGGTACCGATGAGCGAGCCAGCCCAGCGGCAGGGAGATCGCGAAACCGAGCACGACGGGAAGCACGCTGAGCGCGACATGGGCCAGCGAAAGCTGCCAGACCAGATCGAGGTTCGACCACAGCCAGTTCACGAAGCGAGCACTCCGGCCGGGCGCCCCTCGGAGTCCACGACGAGCCGGCGCCCGTCGATCTCGGTGAGGTGCAACGCCCGCCGCCCGCGATCTGCTCCGATGAAACTGGCGACGAAGTCGTCGGCCGGCTGCGCCAGAATCTCGCTCGGTGTGCCGATCTGGGCGACCCGTCCGCCCGTCTTGAGGATCGCGACCTGGTCGCCGAGCAGAAACGCCTCGTCGATGTCGTGCGTCACGAACACGACGGTTTTGTCGAGTTCGCCCTGCAACCGCAGCAATTCCTGCTGGAGTTCAGCGCGAACGAGCGGATCGACGGCTCCGAATGGCTCGTCCATGAGCAGAATGTTGGGATCTACGGCGAGTCCACGCGCTACGCCGACCCGCTGCTGCTGCCCGCCCGACAACTGACTCGGGTACTTGTCGGCGAGCGAGCGATCCAGCCCGACCGTGTCCAGCAGCGTGAGCGCGTGCGCACGTGCCTCGCGTTTGCGAGTACCGCGCAGCATCGGGACGGTCGCGACGTTGTCGACGACCTTGCGGTGCGGCAACAGCCCCGAGTTCTGCATGACGTAGCCGATGCTGCGACGAAGTTTGACCGGGTCGACCGTCGAGACATCCGTGTCGTCGATCGCGATGGTGCCGCTCGTCGGGTCGACCATGCGGTTGATCATGCGCAACAGGGTCGTCTTGCCAGACCCGGATGAGCCCACGAGAACCGTCGTCTTGCGGGACGGGATCACAAGACTGAAGTCCTCGACGGCAAGCGTGCCGTCGGGGAATCGTTTCGTCACCGAGCGGAACTCGATCATAGGTGGCTCATTCCTCGAATGGGTCGGATCAACACGTGCCAGAGGTCTACACAAACACCATTCGGTGCGTGAGCGAAAGGAGATCGTGAAAAATGTCAGGATCGACGCGCTCGCCCGTCGTCCGGACTATGCGTCGACGATGTTCCGTAGTGGCTGACGAGGTAAGCGTGCATGATCGAACGGCATTCGGCGATGAACCGTTCGTCGCCATGCGGGTCGGTCACAAAAGCCCGTGAGAGCAGGGCGTCCGCCATCTCCACGATGACTTCGAGACGGAAGGTGAGCTCCGGTCCGCCGGGCAGGCCGAACTCCTCGGCGAGTACGTTCGCGAGCCGGTAGGCGAAGAACCCGGCCTCGATGTCCTCTCCGGGCAGCGGGGCGCGTTCGCGATCGGCGAAATGGATGATCCGGAACCCGGCCTCTGTGCGGTAGAGATCCACGAACGCCGTAACCGTGCAATCGATAGCATCCCACCAGTTCGACGGGTTCCGGCCGATCATCTCATTGGCGACGCGCAGACGGAACCGCTGCACCGAACGATCGCGCAGGGCATGCAGCACCGCCACCCGGTCCGGGAAATACCGGTAGACGGTGCCGATTGAGGCACCCGCTCTCTCGGCGATCATCGCGGTCGTGACGCGATCGAAGCCGACCTCGTCGACAACCTCCGCTGCCGCATCGAGAAGCGCATTCAAGCGCTCCGCACTTCGCTGCTGCATCGGCTCCGTCCGTACAGCCAATGCTGCACTCGGATCGTCCGCCCCAATTAGGTCCCCTACCGGCACGTTTCCTCCTCGACATACGAAATTCAACTCTAGTTGGGATTCCTCCACATTGCTCCAATATCTGACAGTGCGGCGAAGACGGGGCGACGTGAAAGACTGAGGTCGTGGCCGAGACCCCCGAACCCCAGCCGGTGCGCCCCGCCCGCGCAGCGACCCCGCACGGCGCTGCACGCGTCGAGGACTGGGTGCACGAGCGCAGGGAACGTTGGGCCCGCAAACGCGGCCACCGTCCCACGGTCATCCCGTACTCCGGCTACGGTTCCACCGAGTGGGCGCGCATCCTGTGCCGGGTGCTGCTCTCCCGCCCCGTCTCGGAGGGATCGGGATCAGAGCGCGTCCTGCGGCGACGCCAGCGGCGACGCGAGCAGGGCATCCGAGGCTGGCGCAGTTTCACGAGTGTCCCGTTGGGATACGTCACCGTGCGGATCGAGGTCGATGGCACTGTGATCGAGGTTCGCTCCGACCGTGGCGGGGTGGTCGACGCCGTCGTTCCCGTCGGCCTCACCCCCGGCTGGCACTCGGCGACCTTAACGGCGGGCGGCTCTGCCCCCGTCGAGGCTCCCATCTACGTGGTCGATCCCGCCGTGCGCTTCGGCGTCATCTCCGACGTCGACGACACCGTCATGGTCACCGTGCTCCCACGGCCCTTGCTCGCGGCCTGGAACACTTTCGTGCTCGACGAGCACGCCCGCATTCCCACCTCGGGGATGGCCGTGCTGCTCGAACGCCTCGCGAACTCGCACGCGGGCGCACCGGTGATCTATCTGTCGACGGGAGCCTGGAACGTCGCCCCGACCCTGACCCGCTTCCTGTCCCGCAATCTCTACCCGGCCGGTGCCCTGTTGCTGACGGATTGGGGGCCGACCCACGATCGCTGGTTCCGCAGCGGACAGGACCACAAGCGCGTCAATCTCATGCGGCTCGCCGAGGAGTTCCCCGACATCCGCTGGCTCCTGGTCGGCGACGACGGCCAGCACGACGAGGACATCTACGGCGAGTTCGCGACCAGGCGACCGCGGAACGTCGCCGCCGTCGCCATCCGGCAGCTTTCGACCGGCGAGGCGGTTCTGGCCGGCGGGCGCTCCAAGGCGGAGGCCCGCCGCGACACGGGCGTGCCATGGGTCTACGCTCCTGACGGCTCCGGCCTCGCCGACCAGCTCACCGAACTTGGTTTCCTCTAGCCGACCGGCCCGCGATCGCGAGCCGTTCCAGGCCGCGGTTGACCTGCATCGCCCAGAGCGGACCTCGGTACAGGAACGCCGTGTATCCCTGCACGAGCGTGGCGCCCGCGTCGAGCCGTGCTCTGACGTCCTCGGCGGTCTCGACACCGCCCACCGAGATCACGCACAAGGCGTCGGGGACGTTCGCGCGGATGAGTCGGAGCACCGCGAGCGATCGCTCCGCGAGCGGTGCTCCTGAGAGCCCCCCGGCACCGGCCGCCTCTACAACGGGCGCCGGGGTGCGAAGTCCCCCTCGGGCCACCGTCGTATTCGTGGCGATGATACCGTCGAGGCCGAGGTCGACGACGAGCCTGGCGACTTTGCGCAGCTCCTCGTCGAGCAGGTCCGGTGCGATCTTCACGAGCAACGGCGTCGATCCGGATGCCTCCTTGACCGCAGCCAGGAGCGGAGCGAGCAACTCGAGCTCTTGCAGTCCGCGCAGTCCAGGGGTGTTGGGCGAACTCACGTTCACGACGAGATAGTCTGCGACGGGCGCGAGGGCGCGCGCACTCGACAGATAGTCCTCCGTCGCGTCGGCGACGGCGGTCACGCGGCTCTTACCGATGTTCACGCCGAGCACCGGCCGCACCCGAGTGGCACGTACCCGCGAGAGCCGCTCGCGCGCCGCGCTCGACCCGCCGTTGTTGAAGCCCATCCGATTGATCACGGCCCGGTCGGAGACAAGGCGGAACAGACGCGGTCTCTCATTGCCCGGCTGAGCGTGTGCCGTGAGCGTGCCGACCTCGACGTGTCCGAAGCCGAGCTGTCCGAGGCCGACGACGGCCTTGCCATCTTTGTCGAATCCGGCGGCGAGCCCGAATGGCGTCTCGAAATGCAGTCCGAGAGCCTGCACCGAGAGGTCGCTGCGCGGGCGGGTGAAGCGGTGCACGAGACGACCGAAGCCCAGAACCGGGAGCGCCCGGATCACGCTGAAGGCGAGGTGGTGGGCACGCTCGGGGTCGAGCCTGGACAGGACGAGAGAAAAGAGGATGCGATACATGGCGCTGTAAGATTACCGGGCGCGACGGCCGACCGGCCTCCGCCCCGGCCTACTCCTGCGGTCTCGCGGGCAGCCTGCCGTGCTCGACACGCAGCTGATCGATGGCCGACTCGAAGTCGTCGAGTGATTCGAACGCTTGATAGACGCTTGCGAAACGGAGATAGGCGACCTCGTCGAGGTCTCGCAGCGGCGACAGGATGGCGAGGCCGATGTCGTTCGCCTCGATCTGCGAGGCACCCGTCGAGCGGATCGTCTCCTCCACCTTCTGCGCCAGCACGGCGAGGTCGGAGTCGGTCACGGGGCGACCCTGACAAGCCTTGCGCACACCGAGAACGACCTTTTCGCGGCTGAACGGCTCGACGACCCCGCTGCGTTTGATCACGCTGAGGCTGGCTGTCTCGGTCGTGCTGAAACGACGACCGCATTCCGGGCATTGCCGACGGCGACGGATCGAGAGGCCGTCATCGCTCGTGCGGGAGTCGATGACCCGGGAGTCCGGGTGGCGGCAGAACGGACAGAACATCGTGGCTCAAGCCTAGCGCGATGCGAGAGGCGCCCGGCTGCGACGCCCGTCTCGGTCCTGAATCAGGCGAACCGCGCGGCGACGGCATCGCCATGCGCCGGAAGCGCCTCAGCAGTCGACAGGGCGGCGATGTGATCGGCCACCTCACGCAGCGCCTCGCGGCTGTAGCTGACGATCTGCTGCGAGCGCAGGAACGTCGACGCGCCGAGACCAGCGGAGAAGCGTGCCTGCCCGCCCGTCGGGAGCACATGGTTCGAACCGGCGGCGTAGTCGCCGAGGCTGACGGGCGAATTCGGGCCGAGGAAGATCGCCCCGGCGTTCTCGATCAGCACGAGCGTCGTCTCCGGTTCGGAGGTCTGGATCTCGAGGTGCTCTGGGCCGAAGGCGTTGCTGAATGCCGCGGCCACCCCGAGGTCGTCGACGAGGACGATCGCGGACTGAGTGCCGCCGAGAGCCGCGGTGACCCGCCCGCTGTGTGCCGTACTCTCCGCGAGTTCCCCGAGCTTCTCCTCGACGGCGACGGCCAGATCGGCCGAGTCGGTGACGAGCACGGCGGCGGCGAGTTCGTCGTGCTCGGCCTGGCTCACGAGATCGGCTGCGATGAGCGAGGGGTCGGCTGCGGCATCCGCAATGACGAGGATGTCTGTGGGACCGGCTTCTGCGTCGATACCGGCCTGCCCTCGGATGAGCCGCTTCGCCGCCGCGACGTAGACATTGCCGGGGCCGGTGACGAGCTGCACCGGATCCAGGCCGATGGCGGGCACGCCGTAGGCGAGCGCAGCAACGGCCCCCGCTCCACCCATCGCGTAGATCTCTGCGATGCCGAGCAGACCCGCGACCGCGAGGATCGTCGGGTGCACCCGACCATCGAACGCGTTCTGCGGCGGCGAGGCGAGCGCGATCGAGCCGACCCCGGCGACCTGAGCCGGAACCACGTTCATGACGACACTCGACGGGTAGACGGCCTTGCCGCCGGGAACGTACAGTCCGACGCGACCGATCGGCTGCCAGCGCTGCAGAATGGTCGCTCCATCGGCGAGAGTCGTCGTCACTGCCGGAGGCACCTGAGCGGCGCTCGCACGGCGCACGCGGCGGATGGTCTCCTCGATGGCACGGCGCACGGCGGGGTCGAGAGCCGCCACCGCCTGGTCGACATGCTCGGCTGGCACCCGGACGGCCTCCGGCCGCACCCGGTCGAGCCGCTCCGCCTGGTCGAGGAGCGCGACTTCGCCGCGTGCCCGCACGTCGGCGATGAGTTCGGCGGCGATCTCGCTGGCGGCCGAGACGTCGGTGGCCGCTCGCGGCACGGCTGCGAGCAGTTCGGCTGGACTAAGCTGAAGTCCCCGGAGGTCGATGTTCTGGATCATGGCCCCTTCAGTGTATTGGCTGACGCCCACGCGAACGGTCCGGGGAATACCGCAGGTCTCTCCATGATTGATGCAGACGTATGAACGAGACACCGACTCCTCCCGTGACCGAGTTCTCCGCCGCCGCGGCACCGGCTGCTGGTGCGGCGACCCCGGAGGATCTCCTCGCCTTCAAGCGAGCGTTCCGGCGGCACGCCTCGGGCGTAGCGGTCATCACGGCGCTCGATCCTGATGGCAACCCCGTCGGCTTCACGGCGACCTCGCTCGCGTCCCTCTCGGCGGTTCCTCCGCTGGCGACCTTCAACATGGCACGGTCCTCCAGCACGTGGCGCGCGATCGCCGAGACGGATCGCGTCGCCATCCACATGCTCGGTGTGCGCAACCGTCCGGTCGCCGAGAAGATGGCCGGCGACAACGCCCAGCGCTTCATCGGCGATCATTGGCGCGCGGGACCCGGCGGTCTGCCGATCCTCGACGACGTGACCTCGTGGATGGTGGGCAGAATCGTCGAGCGACTGCACGTGCACAACAACGCCGTGATTGTCGTCCACATCGAGGCTGGCGAGCTCGGCGACGACGACGCTCCCCTGCTCTATCACAAACGTCAGTACCGTACCCCTGGCGACGTGGTCTGAGCGGCCGGAGCGGGAACGCCGCACGGCTACGCGAGGCAGTTCGGTCCGAGCAGACTCTTGAGCTCGCCGTAGAGATCCGCGGTCACCCGCACCGGATACGGCACCTCGAAGACACGGACCGTCGAGCCCTTGACCAGTTTGAGTCGCACCTCGGTTTCACCGGCGTGCCTGACGAGCACGTCGTTGAGCGCCGTGACCGTGTCGGTCGTCGCACGGCTGTCTGGCATCGAGATCACTACGGGGCCGTTCTCCACGCCCTGACCCAGATCCGGACTGAACAGGCTGAAGGCGTGCAGGTTCATGCCGTCGTCGCGAAGACTCACCCGACCGCGCACCACGACGATGGAGTCGCCGAGCAGTGCCGAGGCGAACTCCTGGTAGGCCTTGCCCATGAACATGACCGTGATCTCGCCGCCGAAGTCTTCGACCTGGATCATGCCGTACTGATTGCCGGAGTTCTTGGCCGTGCGGTGCTGCACACTCGTCACGAGGCCTGCGATCGTCACGGTCTCGCCGTCCTGGAGGGCCTCGGACGCCATCAGATCGGCGATCGAGGTGCCCGCGTGCTTCGCGAGCGGCACCTCGAGACCGGCGAGCGGGTGGTCGGAGACGTAGAGGCCGAGCATCTCACGCTCGAAAGCGAGCTTGTCGCGCTTCGCCCACTCGGGCCGGTCGGGCACCTCGGACGTCGGCGAATCGCCGGCATCGTCGAACAGGCTGTCGAAGTCGAACCCGATGTTGCCGTTCTCCTCGTCGCGCTTGATCTTCACCGCCGACTCGACGGACTGCTCGTGGATCTCGACGAGCGCCCGCCTGGTCGCACCGAGCGAGTCGAAGGCGCCCGCCTTGATGAGTGATTCGATGGTGCGCTTGTTGGCTGCGTGGATGGGCGCCTTGCGCAAGAAATCGTGGAACGACTCGAATCGCCCCTTCTGCTCACGGGCGAGCCGGATGCCGTCCACGACGTTCGCACCGACGTTGCGCACGGCGCCCAGGCCGAACCGGATGTCCTTGCCGACGGCGGCGAAGAACCCGATCGACTCGTTGACGTCCGGCGGTAGCACCTTGATCCCCATGCGCCGGCACTCGTTCAGGTAGAGCGCCATCTTGTCTTTGGAGTCGCCGACACTCGTCAGCAGCGCGGCCATATACTCGGCCGGATAGTGCGCCTTGAGGTAGGCGGTCCAGTACGACACGACACCGTACGCCGCCGAGTGCGCCTTGTTGAAGGCGTAGTCGGAGAACGGCAGCAGGATGTCCCACAGCGTATCGACCGCCGGTTTGGAGTAGCCGTTCGCCAGCATCCCGGCCTCGAAGCCCTCGAACTGCTTGTCCAGTTCGGACTTCTTCTTCTTTCCCATGGCACGGCGCAGAATGTCGGCCTGGCCGAGCGAGAAGCCCGCGACCTTCTGCGCGATGGCCATCACCTGCTCCTGGTAGATGATGAGGCCGTAACTGGTGGAGAGGATCTCGGCGAGGGAGTCGGCGAGCTCGGGGTGGATCGGCGAGATGGGCTGCTGCCCGTTCTTGCGGAGGGCATAGTTGATGTGCGAGTTCGCCCCCATGGGCCCAGGGCGATACAGTGCGATGAGCGCCGAGATGTCCTCGAAGTTGTCTGGCTTCATGAGGCGCAGCAGTGATCGCATAGGCCCACCGTCGAGCTGGAACACTCCGAGCGTGTCGCCCCGCGACAGCAGCTCGTATGCCTCACGATCGTCGAGGTCGAGGTCCTCGAGCACGGGGCGGATGCCGCGGTTGGCCTCGATGTTGTCGAGCGCGTCGTTGATGATCGTCAGGTTGCGCAGACCGAGGAAGTCCATCTTGATCAGTCCGAGCGACTCGCAGGCCGGATAGTCGAACTGTGTGACGATCTGGCCGTCCTGCTCGCGCTTCATGATGGGGATGATGTCGATCAGCGGGTCGCTCGACATGATCACGCCAGCGGCGTGCACACCCCACTGCCGCTTGAGGTTCTCGATGCCGAGCGCCGTGTCGAAGACGGTCCTGGCGTCGGAATCGGACTCCACGACCGCGCGAATGTCCGCAGCCTCCTTGTAGCGCGGATGGTTCTTGTCGAAGATGCCGGTCAGCGGGATGTCCTTGCCCATGACGGGCGGCGGCATCGCCTTGGTGAGCTTGTCTCCCATTCCGAAGGGGAAGCCGAGCACGCGCGAGGAGTCTTTGAGCGCCTGTTTGGCCTTGATCGTTCCATAGGTGACGATCTGCGCGACGCGCTCCTCGCCGTACTTCTCGGTCACGTACTTGATGACCTCACCACGGCGACGGTCGTCGAAGTCGACGTCGAAGTCGGGCATGGAGACGCGGTCGGGGTTGAGGAAGCGCTCGAAGATGAGACCGTGCTGGAGCGGGTCGAGGTCGGTGATGCGCATGGCGTACGCCGCCATCGAGCCGGCGCCGGAGCCACGGCCGGGACCGACGCGGATTCCGTTGTCCTTCGACCAGTTGATGAAGTCGGCGACGACGAGGAAGTAGCCCGGGAAACCCATCTGCAAGATGACGCCGACCTCGTAGTCGGCCTGCTTGCGGACAAGCTCTGGGATGCCGTCCGGGTAGCGATAGGCGAGACCCTTGTCGACTTCCTTGACGAACCAGCTGTCCTCGGTCTCGCCCTCTGGCACCGGGAAGCGCGGCATGTAGTTGGCCGCGGTGTCGAAGCCGACGTCACAGCGTTCGGCGATGAGGAGGGTGTTGTCGCAGGCCTCGGGGTGGTCACGGAAGAGCTGGCGCATCTGCTCTGCGGACTTCAGATAGAACTCGTCCGCATCGAACTTGAACCGGTTGGGATCGTCGAGCGTCGACCCGGACTGCACGCACAGCAGAGCGGCATGGCTCGTCGCGTCGTGAGCGTGGGTGTAGTGCAGGTCGTTGGTCGCGACGAGGGGCAGACCGAGTTCTTTCGCGAGCTTGATCAGGTCGGCCATGATGCGCCGCTCGATGTCGAGCCCGTGGTCCATGATCTCGGCGTAGTAGTTCTCCTTGCCGAAGATGTCGCGGAAGTCGGCTGCGGCCTTGACGGCCTCGTCGTACTGGCCGAGTCTCAGCCGGGTCTGCACCTCGCCGCTCGGGCATCCCGTCGTCGCGATAAGCCCTTCGCTGTAAGAGGAGAGGATCTCCCTGTCCATTCGCGGCTTGAAGTAGTAGCCCTCCATCGAGGCCAGAGACGAGAGCCGGAACAGGTTGTGCATGCCCGTGTTGTTCGCCGACAACAGGGTCATGTGCGTGTATGCGCCGGCCCCCGAGACGTCGTCCTGCCCGCCACTGCCCCAACGCACGCGTGTTTTGTCGCCGCGATGAGTGCCAGGGGTCACATAGGCCTCGGTGCCGATGATCGGCTTGATGCCCGCCTCGGTCGCAGTGCGCCAGAAGTCGAAGGCGCCGAAGACGTTGCCATGGTCGGTCACGGCGACGGCCGGCATCCCTTGCTCGACGGCCGCATCGATGAGTGGCTTTACACGTGCGGCACCATCGAGCATGGAGTATTCGCTGTGGACATGCAGATGAACGAACGAATCGCCACGTGAGGACAAGACTGCTCCGGCTAACTGGCTACTGAACTGCTGATGAACGGGCTGGCTGCTCGGACGGCGCGGATGCTGCCGGCTGAGACTCCAGCCTAATCCTCCCCGAGGACATCGAGAGCGTGCCGTAGATCCGGTGGGTAGTCGGCATCGAATGACACCCACTCGCCGCTCTGCGGATGCGCGAAGGCGAGCCGAACGGCGTGCAGCCACTGCCGCTCCAGTCCGAGCCTCGCCGACAGGGTGGGATCCGCTCCGTACATCGAGTCGCCGACGCACGGATGCCGTTGCGCGGCCATGTGCACCCGGATCTGATGCGTTCGCCCCGTCTCGAGGTGGATTTCGAGCAGTGACGCATACGGAAAGGCCTCGAGCGTCTCGTAGTGGGTGATCGAGTGCTTTCCATCGGCGACGACGGCGAACTTCCAGTCCGAGCGCGGGTGGCGCCCGATCGGCGCATCGATCGTTCCTGCGAGCGGGTCTGGATGGCCCTGCACGACGGCGTGGTAGACCTTCTGCACCTCGCGGTCGTGGAAGGCTCGCTTGAGAGAGGCGTATGCGTGCTCGGACTTCGCGACGACCATGAGACCGCTCGTGCCTGCGTCGAGCCGGTGCACGACGCCGGCGCGCTCCGCCGCCCCCGAAGTGGAGATCCGGTATCCCGCCGCAGAGAGCGCCCCGACGACGGTCGGTCCCGTCCAGCCGACGGAGGGATGCGCCGCGACCCCAGGCGGCTTGTTCACCACGACGATGTCGTCGTCGTCGTAGACGATGGCGAGATCGGGAACCGCGATCGGCACGATCGAGAGCTCGTCCTTCGGCCGCCAACTCACTTCGAGCCAGGAGCCGGCGTGCAGCCGGTCGGCCTTATCGACGAGAACGCCGTCGAGGGTGACCCCCCCGGCCTCGGCGATTCCGGCCGCAAGGCTGCGTGAGAAGCCCAGGAGTTTGGCGAGACCAGCGTCGACACGCGTGCCATCGAGTCCGTCGGGGACGGGAAAGGAACGGGACTCCATGTCGTCAGGAGACGGCGGTGTTGCTCGCGGACCGGTCGGTCGGAGCATCCCTGACGGCGTCGTCGACCGGTTCCGAGCGTTCCTTCGGCTTCGCGTGCACGATCCGCGTCCCGTCCAGCCCGACTCCGCGGATGGTGAGGATCATGAACAGCACCATGCTCGAGATGATGCAGATGTCGGCGATGTTGTAGATCGCTGGGATGAGCCACGGCGTCGAGAGAAAGTCGATGACGTGCCCGACGGCGAAGCCTGGCTCCCGGAAGTACCGGTCCGTGAGATTCCCGAGGACTCCCCCGAGTAGCAGTCCGAAGACGACCGCCCAGGCGAGGGAACGGATGCGCCGTGCGAACCAGACGATGAAGACGATCACCGCCGAGGCGATGATCGTGAAGATCCAGGTCATCCCGCTTGCGATCGAGAAGGCGGCCCCGGGGTTCCGAACGAACTGCAATTGCAGAACGCCTCCGAGCACCGGAACCACCTCCCCCTCGCTCAGGTTCATGACGACGAGGTACTTGCTGAACTGGTCGAGTCCATAGGCGCAGAGCGCAACGACGGCCAGTACGACAAGCGCCGTGGCGCTGACCTTCGCCGCGGCCTTAGCCGCCAAAGCCCTGGAAGCTCGGAGCCTGTGCCCCCTCGCCCTCTGGCTTCGCGCTCACCGGCGAGCCGAAGCCCGCCGTCGACGCACCGGCGACCGGAGCGTTGACACTCGAGGAGTCGAGCTCGCGCAGTTGACCCTCGATGTAGGACTTGAGCTTGGCACGGTACTCGCGCTCGAAGGTGCGCAGTTCGTCGATGCGGGTCTCGAGGCCGATACGCTCCTGGTCGAGCGCCCCGATCTGGGCGCGCTGCTTGGCCTCCGCCTCCGCGACGACACGAGCGGCGGTCGCGTGGCCCTCGGCGATGAGCGCGTCGCGCTTCTCGATGCCCTCGCGCACGTGCTCCTCGTGCAGGCGGCGAGCCAGCTGCAGCAGGTTGGTGCTGCTGGTCTGCTCCAGGTCCTCGGCACTCTGCGTCGGGGCAGTGACGGGAACCGGGGCCACGACGGGAGCCGCGGCGACGGCGACCGGCTCGGCAAAGGTCGGCACAGGCGCAGGCGCCGCGGCGGCCTGTTCCCCGCCGAGCGACTCCGCTGCAGCGAGACGCTGACGAAGCTCATCGTTCTCTGCGTTCAGGCGACGCAACTCCACGACGACCTCGTCGAGGAAGTCGTCGACCTCGTCCTGGTCGTAACCCTCTCGGAACTTGGTCGGCTGAAACCGCTTGTTGACTACATCTTCCGGAGTTAGCGCCATGGCTTTCCACCCTTAGAACTCAATTGCGAACATGTGAACAACGTTCGACTAACGGTAGCAAAGTCCGGCGGAGAATCGCACGGAACGCCACCCGACAACGTCACCAACTCAGAATACCCGCATCCGCTCAGCGGAAGGCACCGACGACCGTCATAGCGACGATCACGCCGAGCATGGTGAGACTCCAGCCGAAGTCGAACGCGACAGCGCCCAGCCGAAGCGGTGGGAGCATCCTCCGGAACAGCTTGATCGGAGGGTCGGTCACCGCGAAGACGGCCTCGACGAGAACAAGGCCAAGGCCGCGCGGGCGCCAGGAACGATTGAAGGTGCGCACGAGATCGAGCACGAAACGTGCCCACATCACGAAGAAATAGATGAGCAGGAGAAAATACGCGATCCCCGCGAGGAGGGAGATGACAGACACCTGCTAATTATGACTGTGCGAAGAACGACGCCTCGACATCGGATTCGTTCTCGCCGTTCTCTCCTGACACGACGACGTGCGAGGGCGAGAGCAGGAAGACCTTGTTCGTCACGCGCTCGATCTTGCCGTAGAGGCCCTGTGACAGGCCGCTCGCGAAGTCGATGAGGCGACGAGCGTCGCCATCGCTCATCTGCGAGAGATTGATGATCACGGGGATTCCGTCACGGAAGCTCTCCGCGATGACCTGGGCGTCACGATACTGGCGAGGGTGGACGGTGAGGATCTCATTCATGTCCGCAGACGGCGCGCCATGAGCCGAGTGATGGGCTTTCGCGACCGGGGCTTTGCGCAGCGGGGTCACCGGGGCGGCACCCTTGCTGGCCGATGGCGCATGACTGACGGGGGTGACGGGTGCAGCAGGCTCGCCGTACTCGAGCTCTTCGTCTGCCAATCCCAGGTAGACCATGGTCTTCTTGAGCGGGTTGGACATTGCTACCTCCGTGTCGGGAATCGTCTACTTCGAGATTAATGGGGCTTCGGCCGATTCCCGGTAATGGCCGTGCCAATTCTCAGGTGTGTCGCCCCTTCGAGGATCGCGTCACGATAGTCCTGCGACATCCCCATCGACAGGGCGACGGCATCCGGTGCCTGACTGCGGATCGACTCGGAGAGCTCCCGCACGCGTGCGAACGCCCGGCGCGGCTCCTCGTCGAGGGGTGCGACCGCCATGAGTCCGAGCAACCGAAGCCCCGGTGCCGTGAGCACCTCGTCGACGAGGGCCGAGAGCCCCGCAGGACCGACGCCACCACGGCCGGGATCGTCAGTGAGGTTGAGCTGCACGAAACAGTCGACCGCCTGTTCCTCGGATGCCAGCGCGCTCACGAGCGACGAGCGATCGATCGAGTGGATGACGTCGGCATAGGCACGCACCTGCCTGGCCTTCTTGCTCTGGAGCTGGCCGACGAAATGCCAGGTCAGCGGCAGCGCGGCGAGTTCGGCCGCCTTGGCTTGAGCCTCTTGGTGACGGTTCTCTCCGACATCGTGCACGCCGAGCCCGACAAGGTCGGCGATGAGCGACGCGGGGTGGAACTTGGTGACGACGATGGTCGTCACGTCGTCGGGGGAACGGCTGGCCGCGGCGGCGGCGTCGGCGATACCGGCCCGCACGGACGCCAGACGTTCAGCGAGTCCCGCTTCGCTCATAGCCTGATCGGATGACACACGGCCCGACTATTTGAGGAAGTCGGGGATGTCGAGGTCATCGCTGTCGTCGGCGAAGGCCGGATCGACGACGGCGGAGTCCGCGGCGGCCTGGTCCGCTGAAGACCAGGCCGACGAGTCGACAAGTTCTTCGATGTCGAACTCGGAGACCTCCTCGACGCTCTCGCCGATTCCGACCGAAGCTGCGCCGACACCGGCCCCAACCGCCGCGCCGACGCCGGCGGTGACGAAGCTCGAGCGACGCGCGTCACTCTGCTTGGTCTGCGGCTCACCGCCGTCAAAGCCGGCCGCGATGACGGTGACGCGCACCTCGTCGCCGAGCGTGTCGTCGATGACCGCACCGAAGATGATGTTCGCCTCCGGGTGCACGGCCTCCTGAACGAGACGGGCGGCATCGTTGATCTCGAAGATGCCGAGGTTCGATCCACCCTGGATGGAGAGCAGAACACCGTGCGCGCCATCGATCGACGCCTCGAGCAGCGGGCTAGCGACAGCGAGCTCCGCCGCCTTGATCGCACGATCGGCGCCCCGCGAGGAGCCGATGCCCATGAGTGCCGAACCGGCACCCTGCATGACCGACTTGACGTCGGCGAAGTCGAGGTTGATGAGACCAGGGGTCGTGATGAGGTCGGTGATGCCCTGCACGCCGGCGAGGAGCACCTGGTCGGCCGTCGAGAACGCCTCGAGCATACTGATGCCCCGGTCGCTGATCTCGAGCAGGCGATCGTTCGGGACCACGATGAGAGTGTCGACCTCGTTCTTCAGGGTCGAGACGCCGGTCTCGGCCTGGGCCTGGCGGCGCTTGCCCTCAAAGCTGAACGGCTTGGTGACGACTCCGATGGTGAGCGCGCCGATCGACTTCGCGATGCGGGCGACGACGGGGGCGCCTCCCGTTCCGGTGCCACCGCCTTCTCCCGCGGTGACGAAGACCATGTCGGCCCCCGCGAGGGCCTCCTCGATCTCTTCTGCATGATCCTCGGCCGCACGACGACCGACCTCGGGGTCGGCTCCTGCGCCGAGCCCACGCGTGAGGTCACGTCCGACATCGAGCTTCACATCGGCGTCGCTCATCAGCAGCGCCTGAGCATCTGTGTTGATGGCGATGAACTCGACCCCGCGGAGCCCGAGCTCGATCATGCGATTGACGGCATTCACGCCACCGCCGCCGATTCCGACGACCTTGATGACGGCGAGATAGTTCTGGTTTGATGACACGTCCGGCCTCCGGTGGAAACTCTAAAGTTCTAGTCAAAGCTTAAAGTTATGCTGAGTATGCAATTCCTGATTCGAAAGTAGGCGCACGCCGGGAATCGGGTCGGAGGCGCGCCCGCGTGTCGGAAAGTCTCAGCGCACGGGGAGCTTGCTCAACGGTAGACGGGACTGTTCGGCGAAGAGACGTCATAGGCCGAGACCTCGCTCGACGGCGCGACGGCCATGAGCTTGCTCAGGACGATCGCCTTCATGGCGGACTGCTCGGCGCTTCCCCACACCACGTTGGCTCCCCCGGCGAGCACGAAGCTCACATCGTCCTTCGTCGCGGCGCGCACCGTGTCGAGTTGCGTGCGGATGTCGGCGGGCAGCGCCTGCACGACGGCGCCGGCGGCAGCGAGCCCCGCCGCACCCTGCACCTCGAGCATCGGATATCCCTCGGGACGCTCCTGGGTCGTCTGGACGACCACTCCGGCTGGGTCGACGAGGTCGAATCCCGTCTGAGCCCGGATCACGCCCACCGGATCACGCTCGACGATGCGCACGACGAGCGTTCCCGGTGGACGGCTCTCGGTGGAGTAGCTGCGGATCAGGATGAACCGCGACAGATCGGAACGGACTCGACCGAAATCCACGAGCGGCAGCGGCGTTCCTAGCTGATCGTCGAGGACGGCGACCACGTCAGCCGGATTCACCCGGGCAGCGCCCTCGACCTGGATGGTGCGCAGGGCCATGAGCGGCGAGAACGCGCCGACCACCACGAAGAGCATGAGCGCGGCGACCGCGGCGACCGCGATGATCCAGTTCAGACGCCGCCGCCGGGAGTGCCGGGTGAAGCGCCGCACCTCGGCGCGCTCATAGCTGCGCCGCGCTCTCTTCGCAGCCCGCCACTGGGCCCGAGCGGACAGTGGACGCGACGGATCGTCGGAGGAGTAGCCGCTCGGAAGCCCGTCGCCGGAACCATCCTCGATGCGTGCTGTGAGAGGTGTGATGCGCGCGGTGTCCGCGACCTCGGATGGATGGATGATCGAGAGGGTCTCGGTGTCAACCTCCTGCCCTTTCTTCCCCGCGCGCTCGCGGCGCGCTCGCGGCACCTGCTGGCTCGATCGCCCAGCGCCAGACGCGGCCGGGTCCTGCGGCTGTATCGGAGGCGTCGGCCGCTCGAAGCCTCGAGGTCGCTTCATGCCTCGTGATGCGTCATCCGCGCGCCCGCTTCAACGAGTCCAGCAGCTGCGGCACGATCCGATACACGTCGCCGCAGCCGAGGGTGATCACGAAATCGCCGTCTCGGGCGATCGAGGCCGTGTAGTCGGCGGCCTGCTGCCAATCGGGCACGAAGAAGACACGTGCAGGATCGGAGAACAGCTCAGAGACGATGGCCCCGGTCACCCCGGGCTCAGGGTCCTCTCGCGCGCCATAGACGTCGAGCACGACGGTCTGATCGGCGTACTTCTCGAGAACCTCGGCGAACTCCTTCGCGAACAGGCGGGTCCGGCTGTACAGATGCGGCTGGTGGACGGCGATGATCCTGCCCCGTCCGACGACGGTGCGTGCTGCCGAGAGCGCCGCGGCGACCTCGGTCGGGTGATGGGCGTAGTCGTCGTAGACACTCACGCCGCCGACGATGCCGTGCAGTTGGAAGCGGCGTTCCGTTCCGCCGAACTCGGCGATCGCCGCAAGCGAATCGGCTGGGTCGAGGCCGAGACCGACCAGGACGGCGAAGGCGCCGGCTGCGTTGACGGCATTGTGCCGGCCGGGCACCGTGAGCGTCGCGGGATAATCGCGGCCATCCCAGACGAGCCTGAACGAGACCGGGCCGTCGGTCACCACCGAGTGCAGGCGCACATCCGCCGCGGCGTCTTCACCGAAGGTGATCACGCGCTTGCCGTCGAGATGATCCGAGATGCGCACGGCGCCGGCGTCATCGGACGAGACGACCACGAACTCGCTCGCATTCATGGCGAACTCGAGGAACGCGCGCTCGAAGGCTCCGAGCGAGCCGTAGTGATCGAGGTGGTCCGGGTCGACGTTGGTGATGAGCGCTACCGCGGTGTCGTAGAGCAGGAAGGAGCCGTCGGATTCATCCGCCTCGACGACGAAGAGCTCGCCGCCGCCGCGCGCCGAACTGACTCCGAGCGTGTCGATGACACCACCGTTCACGAAGCTGGGGTCCTCACCGAGCCCGAGCAGGCCCGTCACGATCATGCCGGTCGAGGTGGTCTTGCCATGGGCGCCCGCGACCGAGATCAGACGTTGGTGCCGGATGAGCCATGCCAGGGCTTGCGCGCGGTGCAAAACCAGAAGACCCTTCTCCAAGGCGAGGACATATTCGGGATTGTCCTGCCAGAGCGCGCCGGTCACGATGAGTGTGTCGGTGTCGCCGATGTTCGCCGCATCATGCCCGATGTGCACCTCGGCGCCGAGATCCCGCAGCGCCTGGACGTTCGCGCTGTCTCGGACGTCGGAACCGGTCACGGTGTGGCCCGCACCCAGGAAGAGCCGGGCGATGCCGCTCATTCCCGAGCCGCCGATACCGACGAAATGCACCGCACCCAGTTCGTCGGGAACGGTGATGCTGAGGTCGGGTTTGATCGTCACGGTGCTTGCTCTTCTTTCGACTGTCTTCCGATGCGCTGGCTCAACGTTACGCGTCGCGACCCGGATTCCGCTGATTGCCCTCGACAGCGCGCGCGATAAGCGTCACCATTCGCGCGGAACCGTCGATGACTCCAACGGACGCGGCGGACCCCGCCATTGCGTCGATCCCGGCCCGATCGGACAGCAGCGGCACGAGTCGCCCGCGCACCCACGCGGGAAGGAACACCGCATCGTCGACGAGAACCCCCCCGCCGGCCCCGACCACCTCAGCGGCATTGAACCGCTGCTCGCCGTTGCCGACAGGATATGGGATGTAGACGGCGGGGATGCCGAGAGCACTGAGTTCGCTCACCGTCGCGGAACCGGCTCGCGAGACGGCGAAGTCGGCAGCGGCGAGAGCGAGGTCCATCCGATCGCAGTAGGACAACAGGTGGTAGTCCTCGATTCCGGGATCGTCGATGTCGGCTCTCTCTCCCGCGATGTGCAGCACCTGCCAACCGATGCCGACGAGCGCCGCGGCCTCTGAGACGATCGTTTCGTTGATGCGGCGCGCTCCGAGGGATCCGCCGGTCACGAGCAGCGTCGGACGGTCGGCTCGCAAGCCCAGGGTCTCGAGTGCTTCCGGCCTGATCGCGGAGCGGTCGAGTCCCTCGATCTCGGTACGCAACGGCATCCCGACGAACTGCGCGTTGCGCAGCGGCGTGCCATGGAAGGCGACTCCGACATACGAGGTGTAGCGCGCGCCCAGCTTATTCGCCAGACCGGGCTTGGCGTTGGCCTCGTGAATGACGATCGGCACCCCCGCCCGCCGGGCCGCCAGGTAGGCGGGTGTCGACACATACCCGCCGAAGCCGACGACGACCTCAACACCGCGATCACGGACGATGCGCTCGACGGTCGCTATCGTCGCACGCAGCCGCGACAGGAATGTGACAGCCCGCCGGTCTGGTCGGCGTGGGAACGGCAGACGCGGGATCGTGAGCAGTTCATAGCCGTGTGCGGGAACGAGCCGCGCTTCGAGTCCCTCCGCTGTGCCGAGCACGAGCACGACGGCGTCGGGATCGTCGCGACGGATCCTGTCGGCGACCGCGAGCAATGGGTTGACGTGACCGGCGGTGCCGCCACCGGCGAGAAGGTACGTGCTCATCGGGGATGACGACCCGATCGGCCGAGGGACGGGTCCGACCGCTGCTCGGCCTGGGCGGTTCGAGCGAAAGAGAGCACGACACCGATCGCGAGCAGGGTCGTGAGCAGAGCCGTGCCACCCGCCGATATGAGCGGAAGAGGAACACCGAGGACAGGGAATACTCCGAGCACGACACCGATGTTGACACAGGCCTGCCCGATCACCCAGACCATGACCGCCGCCGTCGTGACCCGCGCGAACATGTCGTCGCTCGCTCGCATGATCCGGATGAAGGCGAAGGCGAGGAGGACGAAGAGAGCGAGCACCACGATGGCGCCGATGAGGCCGAGCTCCTCTCCGATGATGGCGAAGATGAAATCGTTGTCCGCGGCGGGCAGCCAGGACCACTTCGCCTTCGACCCTCCGAGGCCGACGCCGAAGATCCCGCCGTTGGCGAGGGCATAGTTGCCGTGCTGCGTCTGCCAGCAGGAGTTGACGTAGTCGTCGCAGGTGTCGCCGAGGAACGCCGTGATGCGCTGCAGACGGTTCGGGCTCGCGATCGCGACGACGCCGAACACGGCCGCACCGCCGACCAGCGGCACCGCGAGCATCCGCAACCGGATGCCGGCGAAGAACATCGCGCCGATCAGGATCGCCGCCATGATCATGACCGTGCCGAGATCCCCGCCGAGCAGGACGAGGCCGATCGCCGCTCCGCCGATCAACAGGATCGGCAGGAAGCCGCGCCGCCAGTCGTCGAGAACGTCCTGCTTACGACTCACGATGAGCCCCAACCAGATGACGAGAGCTACTTTGATGCCCTCGGACGGCTGGAATTGGACGGGACCGATGGCGAGCCAGTTCGTGTTGCCGCCGACGGTGATGCCGAGCGGGGTCACGACCACGAGAAATTGCAGGAACGAGGAGATCGCGAGCATGGGAAAGGCGAACCGTTTCCAGAACGCGATCGGAAAGCGGCTCACGATGAGCATGAGTGGGATTCCGACGATCGCGAAAATCCCCTGCCGGAGGAACCCGCCGAACGAGCCCTGGTCACCCACGAGCGAATCGACCGAGGAGGACGAGAGCACCATGACGAGTCCGAAGACGACGAGGAACAGTGCCGTTCCGAGCAGCAGGAAGTAGTTGGAGCCCTCTGCACGAAAGACGCGGCCGAGTGAGATGCGGGCGGATGAGCCGCGGGAGTCCTCGTCGGCCTGCGCGGACTGCGGCCGGTCCCCAGAACGCTGCGCGCTCTGCGGCCTAGGCTGGCGAATCACCCGAGGCGGACTGCTCACCCGCCTCACCTCCTAGAAACTCGCGAACGGCCTGCGCGAACAGCGCACCACGCTCCCCGTAGTCGGAGAACTGGTCCATCGAGGCCGCTGCCGGTGCGAGGAGCACGGTGTCCCCCGTCTGCGCGATCTCGGCGGCCAGTCTGACCGCGTTCGGCATCACCTGACCAGTGTCATCCGTGTCGACCTCCGAGACGGGCAGTTCTGGCGCGTGTCGCCGGAATGCCTCTCGCAAAGCGGAACGGTCGACGCCGATGATCACCGCGCCGCGTAGGCGCGACGCCTGCCCACTCACGAGGGTGTCGATGTCCACCCCCTTGAGCAGTCCCCCGACGACCCAGACGACGGAAGGATATGCCCGCAGCGACGCCATCGCAGCATGCGGATTCGTCGCCTTTGAATCGTCGACCCACCGTATGCCTCCGCTCACGGCCACCGTCTCGATCCGGTGCGCGTCGAGACGGAATGCGCCGAGCGCGTCGCGGATGACGGCCGGCTCGACGCCGACCGCCCGCGCGAGCGCGCTCGCGGCGAGGATGTTTGCCACGACGTGCGGTGCGTCGAGGCCCGCCCTGGCGAGTTCTGAGAGAGTGGTGAGCTCGATGGCGCTGCGATGCCGATCGTCGAGGAATGCGCGGTCGCACAGGATGCCGTCCACGATGCCGAAGTCGCTCGGACCGGGAACACCGAGTCCGAACCCGATGGCCCGTGCACCCTCGGAGACCTCGGCGTCGCGCACCATCGCCTCGGTGGCGGCATCCGCCTTGTTGTACACGCAGGCGATCGCCGTGTTGGCATAGACGGTGGCCTTGGCCTCGCGGTAGGCCTCCGGCGTGCCGTGCCAGTCCAAGTGGTCGTCTGCGAGATTGAGGCACACGCTTGCGAGCGGCGAGAGGGATCCGATGCCGTCGCGGCGAATATGGTGCAGCTGATAGCTGGAGAGCTCGACGACGAGGAAGTCCCAGCCCTGCGGGTCGCGGATCGCGTCGAGCACCGGAATGCCAATGTTGCCGCACGGAGCGACCCGATGCCCCGCCGCGGCGATGAGCGTAGCGGTCAGTCGCACGGTCGTGGTCTTGCCGTTCGTGCCCGTGACGAGAATCCAGCTCGCAGGCGTGCCGTCGGGACGCACGACCTTGTCGCGCAAACGCCAGGCGAGCTCGATGTCGCCCCAGACGGGAACACCCCGCTCTGCCGCCCAGACCAACAAGGGATGGTCGGGATGAAAACCCGGCGAGGCCACGACGACCCCTGGATCGAAATCGATCAGATCCTGCGGCACCGATGTGAGGTCGGTCTGCACGAGCCGAGCACCGATCACCTCGACCAGCTTCGCCCGCTCGTCCTGGGCCTGCGAAGCCACGACCAGCACTTCTGAGCCGAGCTCCGTCAAGGTGTCGGCGACGGCGAAACCAGTGACGCCGAGGCCGAGAACGGCGACGCGCAGGCCACGCCAGTCTGACTGCCAGCTGGTCAGCCCGTCGAGTCGTGTTCCGCCGTCGCCCGGACCTGCCGATGGATCGGACACTAGCTCGACAGCCATTCGAGATAGAAGGTTCCGACTCCCGCGGCGACGAGCAGCCCTCCGATGATCCAGAACCGCACGACGACGGTGATCTCCTCCCAGCCCTTGAGCTCGAAGTGATGATGGACCGGACTCATCAGGAAGATGCGTTTGCCCCTCGTCACCTTGAAGTAGGCGCGTTGCACGATGACCGAGCCCGTCTCGATGACGAAGAGGCCACCAACGAGAACGAGCAGAAGCTCGGTCTGGCTCAGGATGGCGAGGGCTGCGAGGGCTCCGCCGAGGGCGAGCGAGCCGGTGTCGCCCATGAAGATCTGGGCCGGCGAGGTGTTCCACCAGAGAAAGCCGATGAGCGCGCCCGCGATGGCGGCCGCGATGATCGCCAGGTCGAGCGGATCCCGCACGCCATAGCACTTGTAGGCGTCGACCTTGTCGAGTTCTGCGCTGAAGCATGACTGGTTGAACTGCCAGAAGCCGATCACGACGAAGGCTCCGATCGAGAGGATCGACGCCCCAGCGGCCAGGCCGTCGAGGCCGTCGGTCACGTTCACACCATTGGATGTGGCCGTGACGATGAAGCAGATCCAGACGATGAACACCGCGACGCCGAGGTAGGTGCCGAGCACCATGAAGTTGATCGGCAGCTCCCGCACGAACGAGACATGCGTCGAGGCCGGCACCGCGCCGGCCTCGTTGGGGAACTGCAGGGCAAGCACGGCGAACACCCCGGCGACGATCACCTGACCGGCGATCTTCGCCCATCCGCCGAGACCCAAGCTCCGCTGCTTGCGAGTCTTGAGGAAGTCGTCGACGAAGCCGACGAGGCCGAGACCCACCATCATGAAGAGCACGAGCAGACCTGACGCCGTCGGCGGCTCGTCCGCGGTCATGGTTCCGATGAAATACCCGAACAGCACGCCGACGATGAGCACGATCCCGCCCATCGTCGCCGTCCCGCGCTTCGCGTGATGCGTCTTCGGACCGTCATCGCGGATGAACTGGCCCCACTGCAGCTTGTGGAAGAGCTTGATGAACAACGGCGTCAGGAACAGGGTGAATGCGAGTGACAGCGCACCGGCGGTCAGGAGGGCTCTCACGAGAACAATTCTCCCAGGCGATCGCCCAAGAACCGCAGACCGGCAGAGTTCGATGACTTCACGAGCACGGTGTCCCCCGGTTTCACGCTCTCAGCGAGCAGTTCGAGCGCCTCGTCCGGCGTGTCGACGTAGAGCGACTCTCCGTCCCACGAGCCCTCGTTGATCGTGCTGATGTGCATCCGCCGTGCCGCGGGGCCGACGACGACGAGCTGCGAGATATTGAGCCGAACGGCCAGCAGCCCGATGCGATCGTGCTCCTCGCCCGCGAGTTCACCGAGTTCGCTCATCTCCCCGAGAACTGCGACGGTTCGCCGACCGGGCCCTGCGATCTGAGCGAGCGTCTTGAGCGCGGCGGTCATCGAATCCGGACTCGCGTTGTAGGCGTCGTTGATGACGGTCACTCCATTGGCTCCACCCATGACCTGCATGCGCCACCGTTCGGCGAGTTCGACCGATTCGAGCGCCGCGACGATGTCGTCGATCGGAACGCCCAGGACCTCCGAGACGGCAGCGGTCGCCAGAGCGTTCATGACGTGGTGCTCCCCGAGCACGCGGAACATGACGGGTCGGGACTCACCCGACGAGAGATGCAGCACGAAGCTCGTCCCTCGTGCGGTCACCCGCACGTCGCTCGCCCGCACCACCGCGGAGGGCCCGATGCCGAACCAGACGACACGCGCCTGGGTCCTGTCCGCCATGGGCGCGACCAGTGGGTCGTCGGCGTTGAGCACGGCGACATCCATCTCGAGCAGATCCACGACCATCTCGGCCTTCGCCTCGACGGTGGCGTCGATGCCACCGAATTCGCCCGCGTGGGCGAGCCCGACCTTGAGCACGACGCCGATGTCCGGGCGCGCCATGCGTATGAGCCGCGCGATCTCGCCGACGCCGCTCGCACCCATCTCCGACACCAGGAACTCGGTGTCGTCGGTGAGTTCGAGCATCGTGAGCGGTGCCCCGACCTCGTTGTTGAACGATGCCCTCGGCGCGATCGTCGATCCGACCCTCTCTAGCACGGTGCGCAACAGGTTCTTCGTCGTGGTCTTGCCGTTGGACCCCGTGACGCCGACGATCCTCAGCCGCCCGTGTGCCCGCACTCGTGCGACGACCTCGGCGGCGAGCGCGCCGAGCGCGCCAACGGCGTCGCCGACCACGATCTGCGGAGCCGAGAGATCGAGCGGGCGCTCGACGATGAGCAGTGCGGCACCGTTCTCGACCGCGCTCGATGCGAAGAGGTGGCCGTCGGTGAACTCCCCCGGCTTCGCGACGAAGACGTCACCCGGCTCCACATCGCGCGAATCGGTGTGGACGAGGCCGCTGACGAGAGTCTCGCCCGTCGCGACGGAGCCGCCGAGACGCAGTTCGCCGTCGACGGCCACGGCGATCTCCGAAAGAGAGAGAGCGATCATCTACATCCACCCCGCTTCCCGCAGGGCGAGTCGGGCGTCGTCGCGCGCGGAGTAGGGCAGTTTCACTCCAGCGACCTCCTGGTAGTCCTCGTGGCCGGGGCCGGCGTAGAGCACGGAATCCCCCTCTTTCGCCAGCGCAAGCGCAGCCCTGAAGGCCGCGCGCGGATCGGGGATCTCGTAGAACTCGCCGTCGGGAACGGCGGCACGAGCACCGTCGAGCAGTGCGGCGCGGATGGTGGCGGGGTCTTCGAAACGCGGATGGAAGTCGGTGATCACGACGGCGTCAGATCCGCGTGCCGCGATCGCTCCCATCTCGGCCCTCTTCGTCGTGTCGCGGTCGCCGTCGGCTCCGAAGACCATGATGACCCGACCGTTCGTGGTCTTGCGAACCGCATCGAGGGTGTTGAGGAAGGCGTCCGGCGTATGGCCGTAGTCGATGTAGACGGTTGGTCCACGCTCGCCAGAGATCCGTTCGGTGCGGCCCGGAATATACACATCGATCCCGCCGTCCCGATCCAGTGCGTGAGCGATGGCGTCGAGGTCGAAGCCGGACTCGACGAGCATGACGATCGCCAGGGCAGCGTTCGCAGCCATGAACCAGCCGAGCAGCGGAACGTTCGTCTCGAGACGGCGCCCATCCGGCCCCTCGAGGGCGAAGATCGTGCGCTCGGCCGTCTCCTCGATCACGGTCACCCGCCATTCGGCATCGACCTCCGAACCCGTCGCGAGGGTCGTCACGGGAATGCGGGAGCTGTCTGCGATGCGCTTGCCCCACGCGGAGTCGACCGTGACGACGCCTCGCTTCGAACGATCGGGCTGAAAGAGCTCGAGCTTGGCCTGGAAATAGTCTTCGAGGCTTGCATAGTCGTCGAGGTGGTCGTGGCTCAGGTTGGTGAAGCCGGCGATGTCGAAGACGAGGCCGTCGACGCGATGCCTGCTGAGCGCCTGTGCCGACACCTCAACGCCGACGGCGCGCACCTCGGCCTCGCGCATCCGGGCGAGCAGGGCGTGCAGCTCGCTCGCCTCCGGGGTCGTCAGGGAACTCATGACGGCGACCCCACCGACGCGGCGCTCGGCCGTCGAGGTGAGCCCCGCGACGACGCCGAGCTGGCCGAGGATCGCATAGATCAGGTAGACGACCGAGGTCTTGCCGTTGGTACCGGTCACCGCGAAAAGGGTCGCCGGGTTCTCGTCGGTACGGTAGATCCAGGCGGCCACGTCGCCGAGCGCCGCGCGCGCATCCGGCGTGACGAGCGCGGGCAGCCCGGAGCCCGCCGCGATGATCGCACCGGCCTCGTCCGTGAGGATCGCGATGGCTCCAGCCTCGCGCGCAGCCTCGGCGAAGCTCGCGCCATGGGCGTTGCGCCCCGGCACCCCCACATAGAGGTCGCCGGGTTGTACGGTTGCCGTGCTGAGACTGACGCCCGTCACCTCGAGGCCGTCGATGTCGCCGCGCGCGTCGAGGCCGAAGGCGTCGACGAGGCCGGACAACGAGCGGGATGCGGGATGCTGCGGTCGGAGGGCCGTTGGAGCCGGTCCGGTCACATGACCCTCTTTCTCACCAGCTGGCTGGCAGGTCGGGCGCAGGAGCGCCGGATGGAACTGCCCGGTACTTCTTGAGCACCTGACTCATGATCTCTTGGAAGACCGGAGCCGAAGCCGCAGAAGAATTCTGATTCACCGGGTCAGCCAAGCTTACCGAAACGACGTACTGCGGGTCGTCCGCGGGAGCGAAACCCGCGACGGACACGAGATAGCCATGGGAGTAGCCGCCGTTTCCATCCGGCATCTGCGCGGTTCCTGTCTTCGCGGCGACCCGGTATCCGGGGATTTTCCAGGCGTCGGCGAGCCAGCCCCGCTGGTAGACCATCTCGAGCATGTCGGCCGTCGACCGCGCTGCAGCCGGCGACACGACCTGAACCCCGTCGGTCTTCGGCTTCTGAGTCATCGTTCCATCGGCCTGCTTGCAGCCCTCCGTCAGCTGAACAGGCAGACGCACTCCGCCGTTGGCGATCGTCTGATAGACACTCGCCAACTGCACGGCCGTCGTCGTGAGCCCCTGGCCGAACATCGTGGCGTACTTGGTCTGATTGTCCCACTGCTCCCACGGATGCAGGATCCCGCCATCCTCTGAGGGGAAGCCGACCTCGGTCGCGGTACCGAGGCCGAACTTGGTCATGTAGTCGTAACGCTGATGATCGCCTAGCCGTTCACCGAACTGCGACATGCCCGTGTTCGACGACTCGATCAGCACACCTCCGAGGGTGAGGTTGAGATCCCCGTGTCCCGCGGAGTCGTTCACGTTCGCACCGTTCGGAAAGATGATGCGATATGGTGCGACGACCTGGCTGAGCGGGTCGGCCTGACCCGCATCGATCACAGATGCCGCGGTGAGTGCCTTGAACGTTGACCCCGGCTCGTACGACGCCGTGAATGCACGGGAGCCGCGATCGCGCTCTTCGGTTCCGTTCACGTTGTTCGGGTCGACCGATGGATAGTCGGCGACCGCGAGGAGTTTGCCGGTCTTGACCTCTTGCACGACGACCGTCCCCCACGAGGCTCCAGCAGCCTGGGCCTGTTCGGCGAGCGCCTGCTGCACGAACCACTGCAGGTCGGAGTCGATCGTGAGCATGAGCCTGCCGCCTTCCTTGGCCGCCTTCGTCGTCACCGTGCTGTCCGGAATCCGCACGCCGTCGGCTCCCCTCTCGTAGACCTCCTCGCCATCCTGGCCGGCGAGGCACTGATCCTGGCCGAGTTCTAGACCCGCTTGCGGCTCACCCTCCGAACCGACGAAGCCGACGAGGTTGCCACCGACCGCGCCGTTCGGATAGGTCCTCGCCATGTGCCGGTACGGCACCTCCCAGGGGATCTTCAGCGCCTCGACCGCCCTGAAGGCGTTGGTGTCGACCATCTTCGCCACATAGGCGAAGTCGGACTTCGGATCGTCTGTGAGCGACTGCCGGATGATCTCGAGGATGCTGTCACCGCTCATGCCGAGCACGGCGCCCAGTTCCGCGGCGGCCTTGGCCACGGTGACGGTGACCTGACCGGCATCCGTGTCCCGCTCGAAGTCCTTGGCGTTCTTGGGCGAGATCGTGATGTCGTAGCGCATGACGGTTCCGGCGAGCACGACCCCGTTGGCGTCGACGATGTCGCCGCGGACTCCGTCGATCGCGGTGGGAACCGAGCGCTTGTCGCGCGACTCGTCGTTGAGCTCTGTTGCGCGCACCACCTGGATGTCGACGAGCCGCACGACGAAGACGGCCACGATCACCAGGAGCGCGAGTGCCGAGACGGCTATCCGACGTCTGCTCGATCGAGTGTTGAGCGCCACTCCACATTCCTCATTCTCGCGACTCGTCGCCGCGTCTTCTAGTGCGTCGTCGGGGAGGGAAGACCGTTCTGCAACGGTAACTGGGACGCGGCAGGAGTGGCAGGAGGTACGTCCGGCGTGCCCGATCCCGCCGCTCCAACGCTGGTCGGAGCAGGCACGGGAGCAGAGGCACCCTGCCCTCCCGCCTGGAGAAGCTGCGTCACGAGCGGGACGCCGGTGAGCAGCGAGTTCGGTACGAGGGCGGATGCCCCTGGGGCTCCTTCCGCGCCGCCTGCCGGAAGACCGGTGACTGCGCCGTCCGAGAGCCGCAGCATCACGGGACTCGCGTTCGTGACCATGCCGAGCGCCTCGGCGTTCGCGGCGAGGTACTGTGGCGACCTCACCCGGTCGAGGTCCTCAGACACAGTCTGCGCGGTTCGGGCGAGTTCCTTCTGGGCGCCTTGGAGCGACGATATCTCGTATGCGCCCTGAGAGAGGCCGACGCTGATGAGCAGCTGGGCGACGACGATGACCACGATCCCGGCGACGGCGACGAGCGCATAGGCGAGTCGGGGTCGCGCACGCCGCTGCTCCCGCGACGCGACGATCTCGATCCGCCGACGGTGCTCGTCTGCAGGGTTCGGCTCGGTGCCGTCCAGCCAGTTCGGCAGCTGTATCCGCGCGAGGTTGTCGCTCATGCTGCCCTCCTCAGGCGTTCCGCCGCGCGCAGTCGAACGGGAGTCGCGCGCGGGTTGTCGGTCTTCTCCGCTTCGCTCGCGAGCTCCGCGCCTCTGACGAGCAGGACGAACTCGGGGCGATGCTCTGGCAGTTCGACGGGCAGCCCCGTCGGGGCGGTCGAGCTGGATGCCGCGGCGATGGCCCGCTTGACGATGCGGTCCTCGAGCGACTGGTAGGCGAGCACGACGATCCGTCCTCCAACGGCGACAACGCCGAGCGCGGCGGGAATCGCGCGCTCGAGCACGGCGAGCTCCTGGTTGACCTCGATGCGAAGGGCCTGGAAGACCCGCTTGGCCGGATGACCCGCGCGCTGCGCGGCGACGGGGGTGGCATCCGAGATCACCGCGACGAGCTGGCTCGAGCGCACGAACGGCTCCCTCTCGCGGGCACGCACGATGGCGCGGGCATAGCGAGCGGCCAGCTTCTCTTCACCGTATTGGTGAAAAATGCGACGCAACTCAAGTTCCGAGTACTCGGCGAGCACGCTTTGAGCCGTCAGCTCGGATGTCGTGTCCATGCGCATGTCGAGCGGCGCATCCTTCGAGTACGAGAATCCTCTCTCCACACGGTCGAGCTGGAGCGAGGAGACGCCGAGGTCGAAGAGAACGCCGTCGACCTCGGGGATGCCCAAGCCGTCGAGAGCGTCGAGGATGCCGTCGTAGACGGTGTGCACCGTCTGGACGCGGTCCCCGAACGGCGCGAGGCGCTGCCGGGCGATCGCGAGTGCCTCGAGGTCGCGGTCGAGGCCGATGAGACGCAGTTCGGGAAATCGACGGAGGAAGGCCTCGGCATGACCGGCCATCCCGAGGGTCGCGTCAACGAGGACGGCGCCGGGCCGCTGAAGGGCCGGAGAGAGCAGCTCGACGCAACGCTCGAGCATGACGGGGGTGTGGATGTCGTTGAGTGCCATGGTTTCTCGGGTGTGCTCCCGAATCCTGATCCCCATCCGGTCGACCTGGCGCCGGGGAAGTGCGCCAGGGAGTGATCGGCTGGGAGTCAGAGATCAGGAACTAGAACAATCCCGGAATCACCTCCTCGTTCGTATTGGCGAATGTCGCTTCTTGCTCGGCGAGGTAGGTTTCCCATGCCTCGGTGTCCCAGATCTCGACGCGGCTGCCCGCACCGATCACGGTGAGTTCCCTCTCGAGCCCCGCATAGCCGCGCAGATTGGCTGGAATCGTGACGCGGTGCTGCTTGTCCGGGGTCTCGGCACTCGCGCCGGAGAGGAAGACACGCAGGTAGTCGCGAGCCTGCTTGCTCGTGACCGGGGCCTGGCGGATCTTCTCGTGCAGGTCCTCGAACTCGCGCGTGCTGAACACATAGATGCAGTGCTCCTGACCGCGGGTCATCACGACACCCGTCGAGAACTCGTCCCGAAATTTCGCCGGAAGGATGATGCGTCCTTTTTCGTCGAGCTTCGGCTCGTACGTACCAAGGAACACGGCATCACCCCCGTTCTTCCGGCCAAGGTCCAGGTATCACTCCACTTTACTCCACAATCCACCACAACTCAACGAAATTCGCCATTATGGACAAAGATAGCTCGCCATTTCTCCTGTATTTACTGGGATCTGGCCGGTGGAGGAAAATGGAGCAACCTATGCCTCCTTCTTCCTCTCCCCTCCCCCTCTGTTCCTCTCCCGCTCCCGCGAGACTGCGTGAATCGTCGAAAAGAGCCTTCTAACCGTCGATTCACGCAGTCTCGCGGGAGCGGGAGGGGAGGGGGAGGGAGGGGAGAAGGGCACGAAAAAGGGCCGATCATGCGATCGGCCCCAGGTGGAGGAAGGTGGTGCTTGCCGGGCGGCTTAGCCCTGACCGTCCTGTCGGCGGTCCCAGCGATCGTTCAGGCGATCCATGAACCCGCGCTGTGCGGCGGCGCCGCTCGCCGACGACGTCGGGCCCTTCGGCTCCTCGGCGACGGAGCGCTTCGAGGGCGTGATGGCGATGAGAACGCCGACGAACATCACGACGAATCCCACGATGCCGATCGCCAGCTGGTGGAGTGCGACACCGGTGATGAGAGCGACGATTCCGGCGACGGCTATGAGGACTCCAAGCGCGATGGCTCGATAGTTCGGCCGGCCACGGCGAGCCCCGACTGTCGCCACGAAGTCGGCATCATTGTGATAGAGGCTGCGCTCCATCTCTTCGAGGAGGCGTTGCTCCTGCTCCGAAAGTGGCATCTCATTCCCTTCAGGCTCGGGATCGTGCCGAGATAACAATCAAGTCTACCGCCGGGGCGATGGCTAGGCTAGGCGAGTGGCTGAAAGTACCCAACTGGTCGACCTGGTTCACTCCCGCATCGATGAGTTCCTCGCAGACCGCACCTCTATTGTCGCCTCGATCAGCCAGGACCTCACCCCGCTACTCGACTTCTCACGGCAGTTTCTCAGCGGTGGCAAGCGCTTCCGGGCTTTGTTCTGCTATTGGGGATGGCAGAGCGTCTCGGGGATCGACGACAACTTCGATCCCTTCGCCGAGAGCACCCCTGTCGCCGATCTCTCGCCGGTCGTCACGGTCGCAGCGGCCCTCGAGATGTTCCACGCCGCAGCGCTGGTGCACGACGACATCATCGACAACTCCGACACCCGCCGCGGAGCGGCATCCGCGCACAAGCTCTTCGAGACGTTGCACGCCGAAGCGGACTGGGCCGGCAGCGAGATCGAGTACGGCCGCGCCGCCGCAATCCTCCTCGGCGACCTTCTGCTCGGTTGGAGTGACGAACTGATCGATGCCGGCCTCGACCCACTGGAGAACCGCAGCGCGGCCCGTACGGCGCGTTCCGAGTTCAATCGCATGCGCACCGAGGTCACGGCCGGGCAATACCTCGACATCCTCGAGGAACGCGCGTGGCTTCGCCGCCCGGAGGACGAGCTGCGCAGTCGCGCGGAACGCGTCATCGTCTACAAGTCGGCGAAATACAGCGTCCAAGCCCCTCTCGTGATCGGCGCAGCGATGGCAGGGGGCGACACGGCTCAGCTCGATGCGCTCCGCAGCTTCGGACTCCCCCTCGGGATCGCCTATCAGCTGCGCGACGACCTCCTCGGCGTCTTCGGCGACGCGGAGGTGACGGGAAAGCCGAGTGGCGACGATCTTCGCGAGGGCAAGCGCACCGTGCTCATCGCGCTCACCCGCGAGAGGGTTCCCGCCAGCACACGCCGCATCCTCGACGAATTGCTCGGCGACGCGGGACTCGACGAGACCCAAGTGCGCATGCTGCAGAGCACCATCCGCGAATCGGGAGCCGTCGACGAGGTCGAGGCGCTCATCTCACGCAACGTCGTGCGCGCCGTCACCACGATGACAGATGCACGCCTCAGCCGTCTCGCGCGCCGTCGGCTGAGCGATCTGGCCGAGACGGTCACCCACCGCGACGCCTAGGGCATCGCTGTGCCGCCGAGCGGCGGCGAGACGGAGGACATCCCTCACAGCTGTGCGGCGAGCAGTTTCTCCATCGCGTCGAAGAAACCGTTGTAGCCGACCACCGTCTGCTCCAGCTGCTCGTCGGCGAATCCGCCGCGGGGCTGGGTCAGCGTCATCTCAGTGCCTCCGTCGATCTCCGCGAGCGCCACGGTCACGGGCTCGTGCGAGTCGTTCGAAGGATCGTCGTCCATCGTGAAGGCCAGGCGTCTGGGCGGATCGACCTCGGTGTACTTCCCATGCCAGTGAATCGTGTTGCCGTCGAGCAGATGCATCACTGCGGTCCACACGCCGCCTATCCGCACGTCCATCGAGATGGTGTCGAGCGGCACGTCGACCGCCTCGGTGCCGAACCACACGGAAAAGTGCTCCGGTCGGGTCCACGCCGCGTAGACGAGCTCGCGGGGCGCGGTGAAGGTGCGGGTTATGGTCAGTTCGTCTGTCACGGTTGTTCTCCTTCGCAGCCGGCTTGGCCGGTCAACCAATGGTTCTTACCGCTTGGTTGGACATGACATCCAAGTGCGTATCGTCAAGATCGCTTTCAACCGGCGAGAGGTCCATGGTCGCTCAGCGCGGCCTTCGTCGAGACAGTCGATCTCGCCGACACAGGAACACTCACCGCTTCGACGGTCGGAGTCGTGAGATCAGGCCAGGGCCTGCGCGACACGCCTGACCTCGGACTTTCGGCCGGCCTTGAGCGCGTCGATGGGCGCCGTCTGCAGGCTCTCATCCTCCTCGAGCAACCAGCGCATCGCCTGGTCGTCGCTGAATCCGTCATCGGCGAGCACGAAAAGCGTCCCGCGCAGCTCGCCGAGTGGTTCCGTCCCCTCGATGAAGTCGGCCGGAACCTTGAGCACGCCGTCGATGCGGGCGGCGAGCAGGTGCCTGTCTTCGAAGAGTCGATGGATCCGACTCGGGCTGACTCCGAGAATGTCGACGAGGTCAGGAATGGTCAGCCACTGGCGATTGGAGAACGCGTCGGTCACCCATCAAGACTGCCACGTCGCACGGGAACGTCCAACCACTCCGCGACATTACGAATACGCAGACCCTTGTCACTCTGGTCACATTGGTTGACTCTTCTTCACTTCTGTGCCAGCGTAGAACCGCGTAAGAGAGCGACGGGAGTTTCGATGTCGATCATCGTCGAGCGAGTGAACGCCACCGATGCCGCGCGTCCGGCAATGTATCCCGCCTCGGAGGACGCATTCCGTCGACCACGCCACCGTGCCCCGCTCGGACGTGCGGCCCGATGCCGCAAGCTGCTGACGACCGTCCCCGTCATCCTCGTCAGCGCCATCGCCATGACCTTCAATCTGGTTGCACCCGCCGAGGCCGCCACGACCGTCAAACGTCAGCTCAAGCCGCGCGTTGTCACACCGGAGCCGCACAGCGCTCCCCGCAGCGGCGATCGGGTCGCCGCTACGGGGAGCGCGAGCATGGAGCCGGTGCCGACGACTTACACGGTCGGCGACGGCGACACCGTGAGCGGCGTCGCAGCCCGGTTCGGCCTGTCCACGGCATCCGTGCTCGCACTCAATGGACTCGGCTGGTCGAGCCTCATCTTCCCGGGCCAGCAGCTACGGCTCGGTGAGTCCGGCGCGGCGACGGGCGAGGCGCCTGCTTCCGTATCGTCCGAGATCGCCCGTCACACCGTGCAAGCCGGCGACACGATCAGCGGCATCGCCGATGCCAGCGGCCTCACCACCGACGTCGTGCTGAAGGCCAACGGCCTCGATCGGAACAGCCCCATCTTCCCCGGGCAGACAATCGTCCTTCCGGATGCAGGGGCCTCGACCCCTTCCACTCCGACCACGCCCGCTGAGACGACACCGTCGGCCCAGCCGCCACAGGCGGACGCCAGTGGCTCGAGCTACACGATCGCGTCGGGAGACAGCGTCAGTGATATTGCCAAAACCGCCGGAGTCTCCATCCAGGCCATCCTCGATGCGAATGGACTCGGCTGGTCGAGCATCATCTATCCCGGTCAGACGATCGTCATCCCGACCGGCTCTGCCCCCGCCGTCGAGCCTGCCCCCGTACCGACCGTCGACCCCGCTCAAGCCCCGGTGATCGCCCTGAGCGACGAAATGCGCGGCAACGCCCTCATCATCATCGCGGTCGCCCGCTCACTGGATGTGAGCGATCAAGGCATCGTCATCGCCCTGGCCGCCGCCGCACAGGAATCGGGGCTCAGGAACGTCGACTACGGTGACCGCGACTCGCTGGGGCTCTTCCAACAACGCCCGAGCGCCGGCTGGGGCACCCCGGAACAGGCCATGGACCCCGTGCGGGCCAGCCTCGCGTTCTTCGGCGGCGCGAGCAACCCGAATCCGGGTGCCACACTCGGCTTGCTCGACATTCCCGGCTGGGAGTCGCTGTCCGTGACCCAAGCCGCTCAGGCCGTGCAGATCTCCGCATATCCCGGCTACTACGCCACCTGGGAGAACTCAGCGCGCGCATGGCTAGCCGAATTGGGTTGATCGAGGTCACGAACGCATGCCAATTGCCTGCCTTCACGGTGTTTTATCGGGCTGAAAGGCATTCGAGTTAATACACTCGAACGGTGACAACCACGCCTTCCGACCCCATGCTCGGACGTCTGATCGACGGCCGGTATCAGGTGCGCTCGCGCATCGCGCGGGGCGGCATGGCCACCGTCTACCTCGCGACCGATCTGCGCCTCGAGCGCCGCGTCGCGATCAAGATCATGCACGGTCATCTGGCCGACGACAACACGTTCAAGAGCCGGTTCGTGCAGGAGGCGCGCTCGGCCGCCCGGCTGGCGCATCCGAACGTCGTCAATGTCTTCGACCAGGGTCAAGACTCCGACATGGCCTACCTGGTCATGGAGTACCTTCCGGGAATCACACTGCGGGATCTGCTCAAGGACTACAGCAAACTGACCCCCGAGCAGACCATAGACATCATGGAGGCCGTGCTCGGTGGACTGGCCGCGGCGCACAAGGCAGGCATCGTGCACCGCGACCTCAAGCCTGAGAACGTGCTGCTCGCAGACGATGGTCGCATCAAGATCGGCGACTTCGGACTCGCCAGGGCCGCTAGCGCGAACACGGCGACGGGACAGGCGCTGCTCGGTACGATCGCATACCTCTCCCCCGAACTCGTGACCCGCGGCGTTGCGGATGCACGAAGCGACATCTATGCGCTCGGCATCATGATGTACGAGATGCTCACAGGCGAGCAGCCGTTCGTCGGCGAGGCGCCCATGCAGATCGCCTACCAGCACGCCAACGACTCCGTTCCGATGCCGAGCAGCAAGAACCCCACGGTTCCCCGCGAACTCGACGAACTCGTGCTCTGGGCCACCGCCAAGGATCCCGAGGATCGTCCTCGGGATGCGCGGGCGATGCTCGACCAATTGCTCGATGTCGAGAAACTCGTGCGCGATCCCGCGACCGCGGTGGCGGGAATCCAGCCGACGATGCTCCTGCCGAACGGCATCGACCCGCTCACGGCCGACGCGGAGACGCAGATCCTCGGCGGAACGGTGCCGAAGCACCGGACTGGTCCTGTCGAACCCTCGAGCACGACCAGACTCGCCGCGAAGGCTGCATCGCGCAAACACAAGGGCTACTGGCTGTTCGCGCTCGTCGTTCTGCTCGCCGCGCTCGCGGGAGGGACCGGTTGGTATTTCGGTGCCGGGCCGGGTTCCCAGGTCTCGGTTCCCCAGGTCGTGGGAAAGACCAAGGAGGACGCCACCGCTCTGCTCGAAGGCACCGAACTCGCCGTTTCGCTCTCGGAGCGCAACGATGCCGACGTTCCGGAGGGCGCGGTGTCCGGAACGTATCCCGCCGGTGGTCAGAGCGTCCGAAAGGGCTCGACCGTGACCCTCTTCATCTCTCTGGGACCGGCGATCCTGCCCGTTACAGCCGTCGCCGGGTTGAGCGAGGATGCGGCACGGCAAGCACTCGCCGCCTTCACCGTCGGAGACTCGATTCGCGAGTTCTCCTCCGAGGTCCCCGCCGGCATCGTGATCGCTGCACTCGACAAAGACGGCAACCCTCTCGGAGAGCAGTATCCCGAGAAGCAGAAGATCACCCTCGTCGTCTCCGTCGGACCGATCCCGGATGTGGCGGGCAAGTCGGTCGCGGGGGCGACGGCGATGCTCCAGAGCGTCGGCCTGTCGGCCGTCCCCGGCGAGCCCGAGTTCAGCGACGAGTTCCCCAAGGACACCGTCATCGCCGCCGTCAGGGCGAGCAACGCCCCGGTCCGCGTCTCGGACACGCTCACCCTGCGCGTCTCCAAGGGCCAAGACGTCGTCGCCGTCCCCACGGTCATCGGCAAGACGATCGCGGCGGCACGCACGGAACTCGAGGCACTCGGCTTCGTGGTCGTCGCCGACATCCCCGGCTTCACGGAAGGAGTGCTGACGGTGAACTACCAGCGACCGGATGCGGGAAAGGAGCTCAAGCGCGGCTCGACCGTCAAGATCTACTTCGGAAATCCGGGCGACTGAGGTCGACGGATCCAGGCGCCGCGCAGACACCTCCGGTTACGTGGAGCAGTATCCGTCCGCGAGACGAGACGAGTCCCGCGCAACAGCCGACGAGACGGTCTGCGCTAGCGAGCGGCTGCGAGCTCCTCTGCGACGAGAAAGGCGAGTTCGAGCGACTGCATGTGGTTGAGGCGCGGATCGCACAACGACTCGTACCGGGTCGCGAGAGTTGCCTCGTCGATCTGCTCCGAACCGCCCAGGCACTCGGTGACATCGTCGCCGGTGAGCTCTACGTGGATGCCGCCTGGGTTCGTGCCGATAGCCCGGTGCGCCTCGAAGAAGCCCTTGACCTCATCGACGACGTCGTCGAAACGACGGGTCTTGTACCCGGTCGGGGTCGTCAGACCGTTGCCGTGCATAGGGTCAGCGACCCATACCGGGTTCGCGTCGCTCCCTTTGATCGCCTCGAGCAGCGGTGGAAGCACATCGCGGATCTTGTCTGCCCCCATCCGCGTGATGAACGTGAGCCGACCAGGCTCCCGGTCGGGGTCGAGCTTGTCGACGAGTTCGACCATGGCCTCTGGGGTCGTGCCCGGGCCGAGCTTCACCCCGATGGGGTTGCGCACCCGCGACAGGAAGTCGACGTGAGCGCCGTCGAGCTCGCGCGTGCGCTCGCCGATCCAGAGGAAGTGCGCCGAGGTGTTGTACGGCGTACCCGTGCGCGAATCGATGCGGGTCATCGGTCGCTCGTAGTCCATGAGCAGAGCTTCGTGGCCAGTGTAGAACTCGGTGCGCTTGAGCTCGTCGAAGTCGGCTCCGCAGGCGGCCATGAACCGGATGGCACGATCGATCTCCTTGGCGAGCTTCTCGTAGCGCTGGTTCGCCGGGTTGGCGGCGAACCCCTGGTTCCAGCTGTGCACCTGACGCAGGTCGGCGAAACCGCCCTGAGTGAACGCCCGGATGAGGTTCAGCGTCGAGGCCGCGGTGTGATAGCCCCTGATCAGCCTGGCCGGATCGGCCGCCCGGGATTCCGGCGTGAAATCGTAGCCGTTGACGACGTCACCGCGGTACGCTGGCAGGGTCACATCGCCGCGGGTCTCGCTGTCACTCGAACGCGGTTTCGCGAACTGACCGGCCATACGCCCCATCTTCACGACCGGCATGGACACGCCGTAGGTGAGGACGATGGCCATCTGCAGCACGGTCTTCACCCGGTCGCGGATCTGGTCGGCGGTCGCGCCGGCAAAGGTCTCGGCACAGTCGCCGCCCTGCAACAGGAACGCCTCACCACGGGCGGCGGAGGCCAGCCGGGTGCGGAGGATGTCGACCTCGCCTGCGAAGACGAGCGGAGGGAGCGTGGCCAGCTCCGCGGATGCGGCGGCGACCGCGTCCGTGTCGGGCCAGTTCGGCTGCTGCTTGATGGGAAGGGTACGCCAATGGTCCAGACCGGCAATCACAGACTCTTCTGCCAATACGACCGGTTCGGTGTGGTCTGCCACGGGACTATTCCTGTTTTCTCGTGAACGGCGCCGGGTGCGGCACCGGAAGGGGGTGACTGCCGCAATGCTGACGGCCAAACGTGGAAAAGCCTATCGTGAAAGACCTGCCCGCTGCTCCTTGACGGAACTCGCATAGACGTCCACGTATTCCTGCCCGCTGAGTCTGTTCAGCTCGTACATGAGTTCGTCGGTCACGGAACGCAACACGAAGCGATCGCCCTCCATGCCGTCGAAGCGGCTGAAGTCGAGGGGCTCTCCGATGATGATCCCGATTCGACGCACCTTCGGAATGCGCACACCGATAGGCATGACCTTCTCGGTGTCGATCATCGCGACGGGAACGATGGGTACACCGGCCTCGAGCACCATCCGTGCGACACCGGTGCGGCCCCGGTACATCTTGGCATCGGGGCTGCGGGTTCCCTCAGGATAGATGCCGAGCAGTTCGCCGCGGCCGAGCACGCCGAGTCCGGTATTGAGCGATGCCTCCGAGGCCTTGCCGCCGGAGCGATCGATAGGGAGCTGCCCCGTCGCCGTGAAGAAGACCTTCGTCACCCACCCCTTGAGCCCCTTGCCGGTGAAGTACTCGCTCTTGGCGAGGAAGGCCATACGGCGCTCGACGACGAGAGGCAGAAAGATCGAGTCGATGAAGGAGAGGTGGTTGCTGGCGAGGATCGCCGCGCCGTTCTTGGGAACGTTCTCGAGACCGACTACCCAGGGCCGGAAGATCGCGAGCAGGATCGGCCCGACGACGATGTTTTTCATCAGCCAGTAGAACATCAGCGTCTCCTCGTCGATCTCGAATCAGGATACCGCGCGGTCGTAGAACCGGTGGTGACCGTCGGTATCAGCCCTGACCGGCCCTCAGTCTGGCCAGGTCGGCCGCACCGACGACGCCCGCGTCGTTGACGAGTTCGGCGACGAGGAAGTCGGGTTCCGGGTGGTACCCACGCGCGGGCAGATGGTCGAGGAAGGAGGATCGGATCGGGTCGAGCAGCAGATCGCCGGCGACGGACACTCCCCCGCCGAACACGAAGACCTGCGGATCGAGCACGGCCGAGAAGCTCGCGCAGGCTTGTCCGAGCCAGTGGCCGAGCTGACGGAGCGCGGCGAGAGCGCCGCCGTCGCCCGCATCGATGAGCACGGCGACATCCTTGCCGCTCAGTCTGCCGTTGCGTCGCCGGACGTCGGCGAGTGTCTGACCGATGCCACCGGCGTCGGCGAGTTCGTTGGCCATACGCAGAAGCGCCCGACCGGATCCGTACTGCTCGATACAGCCACGGGCACCGCACCCGCAAGACAGCCCGTCGGGGACGATACGCACGTGCCCGAGCTCTGCGCCGGCGCCGAAGCCGCCCCGGAAGAGCCGGTCGCTCGCGACAATGGCCCCGCCGACCCCTGTGCCGATCGTGAGAGTGACCATGTCGCTGTAGAGCCGACCGGCGCCGTAGCGGAACTCCGCCCAGCCGGCCGCGTTCGCATCGTTCTCGACGACGACGGGAAGCTCGAGGCGGGCCTCGAGCTTCACCCGGAATGGCTCGTTGCGCCAGTTGATGTTGGGCGCGTAATAGACGGTGGACTGAGCGGCGTCGATGAAGCCGGCGGCGGCGACGCCTGCCGCGACGACGTCCTCGCCGTCCGAGAGGCTCCGGATCATGCCGACGACCGCGTCCTCGATGAGCACGGAATCGCCGGCCGGCGTGGGAACACGTTCCGACCGCACGATCGTTCCGTACTCATCCACGAGGGCTCCGGCGATCTTGGTACCGCCAATGTCGATTCCGATCGCGTGCACGTGCCGTGACCTTTCGTGGGGTGGAGGGAAGGCATGCGGGCCGATGGACCAAGGGCTCCGCACACCATTTAGAGTGTAGTAAACCAGTTTCGCCGGCGACGACCCGTTCTCCGATCGCCCAATACGCTGCGATCAGAGCAAAGAACCAGTCTTCACCGGTACCAAAGGAGTTGCCGTGCCAGAGTTCGCCACACCTGTTGTCGTCCCAGCCGATCCCGAGGCAAACTGCACCGAGCTGTTGATCGACCGCCTCACAACGACGCCCGATTCCGTGCTCTTCTCCCTGCCGAAGGACGGCGGATGGCTGCCAGTCACGACCGCGGAGTTCCATGCTCAGGTCGTCGCTCTCGCGAAAGGCCTCGTCGCCTCCGGCATCCAGCCCGGCGACAAGATCGGGCTCATGTGCAAGACGCGCTACGAGTGGACTCTCGTCGACTTCGCCGTCTGGTTCGCCGGTGCCGTGCTCGTTCCCGTGTACGAGACGAGTTCTCCGAGCCAGGTCCGCTGGAACCTGAGCGATTCCGGGGCGATCGCGGTGATCCTGGAGACACCCGACCACTTCGCCCGCTTCGACGAGGTCCACCCGGACCTCCCCGCGATCGGTCCCGTCTGGCAGGTGGACCTCGGAGACCTCGACAAGCTCTCCGCCGCCGGCGTCGAGGTTCCCGACGAAGAGATCGAACGCCGCCGCAACCTCGCCGTCGGCAGCGATATCGCGACCCTCATCTACACCTCTGGCTCGACCGGCAAGCCGAAGGGATGTGTGCTCACCCACTCGAACTTCGTCGAGCTCTCGCGCAATTCCGCCGTCGCGCTCAAAGAGGTCCTCAACGACGAGAACGGCGCTTCGACGCTGCTCTTCATCACGACCGCGCATGTCTTCGCCCGCTTCATCACGGTCCTGTGCGTCCACGCGGGAGTGCGCGTCGGTCACCAGCCGGACACCAAGCAGCTCCTGCCTTCGATGGCGAGCTTCAAGCCGACCTTCCTGCTCGCCGTACCCCGGGTCTTCGAGAAGGTCTACAACGTCTCGGAGCAGAAGGCCGAGGCCGGCGGCAAGGGCAAGATCTTCCGGGCTGCGGCAGACGTCGCCGTCGAGCATTCCAAGGCCGTCGAGGCAGGCAAGGTCCCGTTCGGGCTCGCCCTCAGATTCAAGCTCTTCGACAAGCTCGTCTACGGAAAGCTGCGAGCCGCCTTGGGCGGCAATGTCAAATACGCCGTCTCGGGCTCTGCGCCGCTGGGCTCCCGGCTCGGCCACTTCTATCACTCGCTCGGCATCGTGATCCTCGAGGGCTACGGACTCACAGAGACCACCGCGCCGGTGTCCGTCAACCTCGCCAACAAGTCGAAGATCGGAACCGTCGGCCCCGCCCTGCCCGGCAACGCCATCCGGATCGCCGACGACGGCGAGATCGAGGTCAAAGGCATCTGCGTCTTCGAGGAGTACTGGAAGAATCCCGAGGCGACGGCCGAGGCCTTCCGCGACGGATGGTTCAAGACGGGCGACATCGGCTCGTTCGATTCGGACGGCTTCCTCACGATCACGGGTCGCAAGAAGGAGATCATCGTCACGGCCGGCGGTAAGAACGTCGCGCCGGCTGCACTCGAGGATCCGATCCGTGCCAACCCGCTCGTCGGCCAGGTCATCGTGGTCGGCGATCAGAGGCCGTTCATCTCGGCTCTCGTGACCCTCGACCCTGAGATGCTCCCGGTGTGGCTGAACAACAACGGCGAGGATGCCGCCATGACTCTCGAGGAGGCCTGCGTCAACCCGCACGTGCTCGCTGAGGTGCAGCGCGCGGTCGATGCGGCAAACGAGATGGTCTCGCGCGCCGAGTCCATCCGCAAGTTCCGTGTGCTCGCGACGGAGCTTACAGAGGCGAGCGGTCACCTCACCCCCAAGCTCAGCATCAAACGCAACGTCATCCTCCAGGATTTCGCCGATGTCATCGAGGAGATGTACTCGGGCGCCGCGGCGACCGAGGGACACAGCATCTCGGCGTAGCGGATCCCCTCCGCCCGCCCCGTTACGGTGAGTCGACAGGCTCGATCAACGGTGAGCGAGCCCAATCGGCTGCGGGCAGACTCTCCCTGTGGCGGGCAGATCGCCCCGCAACAGGCAGTCCACCCAACGACAGCCGAAGCTCGATCGACGGCCGACAGCCGTCGAGTCGCGATCCGCTAGAACCAGTCCGACTCGCGGAGCTCCTTCATCGCCGCGCGACGACTCTCCTTGTCGAGCCGGTCGAGGTAGAGCAGGCCGTCGAGATGGTCGGTCTCGTGCTGAAGCGCCTGCGCCATGAGCCCATGGCCCGAGAGCTCGATGAGCTTGCCGTCGAGATCGATGCCGGTGACACGTGCGAAGGGATGGCGCATCGTCGGATACCAGAGGCCAGGTACCGACAGGCAGCCTTCGCCGACGAGTTCCGGCTCACCGGAGAGCTCGACGATCACGGGATTGATGATGTAGCCGATCTCGCCATCGACGTTGTAGCTGAATGCCCGCAGATTCACGCCGATCTGCGACGCTGCGACGCCGGCCCTGCCCGGCGGCTTGACACTGTCGATCAGATCCTGAACAAGACCTCGCACATGCTCGTCGATCGTTCCGATCGGCTCGGAGACGGTCTTGAGGACGGGATCGCCGAAGACCCGGATGACGCGTTCCGTCATGCCCTGCTACACCCCGCGCTCGGCCGGGAGTCCCTCGACGACGAGTGCGGCGAGTATGCGTGCCGAGTGCCGGGTGAGCGGCTTGAGGTCCTTGTAGTGCACGACCGATCCCGCGGCAAGCTGCGGGTCGTACGGGATCCGCACGATCTCACGCACGCGCGACTGGAAGTGCGACTCGATCTCCTCGAGCTTCACGAGGTTGGTGCCCTGGGTCGCTGTGTTCAGTGCCACGACGGCGTTGCGCACGAGATCGCCGTAACCGTTCGCCTCGAGCCACGTGAGGGTCTCAGAGGCGAGCCGCGCCTCGTCGACACTGCCGCCGGAGACGATCACGATCGAATCGGCGCGCTGCAGGGTCGCACGCATGACCGAGTGCACGATTCCCGTTCCGCAATCCGTGAGCACGATCGAGTAGAAGCGTGCGGCCAAATCGGCCACGACGTTGTAGTCGTCTTCGTCGAACGCCTCCGAGAGCATCGGGTCGGTGTCTGAGGCGAGAATGTCGAGGCGTGTCTCGTCGCGCGAGACGAGCGCGGAGAAGTCGGTGAAGCCGCCGATCGAGTGCGCTTTGGTCACGACGTCGCGCACGGTGGCTCGCGTCTGCTTGTTGACGCGCTCCGAGAGCGTCCCTCGGTCGGGGTTCGCGTCTACCGCGATGATGCGATCCTCGCGCGCGTCGGCGAGGGCCATACCCAGGAGCGCCGTCACGGTCGTCTTACCGACCCCGCCCTTGCGAGTGAGCACGGGAACGAAGCGGGTTCCACCCTGGAACTGCTTCTGGATGCGGGCATCCATCTCCTTCTCGGCACGCACCTTGGCGGAGTCACCCAGGTTCACGCCGTGGAAGGTCACGGTGTAGACGAAACGGCTCCAACCGCCGTGCGGAGCCGGACGGGTCTTGCGATTGACCTCGAGCAGTCGGTCGGCGGTGAGCATCGCCGCCGCCTCGGGGGCATTCGAACGGAGCAGTCGATCGGTGTGCTCCTCGAAGACGGGAGCGTGCGCGACCTCGAGGTTCTCGGAGCGCAGGCGCTCCCGACGGGATTGCTGCGCGGCGGCATCCGCCCCGAGAAGCGCGTCATAGGGCGAACCCGATGCCACGGTGAGCGGGGAGTGCTCACTCGTGCGGCGCACCGACGGAGTGATGACCTCGATCGACGTCGTCGAGGGCTCCGCGGTCTCGACGAGCCCCGGGTTGACGGCGATATCGTCGATGGCGACCGCGATCTCGTCCGCGGGAATCTCCCGACGGGGAGCCGGTGGCAGGTCGACCTGGATGCTCAAGCTTTCAGGAAGCGTCGACGCGAGGCTGCCGTTCGTGCGCGGCGGAAGCTCGCCATGGTACTCGTCTGCGGCGCCGGGGTCGCGTGCAAGAAGCTGCGAGCCGTCGTCGTCGTGCGTGTCTGGCACGGTCATGTTCATCCCCTCGGAATCAGCGACCAAGCTTAGCGTGGGCGGACCACTACGAGCAGATCGCCCGCGTCGACTTGCTGTGTCTTGGGGATGGCGAGACGCTCTACGACACCGGAGACCGGCGAGGTGATGGCCGCCTCCATCTTCATGGCCTCGATCGACGCCACGGATTGCCCGGCACCCACCTCGGCACCGACCTCGAGATGCAGGGTCACGACACCCGAGAACGGCGCGGCGATCTGGCCGGGCTGCGAGGCGTCCGCCTTCTCCGCGGCCTTCGACTCGACGGCGATGCTGCGATCCCGCACGAAGACGGGGCGAAGCTGACCGTTGAGGATCGTCATGACGGTGCGCATGCCCTTGTCGTCCGCCTCGCCGATCGCCTCGAGCCCGGCGTACAAGCGCACGCCCTTGCCGATCTCGACGACGTGCTCGCTGCCGGGTTTGAGCCCGTAGAGGTAGTCGACGGTGTCGACGGTCGACAGGTCTCCGAAGAGCTCCCGGATCTGCTCGAACTGGCGCGTCGGTGCCGGGAAGAGCAAGCGGTTGAGAGTGGCGCGACGACTGGCGCTGTCGGCCTCCAGCGCGTCGCGCTCCTCCACGGTCAGCTCGGTCACGCCGATGCGCACCGTCTTGCCCGCGAGGACCTTGGTGCGAAACGGCTCCGGCCAGCCGCCGGGCAGCTCGCCGAGTTCGCCGGCCATGAATCCGACCACCGAATCGGGTATGTCGTACTTCTCGGGATTCGCGGCGAAGTCGATCGGGTCGGCGTGAACGGCCGCGAGGTGCAGCGCCAGGTCGCCGACGACTTTCGACGACGGGGTCACCTTGGGCACACGCCCGAGGATCTTGTTCGCGGCGGCGTACATGTCTTCGACGAGCTCGAAGTCGTTCGCCAGACCGAGGGCGATCGCCTGCTGACGCAGGTTCGACAGCTGACCGCCGGGGATCTCGTGCGTGTAGACGCGTCCGGTCGGACCGGCGAGACCGGACTCGAAGGGGCGGTAGACCTGACGCACGGCCTCCCAGTACGGTTCGAGGTCCGAGATCGCGGAGAGCGAGATGCCGGTGTCGCGTTCGGTGTGCGCGAGAGCGGCGACGAGGGAGGATGCGGACGGCTGGCTCGTCGTTCCGGCCATCGGGGCGCTGGCGACGTCGACCGCATCGGCGCCGGCTCGGGCGGCGGCGAGCAGAGTCGCGAGCTGACCGCCGGGTGTGTCGTGCGTGTGCACGTGCACCGGGAGGTCGAAGCGTTCACGGAACGCACCGACGAGCTTCTCCGCCGCGCTCGGGCGCAACAGACCCGCCATGTCCTTGATGGCGAGCACGTGTGCACCGGATTCGACGATCTGTTCCGCGAGACGCAGGTAGTAGTCGAGGGTATAGAGATCCTCGGCCGGATCGAGCAGGTCGCCGGTGTAGCAGACGGCGACCTCGGCGATGGCGTGACCGGTCGCGAGCACCGATTCGATCGCCGGGCGCATCTGGGAGACGTCGTTGAGGGCATCGAAGATGCGGAAGATGTCGACACCCGTGGCGGCGGCCTCGCGCACGAAGGCATCCGTCACCTCGGAGGGGTACGGGGTGTAGCCGACCGTGTTGCGCCCGCGGAGCAGCATCTGGAGGTTGATGTTGGGCAGTGCCTCACGCAGAGACGCCAAACGCTCCCACGGGTCCTCGCCGAGGAAGCGGAGGGCCACGTCGTAGGTCGCGCCTCCCCACGCCTCGACCGAGAGTAGTTCCGGCGTCAACCGGGCGACGTAGGGGGCGACGGCGACGAGGTCACGAGTGCGCACTCGCGTCGCGAGCAGCGACTGGTGGGCGTCGCGGAAGGTCGTGTCCGTCACCGCGAGCGCGGTCTGGGCGCGCAGTGCCGCCGCGAATCCGGTCGGGCCAAGCTCGAGAAGCCGCTGCCGAGAGCCGGACGGCGCCGGCTGGGAGAGGTTGACCACCGGGAGTTTGTCGACGGGGTTGACCGTGGTGATCGGCTGACCGTTCGGCTGGTTGACGGTGACGTCGGCCAGCCAGTTGAGGATCTTGGTTCCGCGGTCCTTGGAGACCCGTCCGCGCAGCAACTCGGGTCGCTCATCGATGAAGGAGGTGCTCAGGTCACCCGCTACGAAAGCGGGATCTTCCAGCACGGCCTGCAGGAACGGGATGTTGGTGGAGACGCCACGGATGCGGAACTCGGCAAGGGCTCGCTTCGAACGCGCGACGGCTGTCGCATAGTCGCGACCACGACACGTGAGCTTGGTGAGCATCGAGTCGAAGTGCGGGCTGATCTGCGCACCCGGGTTGATGGTTCCGCCGTCGAGACGGATCCCCGCCCCGCCCGGTGAGCGATAGGTGGTGATCTTGCCGGTGTCCGGCCGGAAACCCGCCGTCGGGTCCTCGGTGGTGATGCGACACTGCAGGGCGGCACCACGCAGTCTGATGTTGTCTTGGCTGAGCCCGAGGTCGCCGAGGCTCTCCCCCGCTGCGATGCGGATCTGCGCCTGCACGAGATCGACATCCGTCACCTCCTCCGTGACGGTGTGTTCGACCTGGATGCGCGGGTTCATCTCGATGAAGAAGTGCTGGCCGGCGCGCTCCCCCGCCGTGTCGAGCAGGAACTCGACGGTTCCCGCGTTGACATAGCCGATCGACCGCGCGAACGCGACGGCGTCGGCGTAGAGGCGTTCGCGGATCTCGTCGCTCAGGTTCGGAGCGGGGGCGATCTCGATGACCTTCTGATGACGACGCTGCACCGAGCAGTCGCGTTCGAACAGGTGGACGGTGCCGCCATCGGCATCGGCGAGGATCTGCACCTCGATGTGGCGCGGACGCAGCACGGCTTGCTCGAGGAACATGGTCGGATCGCCGAAAGCGCTGTCGGCCTCGCGCATGGCCTCCTCGAGCGAGGCGCGGAGCTCGCCCTTGCTGGCGACGCGGCGCATGCCACGACCGCCACCGCCCGCGACGGCCTTGGCGAAGATGGGGAATCCGATCTCATCGGCTTGGGAGACGAGGAGGTCGACGTCGCACGAGGGCGGCGTCGACTTGAGCACGGGAACCCCCGCCGCGATCGCGTGCTCCTTGGCGGTGACCTTATTGCCGGCCATCTCGAGCACTTCCTTGGGCGGGCCGATAAAGGCGATGCCGGCTGCTCGGGCCGCCTCAGCGAGCTCAGGATTCTCAGAGAGGAAGCCGTAGCCGGGATAGATGGCGTCCGCGCCGCTGTCGAGAGCGACGCGGATGATCTCCTTGACATCGAGATAGGCCCGGACGGGATGCCCTGGCTCTCCGATCTGATAGGCCTCGTCTGCTTTCAAGCGATGCAGGGAATTGCGATCCTCGTGGGGGAAGACCGCAACCGTCTTAGCCCCGACCTCGACGGCGGCGCGAAACGCCCGAATAGCGATCTCACCGCGATTGGCGACAAGGATCTTCTTGAACATGCAGACCTTTCGAGCGCGAGCGGCGTACAGCTAACGGTTAGGTTCTCTAAGACTAGTAAAGGTAACGTATCTACTTGTGCACGTTCTCTCCGTCAGCTCCCTGAAGGGAGGCGTCGGCAAGACCACGGTGACTCTCGGTCTTGCATCGGCGTCTTTCGCGCGCGGCATCCGCACTCTCGTGGTGGATCTCGATCCGCAGTCAGACGTCTCGACGGGCATGGACATCACAGTTGCCGGACACCTCAACGTCGCCGACGTCCTCGCCTCTCCCAAGGAGAAGATCGTGCGTTCCGCGATCGCCCCGAGCGGGTGGACCAGGGGCAGGCCGGGCAGCACCATCGATGTCATGATCGGCAGCCCGTCCGCGATCAACTTCGACGGACCGCACCCCAGCATCCGCGACATCTGGAAGCTCGAAGAAGCGCTCGCGAATGTTGAGAAAGATTACGAACTCGTCCTCATCGACTGCGCTCCATCGCTCAACGCGCTTACTCGCACCGCATGGGCGGCGAGCGACAGGGTGACCGTCGTCACCGAGCCCGGCCTGTTCTCCGTAGCGGCGGCCGACCGGGCTCTCCGGGCGATCGAGGAGATCCGTCGCGGCCTCTCGCCGCGACTCCAGCCACTCGGCATCATCGTCAATCGGGCCCGTGTTCAGTCGCTCGAACACCAGTTCCGCATCAAGGAACTCCGTGACATGTTCGGTCCGCTCGTGCTCAGTCCGCAGCTCCCAGAACGCACCTCACTGCAGCAGGCGCAGGGAGCCGCACAGCCACTGCACATCTGGCCCGGCGACAGCGCTCAGGAGATGGCGCGCTACTTCGACCAACTACTCGACCGGGTGCTGCGGACCGCCCGCCTTGCCGAGTACGCCGAACAGCAGGCGCAGTAGGGGGAGGCCGCCTCGGGCGAGCCCGACCTGGCGAGAACCTTCGACCGGCGCGAACACAACGGATCGGGGACCCGCGAGGGAACGCCTCAGGAGATCTTACGGGTGGCGCGCCGAGCGGCGAGCTCGTCCATCGGGTCGACCGTCTGTGTGTCGAGTTCGACGAGGCTGGACTCGACCTCGCGCAGCACCTTGCCGACGGCGATGCCGAAGACCCCCTGGCCTCTGCTGACGAGGTCGATGACCTCATCATCGGACGTGCAGAGATAGACGCTCGCGCCGTCACTCATGAGCGTGGTCTGGGCGAGATCGTTGACACCCGCCTCACGAAGCTGGTTCACGGCTGTACGGATCTGTTGAAGAGAGATACCGGTGTCGAGAAGGCGCTTGACGAGCTTGAGCACGAGGATGTCGCGGAAGCCGTAGAGACGCTGCGAGCCGGACCCCGCCGCGCCACGCACGGTAGGCTCGACGAGCTCTGTGCGAGCCCAGTAGTCGAGCTGGCGATAGCTGATTCCAGCGGCTCGGGCCGCTACGGCGCCACGGTACCCTGACGAGTCGTCCATCTCGGGCAGACCGTCGGTGAAGAGCAGTCCGAGGTCGTAGCGGTCCCCATCGCTTCGAATGAGTTCACTCATGCGATCGCCTCTCAAAGATTGTGCGCGACGTTCGCACGTCGCTGACTCCACGGTACCGAGGCCCAGGCCGCCGGGCAATCACATCGGGTCGAACGGTCTGGCGTGTCGCGCCAACGGCAGGAGGGTTCATCTCCGACTACGGGGCGAGGCGCGTCAGCGCCGAACGGATCAGGCTTCCCCGCACCACCTCGAGTTGACCCGCGATCTCGAGGGCGAATTCCGCCGCCTTCGCCCGGCTCGAGGCGTCTTTGCGACGCGCGATCGGAACGAGCGCCGTCTCGATGAGTCCGAGCTCCCGCTCAGCGGCATTACGAAAGCCGCGCAGATGGCGTGGCTCGATGCCGCACCGCTGCAGTTCGGCGAGGGCCCGCAGCACGTTCACGGTGTCCTCGGTGTAGACCTCGGCCGGCAGAATGAGGGAGGCCGAGATGGCGTCGTTGAGGAGCATGGCCGACGCTCCGGCCTCACGCAAGAGCTCATCGCGGCCGAATCGCCGCGCGCTCGACAGCATCGACGGTCCAGGGGTCACCCCACCAGGCAAAACCGGCGTGAGTCCAGCATCCAACTCGTCGAGGTAACCGCGGATGATCTTGAGCGGAAGGTAGTGGTCCCTCTGCATCGACAGGATGAGGTGCAGCCTCTCCAGATCGGCCGCACAGAACTTGCGATACCCGGACTCCGTCCGCGCCGGTGAGACGAGTCCCTGCTCCTCGAGGAAGCGGAGCTTCGACGGCGTGAGTTCGGGGAATTCAGGTGTGAGACGCGCGAGAACCTGCCCGATGCTGAGAAGTGGCGCCGACCCCGGCACCCTTGCCCGGGCTGCAGAGCCGGACACTAGCTGCTCGCCAGCGGGGCGAGGTCGACCCTCGAAGCATAGAACGTCAAACGGAACTTGCCGACCTGCACCTCGGCTCCATCGCTGAGCAGCGCCGTCTCGATGCGCACGCCGTCGAAATACGTTCCATTGAGGGAACCCAGATCCTTCACCTCGAAAGCGGTGCCGTGCCGCAGGAACTCGGCATGCCGGCGTGAAACAGTCACGTCATCGAGGAAGATCTCAGCGTCAGGATGCCGACCGACCGTGGTCACATCGGTGTCGAGCAGGAACCTGGCCCCGGAATTCGGCCCGCGACGCACGACCAGCAGTGCCGAACCGGAAGGCAAGGCCGTGATCGCGTCCTGCTCCTCGACCGTCACATCGCTGTCGATGGCGGCCAACTGCGTCGCGTGCTCCTGGCTGAACGACAGCGTCGTGTCGGTGTTGCCGAGGTCGTCGCCAAGCGCAGGATTCTGACCGGTCGGGTCCTTCTGCTCGGAATCAGCCACCACATACCTCCCTATCGTTCCAGCGTATCGGATTGAGTGCCCGGTTCCAGTCGCGGAATCCGTATTACGCGCAAGGTCTCGATCGCATAGATGATGCCGGCCCACCAGTAGAGGAAGGCGCCCCAGAGAGCGATCGCCCATCCGATCGGTTCGCTGATCCACGCGATCGCGGGAAAGGCCAGTCCGAGCATGATGATGGGGAGGCCGAGGAAGAGCGCGAAGGTCGCGATCTTGCCCAGCTGATGAACGGGAAGAGGTCCGAAGCCATGGTTGGCGAGGATGACGCCGAGCACGAGCAACATGACATCCCGCGCCACGATGACCGCTACGATCCACCAGGGCACCAGCTCGCGCCAAGCCAGACCGATGAGAGCGGCGAAGATGTAGAGCCGATCGGCGGCGGGGTCGAGCAGTTGCCCGAGTCGACTCTCCTGCCTCAGAGCGCGGGCGAGATATCCGTCGAGGAAATCGGTGAGGCTCGAGACGATGAGCACAGCGAGTGCCCAGGCATCCTCGCCCTGCACGATGAGCATGAGGAACACGGGAACGAGCGCGAGACGCAGGAGACTGAGCAGGTTGGGAATCGTCCAGATGCGCGAACTCGCGCCGTCTCCGTCACGTTCCCCTGTCACAGAGCCGAGTCTAGCGAGACGCACGCGTGGCGTCGTCGCAGGGTCCACCGAACTTCAGGAGTCTCGGTGCGGAGTCGCGCACGCTAGTTCCACGAGAGCGCGGAACGTTCAGCCCAGTAGCTCTCGGAGCGTTCCCGCATCCGCGCGAGGAGGTCGTCCTGCGGCGTCGGCACGGTGGACAGGTTGCTCGCGAGCTGCGCGGCGGTGGTCGCTCCACTCAGCACGACATCCGCCCAGAGCTGATGACGCACGGCCGACAGTGCGATCGTGTCAGGACTCCGGCCCGACCGCTCTGCGGCTTCGGCAAGCTCCGGCAGCGACCCGTCGGCGAGGCCCCGCTCGGTCAGGCGTCCGTTTGCGACGCCCTCTTTGACCACCACCGTCCATCCCGAGGCATGTGCGGCCTTCAACGCCTCCCCCGCGGACTGCTCGAGCAGGTTCCAGGTCGTCTGAACCGCGCTGAACGGCGCCGCATCGCCCAGCGCGAGAACCTGTTCGAGCACGCGCGCCTGGCCGGGACCGCTCGTCGACAGCCCGACACGAACCCCGCTCGCAGCGAGCTCGGCGAGGCGTTCGAGCAGGGCTGCATCGTCGAGTGCTCCGCTCTCCTCGGTGAGGCTGTGCACGAGATAGATGTCCGGAGCGGTTCCGAGTGCCTCCAGGGTCTCCGGCCACTGCCGAGAGAAGGCCGCGAGCGAGTGGTTCTTGATCTCGTGAACAGTCGCGTCGCGCCGCCAGTCCGCGACGTACTCATAGCCCCACTTCGAGCCGATCGTGAGCTGCGCTCGACGTTCGGGATGCAGGGCGATCCACTCTCCGAGAAACCGCTCCGCCAAGCCGTAGGAACGAGCCGCATCGATGTAGCGGATGCCTCCGGCCCACGCCGCGTCGAGCATGCCATGAGTACGTCCTCTCAGTTCCACGACGCTCGCGCCGTCCACGAAATCGCCCCCGTGGCCGAGATTGATGTAGTCGGGACGTCCGAGCGCGGCCAGCCCGAGGCCGAACTCCCCGCCCAGACGTCGTCGCAGGATGGGCCAGCTCGCCGCGAAGCCGGGATGCAGCGGCAACGATTCGACCTCCGTGACGGGCACCCAGCGCAATTCGATGCTCTCGGGATCGCTGATCACCGGTTCGAACGGGAGCACCGTCTCGGCTACGACGGTCGTGTACGACCAGAAGCCGAGGTCGAGCGTCGAACTCGACCGCACGGCTATCCGGTCGACGGGGACCCCCGCCTCCTCATGAGCCTCGCGGACCGCTCCCTCGGTGGCGCTCTCCCCCGCATGACGCGCCCCGCCGGGAAGACCCCAGGTATCGCCGTGGTGGCTCCACACAGCGCGATGCTGCAGGAGCACGCCACGCCCCCGGTCGTGCACGAGCAGGCCAGCCGCTCCGAAACGTCCCCAATACTTGTCGCCGTCAGGGCCGAGGACCCAGGCGTCACCGCCGGCCCCGCTCATGTTCCGACCGCGGCTGTGTCGCGTCGTCCGTGCCCTTTCGGCGGCTTCGGGAATGCGGCGCGCATGTGCTCGGAGTCGAGAACGTCCGAGACTCCGATGAGGATGAGGCTGAAGACGATCTGCTCTGTCACCATCCAGAGGGGGTAGAGTCCTGGAATCGCGGCCATCACGAGCGTCACGACGGGAAAGATCTTGCTGAACAGGCGGAGACGGGAATAGGCCCAATAGAAGCCCCGCTGCGCACGCCACGCGAAGTAGAACAGGGTCGCCGTCATCGCAAGCACGACGAGGGCACGCATCCATGCGGCGAAGGGGACGACCGTTCCGCTCGCCGCAAGCACGATGGCTGCGACGACCGCGGCGACGCCCAGCACGATCTCGGCGGCGAGCAGCCAGGCGATCCAGACGAATGCACGCCGTGTGCTCGGATGCCATCGCATGTCCTCGGGGATGGTCCGCCCGGCCGCCCGGCCGCCAGCGATGCGGTCCAGTCTCACAAAGAGCGGTTCCAGGTTCATTCACGCCTCCGGGTTCAAGGCTAGTCGGCGTCGCCCGCCGTCTCGACGACGGTGCACGACCGGGCGCGAGAATCTAGAGTCGAAGCATGGATCCGGCAAGCACCGCACGCGTCGACAGCTGGCTGTGGGCCGTGCGTCTGTTCAAAACGCGCTCTCTCGCGACGGCGGCATGCCGCGCCGGTCATATACGCCTCAACGGAGATCGGGTCAAAGCCGCCCAGGCCGTGCGTGTCGGAGACGAGGTACGCGTGCGGATCTCGGGTATGGAACGCATCGTCGTGGTCAGCCGCATCGTCTCCAAACGAGTCGGAGCCGAGCTCGCCGCTGAGTGCCTCGTCGACAAGACTCCACCACCACCTCCCAGGACCGAGGCTCTGCTCTTGCCCCTGCGCGACCGCGGCACCGGCCGCCCCACGAAGCGCGATCGCCGCGAGATCGAACGCCTGCGCGGACGCTGAGCCCTTCTCCCCATCCCATTCCCCCCGCGAGTTCCCCGCGGGTTCCCCCGCGAGACTGCGTGAATCGTCGGTATGAGCCGCTATGCGGACGATTCACGCAGTCTCGCGCAACTGGCCTACGAGAGGCGGAGCCTAGGCCTCGACTCTGCTCGGAACCACGACAGGGTGGGTTCCGGCCATCACCTCGAGTACCCGAATGACCTGGCAGCTATAGCCGAACTCGTTGTCATACCAGACGTAGAGCACGAGGTTCCCGCCTCCGGCGATCGTCGCGAGCCCGTCGACGATGCCCGCGCGGTGCGATCCGACGAAATCGGTCGAGACCACCTCCGGCGAGTCGACGAAGTCGATCTGCTGGCGCAGACTCGAGTTGAGCGAGAGCTCGCGCAAGTAGGTATTGATCTCGTCCTTGCCGACGCTCTTCTCGAGGGTGAGGTTGAGGATCGCGAGCGAGACGTCGGGTGTCGGAACCCGGATCGCACTGCCGGTGAGTTTGCCTTCGAGCGCCGGAAGAGCCTTCGCCACCGCCTTCGCTGCGCCGGTCTCGGTGATCACCATGTTGAGAGCGGCGGAGCGGCCCCGCCGGTCGCCGGCGTGGAAGTTGTCGATGAGGTTCTGATCGTTCGTGAAGGAATGCACGGTCTCGACGTGGCCACGGACGATACCGTAGCCGTCGTTGATGGCCTTGAGCACGGGCGTGATGGCGTTCGTCGTGCACGATGCGGCCGAGAGGATGGTGTCGTCGGGCTCGATCGCATCGTGATTGATGCCATGGACGATGTTCTTGAGCGAGCCATTGCCCGGCGCGGTCAACAGCACACGCGAGACCCCTGGGCAAGCGAGATGCTGTGAGAGGCCGTGTTCATCGCGCCAGCGGCCTGTGTTGTCGACGACGATCGCGTTCCGGATCCCGTAGTCGGTGTAGTCGATCGACGAGGGGTCGTTCGAGTAGATCACCTGGATGAGGGTGCCGTTGGCGAGGATCGTATCGCTCTTCTCATCGACCGTGATCGTGCCGTCGAAGGAGCCGTGCACGGAGTCGCGACGTAGCAGACTCGCACGCTTGACGAGGTCGTTCGCGGATCCCCTGCGCACGACGATCGCACGCAGACGCAGACCCTCGCCGTGCCCGGCGTGAGCGATGAGGATGCGGGCGAGCAGCCGCCCGATGCGGCCGAAACCGTAGAGGACGACATCCGTGCCGGCTCCGTGCGGCGCTCCGTCCGCCCTCAGCACCGCGGAGAGCTCTGACCGTAGGAAGTCCTCGAGCTCTCGTCCTTCGCCTGCTTCACGGAAACGGGTGACGAGGCGCGCAAGATCGAGAGAGGCCGGGCCGGGCTTGATCACACGCAGCGCGTCGAGGACGCGTGCGGTGTCCTCGAGGAGAAGTTCCTCGTCGTTCACCTGACGGGCGAACTTGTGCGCCTTGAGGATTCCGATCGCCGACTGGTTGATGAGCCGCCGACCATGGATCGACGTCACGACGCCGTGCTCCCGATAGAGCGAACCGATGACGGGGATCATGTTCTCGGCGCGTTTCTCTCGTCCGATCCATTGCTGACGGTGGGCATCGAACTGCTGGTTCACTGACTTCCTTCACGAGTGGGTACGTTCGACTTTATTCGATGCCGCCGCTGCCGAACGCCGCCGAACGACAGGCAGGTGCCCGTGAGACGGTACGACATGGTGTCTTCCTCTCCGCGGTCGTGATGCCCTCTGCTCCTCAGCCGCCGAGAAGCTCGCGCACACGCGGCGCGACAACCGTTCCGTAGAGCTCGATGCTCGACAACAGTTGCTCGTGCGGCATCGCTCCGTTGCTGTACTTGAGGTCGAAACGATCCGCCCCGAGAGCGTTCACGGCGGCTGCGATCTTCCGAGCCACCGTCTCCGGAGCGCCGACGAAGAGGGCGCCGTCCGGGCCGGCTTCCTGCTCGTAGCGCTCACGGGTGATCGGCGGCCAGCCACGCTCGCGTCCGATCTTGGTCACCATCGCGGAATAATACGGCCAGAGCCCCTCGCGCGCCTGCTCGTCGGTCTCGGCGACATAGCCGGGCGAGTGCACGCCGACCGGTTGCCAGGCCTTGCCATACTGCTCGAGGGCACGGTGGTACAGCTCGACGAATGGGGCGAACCTGGCGGGGCTGCCGCCGATGATCGCGAGCATGAGCGGCAGGCCGTAGCCGGCCGCACGCACGACGGATTCCGGACTGCCGCCGACACCGATCCAGGTGCGCAGAGTGCCGGATTCGACGAGCGGGTACACCGATTGCGCGGTCAGCGACTCACGAGTGCGCCCCGTCCAGGTCACGGGCCGCTGTGTGAGCAGCTCTGCGAAAAGGCCAAGCTTCTCTTCGAAGAGCTCCTCGTACTGGTCGAGCCTGTACCCGAACAGTGGGAACGACTCAGTGAAGGAGCCCCGCCCGAGGATGACCTCCGCGCGGCCGTTCGATATGCCGTCGAGCGTGGCGAAACGCTGGTAGACCCGCACCGGGTCGTCGGAGCTCAGGACAGTCACAGCCGAACCCAGACGGATGCGCTCGGTCTTGCCCGCTATCGCTGCGAGCACGACCTCCGGCGCGGATACTGCGAAGTCTTCGCGGTGGTGCTCGCCTATCCCCATGAAATCGAGCCCGACCTTATCGGCAAGCACGCCCTGTTCCACCAGGTCGCGCAGCACGCGCGCCTGCGGCAGAGGCCGTCCATCGCCATCCTGGGTCACATCTCCGAAGGTGTCGATGCCGAGCTCTATCGTCCGCGCCATGGTCTTCTCCGCTCTCGAGTCATTTTCATGCATATGCATGGAACCGAGGCGACTGCTGGGCTATTCCACGGAACGTCTAGAGCGGCGCCTCGTCGGCGCGACGCGAGATCAGTCCGACCGCACCGGCAGCGCCGACTCGATCGCGCGCAGGATCTCAGGGGCGTCCGGTTCTGTCGTCGAGCGGAAGCGGCTGATGGTCGCGTCCGGGGCGATCACGAACTTCTCGAAGTTCCATCGGATGCGGCCGGCCTTGCCCGCCGCATCCGGAACCTTCGCGAGCTCTGCATAGAGTGGATGCCTCTTGCGCCCGTTCACCTTGATCTTGTCGAACAGCGGGAAGGTCACACCATAGTTCACCGAGCAGAACTCCTGGATCTTCTCGGCGTCGCCCGGCTCCTGCCCGGCGAACTGGTTGCATGGGAATCCGAGCACGGCGAGCCCACGGGGGCCGTACTGCTCCCGCAACGCCTCGAGCTTGGCGTACTGCGGGGTCAGCCCGCACTTCGAGGCGACATTGACGACGAGAACGACGCGGTCGGCGTACTCGGCGAGCGTTGTGGTCGCACCCTCGATCGTGGTCAGAGGGATCTCTCGGATGTTCACAATGGCAGAATACGCCCGCTCCCTTGGCACAACCCGGGAGTTCCGCGCTCGGGAGACGTCCACAAGCCCGTCGAAATCGAGGGTCCGGTTTCGGATAGGTCGACGCACCCGCATCCTCGAACTCGAGCATCCCACCGATGGGAGCCGATAAGCCATGCACGGTCAGGCCGTCGAGTTCGACCGCGCGATGGTCGAACCAGAGAGACGAGCCGTCCTGGACCTGTCGCACGCCTTCGCCCCGTTCGGTCTCGCCCCACACGATCGAATCGGCGCCCAAGCTGCGCTGGGGTGCCGGACGACGCCGACGGGAATGCCCACGTCGAGCCCAGCGCCGTTGCATTCGAGAAACGCATCGGATTTCGCTCATTCGGTCACTGGCAGCCCGTTTCCTGATCACGGGCCCGCACCGCATCGGGCCCACATGCAAACGGTAGAGCTTGCGGTCGCCGCCGAGGAACTCGGCGATGACGGCGCTTTCGTGCGCACGCACCGCTTCGCCCCGCAGCTCGCCTCTCCGTTTCCGCTGCTCGCAGCGATCGCCGCACGGACGCGCAGGATCGAACTGGGCACCGGCGTGATCGACATGCGTTGGCACATCGGATTCATGACACTGGAACCGCTACCGCAGGTGCAGCAATACATCTGTTTATCCGTATGTACGGATATTATTAGCGTCATGCGCATCCTCATTGTGGGGCAGGGCCCCGTAGCTACCGTGCTCGCCACCTCGTTCGAGCCGCACGTGCAGCTTGCGCTTGCGGTACGGGAGCCGGAGGGCGAGTATCGCACGGTGCAGTCGCGACGGGTGCGAGCGGGTAGTCGAGGGATTACCTCGCGCCGAGTGGAGCTTATGTCTCTCCCATCGGTGCCAATGGGCTGGGACGCGGTGGTGAGCACGGCTGCACCGGATGCCCCGGGGATGCGGGATCTGCTTACGCGAGTAGATGCAGGCGTGGTGATGGCCGTCTCTCAAGTGCCCTCGGAAGTCGCCGTACTCGCCAAACTCGCGGGCGAACGCCCCTGGGGAATAGTAGTGCCTGGGTTTCTGGCCTGGGGCACAGGACCCGTTTCGTATTGGCGCACCGGGTCGCTGTTCACCGTGGCCGGTTCGGCATCCCCGATTCTTCGAGGGACCTTCGATAGGGCCCTACCTGAGGCTTCGGTCGCAATCGCCCTACTGCAAGCGGCCACCACAATGCCGATCGTTGCCGGCCTCCACTCGGTCGGTTACGACCTTGCACGGGCCGCACCGCTCTCGCGACGCCTGGCACGGGCCGCTGATGAAGCTAGGAGCGCGGTCGCTGCCGACTACGATCTGCCCACTCCACGTCGAGTGCTTCCCGCTGCTGTTCGAGCGGCACTCTGGGGATTCCCCCGCCTCGCGCCGATGAACCTCACCGACTACCTGAGTGCGCACTTCGGCGGACATCGTATGCAGACGGTGCGGATGCTGACGGACTGGATCACCAGTGGCCGTAGTCATGGCCTCGCTACAATCGAGCTCGAGGAGTTGCGCAAACAACTTGGGGGCGAGAAATGGTGGTCGATGCACTAGATGCGGCGGTGCCGATCTTCCGCGCACTCGGGGAACCAAGCCGAGGTCAGATTACAGCGGCGCTCATCGAATGCGAGGGCGCAGCCACGGTGGGTGAGCTCCAGCAGGCCGTCAACCTACCGCAGTCCACGGTCTCGCGTCACCTGCGCATACTCCTCGATGCAGGTATTGTGAGCGTCACCCGCAACGGAACGCAGCGAATCTATCACCTTGACGTGCAGCCGGAGGTGCTGGCAGCGGTGGAAGACCTGATCGCAGCGGTGCGAGCTTGCACCATTCGATAGCCGTGGAGGTGGTCGATGAGAACGGCGGGGTTCAGCACCCTTAGAAGCGAGGTTCAACTACGGGAACCCGCTCTACATGGCGGAGGAGGCTGCTGCGACCGATCTGATCGCCGACGGCCGACGGCAGCGTGGTGTGAGCCGTCGCTCACCCGAGCCGACGCTACGCGGTTCCGGGGCGATCGGGTACTTCCCGCCGACGGCGAGACGGATGCCGACCTCGCCCGCTCCCACACCGAGCTCTTCCGAGCGGCCATCGCCGCGGCCGACAGCTCCGACCAGGTCGGCTACCTCGACGGCGGCCTCGCCCACGGCCGTGCGCGCCGCGGACACCCTTCTCCTGACCGTCCCGAGTCAGCTCGGCCTCGACCACGACGCCCGATTGCTCGACACAATCGCACGGCATATCACCCTGCCATCGGGTGGCGCCCCCGCCGCTAGGATCGGGGAAGTCTCAGGGAGTGTGGAGTCGCCTTCGCTAACGTGACCCCCGTGGAGACATCCGATGCGCGCGACGAGATGACGGACACTACGACCGGGGAGGTTCGCCTTCCCGCATCGATGCTCACCTCCCGAGCCCGTCGCACGCTCGAGGCCGTTGACGGGCAGACGCTCGCGGAGATGCGTGCGCTGCGCGACGAGACCGAGCGATTCATGATGCGCTACAAGTTCGGCATGGACGAGGTCATCACCAAACTGTCGATTCTGCGCGAGGAGTTCAGTCAGGCCCACGACTACAACCCCATCGAACACGTATCGAGCCGCCTCAAGACCATCGACAGTGTGATGGAGAAAGTCGAGCGCAAGGGCGTCGAGCCGTCTTTCGAAGCGATCTCCGAGACCATCACCGACATCGCCGGTGTGCGTGTCACCTGCAGCTTCGTCTCGGACGCCTACCGGATCTTCAACCTGCTCGCCGCACAGAAAGACGTCAGCGTGGTACAGGTGAAGGATTACATCGGCAATCCGAAGCCGAACGGATACAAAAGTCTGCATGCGATCGTCGAGGTGCCCGTCTTCCTCTCGACCGGCGCGGTTCCGGTGACCGTCGAGGTACAGATCCGCACCATCGCCATGGACTTCTGGGCCAGTCTCGAGCACAAGATCTACTACAAATACGATCGGCAGGTGCCGGCCGAACTGCTCGACGGGCTCACCCAGGCCGCCCGCACCGCGAGCGAACTCGACGAGAACATGGAGCGCCTGCATCGTGAGGCGCACGGCTTGCCCCGCGCTTCGCCCGCGATCGAGGCGTGACGGCGCCATCCCGTCGACGACGCCTCGGAGCGCCCAGGTGCGGCCTTCCCGCGTGGCACCGCCATCCCGCCGTCACGATCTCGAGGCGCGGTGTTAGTCGAAGTCCCGTATGGCGGAGCCGTCAAGGGCGCGGTCAGGCCAGGAAGTCGAGCAGGGCTGCGTTGACCTCCTCAGCGTGCGTCCAGAGCAGACCGTGCGGCGCACCCTCGACCTCCACGTAGACGGCGTCCGGCAGCAGGGCATGGAACGGGCGCGCGGTCGCGTCGACGGGCAGGATATTGTCGGATGTACCGTGCAGGATCAGGCTCGGCACACCCGAGGCGCGAACCGCCTCCACATCCGTGCGGAAGTCGGTGATCCAGGTGGGCACGACGGCGTATGCGGCGACGGGGGCACTGCCGGCCGCCACGTTCCAACTGTTACGCACCGCCTCCTCGCTGATGCGCGTTCCGAGCGTGTCGGCGAGGTTGTAGAAGTTCTGGAAGAAGTCCGTGAACCAGGCGAAGCGATCGGCCGCCGCGGCGGCGGCGATGCCGTCGAAGACCTCCCGCGGAACGCCTGAGGGATTGTCGTCGGTCTTGAGTAGAAACGGTTCGAGGGAGGCGAGGAAGGCGAGTCTCGCCACGCGTTCCGGACCGTAGCGGCCGACATAACGGGCGAGTTCGCCCGTTCCCATCGAGAAGCCGACGAGCACGACGTCGCTGAGCTCGAGCGTGGTCAGCACGGCATGGAGATCGGCGGCGAAGGTGTCGTAATCGTATCCGACGGTGGTCTTGCTCGATCGGCCGAAACCGCGCCGGTCGTAGACGACGACACGGTAGCCGGCCTCGAGCAGGGCCTTCGTCTGGCGCTCCCAGGAGTGGCCGTCGAGCGGATAGCCGTGGATGAGCACCACAGGCTGTCCGGTGCCGTGATCCTCGTAATAGAGTTCGATGTCCGTGGAGTTCTCCTGGCCGACGGCGATGAATCCCATGTGCTCGTCCTTTCATTCGTCCGGAGGATGCGGCGAAGATGTCGCCGACCGCGTACGGCCTCACGGATACCGCTCTCCCAGTCCTACTCTCCCAGTCCTACGGCAGAACCGTCCGATTGCCAATACCCCGGCCCCCGCCGCCGCGCCGGGTCGGGTCGTTGCGGCGAAGGGCATCGGAATGCCGCTCCGCGCCATCATGAGAGCTCGTGGCCTCCGCGAACGGCGACGAGCTCCCATACGGCGTCTGCGAGGCCCTGCGTCGTGACGCACCGTGGAAAGGAACATCCGATGACGACAACTCTCGCCGACGGCGGAGACGAACCGCACACGGCGTCGCATGTGTCCGATGCCACCCTGCGCAGAGGGCGGCTCTGTGGGCGAGACACCCCTCGAAGAGACGACGGGGGCGGCGGAGCGCGATGCCCCGGCCACCCCCGTCGATCGTGAGGTGATGCTGGTTCAGTACCAGCCCTGCGACTCAGACGCCCCCCAGGCGCCGCAGGGGCTGCCGTAGCGGCCGGAGATGTAGCCGAGCCCCCAGCGGATCTGGGTCGCCGGATTGGTCTGCCAGTCCGAGCCGGCAGAGCCCATCTTGCTGCCCGGAAGGGCCTGCGGGATTCCGTAGGCGCCGCTCGACGCATTGTTGGCGTTCACGTTCCAGCCAGACTCCCGGTTCCAGAGAGCGACGAGGCAACCGAACTGGTCTTCTCCCCAGCCGTACTGCGAGGACATGATGTCGCGGGCGGTCGCCTGGGCTCCGCTCGGGTCGGATGGCGCGGACGGACGCGATCCAGACGGCGACCCAGGCTTCGGCGAGGTTGCCGCCTGGGCTGCCTTGGTTGCCGCTGCCTTGGCTGCCGCTGCCTCGGCTGCCGCAGCAGCCTCCGCAGCCGCGGCCGCCTGCTCGGCGGCGATTCTGTCGGTCTCGGCCGTCGCGGCCTGCACGACCTGGGCCTGGACCTGGGTCTTGTCGACGAGTTCGAAGACACGGTCGGGCGCGAGCAGCGTGTAGTGACCGAGAGCGGAGACGGACGCCGTGAGCGCCGTGGCATCCGCCTTGCCCTGCGCCGCCGTTACGACGACGTTGGCGCCGTCGATGGTGGTCTTCGCCGCGCGGACGGCGTGGGCGCCGACGATGCCGTCGTAGACATCCAGCTGCTCGGTCTGCGGGCCGGTGCTTCGGGCGAGGGCCGTGGTCGCTGCGACGCGCTCGTTCGCGGCGGCCGTCGATTGAAGGACGAAACCGGTTCCGACAAGGGTTCCGGCGGCGGCGATGGCACTCGCCACGAAAAGTCGCTTGCGATTTCGACGACGTCGAGTGTTTTGAACGCGGGTGTTGCCGGTATCGGTACCGGCCGCATCGCTACGGACCGCTTGGGTGGTGCTTGTGGACATGGGGGCAGGGGGATTTAATGGGTCATGCATGACTTTCACCGGGTGAATCGCTCAGACATGCTTGCTCAAGCGATTCTTGTTCGACATACCCACGGGCGGGGGACCTCGCGGGCGGAAGGTGCCAGTATGCTAAGGCTTTCTGAGTAGGTCACCGTCTTTTGCTGGGGATATCATCCGAATCCAGGCGGATGATTTGCCCGCTCAGTGGCTTTCCACGCCGACGATTCCCCTCGACATGAGCAGCGACACTGTGCCGATGCATACCCCAGCGAGCTCTCGCTCCGCGGAGCAGATCCCTACGACCACTCTCCCGCCGCAGCATCACCACCGGGGCGGTCGACGAACGCGAGGCGGGCCCGCTTATGCCCGAGATCGATGATCGGACCGAGTGTGAACCCGATGCGGGTCATCAACGCGATCGCCTCGTCGTTGTCGATGTCGGGCTCGACCACGATGCGTTGAGCGCCCGGCTGGGCGAACACGAAGTCACCGATGAGACGCACGACCCGAGCAGTGAGGCCAGCGACCGGCGCGCCACGATCACCGAGAAAGAAGTGCACGCCGACGTCGCCGTCGTGTACCTCATAGAGCTCGCCCACGGGATCGTACTCGGGTTCGTAGCTCTGCACGAGCGCGATCGGGTGCCCGTCTCGACGGAGCAGGAACGCATGGTGACTCGGCAGGGAGTCGACGTGGCGGTAGAGCTCACGGAGCTCTTCCTTCGAGAGCTCGCCGAGTCCCCAGAACCGGGCGCGCGGCTTCGTCACCCAGTCGTGGACCGTATCGAGCTCCGCCTCGGAGTCCACGTCGAGCACGCTCAACACGAGTTCGCCGAGAACCTTGTCGTGGACCCGGTGGACCACGTCACCGGGTGCACCGGTCGTCAGCCTGCGCACGGCCACTCCTTTCGCTCGAGTTGCGCCCAGTCCGTCTCCACGCGCACGGTCCGCGCCTTCGCCCACGCGCCGAGTTGGTCGTCGAAATGGGCGGAGCCGGGATCGCCGGATGCGCCGAATGGCACATTCCACCGGCTCGAGCGACGATCCGCGAGGTCCCAGACCCAGCGAGCGACCGACCCGCGGAACGCGACATCGGCGACGCCGGGAACAGAAGCGGTGCAGCGCACGCAGTCGCTATCACCGCCGAGTGGGACGGCGGTCACGGTCGGCGCGTCGGCGCCGGGAACGTCGTCGAGCGCGTGGAGAGTGTGGAGGCGATGGATATCCCCCCAGGAGATGGCAGGATCGGATGCCGCCCCCGCGACGTCCTCGAGTGCGCCGACGAGTTCGACCGGTCCGTCGATCCCGAGGTCGGCTGCATCCAGCAAAGACTCGAGCACGTCCCCGACCCGGCCCGGAACCGAGAACCACGGGTCGAAGATCGATCCCATGCCATGCGGGGCATACAATGCGGTCAACGCCGGATGAGCCGCGAGGCGCCGAACGAGCGCGGAACGCCAGGCCGAGAACATCGCTGCGTCCCGGCTCCCCGCGTCCATGCCACGGTCCCAGCGGCGAAGCCGGGTCGCGAGGGCGGCAGCCGCGTCTGAGCAGTACGACCCGTCGCCGATCGCCTCGTCGAGCCGCGCGAGCAGTCCTCCTGCTCGCGCATCGAATGTGTCGGCATGGATTCGCAGCATGTCGGGTGCAGCCATATCGGGCCGCTCCGACAAGAGCATCCGGATCCGATCGGCGCGAGACGGATGGGCGTAGGCGAATCCGAGGTCGTGATCCGGGCGATCCGGGCGCTCGTTCGCGTCAACGGCCATGGAGCGCACCACCTCAGGCGGGGGAAGCTCCCTCCACCGGGTTGCCGCCGTGGACCATGCGGGCAACGGCATACGACGCTTCGCCCGCTCACGGTCGGCAACGCGACCCGCGGTGAACCGCAGCACCTCGCCGGCGCGGTCAGCGGCGAGCACGCGGTTGACCGGGTCGACCCAGCCCAGGAAGGCCGAGGCGACGTCTGCGGCCGAGCGTACCCGGAGCAGCCGACGGAGCGCCGCGAAGCCCAGGTCGGCTTCGACCCGTGCAGGCAGCCGCAGGCTGAAGCATCCGCCCGGCCCGTCGACGACGACAGGTCCGCGTTCTGTCTCGACGACGCGCACCGTCTCGTCCGCCGCACCCCTCACCCGGATGGATTCGATCCACGTACTCGTCGGCTCCCACCCCTCAGGGCCGAGTGCCTCGATCCCCCCGTCGCCCGTACGGAGCCGCTCCTGAAAGACTTCTGCGCTGTGTGCGAGGGCGTTGGTGATGCCCCAGGCCGCGTCGCCGGCATGGCCGAAATGCGGGATGCCCGGCACACCGGGAAGGGCGAGGCCCACGACATCGAAGTCGTCACAGGCGAGCCGCACCTGCTGATAGACACCGGGCAGTTCGATGAGTCGGTGTGGATCGCCGGCGAGCAGCGGAGACCCGCTCGTGGTGCGACTGCCATGCAGTGCCCAGGCGTTGCTGCCCGCCCCGGCGGCGGCGGCGGCCGACTCCGGCGCAAAGCGGTCGACGTGCTCGTCTCCCAGAGCGCGCGCGACGTGCGCACGCCAGAGCAGATGCGGAAAGGTCGAGAAGAGCACGTGCGCGACGAGGAAGACTCCGAGCGGCGCCCAGCCCGGCCACGGCGTCGGCACCGGATTCGAGCCGGCCAGCGATGCGAGTGCCTGGAACTCGGGGACGCGCCGGCCGAGCTCGAGCCCGTCGTTCACCCCGTGCACATAGGCGTCCACCCATCCCCGGTCGGCCGGTTCGAGCGCGTCGTATGCACGCTTGGCCGTGTCGGCGAGCCGGATGCGCCGGGCGAATCGGTCCCATTCGGTGCCCACGCGGCCGAGATGCTCTGCGAGCCGCCCCTCGGCGCGCCAGCGGTCGACCTCGATCTGCCAGCCTCTGTCGATCGCCGTGATACGACCCTGTGCCTCGACGAGCCGCAGTTCGTCTTCGGCACGGAGATGCGGGACGCCGAGCGAGTCCCGGAACAGATCCACACGAGCCGGCTCAGACATCGTCGAGCCGCGGGAACGCTTCGCGCGAGATCGGGTTTGCCAGTGTGCCGGCGTACAGGAGCGACGTCGATTGGTTCGCGAGGTCAACCATCTGAAGGGTGTTACGCAGCTGCAGACGGTTGAGGCAGGAATGCGCGAATCGCGCGGCCCGCAGGTCCACCGCCGATTCGAGGTCAGGGTGCTCGGCGGCATGCCGCTCGACGCAGTTCCCCACGAGACGCCAAAACGTCTCCTCGCGGAGGGTTCCGTCGCCGTCGAGGATCGCACCCAGGTGACGCAGCACCCCGTCGAACACGTCGGTGAACACCGCGAGGGCCTTCTCGCGATCGTCGACCGGCTGGCAGATGCGCGCCACCGCCTCGGGCAACGCACGATCCGCGAGCAGCGCGACCTCCTCTCCGATGTCCTTCATGAACACCCTGCGAGGGACGTCCTCGTCGAGCACGAGGATCACGTTCTCGCCGTGCGGCATGAAGGCGAGGTCATGCGCGAGCAGGCAGTGCACGACAGGACGGAGGTAGGCCTCGAGGTAGGCGCGCACCCAGTCTTCCGCGGGAATCCCGGACGAGCGCACGAGCGCCGTCGCAACCGAAGCCCCGTCGGCGTCGCGATGGAGCAGCACCGCCATCGTGGCGAGTCGCTCACCGGCCTGAAGCCTCGGAACGGGGCTCTCACGCCAGAGCGCCGCCACCATCTTGCGGTGCGCCGATGACGGCACCCGGTGGTAGACGTCGCCCGTGTACCCGATCGCCGCGTGCTCGCGCAGCACCTCGAATCGGGCCGCGCGGAGAGTGTCGTCGGAGGCGACGAGGTTTGCGACCCAGTCGTTGATGGCAGGCGTCGCCCGCATGTACGAGGGCGAGAGCCCGCGGAGGAACCCCATGTTCTGGATTGCGAGCGCTGTCTTCACGTAGGAACGGTCGGGACGCGTGTGGTTGAAGAACGTGCGAATGGACTGCTGCGCCCGGTAGTCGTCGGGACCCTCGCCGAGGTACACGAGGTCGTGCCGCGCGACATCCACGGCGAAGGTGATGGCGATGCGGTGCTGCCACTGCCAGGGATGCACCGGCAGGTACCGATAGTCCTCGGGGTCGAGGCCGAGCCCTCGCAACCGATCAGCGAACGCGCCGAGCAGTTCCGGGTCGAGTTCGGCTGTATACAGCTCGTTCTCGGAGAGCCCGGTGCTGAGCGACAGGTGGCTGAGCCTTCGGCGCACTCCGAGCCATACCAGCCGAATGGAAGCGCCGCTCTCGGGTGCGTAGGCCGCAAACTCGTCGAGCCCGAACCCGATGCGACCATTGTTGGCGACGAAGCCCGGGTGGCCCTCGGTCATCCCGGCCTCGATCGTCTGGAAGTCAGAACGCGCAAGCTCGGTCGCCGACGGTCCCCCGCGGGCGGCCTTGAATGCGCCGCTCGCCAGAGTCGACGCGATCTCTTCCAGATAGACGGCCACCAGAGCGTCGGGAATGCCCAGCTCGGCCTGCAGTTCCATGATGAGCACCTGCGCGTCGGGCTCGGCAGCCCGGTCGTCGATGTTTCGAGTCAGCGAGGTCTCGTCGATGGCCCAATGCTCGAGGGCATGTCGGCTCGCGGAGAAGCGGTAGCTCGATCCGACGGTGTCGACACGGTAGCCGTCGCCGTCGACGACGGGCGCGAGCAGGCGTTCGTGGGTGAACTCGGCGATCGCCTTGGCGACAAGATGCCGCTGCGCCATCGCCATCGGCTCCGGGCGAAGATGCGACCCCGGCTCCGGACTCCCATGCAGGGAGACCATATCCATGACGGCACCGACGGCCGAGCCGTCGAACGCTCTGTGATCGAGCACCGCGAGGCTCGCTTGTTTGCCCCCCAGTTCGATCTTGCGGAGCACACGGAAACCGACCTCGGCGTTTTTCCGGGCGACCGCCTCGTTGCGCACATCTGGTTCGACGACGATTCGCTTGGCGCCCAGCCCGTCGAACACAAAGCGAACGACGGTCGCCATCACCGCCGAGGTCAGGCCATGCACCCGCTCACCGCGAGGCGGTGCGACGAGCAGGTGCATGCCGACATCGCCTGATCTTGCGTCGTGCACGTCGACGAGAAGAACCCGTGCCGGGTCGTATGTCTCGACGAGGAATGTCGGTTCGCCGTCGCGGCGGCCGAGCCAGGCGGCCTGATGGGGGTCGTCGGCCACACCTCGGAGGTAGTCGCGCACGTCCGCAACCGAGAACCCGCCCATCTGCCAGAACGCCGACCGGGCGTCGGAGAGCCACTCCTGCACGAGCTCGGCATCGTGATCGGGGTCGACGGGTTCGATCGAGAACCGCCCAGCACCGGTGTCCAGACGATAGACGGTGGCGGTGGCGAGCACGCTCATCGGGCCCTCACCACCTCACGGGCGCCCTGCGGAACCCCGAACTGCTGAAATGCGATCCGCCGTTCGATCGGATACACCTCCGTCCCCACGATCGAGGCGAGGATGCTCGAGTTGCGCCAGGCTCCGAACCCGAGATCGGGCGCGGTCAGGCCGTGCGTGTGCTCCTCGGCGTTCTGCACGAACATCCGTCCCCCGTCGATGGAGTAGTCGCGGGCCACGGCGAGGCGGCCGAGTGGATCCCAGTCGACGCGATCCCGCACGGGATCGAGGAATACCGGCACGCGCGGCGTGTAGCCGGTTGCGAGGACGACGACCTCGGCGCCCCAGTCATACTCCTCGCCGAGCTGGGCGTGACGGAGCCGTAGAGCGAACTCCGAGACGTCCGCCCGCCATTCGGCTGCGACGAGTTCGGTGTCGGTCAACAAGGTGGTAGAGACCGGCCGTGCCGCGCTCTTGCGATACAGCGTGTCGTAGATCTCATCGATGAGGTCGCCGCTGATGCCCTTGTAGAGCCCACGCTGATCGCGGCCGAGTCGCTCGCGCAGTGCGAGCGGGAGGCCGTGGAAGTGGTCTGTGTACTCTGGCGAGGTCATCTCGAGCGTGAGCTTCGCGTACTCCATCGGGAAGAATCGTGGTGACCGCGTGATCCAGTCGAGGCGATACTCGTGCTCGTCGACGGATTCGAGCAGGTCGCGATAGATCTCCGCAGCGGACTGCCCGCTGCCGATGAGGGCGATCGACTCGGCTCCGACGATCTCACTGCGGCGGTGCAGATAGTCGGCGCTGTGCACGATCGGTCCCGGCAAGCCTGCCAGAGGTGGCGGGACGCTCGGCTCCGTCCCGGTGCCGAGCACGATGTGGCGCGCACGGTAGACCTCTACACTGCCGTCGTCTACGTCGACGGCGTGCACGAGGTAACAGTCGTCGTACGCCTCGTAGACGATGCCCGTGACCCGCCGTCCCCACCGCAGCGTATCGAGCCGTTCACTCGCCCATCGGCAGTAGGCATCGTACTCGGCTCGGAGCGGATAGAAGCTCTCGCGGATGTAGAACGGGTAGAGACGACCACACTCCTTCAGGTAGTTCAGGAACGAGAACGGCGAGGTCGGATCGGCCATCGTGACGAGATCGGCGAGAAACGGCACCTGGATCGTCGCCCCCTCGATCATCATGCCTTGGTGCCAACGGAACGCGTCGGCCGAGTCGAGGAACACCGCATCGAGGTCAAGCGGATCCGCGAGGCAGGCGAGACCGAGGTTGAATGGACCGATGCCGACCCCAACGAGGTCGTGAACACGGCCGGATGTCGCGCTCACAGGGTGACCTCCTCGAGATCGGTGAGGCGCTCGCCGTCGCGCAGACCGTCGCCGGCTGCACGCACGAGCCCGACAACGTCGAGCACGTCACTCACCTTCGTCTCGGGGTTCAGGAGCGTGAGCTTCAGGCATGGCCGCCCGTCGATCATGGTCTTGGCGACCTGGGCGCGCCCCGACTCGAACAGCACACGGCGGATGAGCGGCACGAGCCGGTCGGCCTCCTCGTCGGCCATCCCCTCCGGTCGATAGCGGAACAGCACGGTGCTGAGCTCCGTTTCGGCGACGAGCTCTATGTCGTCGGCCTCCGCGAGGGTGGCATGCACCACGGCAGCGAGGTCGAGAACCCGGTCGAACTGCTCGCCGAGACCACGCACGCCCATCGCACGGATCGTCGCCCAGAGTTTCAGCGCGTCGAATCGACGCGTGGTCTGCAACGACTTGTCGACCTGGTTGGGCTCTTCGTTCTCAAGCGGGTTCAGGTAGTCGGCGTGCCAGGCGACGACGGCGAGATCGCGCCGATCGCGCACGACGAGCGCACTCGACGAAACGGGCTGGAAGAAGCTCTTGTGAAAGTCTACGGTCACCGAGCGCGCCCGTTCGATGCCGGCCAGCAGTTCGCGCCGCGTCGGAGAGACGAGGAGTCCGCAGCCATAGGCGGCGTCGACGTGCAGCCAGACACCGGCGCGATCGCACTCCTCGGCGATACGTGAGAGCGGGTCGATACAGCCGCGATCGGTCGTACCCGCCGTCGCGACGACGCACATCGGGATGCGCCCCGCGGCGGCGAGCGCACGCAGGGTCGCCTCGAGCGCGGGCGGATGCATCCGCCCGCGCTCATCCGTCGGCACGAGCTCGACTGCGTCGACGGAGAGCCCGAGCAGCAATGCGGACTTCTGCACGCTGAAGTGGCTGGCCGTGGTGGCGACGACGGAGAGCCGGGCGAGCGCCTCGGAACGAGAGAGCCCGAGTTCGTCGTGCGCGGCCGAGGTCGCGGCCTCCCTGGCGAGCAGGAGCGCCTGCAGGTTCGAGAGCGTGCCGCCCGAGGTGAAGACGCCGTCGCCGTCTTGGAACCCGATGCGCCCGGCGGTCCACTCGATGAGGCGGCGCTCCATAAGCGTTCCGACAGTCGACTGGTCGTAGGTGTCGAGTGACGCGTTGACGGCGGCGACCACGGCTTCCGCGGCGACAGCGGGAATCGCGACGGGACAGTTCAGGTGCGCAAGGTAAGCCGGGTGGTGGAACCAGACCGCGTGGTCGACGAAGATCTTGTCGATCTCGTGGAGGGCGAGATGGGTTCCAAGGCCAGGCCCGTCGAGATCGGTGGAGTCCACGAGCGCCTGGAGTTCGACCCGCGAGGCGCCGGAACAGGGTTGGGTCGTGGTGGCGATCCGCTCTGCGAGTCGGGTCACGACGCTGCTGAGCGTCGTCGCGTACTGATCGGCAGTGGCGGCCGTGAGAATATCTGGCACGGGTTTCCCTCCATCGATGCTCCCCACGGCGTGCGGAGACGTTACACAAAGCAAAGTTAATGTAGGTAAGCCTATCCTAATTAAATCCCAGGTACAGCGTGTAGCCGTGGAACCGCAGAGGGAGACCGCTCCTGCCGAATTCGTTCCCCGTCGCATCTGCGCGGTCGCCACAAGTACTACCGTTGGTAGCATGACGTCTTCTGAGAGCGAGCCGGGCGCTGCCCGCACTGCGTTGACCTTCTCCGAGCTCGGACTCGACGACGCGGTGCTCAGAGTGCTCAAAGATGTCGGCTACGAGACCCCGTCGGCGATCCAGGCCGCGACCATCCCTCCGCTTCTCGCCGGCCGCGATGTTGTCGGTCTCGCCCAGACCGGCACCGGAAAGACGGCCGCGTTCGCGTTGCCGATCCTCTCGCGCCTCGACCTGTCGCAGAAGGCCCCACAGGCGCTCGTTCTCGCGCCGACACGGGAACTCGCGTTGCAGGTCTGCGAGGCGTTCGAGAAATATGCCGCCCACCTGCGCGGCGTGCACATCTTGCCCGTCTACGGCGGCCAAGGCTACGGCGTTCAGCTCTCCGCGTTGCGGCGCGGTGTGCACATCGTCGTCGGCACGCCGGGTCGCATCATGGATCATCTCGACAAGGGCACGCTCGATCTGTCCGAGCTCAAATACCTCGTGCTCGACGAGGCCGATGAGATGCTCAAAATGGGCTTCGCGGAGGATGTCGAGACGATTCTCGCCGACACCCCGGATGACAAGCAGGTCGCGCTGTTCTCCGCCACCATGCCCGCTCAGATCCGGCGGATCTCGGCGAAATACCTGCATGATCCGGAAGAGATCACGATCACGAGCAAGACCACGACATCGGCCACCATCACGCAGCGCTATCTGACGGTCTCGTATCCGCAGAAGGTCGACGCTCTCACCCGCATCCTCGAAGTAGAGAACTTCGAGGGAATGATCGTCTTCGTGCGCACCAAGAACGAGACGGAGACGCTCGCAGAGAAGCTGCGAGCGCGCGGCTACTCTGCGATGGCGATCAACGGCGACGTGGCCCAGGTGCAGCGCGAACGGACCGTCAACCAGCTCAAGGCGGGCAAGCTCGATATCCTGGTGGCGACGGATGTCGCGGCGAGAGGTCTCGATGTCGAGCGCATCAGTCACGTCTTCAACTACGATCTTCCCATCGACACCGAATCGTATGTTCATCGAATCGGCCGTACCGGACGTGCCGGACGCACCGGCGACGCGATCAGCTTCGTCACGCCTCGAGAACGGCATCTCCTGAAAGCCATCGAGAAGGCCACCCGTCAACCGCTGACGCAGATGCAGCTCCCGAGCGCCGAGGATGTGAATGCCACGCGCCTCTCCCGCTTCGACGATGCGATCACGGCGGCTCTCGACCAGACCGATCGCATCAACCAGTTCCGCGACATCATCGCGCACTTCGTCGAACACCATGACGTGCCGGAAGCCGATGTGGCCGCGGCCCTTGCGGTGGTCGCACAGGGAGAGACCCCGCTGCTGCTCTCGCCCGAGGAAGCGCGGGAGAGGCGTTTCGAGCGCGATGACCGGAGCGATAGAGGTGACCGGTCGAGCCGAGGAGACCGCTACGGGCGCGACGATCGGGGAGAGCGCGGCGACCGCGCCCAGAGGGGCGAGCGCCCCGAGCGACGTCCGCGCACCAACCGAGCACCCCTCGCGACCTACCGCATCGCGGTCGGCAAGCGTCAAAAGGTGGAGCCGCGACAGATCGTCGGAGCTCTCGCCAACGAGGGCGGCCTGAGTCGAGAAGACTTCGGAGCCATTCAGATTCGCCCGGACTTCTCGCTCGTCGATCTGCCAGCGGATCTCTCGAGCGAGGTGCTCGCCAGGCTGGAGAACACTCGCATCGGCGGCCGGCTCATCGAGCTCCGCCCCGACCGTGGCGGGGCACCTCGTTCGGCTCGGCACGACGATGGCGGCGATCGGCCGGTGCGCAAACCTCGTCACAGGTGAGCGGGGCCACAGCTGTCATCGGTGTTGAACCTGGCCGTCGCGACACGCGTGTCAGTTCGCGGTGCGGCCCCTGCGCGACGACCCGGCTCCTGATCGCCCCACGAAACCGAGGACGAAGACGAGTATGAGGAGAGCGACGACAGATCCGATCCCGATCGGAGTCTTGAGCGCCGCTGCGACATATCCGACGACCGGAAGAGACACCACAAGCTTCCCGACCGTCGAGACAAGATAGGGCTCTGGGTCGGCGGTCTCGTTCGCATCCCCCTTGAGGACGATGCTGTACCCGCCGTTCTGAGACTCGATCGACACGACACGGTGACTGACCAGTCCCCGGCCTCCCGGGCGATCCACGGTGACGACGTCACCGGGAGCGATCTCGGCCGCGGAGACCTCCGTGGCGAGGATCATCGACCCGACCGGAATGGTCGGCTCCATGGACCCTGAGACGACGATCTGCGGACGCAGCTGGAAGATCATGCAGATCGCGAACAACACGATACTGGCGATGCCGAGTGCGGCGGCGAGCCACAGGATCCCGGAACGAAGCATGCGGAGGAGAGAGAAACGTGGGCGTGAGACCGCCTCACGGCGTGTGCCCGGTTCAGCGGGAAGGCCGATGGTCATCTTATTTTCCTCCTGAGAAGATCTTGCGTGTTTTTGTGGACACGTCGGCCACCGGGTTCGAGAACGGCGAATTCGGCGCCGTTGTCGAGTAGTCGTAGATCTTGTAGCCGAGCGCGCCGTTGTCGTCGCAGCGCCAGAAGTCGCGTCCGCTGAGGGTCCCACCGCCCCAGGCGTAGACGGCCCCTGTCGTGCTTGTGACCCAGGTGGAGCACGCGGCAGATGAGAGGGAGGCTGCTTCGAGACCGGACAGGCCGTCGATGCGCGTCGGCGTCTTCACGATGTCGTCTTGCCACGTAGAACACGATTCTCCGGACTTCACTCCGGTATGCACACCCAGCGCTTGACACCGCGTGTTGATACCCCAGCCCCACACACTGCCATCCGTCAGTATCACAGTGAAATGGCCGATCCCCGCCCCTATGCTGCGCACCTTCGCACTGCTGTCAAAGACGACCTTTCTCGGGGCGAAGGCATAGTTCGCGATGTTCCGAGCGTCGGTGTCCGCGGGGCGGCCCAGCATCGGGAGGAGCTCATTGATGGACCACCCGGACAGGAGGTGAACGGTGTATAGCTCTTGATCGCTCGTGAGCATGCTGGCCTGTCGCGCCGAGAACACGAGCTGGCGGACCGGACATCCCGAATCGTCGATGACGATGCCGGTGCTCACTCCAGCACAAGCCTTTAGAGTCTTATCCTTCATCGCCGTGACGATGTCGAGGTATCTCTGATGCCGCGCCTCCTCCGTGGTCAGCACCTGCTCGTCATAGCTCGCGCTCGACGCGGTCAGGTAGAGGGTCGGGTACTTCTGGAACAAGGCCCGGTTCAGGCCCTCGCTGATCGTCGGGCAGGTGTCGTTCGATCCTGCGCCGGTGAGAGCATCGGCGTTGTCCAGGCCCCAGGTGTAGATCAAGCCGTTCTGGGCGACGGCGCCGTCGACATTGGTACCGCTCCAGATCGAGCGCCATTTCACGGTGCCCAACGCGTCTGGACCGGAATCGCACCGAACGTTGTATCCGTGTTTCGCCGTCGTGGAGTTCGCTTTGATCGGGTAGGCGTAGCTCTTCTTGTCAGGGCCGACGATGGGCAGGTTCTCGTTGCCCAGACCCCACGCCCACATCGTGCCGTCATTGTCGAGAGCGATGAACTGATTCTCGATTCGCCGGATGCTGACGATCGCTGGAAGAGCGCCGCCGTCCTGAGTTTGGGAGACCACGCCGGGCGTCGCCGCCTGCTGGTCGCTGACCTTACCGCGCCCAAGGTAGTCCGTGGTGTTCCACGGCTTGCCCCAGGTCCACACCTTCCCGTGACTGTCCAATGCCATGTACGAGGTGAAGGTGCGGCTGTTGCGGTCGAAATCGTTGGTGCTGCCGATCGCGTTGACGATGCGCACATCCGAAGGGAAGGCCACTTTCGTCGGAGCAGCGCTTGCGGCAGTGGCGATCGAGCCGGCGCCGTCGCCCGCGGCCCGATTTCCGCCGAGGTATACCTCGCCTGCCTCGTTCAGGTAGAGGACCGAACCGAACGTCTGATCGTAGGGCACGGGCGCGATGGTCAGCGAGGCGGTCTCGGTCGAGAGTTTCGCCCCGGCGAAGGTCGAGTCCATGAAACCTGCGGCGGTGAGCACGGTTGCGGCCCCGATGGCGCAGGCGGCCACGGCGCCGACGAGTGCGAGAAGGGCACGGTGGTCGCTGTGTCTCGTCATTGGCTGACGCTCTTTCCGGTGATGTGGATGGTGACGGCCGCCGTGCCGGACGACAGGCCACGGAGCGCCGCGTCGTCGGCGAGGTGGACCGAGATCGTCAGAGTGCGGAGGCTGGCATCGGCAGAGGACGGCCAGGCATCGCCATTCTTCAGCACCTTCCCCGCGGCATCCACCGCGCCGAGGTCTGCGCTGAGGCCGCCAGCAGGCGATGAGATGCCCTTGCTCGGGTCGTCCGGATCCCCCAGAAGCTTCGTGACCGTCCCACGATCGTCCATCGCCACGCTGTAGCGAAGGTAGGGGGCGAGCGACCCGGCTCCCGAGAGCGTGAGCCCGAGTTGCCCCTTTGTCGCACGCGAGTCGTTGAACGGGGCGAGTGTGAGCACGACGGTGTTCCCGGGCACCAGGTCTCCCGTGTCTGTGAAGGTGTAGCGCACGGTCTTGTCACTCGCCTGGCGCACGGTGTTCGTGGAGTCGCGCAGGCCAACGGTGAACGCGCCGGCAAAGGTGGTGTCGACCCTGGCGCTGTCTGTGAACATGGCCCAGCTCGTAACGGCCGTCGCAACCAGGACGCCCGTGCAGATGGCGACGAGCGCGGTCAGGGTGACGGCGCGAGAGAAGCGCCGACGAGGGCGGGGAGGTTTACGATGCCGCATTGTGCTCACCCTCTTTCTCGATGTTCCGTCGACGTCCTACGAGCAGGAGCAGGATCGCGCCGACGATGAAGCTCAGGGCGAGCGCGAGCATTCCGGAGACGTCGAGGCCCGTGAAGGCGAGGATGCCGCCTTGTTCATTCTGCTCCGCGTCGACGCGGAAAGCCAGACTCGCCTGCGCCGTGCGGTATTCGTTGCCGGCGGTTTCGGGGAGGACGGCTCGTGCCTCGACGCGCAGTTCTTCGCCGGCGGAAAATTCGCCGAGATCGAAACGCTCGGCGCGGAGTTGCTCAACCGTTCCGCCGTTGAAGAACGTGATGCCATGGGAATCCCGCAGTATGAAGCGCAGGGAGTCCGCACCTTGGAGAGCCGCTCCGGAGGAATCGGCGAGCGAGAGGACAATGCGCCGGGCGTGGGTGTCTGCGGGGCTCGTCACCTCCCATGACACGGAATGACCCGGTGCCGGGACGCGCAGTTGCACACGCGACTCGTTCGACGTGACCGCGCTCGCGGGTACGATCGCGGTGATCGCGATCGACGCACCGATCACGGCGGCAACCAAACCCGCCAAGCGAGACAGGTGGGAACGGTTCATCCGATGGTCTCCTTTGCGGTGACCGTGCGCCCGCCGACGGTCTCGGCGGTCACGGCTACACCCGGCTCGACCGAGACACCGAAGGCGGCGGGCGGAGCGCCGGGCGCGAGCCAGGCCTTGACGGTGACCGTCACGGCCTCGTCAACCGCCGGGACCGGCAGCGCTACCCCCGTTCCGCCGCCGAGCGCCGCGATGCCCTCCGCACTGAGCGGGACCCCACCGGGCAGCACACTCTTGTCACCGACATAGACACCGAACACCAGCCAGCCGAACGCTGCCGCCGAGCCGGAAGGGTCGTAGAACGTGGCGCTGAGCGCCACATCCCTGGATGACGAGGTGAGATAGACATCGACCGCGAACGCGGCTGTAGCGACGCCTGGGTCACTCGACGGTGCTGTAGAGAGGTACGCGATCGGCGCGACACTGCCCGGGGTTCCGCCTGCGACGATCCGCGGCGTGGTGCGATCAGCGTACTGCTGCGCACCGACGGCGTCCTGTGCCACGTCGACCGCACCGCTTTGGCTGCTGGATGCGGTGACACCGTCGGTGAACGCCGCCCAGGTTGCTGCCACCGGAAGTGCGGCCAGTGCGATCGCACCCACCGCGACGACCGCGAAGAGCGGCCGTCGACGGCGGTGCGAAGGGATTCGGCTGGACATGCACCCCTCCTTTGCTTGTTCTAGTGGATGTCGTGAGTCAGCGGTTCGCCGCGTCGAAACGCAGCGTCACGCCGGTCGTGCGATCAAGGTACTCGCTGTGGGTTCCAAGAGGAAGAGTGACGGTCAGCGTCAGACGCCGGACCTCCCCAGACGTCAGGGTGCCGAGCGAGCCGGTCGACCGGCCGTGCCCGTCGAGCACGACCTGCCCCGAGTCCAGAGCCGCGTTGAACGCGAGCTGGTCGAAGAGACCGTCGCTCACCGTGCTCTGCGCGGGCGGCTGTACCATCAGGTCGAGGTCACCTGTCAGCTCCGGGCTGGAGTTTCGCACGAAGACATACACGGTCTTGCTGGTACCGGCCTGCAGATCGAATGACTGGCCATCCTCGGTCAGAGGCAGGATCACCTCATGATCCGATCCGGTCCGCCGATCCGACCCGACGGGCTGCGGCTGCCAGTCCGATTCCGCAGGCCGCCAATCGGCTTCAGGGGATGCAGCGATCGATATCGAAAACGCGTCCGATCCCTGTGCCGCGAAGATGACCGTCGTGTCGTGGCCGATCCAGATCGAGGCCGCAGTGCTGGTCGTTCCGACGGCGATGACCAGTGCCGCCGAAAGGAGCACCCGCTTGCGGCCGGTGCGGTGCGGCGGCTTGCCGGAACGCTCAGACGTCTCCTGCAAGGTCAGGGGGCGACGGAGGTGCCGCTGACGACCGCCTGAAGCGAAGCCGTCCCGCCATTGGCTGCATCCGTTTTGTCTTGGGTGGTCCCATTGTTGAGGTTGACCTTCACATAGATCACCTTGCCGCCATTGTTGGCGGCGAGGTTGCCCAGATCGACAGTGCTCGTCTCACCGGTCGTGATCGGAACAGTCAGTGCCTTCTTCGTCCAGGCGGTGGCGTCCGGGGTTTTCGACGCATCGTCGACCACGGCGATATCGAGGGTGATGAGTCCCATGTATGCCTCGTTACGTGCCTTCTGTGCGGCAGTGACACCGTCAACCACGGTCGTGTTCTTGAACTTTACGCTGAGGGTCGATCCCCACTTCGTGGAGGTGTTCTGCACCGGGATCGTCACGACGACGGATCCGCCGGGCAGCAGGCTGGAGGCGCCGGGAATATTGGCGATGGCTGCTGAGTCCGGGTTCGCCTCGATCCACGACTTCACATCGCCGACCTTTTTCTCCTGCCCCGAGGAGACCTGGATGTTGTAGAGGCTGCTCTGGTCGCCGAAACCCCCGCTGCCATTGAGATCGAGAAGGGCGAAGTCGGTGAAAAATGCGCTCGTTGCGAGCGTTCCGACCGCGAGGAGCGATCCGAGCGCGATAAAAGCGCGTTTGCGCCCCTTGCGACGGTCCTCATCGGGCTGGGTCTCGATGGTGGTGTTTGACATATTTCACTCCTTCAGGTTTGGCCGTGGATCGGCCTATCCCAGGAAAGCCCGCAGAAAGACTGTTGAGTGCCTCTATCCGTGAAGATGTGTACGCAACTGAGTACACCGATTTCGAGATTAGGCGAGCCGGTGCCAGTGTGCCCGGGTGGAATGGTCTCGCGCCCGATGCCGAACCCGAGGCACACGGGCGAAGACGCGCACGATTCGACGACCATCGGCTCTCGCGAACGCAAGACTCAGGAGTTCAGTGCCCGGAACAACTCCTGTCTCGTGGTGGCTCCTGTCTTCTTCAAAGCATTGTGGATGTGATTCTCGACCGTTCGCACACTCAGGCTGAGCCGGGAGGCGATGACCGCGTTGGAGTTATTGAGTGCGAGAAGAGCGATTTCGGTCTCCCGCTCCGACAGCGGGACGGAGTTGCCCACCTTGGGAGTCACACGTTTGTGCGCGTCTTCGTCGCGCCACACGAGAAGCCTTTGGATGTTCTGCACTGCCACATCGATCGCTTCGGACAGCACCGAGGTCGTGCCGCGTTCCATCCGGGCGCGCGCCGCGAGCACGAGTGCCGCCAGCGGCGTGTTCTGGTCGACGGGGAAGGCGCTCGACAGGTCGATGAGCTTGTTGGGGTCGTCGAACGATGCCTTCACCAGCTCCAGGAAGCGACGAGGCGCTCGGCCATGCACCCGGGCGGAGACCTCTTCGAAGAGCGCGATGGTGCTCTTCTCCGGCCACACGGACAAACCGATGCGCAGCGTCATGAGTGCTGCGAAGAGATTGCCTTGCTGAATCAGTCGGGTCACGAGGGTGCGCAACGACTGCATCCCGCCGGCCGGATCACCGTCGATGAGCTGGCGGATGATGACCCCGAAGTCCCCCTGCATTCCCGGAAGCGTCTCGTCACGCACGATGAGACTCTGCGCCTCGACGTCGAAGAGGTGAGCCAGACGTGGCTGGTCGAATCGCAGATTGATGAAGGAACCCATGTAGAGGAACGTCCGATACAGGCCGCGATTGATTCCGCTGGATGGACCGAACGCCAGAACCCTGTCCACGACCTCAGCAGCCTCGTGCCATCGGGCTTGCCCGAGCAGGGAGAGCACGACGACGTACGAATGCAGCAGGACACCGCAGTGATCGAGCTGGTCCTGCGCTGTGGCGAGCGCCGCATTGCTCGATTCGAGCGCGCGGCGGCTGTCGCCCGCTGCGATCTCCACGAGCGATTCGACGAATCCGCGAAAACGTTGCACGACGAGCATCGAAGACTCGGGAATGCGCTCCACCCAGTGCTTCGCGATGGCAAAGTCGCCAGCAACCAGGTTCGCGTACGCGAATGTCGCGACACAGAGCGCGCCGCCGGGAATCGTCACGATCGATTCGCTGTCGAATCGGTGAGCGACCGGTTCTGGCCCGAGAAGCATCACCTCGCTGAAGATGTCTACCGTGTCTCGCCAGGCAGGGTACAGCTCCACGAGACCTTCGAAGGGCAGAGGATCATGGGGATTGGCCGCGTTCAGGCCGCCCGCCCAGAGCAGCCGGAGGAAGAGGAAGTCGAACGCCTCCTCGGCGGACGCCGCCGTCGAAAGAGGTGTGCGCTCGAAGATCGCACGAATGCTCCGGTCTGTGCGTGACGCATGGAACAAGCTCTGGAGGTACGGAAGGGCGGTCTGGACGCTGAGCTCCGCCTCCCAGGCGCGTGCTCCGTCGAGGACGACCCGCTCGAGACGATCCCGGAACGTTCGGACGGAGAGCGCGATGTCGTCCTCGGACGACAGCACGGTCTCCAGGCCGTCGACGGCATCGTCCTCGAGGGTGAGTCTCGCGATACCGCTACCCTCCGACGAGCGGAAGTAGTCGGTGAGTGCCGGTGGATGCAGCGCTAGGGTGCGATCGCCGGCCCGCGTGATCACGGACAGGAAACCTCGACCCTCCAGATCTTTCAGGGTGGCCTGATCGAGTTTCGTGCATATCCCGTGCTGCGGGTTCGCATGAGCGAGGGCGAGGTGCTCGAGCGCATCGAGCTCGTCGACTCTCAGCAAGGAGAGCCTCGCCTCAAGCCAGGCATCGATCGAAGAGTTCCAGAGGTTGCGACCGGTCATCACCCAGCGGTCGTCCACGAGTTCGATGAGTCCGCTCGTCCGCGCCCCGTCGACAATCGCCAGGGCCAGTCCGGTGATGCCACCAGACTTGGCGAAGACCCGCGAGATGACCTCAGAATCGGGAAGATGCCCGAGCCGGTCTTGCACGAGAGACGCGACTCCGACGAAGTCGAGCGGACGCAGTTCCACCCGCTGCCCGGGGTAACGGGAATAGCGTACCCCGGCCCGAATCAACGACCCCAGGCTTCTCGAACGGCTGAACACCACCGGGGTGTCCGTGCGCTGGGCTGCCGCCTGCAGCACGCTCAGGCTGCCCTGATCGATGTACTCGATGGCATCGATGACGATGGCCCGCAGCTGTTTCCCCGCCAATTCCGCGGAGACCGCATCGATCAGAGTGGAGACGTTCTGAGCCCCAGGGCTCATGTTCGCCTGGTGGAAGGGGAAGTGATTGATCGTGGAGGTATACGGAGCGCAGAACGCCGCCATCACGGTGTATCCCTCGCTTTCCAGCTGGGCATGCAGAGCACGGAGAAGCGTCGTGCTGCCGAGACCGCCCTGAGCAGAAACATGGGCCGATCCGCCGCCCCGAATCGCCGACAACAAGATCCTCAGTTCGTGCTCGAACATGAACATGGGACGTTCCTCCTCCCCAGGTGGAAGATCGCAATCTTCTCACGCCACCCGCCATCGCGCTGATGCTCTCCCCTTAGTATGAGGCCCGACGACGCGATCGAGCGCAAGCGGATCGCAAAGATACTCATCTCGGACGCCACAGGGCACGGGACGATGGAGCTCGTGGCCGAACGCCGCCCGTTGCGCAGAGCGTCTCACGATCGACAGAGGGGTGCGCGTGGGTCGGCCCTCGAGTCGCATTCGGACTCGATCAGCGTGCGGCTGCTCGCCCGGATGGGCGAGGTCGGTAGCCGTGCACGCTTTGGACGAAGGCCGTCTTCGGATACTCTCCGCCATCCCGGTCTTCGCCGACGTGCGACACCCGCATGCCACCGTCCTCGTCACGCCAGTTGGGCTGATCGACATCGATCCGAAACCGCGGTCCGTGATGGTCGAAGTCGTAACACGCAGCCGACCGTTCGGGTCTGGTCCGGTGCGGCAGATAGTGATCTCACCCAGCGTGTCGCATCGAGCGATGGACCGGGGAAGTCGTCGCTGAACTCGAGCTCGAATGACACACGGTCGAGCGTCGGCGACTCGTCCACGCTGTCCCGCACTCTGTGCCCCCATGCTCTCCGATCACGATGCCTAGCGTATGACGCGTCGTCTTGCACCATGGGTAGCGATCGATAGCATATAGCGGTACAGTGTTATTGAGAATGGTTATCAATAAAAGTGGGCCTGCTCACCGACCCACGCAGGGCCTCGAGGTGAGCTTAGAGAGTGGATCGGGTGGGCGAATACCCCTCCCGTGGCGGCGGTTCGCGTCGCCGAGTCGAGCTCGCCGATATGCATAGCGACTGGATGCTGTCGTGTGATCGTCGGTGAGCGCTCAAACACAATGTCGAAATGAGGAGTCACATGAGTATCACCACTACACAGCGCGCCACTGGTCGGCGCACCATTGCAGGCTCGATTGCCGCCGGGGCGGCGGCGATCGCACTTGCGCTGTCCGGCGCGGGGGTCGCCAACGCGGCGACCATCGTCACCGGCGCGCAGACCGGGGAATGGGACCTGGTCGCGGTGGACAAGTTGCCGCTCGAGGTCGTCAACTACGATCACGCCATCGGCGACTACCGTGATGTGGACGCACCGGCCGGCTGGTTCGCGGTCGGCTCGGGGAAGGTCATCGACGGCAACGACGCGACATCGACGACCCCGGTGGGCGGCGGCGGCATCCGTATCGACGCCGGCTTCGCCTCGCCGAGCGTTAATCGGACCTACACGATCCAGCTGACGGGCGTCCCGGCGGGGACCAGCGTCAAGGTCACTAATCCGACGAACCCCGCGGTTGTCTACATCAACACCGCGACCGGCGACTACACCCACACCCTGACCCTTCCGGCCGGAACGACCACGGATGTGCATGAGCACTTCACCTGGTCTTTCACGAGTTCGGCGTCGCAGGCGCAGATCGGCGTCAAGGTCACCGGCGCGGGGCTTGGGTCTTCGGGCAAGACGAACACCGTGCTGTTCACGTTCTAGCTCCAGCAGCGGGGCCCGCCTTTCAGGAGGCGGACCCCGCGTTGCCGGGATCGGGTTTCGATCGAAAGAGCGCACAGGCATGTCGTGAGCATGGTCCGCAGCTAGGCACCCCCGCTCATCGGCTCACTAAGGGTTTCGAGGCGGGCGCAGAGAGCGAGCCAGGTAGGCAGTCGTACGCCGATTGCCGCGGATCTCGTCGTTGAGTCGACCTCAGACGCGCACCGCAGCTTGCTATTGCGCCCATCGTGGGCGATTGCCGGGAAGCGGACCACAGAAGTGAGAAACTGCACGCGAATATCAGCACTACACAGCGCGCCACTGGTCGGCGCACCATTGCAGGCTCGATTGTCGCCGGGGCGGCGGCGATCGTCCGCCAGGCAAGCGCAGATCGGGGTGAAGGTCACCGGCCCCGGACTCAGGTCCACCGGTAAGACAAACACCATACTGTTCACGTTCTAACCCCCAGCGGGGTCCGGCTCGTGCGGACAGGCCCGGCTTTGTCACAACCGGGTCACTCCGATACATTATTGATAATGCGTATCATTATCAGTCTGGATGATGCGTCACACCCGAGCGGGACGAGTTCTTGTCCCTGGAAAGCATGGATGCTATGAGGCTCCAATCCGCCGTGTCGAGACCAGCGAGGCTCGTTGTCACCGTGGCGGTCGTTCTCGCCCTTGTGGGTGGGACGGCTGCACCCGCTTCCGCCGAGACGACGACCGCGCTCGACGGCGCCGTCCTGCCCAGGATCCTCGTGACCCCCGAGACGACGACCCTCACGACGGCATCGAGTGGGACGACGGACCCGACGGACCCAGTGTTCACGGTGGCGTCAGGGGGCGCGGCCCGGTCGATGCTCGCGGTGGATACCAGTGGCTTGCCTTCAGACGCCTCGGTGCTCGGTTCCCGGCTGGAGATCGTGTCGGCCGTGACCCCGGACGGCGGGGCGGTGCACGCTGCCGTTGCCGATGCGAAGCCGGCCCGGCTCTGGGGACCATCAGAGCCGGCATCGCGGGTGCTCGAAGCTGGACCTGAGAACATCGCCCTGGACTGGAGTTTCACGGTGCCGGGCGACTACGAGCTCTCGATCCGGGCCACGGTGTCCTACTCTCTGCCCGGCCAGCCCACTGTGACGGCCGAGGCTGCGGAGACCCGCTACCGCTTCCAGGTCGCAGCCGAACCGGCACCCGCGGGCCCTCGTGAGGATCCAGCCGACGATGCCAGTGCGGCCACCCCGGAAAGCGACTCGTCGAATGCGACCGGCGAACCGGCGCCCCCTCCGGCCCCGCCTGCCGCGCCGGTTTCCGCGCCGGTTTCGGCGCCGGAGGTGACAGTACTGGAGGCCGGCACGGTGAACGTGTCGAATCAGTGGGCGGTAGATAACCTGCTGCTACGACTGGTCGGCGGGGACGGAGCATCGTTCGATCCGGCCGGGGTGGTGCTCTCGGTGCCGGAGTCGGAGCCATGGCCCGGCACCGGTCTTGATGCCGGAAGTTCGGAGTACCGGAACTGGGATCTGCTGATCCCCTCGCACGGGCCGGTGTGGCGCACCCAGGGGCAGGCCGATTCGGGCGCCGCGAACAAGCTTCTCCTCCGTACCGACGCGCACGGTGTGTCCGCCGATCGCGGCAGCGAGTTGTTCATGAGTGTCGCGGATGCTCTCGTTCCCGACGGTGGCGCCTTCACCACCTTCCGCACCGATGGCGGGCAACCGTATCGGCGTTGGCATTCCGGACAGCTCGGGGCCGCGTCGGCCCGGGTGACGCTGCAGCCCGATGCAAACGCGCCCGGCGAGGCCGAGCCGCTGGGGTTCGCGTTCACGGCGCCGGGCAGGTACTGCGTCACCGTCGACAGCGAGATGCTCGACGCCAAGACCGGGCAGATCGCCCACGACCAAGCCGCCCTGACCTTCGCCGTCGGCCTCGACGTGGCCACGGTCGAGCCCTGCCCGCAACCGGCCGCGACCGCCCCCTATGACCCGGCCCCGACGCCGACCACGGACGAGGGCACCAGCGTCATCGACGCCGGCCTCGTGCACCTTTCTCCCAAGCCCACCGACGACGGCTCCATTGCCCTGGACCTGAACCGGGTGGCAGGCGGGCGCACCACCAGCTACACGCCCGCCGCCACCGTATTCTCGGTTCCGACCCGGGATGAGGCCTGGCCGGCGAGCAATATGGACGAAGTGCACCGTCAGCTCTGGAGCAAGGTCGCCGCACCGGGGACCCGGCTGTGGCGCACGGCGGGCGCGATGACATACGCCCCGGTCACCGACCCGAGACTTCCGCTGGCGCTCGCGCCCTGGGCGGATGACACGAATGCCGAAGAACTCGTCGACGGCGCCTACACGCTCAAGCTCGTGGCCAGCGAGACGCCCGATGGCGGATACACCGCCAGCTACGAGACTGACAGCGACGACAGGATCGCATCTGGATCGGTTGCCGCGCAATGGGACTCCCGTCCCGATGGACGCAACGACTCGATCGGGGCACCGGGGGTCGACGGTGGCTATTCCCCCTTCGCCACTCCCTACAGTGCACTGGGGCTCGCGTTCACGGCACCAGGCCGGTACTGCATGACAGTGGAATCCCGCGGGACCTTTACGGGCAGCACAGTTCCCACGATCGGGTACTCGACGTTGACGTTCGCGGTCGGCGTCGATCCGAGTGCCATCACCCCTTGCGCACAGGGCACCGGCGGGGACGGGTCGACCGATCCCAGAGAGGATCTCTACAAAGACCTCGACCCAACCGTCACCTGGTTCCATAAGGGGCACCTGGACATCGGCCCGGTCTTCGTCGACGGCACCCTGCAACTGCACACCGGCAGCGTGCACAACCCGGCCGAGTTTCCCTCGGTCAGAGACTCGGTGTGGGTCGGCCGTGGCCGGGATATCGCCTTCACCGTGCCGGAGAACCGGCCGGATGGCCCGGACTACAGTCTCATCGGCGCGCCCGGCACCCCGTATTACGGGCTCTCTGCCGACCCGGCATTCATTGACTCCACACCGTGGGTGGGGCTGACCGTTGAGGGTCTGCCACTGCAACCGTGGAGAGACCGCAAGACTGCGTGGACGCTCGTCGGCTACTCCGGTCCCGAGGGCGGCGCCTTCGCGATGCCGGCCTACCGAGTCAGTTCCGCGAATCTGCCGGCCACCTTCGAGGGGCCGAACAGCCACCAGCATCTAGACTGGGCGTTCACGAAGGAGGGCGTGTACTGCCTGAACTTCGAGATCCGCGCCCGCGACACCAGCACCGGTGCCGACGCGGTGGTCCGCGATCAGCTCACCGTCGCGATCGGCAACTCCGTCGATCTGCACACCGTGCAACCCTGCGCGCGCACCAACCCGGACGGTCCTGCCGTCCCCCGCGCCCCGATCGACCCGCACACGATCGACGCCAACCCCTATGTGGTGGGTGCGGATGATCGCATCGCCTTCACCCCGTTCATCAGCGACGGGCAACTCGATGTCGCCACCGAGCGGCTCGGCCGGCCGGCCGCGAGAAGCAGGCACGACCCGGAAGCCTTGGTGATCGGCGGATTCGCCGACAACGGAGACGCCTGGCGCAACAGGAGTAGCAGATTCCTGCAGTCCGGCCTGTCCATACCGGCAGGGACGACACAGGGTGATCTCAGCGTGCGGGTGGGCGAGGTCGACGGGCCCGGAGCGATCAGCTACGAGTATTACAGGGCAAACTCCTACAGGGATAGCTCCTTCGGCACCCGGGATGGCCAATCGCGCAGTTACGCGCTCTGGCCGCAGTTCCTGGGAGACAACACCCCCGTATTCCAGGCACCCGGAATCTACTGCGTCCCGATCACCTGGTCGGCGACCATGACCACAGGCAACACCGTCTCGACGACGAAGACACTGACCTACGCGGTCGGCGTCCCGACGGACACGGTGACCCCCTGTGCCCGAGGCGGCAGCGGAACCGACCCGGGTGGACCGGACCCGGTGGACCCGGGCCCGGTCGTGTGGGACGTCCCGAACGGGGCTCTGACCGATTCCGGGGCGACCATCCTGAATCGGGGACACGTCGATGTTGCCTCGGTCCTGTCAGGGGAGAGCCTGGATACCAGGATCAAGGACACGACCGTTTCGGACGAGCCGGTTTGGCGTGATCCGGCCAAGACCGTGCTGCAAGTGGCTCCGTCCGCGAAGGCGACCGTGCCCGACCTGCCGGAGTTCGCGTTCCTCGGTGCTGCCGGGTCCGCGAGTTGGATCCTGCCCGAGACACAGGACGACCGGCTGCTCTGGCCGGGCTGGTCGACCGAGTCGATCGCCGACACGGCAACCCGTGACGCGTTCCGGTGGACGCTCACCGATGCTGCCGGGCCGGGAGAGTTCGCCCTGTTCCAGAGCGGCATCACCGGGAAACCGAAGCTACTGTTCAACACCCGCGACGGCGTCACCGCTGCGGACACCACCACCGTGCCCAAGCACACCCATGCGCATGGTTCGTGGGCGTTCTCCGCTGAAGGCGTCTACTGCCTCGCCTTCGAGCGGGCCACGACATTGAGTTCCGGGCAGGCGGTCACAGACGCGTTCACACTCGCGGTTGCTGTGGGTCGTGTCGAAGTCAAGAGTGTCGATCCCGGCCAGTGCTTCACGGAAGCGCCGGGGAAGCCGGCCACTGTCGACAGCACGCCTACTCCGGTGGATCAGCTCACCGATGCGGCGGCCGGTTCCGTGCAGGTGCTCGGCGGGGAGAACGGGTTCACCGCCGGGCAACTGGTGACCGTGCAACTCGGGAAGGCTTATGCGGGACGGTGGGTGTCTCCCTGGTTCTACTCGTCGCCGACCTGGCTCGGCTGGAGCCAGGTGGGCTCCTCCGGTGCCATCCAGGTGCGTCTGCCCGCTGACGCGGCACTCGGCGCCCATCAGATCGCAGTGAAGGAGCAAGCCGGTGGGTTGATCGGATGGGACGGCCTCAGTGTCGTCGCCGCCCCGAGAACCCCGCCAGGACCCACACCGACACCGCCGGATCAGACGTCGCCGCGGAACGTGGCCGCGACCCAGTGCGTGGCCGGGGCGACCATACTCTCCTCCGGGCACGTCGACTACGCGTCACGGATCGTCGACGGGAAGCTGGAGTCCCTCGTCGGGGACGACTCCTCCGGCACGAAAGTCTACCGGGAGCCGGATGGTGTCATCCTCTGGCTGAAACCCTCCAGCGGGATCACCCTGCCCTCCGGGTATGGAGCAGTGGGGCCGGCCGGGTCGAGCGTTTGGCAGGTGCCGCAGACGCAGAACCCGGAGCTGATCTGGCTGGGCTGGAACAGTGAGGCGCTGAACGCCGGCAACGCTCGCAGTGAGGTGTCCTGGACGCTGAATTCGGTGAACGGGCCAGGCAGCGTGAAGGTGTACCAATCGGGTGTGTTCGGCGGGGTGCAGTCGATGATGCTGAACGGTGGCGGGTCCAGTTACAGCATCCCGCTCGGCGTGCACGCGCATGCCAACTGGGCATTCAGCGCTGAGGGCATCTACCGACTGGAGATGACTCAAACCCTCACACTGGCCAACGGGCAGCGCAGCAGCGACACCGAGACACTGACCATCGCGGTCGGGAACGTCGATCCTGCCTCCGCCGCGCGATCGGGATCCGGCTGCGGCACCGTCTCCAACGCCGTGCTGCGGGACGGCGACCGAGCGGCCCCACTTCAGGCAGCCGAACAGGCTGCGGCCGAAGCGGCCGACGCCGCCCGCAAGGTGCTGCCCGGACAGTCGACTACCAGGGACACCGGTTTCACCGATCCATTCACCGCGCTCTCACAGGGCGACCCTGTACCCCTGCTGCTGTCGATCCTCGGCATGCTGCTGCTGGCAGGTGCGGCCGGTGCTGGGGTGTTGTGGTGGCGACGCCGACCGCGGGAGGTCGGGCTAGACCGAGAGGTCCGATCGTGAGGGATCACTACGAGGAGCTGGCCGAGTTCCACGACCTGTTCATGGACGGGCCGTGGAACCGGATACGCCCCGCCTTGGCCGATGCCTTTTCCAGAGTCGGCGTCTCGGAGCGGATTCTCGACCTCGGCGCGGGAACCGGGATCGGCTCCCGCATTCTCGCCGCCTGCACGGCGGCGCGGATCGTCGCCGTCGAGCCCTCCCACGTAATGCGGGCGGTCCTCACCGCGCGCATCGCCGACGATCCGGCACTGGCCAGCCGGGTGAGCATCATCGCCGGCAGACTCCCCGACGCGCTCGAGACGATGAAGGCACCGTTCGCGGGGTTCGTGTGCGCGCACATGCTCGGTCACCTCTCCGCTGACGACCGCGAGGCCACCTTCCGGCACCTCGCCAAAATACTGAGGCCGCGAGCGTGCGGGATCATCACGATCGAGCCAGGACGCGACCCGGCCGAGCCGGAAGCGGAGCTGGTGCAAGAGCGGCGGATCGGCGACTATCGCTACATCGCCCGCTACCTGCCGTCATCCGAGACTCACCGCTACGTGAGCGAGTACACAGTGCTCGACGGCGACCAGGTGCTACGGTCGGAGCGCTTCGCCGGGGACTGGGAGGCATTGCCGCTGGCCACGCTGAACGCAGAGCTTTCGCAGGTGGGCCTTCGCGCCGAGCGCGGATTTCCCGGCACAGCCCTGGTACGTCGCATCGACGAAGTCGACCCGTGAACCGTCGTTGCCGCCACCGTCTGCTTCCGGCGATGGGCCTCCTCCTGACCGGGGCGATCCTGTTGTCAGGGTGCGCGACCAAGCCGGCGCTGGCTGCCGACAGCGACCGGCTCCAGGTGGTGACCACCACCGGACTGCTGCGCGACCTGGTCGAACACGTCGGAGGAGACCGCGTCCGGGTCGCCTCCCTGGTGCCGGACGGCGGCGACCCGCACAGCTACGAACCGTCCCTACGGGATGCCCGCAACGTGGTCTACGCGGATATCGCGTTCAGCAACTACGCCCTGCTGGAGGAACACAACGTCATCAAGACCCTGGACTCCAACCTGCGCGGCTCCGCGGTGAACGTGTCCCTCGCCGAGGAAGCCGTCAAGTACGCGGCCGAGATCATCCCGCTCGTGGAGAACGTGAACCTCGACACTGTCTGGCTGGGCTTGCGCGCCCATGGCGACGGCGCCCAGTACGGGGCATCCCGTACCTCAGACGTGCTGCTCTCCGCCACCAACGTGACGGGACCGGGCAAGGTGTATGCCTATCTGACCGGAACGTTCGGCGATACGGACGTGTATTTCGATTCCTCCGACGGCTTCAACCCAGCTGACGGGTACAAGAACGACACGATGACCCTCCCGGTTGACGCACACACGCACCTGTCTTGGGCGTTCACCGCGCCCGGCATCTACACGGTCGCTCTCCAAGCCCGGGTACAGGTGGACGCTACCTCCCGCCCGGTCGACCTGGAAGAGGCGACCTTCACCTTCGCTGTCGGGGTCAACCCGGCAGAGGCGGGCATCCCGGACGCCGTGGTGCTGAACGAGGGCCACGCCGATCTGACGGCGAACCTGGAAGCCGGTGAGCTCGACGTGATGTACGATCCGGCCGGCGGTGGCGAGCACGCCCAGCAGCGGTACCAAGCGAATGAGGTGGTGATCGAGGTACCGAGCAAGGCACTGGCCGAGATCCCCGCGGGCAGCCAGTTCACCTTCCTCGGCCGCGCGGGTGAACGGGTGTACCAGCTCGCGCAGGCGGTGCTGGGCAAGCATGTGCACGGCGAAATCGACCCGCACCTGTGGCAGAACGTGCGCAACGCCATGGCCTACGTGAACCTGATCCGCGACACCCTCATCGGCGCCGACCCTGCCGGGGCACGGGAGTACCGGGTCAACGCGGACGCTTACCTGGCCGAGCTCGACAAGCTCGATGCGTACGTACGCGACACGATCGCCGGCATCCCGGAGGCCAGGCGGTACCTCGTCACCACCCACGACGCCTTCGGCTACCTCGCGGACGCCTACCACGTGCAGATCGCCGGGTTCGTCACCCCGAACCCAGCCACCGAACCGTCGCTGGCCGACCGCAGGAAACTCACCGAGACCATCCGCACCCTCGGTGTGCCCGCAGTCTTCCTAGAACCGAACCTCACCACCCGTGCCTCCACCCTCACCGAGATCGCCCACGAACAGGACGTCGCCGTGTGCCCGATCTACGGCGACACCTTCGACGGCGAGGTCACCGACTACGTGCAGATGATGCGGTTCAACGCCGACTCCTTGAGCGACTGCCTGACCCCCTGACCCCCTGACCGGCACCGCCACCACGACCGAACGACAGAAAGAACACCCACCAATGCATAGCCTCAGCCGAAGAACAAGCTCCAGAACCGGGTGGGCAATCCGCACTCAGCTTGCCGGCACGATCGCGCTTGCCGGCACGATCGCGCTTGCCGGCACGATCGTGCTTGCCGCCGCCACGGTCGCCACGCCAGCGTGGGCTGTAGACGGCGACGACCCGAACCTCAATCAGACCCTGGACGAGCTGGCGATCGTGCACGGTCAACGCGTCCTGGACGCCGGACACGTGGACATGGGACCCAAGTACGACAACGGGACGTGGCGGTTCCTCATCCACGACGACGTCGCCCGCGCCGACGCAAACGCGACCAGCGTCTGGCGCTACCCGGACGAGACCGTGCTGCACGTCTTCGACGAATCGAAGCTGACCGTGCCCGACGATCCCGCCTATGCCTTCCTCGGCGTCGATCCCGGTTCACCGGTGTGGGTGGTCCCGCAGACGCAGAACCCCGAAGTGGTGTGGCTGGGCTGGAATACCCAGGACCCCGAGGTACTGGGAACCATCGACCGCGGGATGACGCTGTCCATGACCGGTGTGCAGGGTCCGGGCGTCGTCACCGTCTACCTCCAGTCCGGCTCCTTCGGCGAACCCCAGGTGTTGTACGACTCGCGTGTGACCGAGGCGCAGCCGGCGTGGGTGGATGTGAACACGCACACCCACGCGAACTGGGTCTTCACCAGGCCCGGCGTCTACCTCCTCCAGCTGAAAGCCTCCGCCGACCTCGTGGACGGGTCCACCGCGTCCGACACGCAGGTCATCCGCTTCGCCGTCGGCACCGCCACCTCCCCGAAGGATGCTCTCGCCGCTACCTGGAGCGGAGCGAGCCCGAACGCCTCCAGCCCTGCACCGCCGACCGGGGACGACCCGGCACCCTCCGGCAGTGCGGCAGCGTCCGCGCCGGCCAGTGGCCCGCTCGTGCCGGTCCTGATCGGCCTGATCGTTCTGGTCGCCTCTGGCCTGATCGCCGGGTTCATCGTCGTCATCGTGCGCGGCAACCGTGCCAAACGGCGCGTGCTCGCCGCTCGCACACCGACTCCCGCCTCCGGCACCGAGGCCGAGGACCGGCCATGACGGGCACGATCGCGCCGGGCGTGCTCACGGTGGACGATGTCTCGGTCGAGCTCGGCGGCCGACTCGTGCTCGAGAGCACGAGCCTGGTTGTGGACCGGGGGGAGCTCGTAGGGTTGATCGGCCCGAACGGGGCCGGGAAGACGACCTTGCTGCGCACCATCCTCGGGCTGCTGCGCCCAGCGACCGGCCTGGTGCTCGTGGACGGGCGCACCGCCCGTCCCGGCAGCACCCCGATCGGGTACGTGCCGCAACGCCACGAATTCGCCTGGGAGTTCCCGATCTCGGTCGCCAACGTCGTGATGACCGGGCTCACCGGCCGCCTCGGGCTGCTGAAGCGTCCCGGCGAGGCCGACTGGCAGGCGGTGGCCGACGCCCTGGAACGGGTGCGGATGACCGAACTCGCCGACCGTCCGGTCGGGCAACTGTCCGGCGGGCAACGCCAACGGGTACTCGTCGCCCGCGCGTTGGCCCTGGAACCGGCGGTCCTGCTGCTGGACGAACCGTTCACCGGCTTAGACATGCCCACCCAAGAGTTGCTCTCGGAGCTGTTCACCGAGCTGGCCCGCGAGGGCCGGGCGGTGCTGATGACGACCCATGATCTTGCCAGCGCCCTCTACACCTGTGATCGGATCGCGCTGCTGAACCGCACCGTGATTGCCGCAGGCATCCCGTCTCAGCTCGCCGTTGACCCGTCCGTGTGGATGGCGACCTTCGGCGTCGGACCCGACAGTGCCCTGCTGCGCATCCTGAAAGCCGCGTGACCCATGTCTCCTCTCGACTTCCTCACCGATCTGTTCAACCCCGACCTCGCCTTCCTGCCCAAAGCCCTCGCTGTCGCCGTGATGTCCTCGATCGTCTGCGGCGTCATCGGCTGCTACGTGGTGCTGCGGGGCATGGCGTTCATCGGGGAGGCCGTCGCCCACGCGGTGTTCCCCGGTCTGGCCGTGGCGTTCGTCGTCGGAGGCAATCTCGTGCTCGGCGGCACCATTGCCGGCATCCTCACCGCGGCGCTCATCGCGGTGTTCTCACAGAACAGGCGGCTCAAAGAGGACTCCATCATCGGCATCTTCTTCGTCGCCGCCTTCGCTCTGGGCATCGTCATCATCTCTCAGGCGCCTGGCTATGCGGGCTCCCTGCAGCAGTTCCTGTTCGGTTCGATCACCGGCATCCCCGAATCCGACCTCTACGTCGTCGGCGTCACCGGCCTGATCGTGCTCACGGCGACCTTCCTGCTGCACAAGGAGTTCGTCGCCATCTCGCTCGACCGCGAGAGCGCACGAGCCCTCGGAGTCGGGGTGTTCTGGCTCGACCTCGTGCTCTATGTCCTCGTCACCCTTGCCGTCGTCATCTCGGTGCAGACCATCGGGAACATCCTCGTGCTCGCCCTGCTCATCACGCCTGCCGCGACCGCCCGCCTGCTCACCGACCGACTGGGGATCATGATGCTCCTCGCTCCCGTTATCGGCGGGCTCTCGGCCCTCGCCGGCCTCTACCTGTCGTGGTCCTACGACCTGCCCACAGGCGGCACCATCGTCCTCATCCTCACCGCCACGTTCCTCATCGCATGGTTCTTCGGACCCCATCAAGGCCTCGTAGCGAAGGCCAGACGCTCCGTCGCACGACGAGGCGGGTTCGCCGTCATCGCGACGGTCGCCGGCACCTCCCCGACGGTTGAGGGTGCCGACGATGTCACCGGGCCGGACCGTCGACCCGTGAGCAGCGGGGTCCGCCCATGACCGGCCCGACCAACCCGACCCGGCGCTCCATACGCGACGCCTTCGACACCGCGATCCTGCCAACGCTCGACGTCGTCGACGAACGGGTCCCTGTCAGGTCGACGAGCAAGCGCCGCTGGCCGCTGCCCGTTGCGACCATACTGCTGGCCGCGCTCGGCGCCGGAGCCCTCGTCGCCGCGGCCCTGAGTCCGACCGGTATGCAAGCGCCGACCGGCCTCGCGACGAGCAGCGCGCCGTTCAACGCAAGCACCCGGCCGATCCCGACCGTCGCCGCGTCCACCACGAGCGCAGCCCGCACCCAAAGCAAGACCCCCGTGTCCGAACTGGCAGACCCAGCATGGGTGACCCGAATCGCCAAAGCCGCGAACATCCCCGAGCGCGCCCTCGCCGCCTACGCGGGAGCCGCAATCGAGACCGCCAGGACTCGCCCATCCTGCGGGCTCGGCTGGAACACCCTCGCCGCCATCGGCAGTGTCGAGACCGAGCACGGCACCATGCACGGTGCCCGGATCGCCCCTGATGGGATCACAGCCCCTGTCATCATCGGGATCCCGCTCGACGGCCGAGGCGTCGCGGAGGTCTCTGATACCGACGACGGGCGGCTCGACGGTGACACGAGCTGGGACCGGGCGGTCGGCCCCATGCAGTTCATTCCGTCGAGCTGGGCGGCACACGCGCGAGACGGCAACGGAGACGGCGAGACCGACGTCAATCAGATCGACGACGCTGCTCTCACCGCCGCCTCCTACCTCTGCGAGGCCGGCGGCGACCTCGCCGTCGCCCAGAACTGGATCACCGCCATTGCCGCCTATAACCCGAGCGCTGACTACAACAACCGCGTCGCGGAGACCGCGAACCACTATGCGACCGTGAAGTGAGCGAGTGACGAGACCGCACTGCTATTCGGCGGTGCGACGGGTGAGCGCTTTGACGGCGAGGACCGCCACCTCGACGACGGCCATCGCACCGAAGACGGTGGCCATGAGATGCAACCAGTTCGTGTCCTCGATCACAGTGAGGATGCTGCTGCGGTCGACCACGGGTCTGGTGAACCACCACAGGTCCCCGTCCACCGCGCTCAGAATGACGAAGACCACGAACCCCGTTAGGTAGCTGGTCTCCCGCAGGAGGAGGCCCCGCCAGACGGCGACCGGACGCCGATCCCATTTCCTGATCAGAAACCGGCCGATGCCGATGGGGACCACAAGGTACAGCACCAGTGAGATCTGGATCAGCTCCCGTCCACGCACGGCGACATCGACGAACGCCATCACGACGGCGACGAACCCGAGTGCGACCACCAGCATCATCAACACTTCACTGACCCGATGCCGTTTCAGGATGTAGCGAGTGACCAGCACCGCGGCGATCAGCATCCAGTACAGGAGCGTGAAGATGTAAAGATGCGGCGCGCGCACGACCATGTCGATCAGATACGCCACGACCGCCTCGGTCTCACCACCTACCACCGGAGCCTCCCTCTACTAGTACGCTGTGCTAAACGGGAGTCCCATAGTAGCACACTGTACTAGTACGTCGTGCTATACCGATGATCGAGATGGTGAGCATGAGCAACCGGCGAGAGCAGATCGTGGCAGCGGCCGCGCAAATCGCTGCCCAATCGGGAACGGCAGCGCTTAGCGTGCGCGCTGTCGCACAGAAGGCCGGCGTGGGTGTCGGCACCCTGCGGCACTACTTCCCTTCGCAGAAGGACCTCTACAGCGAGGTCCTCGACCGCATCTTCGACGCACAGCTGGACGACCTCAACATCGACGACGGCACCACCAGTCCGGCTCGGAGACTAGCGGAGTGCATGCGCCAGTTCCTTCCCGCTGAGGATGGCCGCATCTCGGAACTCGAAGGATGGCTCGCCCTCTACACCTCAGCCCTCGGCCGAGACCGCACAGATGCAGGAGCTCGACTGTTGACGGCTTTCAACCAACGTGCCCGCACTCGAGTAGACCGCTGGCTCTCGACCCTTCACACCGACCGGACGCGACGATCCCAGCATGTCGTCCTTCTCCTCGCGCTCGTCGATGGCCTCTGCCTCGAACTCCTCACACCCGAAACGCAGCTGACCGTCCAAGACGCCCGTGAGACCCTCGACGAGGTCATCTCCTGCGTCGTCATACCCTCGAGCTAGAGCCGGCCGCACCTCCTACCGCGCCGTCGAGCACCGTGGCCGGCGCACCCGAGCCACACGGACGAATGCCGCAGCCTCTCCCTGCGCCTGGACTTGACATCGCCCGATGCATCCGCTGCAATATATTGCATGCCGCTGAAGCACTCTCGCGTCGAACGTCCGAGTTCGCTACGGGACTACGCCTACAGCGAACTGCGCGACGCGATCGTCAGCGGCGAGCTCACACCCGGCGAGCGCCTGCGCGCTCCCGAACTCGAGCAGTGGCTCGGCGTGAGCCGCACCCCTATCCGCGAAGCGATCGCCCGGCTCGAGATCGCCGGGCTCGCGCAGACGCACCGTGCGAAGCAGACGATCGTCACCCCGCTCGACACCCGATCCGCCGTCGCGGCGCAGCGCATCGCTGCGGCATTGCACGAACTCGCCGTACGCGACGCAGTGCCGCAGCTCACAGAGGTCGACCTCGACGCGATGCGCGCGACGAACGGCCGGTTCGCGAGGGCGTTGCAGGCCGACGACGTCGATGCGGCGATCGCAGCGGACGACGACTTCCACAACGTGGCCGTTCGCGCATGCGCGAACCCGTTGCTTCCCGTTCTGCTGGAGCAGGTCACGCCTCTGCTGCGCCGGCTCGAGCGCGCACGGTTCGGCTCGCTCGCCGGTCGCGGGTCGGTCGCCGACCATGACCTCATCATCCGACTCTGCGCGGAGGGCAGGCCCGACGAGGCCGGCGTCGCCGCGCGCGAGAACTGGTCGACGCTCGGTCGGCTGCTGCGCCTCGACGAAGACGACGAGCCCAACGCCGATGCGCAGAGCCTTGCGCTAGAGGCATCCGTCACCATCCCAGACTGAGGAGACCCATGGCACTCGCCGACTTTCCCCGCCACCAGCTCACATTCGGACCCAGCCCGGTGCACCCCGTCGACCGACTGAGCACCCACCTGGGCGGCGCCCGCATCTGGATGAAGCGCGAGGACGTCTCGAGCGGCCTCGCCTTCGGCGGCAACAAGACCCGCAAGCTCGAATACCTGGTGCCCGACGCGCTTGCACAGGGCGCCGACACGCTCGTGTCGATCGGCGGCGTGCAGTCAAACCACACGCGCCAGGTCGCGGCCGTCGCAGCGCACCTCGGCATGAAGGCCGTGCTCGTGCAGGAACACTGGGTCGACTGGCCCGACGCGGTGAACGACCGCGTCGGCAACATCCTCCTGTCGCGGCTGATGGGCGCCGAGGTGCGACTCTCCCCTGCCGGATTCGGCATCGGGTTCAAGGATTCGTGGAAGCGGACGATCGCCGATGTCGAGGAGGCCGGCGGCACACCCTACGCGATCCCGGCCGGGGCCTCAGACCACCCGCTCGGCGGCCTCGGTTTCGCGAACTGGGCGCACGAGGTCGCCGCGCAGGAGGTCGAGCTCGGCGTGTTCTTCGACACGATCGTGGTCTGCTCGGTGACCGGATCGACGCACGCGGGCATGATCGCGGGCTTCGCCGACCTCGAGCACAACTTCGGCGGGCGCCCGCGCCGCGTGATCGGCATCGACGCCTCGGCGAAGATCGACGAGACCCGCGACCAGGTCGCGCGCATCGCTCGTAACACGGCGTCGCTGATCGGGCTCGGCCGTGAGCTGCGCGACGACGAGATCACGGTGCTCGATGGTTGGGCGGGCGACTACTACGGCATCCCCGTCGAGTCGACCGACGAGGCGATGCGGCTCACCGGCAGCCTCGAGGGCATCATCCTCGACCCCGTCTACGAAGGCAAGTCGATGGCGGGTCTCATCGACCTCGTCTCCGACGGCGAGTTCCCCAAGGACTCGAACGTGCTCTACGCCCACCTCGGCGGCCAGCCGGCGATCAACGCCTATAGCGGCCGCTACCACTGATCGACTCTCGCGGGTGCCCGCTTAGTGCTGGGCGCCGCGAAGCCGCCGGAGGCACGCATCTCTGGAGAGCACGATGCCCACGGGCACATGCCGCATCACACGAGGCGGAGGTCCGCTTCGATTGCGGTCGCCGTATCGCGCAACGCCGGCAGATAGGTGCCGATGAGGTGCTCTACGGAGTCCCGCGTCGCGCTCGTCGAGACGTTGACTGCGGCGACGACGCGACCATCGCGTGCACGAAGCGGCACCGCGACGGAACGCACGCCCAGCTCGAGCTCGCCGTCCACGAGCGACCAGCCCTGCGCACGGACCTGGTCGAGCTCGGCACGCAGTTCCCCGCGGTCGGTCAGCGTCCGTTCCGTGAGCTGCTCGGTCGCGGATGCCGCGAGCACGGCCTCGAGCACGGCATCCGGCAACTCCGCGAGCAGCACGCGGCCCATGCTCGTCGCGTACGCGGGAAACCGTGTGCCGATCGTGATGCGCACGCTCATGATTCGCCGCGTGGGAACCCGGGCGACATAGACGACGTCTGCGTCGTCGAGCACTGCTGCGGACACGCTCTCGCCGACCTCGCGCGAGAGCCGTTCGAGGTGCGGCTGGGCGATCTCGGGGAGCGACAGGGCGGACAGGTAGGAGAAGCCGAGCTCGAGAACACGCGGAGTGAGGGAGAACACGCGACCGTCCGAGCGGACGTAGCCGAGGAATTCGAGTGTCAGCAGGAAGCGGCGGGCGGCTGCACGAGTGATGCCCGCTCGGCGGGCGACGTCGCTCAGGGTCAGTTCGTGCTGCTGCGCGTCGAATGCGCGGATCACCGCGAGCCCACGCGCAAACGACTGGACGAACTCACCTGACTCGGGGGTGCTCATCGACTCATCCTGCCAGAAGCTCGCATCGCGCACCCATCACCGCTCCGCTCCCCCGCATCCGGATCGACAAGCCGGGAGCACCGCTTGTCGAGACCCGACCAGGCCCGCACCCGAGCACTGTGCGACTCCGGCGTCGAGCTGCTCGAGGTCACCGTTCGAGCACGACGGCGAGCCCCTGGCCGACACCGATGCAGATCGCCGCGACGGCAACACCGCGGCCACGCCGAGCCAGTTCGTGCGCGGCATGGCCGACGATGCGCCCACCGGAGGCGCCGAGCGGATGGCCGATCGCTATCGCGCCGCCGTGGATGTTGACGATCGAGGGATCGAGGTCGGGCCACAGCTGCAGACACGCCAGACTCTGCGACGCGAACGCTTCGTTCAACTCGACCAGATCCACGTCCGCCCATGTGCGTCCAGCTCGGGCGAGGGCGCGGTTCGCGGCCTCGACGGGTGCGACTCCGAACATATCCGGGTCGTTGCCGAAGACACCTCGACCCGTGATACGAGCCAGGGGCTCGATATCCAGCGCGCCTTCCGCCCCGAGGAGCACCGCCGACGCGCCGTCGTTGATCGGCGAAGAGTTGCCCGCGGTGACCGTGCCGTCGGCGGCGAACGCGGGCTTCAATCCACCCAGCACCTCAGCAGTCGAATCATCCCGGATGCCCTCGTCCCGCTCGAGCGCGTGACCATCGACCTGCACGATCTCGTCGTCGTACACACCGGCTACCCAGGCGGCGGCGGCGAGTCTATGGCTGCGCGCCGCGAACCCGTCCTGTGCCTCGCGTGAAAGGCCATAGATCGAGGCGAGCTTCTCGGCGCTCTCGCCGTTGGAGATCGTCCAGTCTTTGCGCAGCAGCAGGTTGGTCATGCGCCACCCGATTGCGGTGTTCCACATCGTCTGGTTGCCGGCCGGATACGGCCGCTCGGCCTTCTGGACGACGTACGGCGCACGGGACATCGACTCCACGCCGCCCGCGAGGACGATGTCGGCGTCGCCGGTCTCGATGGCCCGGCTCCCCTGGATGACCGCCTCGACGGCGGAACCGCAGAGCCTGTTCACCGTCACTGCGGGCACCCCGGACGGGAACCCGGCGAGCAGACCGCCGAAACGTGCGACGTTGCGATTGTCCTCACCGGCCTGGTTGGCGTCGCCGAAGACGATGTCGTCGATGCGGGCAGGATCCAGACCGGTCCGCTCCACGGCGGCGCGCATCACGACAGCCGCGAGGTCGTCCGGCCGAACGTCGGCCAGTCCCTTGCCGTACCGCCCGAACGGAGTACGGACCGCGTCGTAGATGTACGTTTCAGCCATGTCTGTGTCCTTCTCCGGATGTCGCGGCATCCCTCAGCGTGAGGCCGGTGAGCTCTTCGAGCTCATCGACGGTGTTGTCGCGGAACGCTTCGCGCACCCGGAATCCGTCGGGCGTGACGTCGAAGACGGCGTGGTCGGTGTAGACGCGCGTGACACACCCGATGCCGGTGAGCGGATACGTGCACCTCGCGACGAGCTTGGACTCGCCCTGCTTGGTGAGCAGGTCGGTCATGACATAGACGGCCTTGGCGCCGATAGCGAGGTCCATCGCACCGCCGACAGCGGGAATCGCCCCTGGTGCTCCGGTCGACCAGTTGGCGAGGTCGCCCGATTCCGACACCTGGAACGCACCGAGCACGCACACGTCGAGGTGCCCGCCGCGCATCATCGCGAACGAGTCGGCGTGGTGGAAGAAGGCGGCACCGGCGAGTTCGCCGACCGGCTGCTTGCCTGCATTGATCAGGTCGGGGTCGATCTCATCGAATGCCGGCTTCGGCCCCATCCCCAGCATCCCGTTCTCGGTGTGCAGGATGATCTCGAGCCCGTCAGGAAGGAAGTCTGCGATAAGGGTCGGCGCCCCGATGCCGAGGTTCACGATCGCGCCATCGGGGATGTCGCCGGCGATGCGCGCAGCGAGGTCTTCGCGTGAGATGCGAGTGGCCACGATCACGCCTCCTTCGTCGAGGAGAAGGCCGTTCGGGATGTATCGAACAGAGGCATCCCCTCGATCGTGACGCCGCCGACGAACGTGCCACCCTCGATCCACGGGCGCTCCCCCACCGCGACGACTCGGTCCACGAAGATGCCGGGAGTGACAACGACCTCGGGGTCGATCGCACCGAGCGCGACGACCTCATCGACCTGGACGATCGTCGTGGTCGCGGCAGACGCCATGATCGGACCGAAGTTACGGGCCGTCTTGCGGTAGACGAGGTTGCCCCAGCGGTCGGCCTTCAGTGCGCCGATGAGGGCGAAATCGGCACGGATCGGGTACTCGAGCACGTAATCGCGGCCCTCGATCGAGCGCGTCTCCTTGCCCGAGGCGAGCTGAGTGCCGTAGCCGGTGGGACTGAAGAACGCGCCGATGCCGGCACCGGCCGCCCGGATGCGCTCCGCGAGATTGCCCTGCGGCACGAGTTCCAGTTCGATCTTGCCGTCACGGTAGAGGCCGTCGAAGACCCAGGAGTCGCTCTGTCGAGGGAACGAGCAGATGATCTTGCGCACGCCGCCGGTGGCCAGCAGTGCGGCGAGCCCGGTGCCGCCGTTGCCGGCGTTGTTGTTGATGATCGTGAGGTTGCTGGCTCCACGGGCGATGAGGGCGTCGATCAACTCGATCGGCTGCCCCGCTCGTCCGAATCCGCCGATCATGACAGTCGCACCGTCGGGGATGTCGGCGACCGCGGCCTCGGCACTCGTCATGGTCTTATCGATCATGCCAACTCCAATGTTCGCCCTGCGAACATTTGTTCGCACTACAGAAAGAATACCCCACCGGGAGCCGGCGCGAAAGGGGCTTCGATTCCAGCGCGATGGATGCCGCGATCGGATGATGGGACACAGCATACGTCCCCGTCACAGCTCACAGCTCACAGCTCACAGCTCACAGCTCAGCCGAGTTCGTCGGCGAAGACCTCGCCGGCGATGCGGAATGCCGTGTTCGCGGCAGGAACCCCGGAATAGATCGCGCTCTGCAGGATCACTTCCTTGATCTCATCCAGCGTCAGTCCGTTGCGCCGTGCCGCACGCAGGTGCATCGCGAGCTCCTCGTGATGCCCGTGGGCGATGAGCGAGGACAGCACCGCGACAGACCGCGAACGCCGGTCCAGCCCAGGACGCGACCAGACATCCCCCCAGGCGACCCGCGTGATGAAATCCTGCCACTCGGCCGTCAGCTCGGTCGCAGCGGCGGTCGAACGGTCGACGTGCGCATCCGACAGCACCGCGCGGCGAACCGTCATGCCCTGGTCATAGCGGTCCTCGTCGGAGAGTCCTTCACCGGACGGTCTCATCGTCGTTCCTCCCGGAAGAAGTTGAGCAACGCGTCCAGAGTCGCTGCGGGCTGCTCTGCTGGTGGCAGGTGTGCGGCATCCTTCACCTCGACGATGCGGCCGTCCCCCACAGCCGAGGCGATCTCGACGGACTTCTCCTCAGGGGCGACCAGGTCGTGCTCGCCCCACAGCGCGAGCACCGGAATCCCGATCTCGCCTAGCTGCCCCCGCACATCGTAAGCGGCGAGCGCCTCGCAGCACAGAGCGTAGCTCTCGTCGTCGGCGTCTTGCAGCGCGTGCAGCAGACGCCCCGACAGTCCGGGTCGGCGTGACAACGAGTCGGGTGCGAACCAGCGTTGCGCCGACCCGATGATGACGCTCGAGGTCGACTGCGCCCGCACGTGCGCGGCGCGCTCATGCCACCCGTCTGGGTCACCGAGCTTCGCGCCGGACGACAGGATCGCCACTCGACGCACGAGGGCGGGATGGCGCAACCCGAGCGTCAGGCCGACGGCGCCGCCGAGCGACACCCCGGCGTAGAGGAAGGGCTCCCCGACCGCCGCGACGACCGCATCGGCGAGATCCCCGACCGAGAACGACGCCGACACGGCCGGGGATGCCCCATGCCCAGGAAGATCCCACGCGACGACGCGGTATTCCCGCGCGAGCGACGGGACAACGTCTTCCCACAGGATCGTGGACGTGCCCAGCGACGAACCGAGAACGACGAGCGGAGCGCCGGCCGGACCGACGGATGCGGTGAGGGCGACGGTCGGAACGGTCACGGCCGCATCCCTTCCTGCACCGCGCTGTGCAGGGCGGTGTCGACGAGGTGTTGGGCGAGCCCGACGTAGTGCGCCGGGTTCATGAGGTCGTCGGTATCGAGTCCTGATGCCTCCGGCAGCGCTCGAACGAGCGCGCCGAGGCTACCACCCGCGGAGGCTTCGGCGATGAGCACATCGAACCGGGCCTTGCCGATGCGCGGCACGAGCACGATTCTCAGCCGCTCGCTCACGATCAGCCCACCGGTGAGGTCGAGGTTCGCACGAGCACGCTCCGGGTCGAAGGTCAGGTCAGCGGAGAGCTCGGCCGCTCGCGCGGACGCACCGAGTGCGAGTCGCAGCAGCTCCTGCAGTACCGGCCATTCTGCATGCCAGGCGCCGTCGGGCCGCTCGTCGACCGCGAGACCTGCAGCAAGGTGCAGCTGTGCGGCCAGGCCGGGCGCGCGCAGCGCCGCCGACCGGATCAGCACGGCGTCCACCGGGTTCTGCTTCTGCGGCATGGCGCTGGATCCGCCCCCGGCTCCGACGGATGCCTCGCCCACTTCGGTGCGGGCGAGCGTGGCGACGTCTGCCGCGAGGGTGCCGACGGCCGCGATCGCGGCGACCAGTGCGTCGCCGAGCTCGGTCACCGGCCACCGGTTGGTATGCCAGGGAGCGTCGGGCGCTTGCAGGCCGAGCTCGCGGGCGAAGTGCGCGGGAAGCGCGGCGGCACGCTCCTGACCGAAGAGTTCGACGAACGAGGCGAGCGTCCCGCCCGCTCCGCCGAGTTGGGCGGGCAGCCGGTCGGCGACTTCCTCGACACGACGCCGCGCCCGCACGATGGCGCTCGACCAGTTCGCCGCTTTGAGTCCGAGAGTCGTGGGAACCGCATGCTGGGTGAGGGTGCGCGCTGCCGCGGGGGCGTCCCGATGGGCACGCGCGAGTACCTCGAGGGCTGCCGCCGTGCGCCGCAGCGACTCGACGATCGAGGCTGCCGCGTCGCGCGCGAGGGTCATGAGAGCGGAGTCCATGATGTCCTGACTCGTCGCCCCAACATGCACCCAGTCCACGGCGTCCGGATCCACACGCGCGACGTGCGCTTTCAGCAGTGGGACCAACGGGATCACTGGATTGCCACTCGCGACCGAGTCTCGTGCCAAGGTCCACAGCTCAACCTCGGGAGGCATGCTCAGCAACTCCGCAACAGCGTGGCTCACGGATGCCGGCGCTACGCCGAGTTCGACCAGCGCCAGCATGAGCGCCAGTTCAGCGCCGATCAGCTCGTCGACGAACGCACGATCAGACGCCTCGTCTCCCACCAGGATCGACACCGGCGACAACAGTCCGACGTCGACCGGACGGCCCGTCGTCTCGGCCATTCCGGTCCGACGCTCAAAAACCGGCCGCGACCCGGAAGTCACCGTCGACCCATCGTCAGAACTCAATGAACACGGTCTCCTTCTCGCCCTGCAGCCGAATGTCGTGCTGAAGGTACCCCTCTGGGGTGCGCGTTGCGATGAGCGTAGCGCGTTCCTCCGACGTGAGCGAGCAGAGCAGCGGGTCGCTCGCCAAGAGGTCTTCGTGTTCGGGGAGGTAGATGCGGGTGTGGAGCTTGTCGGGAAGACCGCGCGCGAAGACGACGACGGCGAAGAACGGCGCATTGCCTCCGATCGCGCCCGGGTTGCGCGTCCAGAACTCGTACCCGCCTTCGTCGGTGGTCGCCGAGCGTCCGAAGCCGGTGAAGGTGTGGTCGTCACGGCGGAAGGAGCCCCGTGCGCGCGGCACGGTGCCGTCGGTGTCGGATCCGAAGATCTCGACTACCGCGTCGGGGATGGGCGCACCGGCCCCGTCGTAGACCGTTCCGCCGAGCACGATCGCACCCGGGCTCTGGGGAGAGGCGACTTCATGCTTCTTGACGTAGTCGAGGCCGAAGGCGAAGAACGGACCGATCGTCTGGCCGGGGCTCGGTGTGTGCGTCCTCTGGGGCGCGGGCATCAGTGCTCTCCCTCTGGCTCGAACCACGTGGCATCGGGCCCGTCGACCACGATGTCCCACTCGTAGCCCATCGAGAATTCAGGCACGGTGAGGTCGTGGTTGTAAGCGCCGATCAGGCGGTCGCGGTCCTTCTGGCGGTGGATGGAGTTGTAGATCGGGTCGAGCGCGAACAGCGGGTCGCCTGGAAAGTACATCTGCGTGATGATGCGCTGGGTGAAGCTCGCGCCGAACACCGAGAAGTGGATGTGCGCCGGCCGCCACGCGTTGACATGATTCTTCCATGGGTAGGGGCCGGGCTTGATGGTCGTGAACGTGTACACACCACTGTCATCCGTGACGGCGCGGCCGGCTCCGGTGAAGTTCGGGTCGAGAGGCGCAGGATGCTGGTCGCGCTGGTGGATGTAACGGCCTGCGGCGTTGGCTTGCCAGATCTCGATGAGCTGATTGGCCAGTGGACGACCCCACGAGTCCAACAGCCGTCCCTGCACGGTTATGCGCTCACCCTGTGGCTCACCGGTGTGCTGAAGCGTGAGGTCGGACTCGATGGCCGCGACATCCCGCTGCCCGAAGGCCGGCGACCACAGTTCGATCGTCTCGGGGTCCACGAGTCGCGGGTTCTTGGTCGGGTGCCGCAGGATGCTGGAACGATACGGCGGAAAGTCGTGCAGCGTCGGGGCGACGGGCTCCCCCGCGGCTTCTCGGGCGTCGGCCACGGCGTGGTAGTGGCCGATCTCCTCGGTGATCTCGGCCTGCGACAGCTGGTCGGGTGAGGCGAGGAGGGACTCCGGCGCTGCGGCGATCGTGGATGTGCTCATAGGTCTCCCTTGACGGATGCTGCACTCAGAGTCACACGGTGCACTGCTTTCCCCTATAGACCTGTCCCACTCAGTGGGATCGGGTTGTTTGACGACTCATAGCTCGGTGCGCGAGCGAGGCGGTGCGGCGCGCGCGACCGGGCGAGCTCAGGGTGCGCCGAGGTCTCGTGCGATGGCGCGCGCCGCCGAGACGACGAGCACGCCAAGACGACGCTCGTCGGCGCGCGCGAGGTGGGTGACGACGCCGACGGCCGTCGGCGGCAGGCCATCGACGGAAGGGAGGGCCGCCGCGACGGACACGTTGCCGAGGGTCATCTCCTGTCGCGTGGTCGCGAACCCCCGCGACCGGGCAAGACGGATCTCCACACGCAGCCGCCGCTCATCGGTGATCGAGTGGACCGTCTCGCGTTCGAGAGTGCGCCGGAAGAACTCATCCAGCCACTCGTCCTCCTGCTGGGCGAGGAGAGCCTTGCCGACGCCGGTCGTGTGCAGCGGGTGGCGTCCGCCCGTGCGGCTCAGCGTCGGAATCGAATGGGGGCCGGTCACCCGGGCGACGTAGAGCGCCTCCGCCACGGCCGGATCCTCGCTGCTGAGCACCGCGATGTGCACGTTCTCTCCGCTCGCCTCATAGAGCCGCAGAATATGGGGCAGCGCCAGCTCGCGCAGCCGCATCGATACCGGCGCGAGCTCGCCCAACTCCCAGAGCCCTGCACCGATTGCGTAGGCGCCATCGGGCAGGCGGTCGAGCATCCCGAGCGTCGCCAGTTCCGTCGCAAGTCGATGCGCCGTGGACCGAGGCAACCCTGTGCGTTCGGCGAGCTCCGCGGCGGTGAGACGCTCGTCATCCGCGGAGAAGGCATGCAGGATCCGCGCCGCCCGGCCGAGGACTCCCTCAGCGCGCTCTCGCCCGTTCGTCATGCTCGCCTCCTACGCCGAGGCTAGCGAGACTCTGACGGAATGTCCCAATGGGCCAAGGCCGAGACAGAACGAGACGGACCTCACCCATCCGCCGATCGCGTCGGCCATTAGGGTCGAGGCGGCTGTTTTCGCACCCCGATGACGATGCCTGCGAGAGCCGCGGCCACGATCAGTCCCAACACGATCCAGATCACAGCTCCGGATAGGCCACCGGCGGCGGACGGGTCGGCACTCGGTGAGAAGATCGGAGAGGCGGTCGTCGACCCAGGGGGGAGAAAGACGAGCCGCCCGCTGGCGGAATCGAAGACGACCTCGTAACCGAGGAAGAAGCTGAATCCGGTGTTGAAATGGCCGCCGTCGTCATCGGGGGTGTCGAGATGAACCCAGCCGGTGGGGTCGTCGCTTGGGGTGGTGGTGAAGCCGCGAAACGGCTTCGCAGTGGTTCCTGCTGCGAGAGTGACCTTCTGACTAGCCAGAGTGAAACCGGCACCGACACCGGCGTTGCCGGTGGCGTAGCTCTGCGGAGACTCGAGGACCGCCGCGTCGGCGGCCTGCCCGACGCCGAGGGTATCGACAACGACAAGAGAAACGTTCGCATCTTGAGTGTCAGAGGCCGTGGACGGCGGCGAGGTCGCGACGTTCCACGGAGACGACACACCAGAGACGAGCGCAACAAGCAACGCCCCCGCAACAGATACCACCCAACGTGCAGCCCCCATAAGGTCCCCCAACCCGATGCGCCCGCACTGCCGACGCAAGGCCGAGCCTCGCACAGGGGTTCTACGGTGTCGACACCCGCGAACGAGGGCCAACCCGCGGCGCCTCCTGCTGTTTTGCGCGAGGATGGCTGGCACCGGATGACGTGCCTCGTCATTGCCCACAACCTCGACACCATCTCCCGCGCCGATCAGGTTCTCATCCTTGGCCGAAGCCGGATCCGGCAGCGCACCCCCGCCGAGCCCCCCGACCCGATGGGCACTACCGCGCTCTGCTCAACGCGCACGGGGGCCGACGGCCCAGACTGCGCGAAAAGACCCGGGCCGGCGACTGATGCCGCCTCGCCCGAGCCTTTGGCGCCGATCGATCAGTGCTCGTCGTAGTGATCGCCGTGCTCGGCGTGCTTGTGCCCGTCGTGGACGTAGTCGAGGTGGTCTCCGTGTTCGACGGCCTCATGCCCGCAGCCGGCGTCGTGCGCGTGCGCAGCCGGGGTGTGCTCGGCTACCGACTCGTGCTCGTCGTAGTGGTCGCCGTGCTCTGCGTGCCGGTGCGTGCCGTGCAGGTAGTCCACGTGGTCGCCGTGCTCGACGGCCTCGTGCCCGCAGCCGGTGCCGTGCTGGTGCTCGGTGATGGTGTGCTCCGCATGGGTGTCGGTGATGGTCATGTTGTTTCCTCTCGTGATGGTTCGGTGTCGATCTCGTCGACGGTGGGTTCGAGAACGTGGGCGAGAGCGTCGGCGATCATGTGCGTCACATGCTGGTCAGTCACGCGATACGTCACCTCTTTCCCACTTCGGGCGGCTGTCACCAGTCCGCCCTGCCTGAGCGTGCGCAAGTGCTGAGAGACCAGCGGCTGCGACATCCCGGTCGCCTCCGCCAGCGCGCCGACGGTCATCGGCTGGCCGCCGAGCAGCCTTAGCAGCCATAGCCTCGATTCGCTGCCGAGTACCTTGAACAACTCCGCCGCATCCGCCAGGCCGATCTCCCTGTGCACCAAACCATCCCATCACACACATAAACAGATTGCAATATGACTATACTACTGAGAACCATTCTCGCACAACGGCGAAAGGAAGAGCGACCGTGTCACGAACCAGGGCAGACGAGCAGCGCCGCACCGTGCAGCAGACGGCGGTGCGCGGTGCGCTTGAGAAAGCGGGCGGCTTCATCTCCGCCCAGGACCTCCACCAAAGGCTCAATGAGAGGGGCGACTCGGTCGGCCTTGCCACTGTCTACCGGCAGCTCAACGCCCTGGAGGCCGCGGGGCTCGCGGACACGATTCCGGTGCTCGGCGGACAACTGTTCCGTGCCTGCACGGCCGGCGAGCACCATCACCACCTGGTCTGCGAGAACTGCGGCAGGGCCGTGCAGATCGACCCACCGAGCGAAGGGTGGATCCAAACCGCCGCAGACCAGCACGGCTTCACCGTCACACGGCATGTGCTGGAGGTCTTCGGCCGCTGCCCCGACTGCGCGAGCGCGTGACAACGCGGCCGGTCGTGGGGATGGACACATGAGTGTGGATGCGGGCCCCGGCCTCACTCGGGCCGAGGCGCACCCGGCGGGTAGGTGAATCTTGTAGGTGGCGATCGGCGAGCCCTCCTGGATCAGCTCTCCGCGCCGCTCTTGATCGCCGCGGGCTCAGCCGGCCCTGAGTCCTGCAATGATCCAGTCCAGCCCTGTCTCGAAGATCTCATGCATGGGCAGGGTGAAGAATTCCGTGCCCACCCGCGCCGAGATCGGGTGGGTGGACGGGTCGAGCGCGTCCAGTCCGGTGACGAACGTCTTCGTCCGGTTCGGGCGGCGTTCGTCACCGCGGACGTCTGCATTGTCCTCGATGGCGATACGGGAGAAGGTCCAGCTCATGATCAGCGCGGTCCCGCGGGCGATCCTGGCGTCGTCGAAGCCGGCGGCGGCGAGGGCGGCGGCGAGCAGTTCGAGCAGGCGGTACGCCTGCGGGCCGGCGGGTCCGTTATCCAGAAGCCAGCTGGCAAGCCCCGAATACCGACGTAGTACCGCGCGCTGGGTCCGTGCCCATGCGCGGGCGCGCTCGTCCCAGCTCGCATCCGCTGCGGTGTCCGGTTGGACCAGGGCGCCGATGCGGTCTGCGACGAGGCGGATCAGTTCGTCGCGGTCGCCGATATGCCGGTACAGCGCCATCGGAGTGACGTCGAAGCGCGCGGCGATGGCACGCATCGTGACTCCCGCCAGCCCTTCCGTGCTGGTGATCTCGAGCGCCGCGTCCACGATGCCCTCACGGCTCAGCGGTGTCGGGATCTTCACGACTGTGATCCTATCGACCAAGTTTCGAGAAGCGTTCTCAATAGAGTATACATAGTAAACATACTCGACATTAGCTCGGGTGTCCCGGAGCAATAGCAATACAGAGAGTGATGGTGTCGGATGGTGTCGCGTATGGGTCGCAGGGTGACTGCGTTGCTGGCGGTGAGTGTGGCTGCTTCGCTTGTATTGGCGGGGTGCTCCGCGGGCCCAGACAGCGGGCAACAGCCGAAGTCCGGTGGGACGCTGCGGGCGGCGTTCGCAGGAGGCTCGACGGAGACGTTGAACTATTTCCAGGGACCGACGGCGCTGGACTACGTGCGTGCCCGGCTGGTGCACGCACCGCTGTGCGAGCTCGATCCGGACGCACCCGATGGGGTCGGCTACGGGGTGGTCAAGTCGATCGACGTGAGCGACGACCTCTCGGAGTACACGCTGCACCTGCGCGACGGCGTCTCGTTCACCGATGGCTCGGCGGTGACAGCGAAGGATGCGCTGTATTCGCTGCGGGCGCCGGTGCTGCTGAAGGGCCTGCCGTTCATGAAGCTCGTCGCGCGTAACTTCGATCTGGATGCGGCTTCGACGCGGGATGCGTCGACGGTGGTGCTGCCGACGCTTTCGCCGACCGCGGACGGTCGGGAGCTGATCTGCCAGAGCATGCTCGCGATCAAGGACGGCACGACGGAGTTCACTCAGGAGACACCTTCCTCGGGTCCATTCACGATCGCGGCGTTCGAGCCTGGACAGTCTACGTTGCTAAAGCGCAACGACCACTTCTACGGGAAGGCATCGTCTCTGGACGCGATCGAGCTGGTCTCGATCCCGGACGGGACGGCACGGGTGAACGCGCTGCGGCAGGGACAGGTGGACTATATCTCCGGCATCACCCCCGCACAGGCGCGGTCCCTCGACAGTGCGGACCAGGTGGCCGTCGCGACGAGTGAGTTGCCGTATGCGTCATACCAGGCCTTCTCGATGAACCTCTCCTTCACGCCTTTCGCCGACCCTCGGGTGCGGGAGGCGCTCAAACTCGCGGTCGATCGGGAACGGATCATCGAGAACGTCTACTACGGGCACGCCTTCGAAGGCAACGACGTGCCGGCGCTCGGCTTCCCCAGTTACAACACGACGCTCAAGCAGCGGGCTTACGACCCGGACCGGGCACGTGAGCTGCTGGCCGAGGCCGGACAGAACGGCATGAGCGTCGAGCTGACGGCCGGGCCGGAGCTTCCGGGCATGGTCGAGACTGCGACGCTCATCGTCGAGGACCTCAAGGCCATCGGCGTGAATGCGACTCTGCGCGAGCTCGCCCCAGGTCAGCTGTTCGCGGACTACCCGGCCTACCTCGCGCTTCCGTTCAAGGCCGGCTACAACCCACCGGCGATGTTCGAGCCGAACTATACGCCCGGCGACTTCCCCGAGGTCGACGCGCTCGTGAAGACGGCGCGCAGCGCCACCGACGCGCAAGCGCGGCTGACCGCATCCCACGAGGCGCAGCAGTTGCTCTGGCAGCAGGGCAACCAGATCGCGCCGGTGTTCGTCCCGACGATCAGCGCGGCGGCGACCGGGGTGTCAGGGGTCCGGGAACTGCAGTTCCCCGACCTGTCCCGTGCGACGATCACCCGCTGACCCGGTGAGGGTGACCTCGTGGATCGCGGTGAGGGTCGCGGCCTGTGCGGCGACCCTCACCCTGCTGTCCATCATCGTGTTCTGGGCGACCGAGATGCTCCCCGGCGACGCGGTCGGGGTGCTGTCGGGGCCGAACGCCACCGACGCCGAGCGGGATGCGGTCCGCCTCGCCCTGCGCCTGGACCGCCCGGCCATCGAGCGTTACGTGGAGTGGATCGGCGGGGCGCTGCACAGCGACCTGGGCACGTCGCTGGTCTCGGGCCGGGACGTCGCCGGGATCGTCGGTGCCCGGCTTGCGACGAGCCTGGCCGTGCTTACCCCGGCCGTGCTGGTGATCGTGCTGCTGGCCGGGGGGCTGGGCGCCGCGGCCGGGTTGCGGCGGGGCGGCCGGCTGGACCGGTGGCTCAGCGGTGCCACCCTCGGGTTGATCGGAACCCCGGAGTTTCTGATCGCGACCGCGCTGCTCGTGGTGTTCACCGTGTGGTGGCCGATCCTGCCCGCGGTCGCGATCATCCCGCCCGGGCAGTCCTTGTGGGTGCACCCGGAGCTGGTGCTGCTGCCTGCGCTCGCGTTGGCCCTCGGCGGCTTCGGCTCCACGATGCGGCTGCTGCGCGCGTCGGTCGCGCAGACCGTCACAGCCCCCTATGCGGAGTTCGCGCGGCTGAACGGCGTGCGCGGGGGCCGGTACGTGTGGGGGGTCGTGGTCTCCAACGCGCTCGCCCCGGCGGTGATGGCCTTGGCGGTCATGACTGCAGGACTACTGGGCGGCGCGATCGTCGTGGAGACCCTGTTCAACGTGCCCGGCCTGGGCTCCGAGCTCGCCCAGGCGGTCGCCAGCCGCGACGTGCCCCTCGTCCAGGGCCTGAGCCTCGTACTGGGCGCGATGACGCTGCTGATCCTGCTCACCGGCGACATCACCGCCCGGCTGCTGAATCGGCACGTCCCGGCCCCGACGGGCGGAACCTCATGACCGGGCGCAGCCGGGTCATCGCCGTCCCCGCCCTGCTCGTGCTGCTCATCGCCATGGCCGGTCCCTGGATTCCGGTCGACAGCACGACCGTGCCGATCGGCGGCCCGTTCGAGGCGCCCGCCGGCGCGCACCCGTTGGGCACGGACGTCCTCGGCCGGGACGTGCTCCCCCGCGTGCTCGTCGGCGGGCGCGTCCTCGTCACCCAAGCCGCCGCCGCGACCCTGCTCGGTAGCCTGATCGGGCTGGCCCTGGGTGTCTGGCTAGGCGTCACCCACCGCCGCACCGCCGGCCGTGTGCTGATGCGCATGGTGGACGGCCTTGCAGCGCTGCCCGCCCTGCTGTTGATCCTGCTGCTGGCCACCGGCGTACCCGGCAACGACGCAGCGGTCGCCGCCGCGATCGCGCTGGTGACTGTGCCGTTCTCCGTACGCATCATCCGCGAGTGCACCGCCCGGCTCGCCGCCACCGACTACGCCCGCCACGCGGAGGCTCGCGGGGAGCGCACACTGACACGGGTCCGCTACGACATCCTTCCCGGCCTCGTCCCGGTCGCCATGGCCGAGGCGGGCATCCGGTTCGTGGCCGCGACCCAGCTCGCCGCGACCGCCGGGTTCCTCGGCCTCGGCGCCGGAGCCCCTGTGGCGAACTGGGGCCGGATGGTCCGCGAGAACGGCACGGGCATCGCCATGAACCCGCTGCCCGTGATCGTGCCGGCCGCCCTGCTGATCCTGCTCGCAGTCGGAGTGACGATCCTGCTCGACCGTGCCTCCGAGTCCACCCGACTGGCACCTGAGCGGATCGAGCGTACGGCATGAGCCCGATATCCAGCATCCACGGGCTCACCGTGACCGCCCCCGACGGCACCGCGATCCTCGCCGGCGTCGACCTTGACCTCGCCCCTGGCACGGTGACCGGGATCGTCGGGCCATCCGGTGCGGGCAAGACCACCCTCGCGCACGCGCTGCTCGGACACCTCGGTCCCGGACTGCGCCGCACCGCGGGCACCGTCCGGGTGGCCGGCCTCGACCCCTTCTCCCCCGAGGGACGGCGCGCGCTGCGCGGCCTCGTCACGGGGTACGTGCCCCAGGATCCCGCAAGCGCCCTGAACCCCCGCCGGCGTATCCTTGCCCAACTGCGCACGGCCGACCGGATCGCCCACCCCGATGACGGTCGCCGCGTCCGGGCCGAACGGATCGCGGCCGCCGCCCGCGCCGCGTCCCTGGAAGAGCACCTGCTGCACCGGCATCCCGGACGCCTGTCGGGCGGGCAGGCGCAACGCGTATTGCTGGCCTGGGCGCTCATCGCCCGCCCCCGGCTGATCGTCCTCGACGAGCCGACGAGCGGACTCGATCCCGAGACCGCGCACGCCGCCAGTACCGCGTTCGCCGCACTGCCCTGGCAACCCGCGATCCTGCTCATCAGCCACGATCGGGCCCTCGTCGCCCGGATGGCCGACAGCACCTTCACCATCGCCGCCGGTCGCCTTCATCCCGCACCGCAGATCACGGCGCCGGCCACACCTGCGAGCCCGGCACGCTCACACCTGTCCGGCCCGCACCGGGAGGCGGCGCTGTCCGCGGAGAGCATCACCATACGGCATGGTGAGCTGCGCGTCATCGACGAGGTGAGCTTCACGATCGCGCAGGCCGAGCTGCTCGCCCTGCGCGGGGTCTCCGGCAGCGGCAAGACCTTGCTCGCCCGTGCTCTTGCCGGGCTCACCCCGCCCACCGCTGGACGGCTGCGTCTGCACGGCGCGCCGATCGGCTGGGATGCCGCGGCCCGCGCGCGAGCTGGCGGACCGTTTCTCGCCTACGTCGGCCAGAACGCCCGCGCCGCCCTCAACCCGCACGAACCCGTCAACCGCTCCCTGGACCGCGCCCTCGCGTCCGCCTCCCGGAACGGCCGCTCCTGCGGGTGGAGCCTAGACGAGCTGCTCGAACGGTTCGAATTGCACCCGCAGCTGCTGGAACGAACCCCGGACCGCCTCAGCGGCGGCCAACGCCACCGGGTCGCCATCGCCGGCGCGATCGCCGCCGCGCCCGCCGTGCTGCTCTGCGACGAGTCCACCGCCTCCCTCGACACCGGCACCGAGCAGCGCATCCTCGACACCCTCGATTGCCACCGACGCGACTGCGGCACGCCGATCCTGCTCATCACCCACCGAGATCGCGTCACCACCAGAGTCGACCGCATCCTCACCCTCAGCGAAGGACACCTGCGATGAACCATCTCGGCCTGCTCCGCCCCGTCCGCAAACACCTGATCCTCGCCGCCGTCCTCCAGGCCGCCGCCGTGCTGCTGGCCTTGCTGCCGTTACTCGCGCTCATCGCGTTCACCAGCGCCTGGCTCACCGGCGACCCGGCCCCGGGGCTCGGCGTCGTCCTCGCCGCCGTGGCCGGCACCCTCGGCAGCCTGGCCGCCGCGGCCGCGGCGACTCTGCTGACCCACCGGGCCGACGCGGACCTCACCTTGCGGCTGCAGACACGCCTCGCCCAGACCATCCGGCACCTCCCGGTCCCCGTGGTCACCGGGCACGGCGCGGGCCGGATCAAGAAGGTCGTGCACGACGATACCGGTGCTCTGCACCACCTCGTCGCCCACACCCTGCTCGACGCGACCGCCCTCGCCGTCACACCGCTCGCCGGCCTCATCGCCCTCGCCCTGATCGACTGGCGTCTCGCCCTCGTCAGCGTGCTCCCGCTGGCCGCCGGCATCGGATGGTACGTGCAGGCGATGCGCGGCTCGGGCACGAACTTCGTCGAGTACGCCACGCAGCAGCGCCGCATCAACACCGCCATCGTCGACTACGTCCGCGGCCTGCCCGTCGCGAAGGTCTACGGCGGTCCCGGCAGCGTACAGACTCGCTTCCAGGCAGCCGTCACCGGATTCCACGACTTCTTCCGCGTCTGGTCCTCGGGCACAGCCGCAGTCACGACTGCTTCCTGGCTCGTCGTCACCCCGGCCCTCACGGTGGCCCTGCTCACCCTGACCGGTGCCGCCGGCCTCCACCTCGGCTGGGTGACCTCGACCGGCCTCGTCGCCGGCGTCCTCCTCGGCCCTGCCATCTCCGCGCCCGTCGCCGCAGCCGGACCCCGGCTCCAGGCCATCCGTACCGGCCTGTCCGCACTTGCCTCCATCGGCGACTTCCTCGGCCAACCCAGCCTCGCTCGGGGCGACGGCGTCCCCGCCCGGGACGGCGCAATCCGCTTCGACCATGTCAGCTACCGCTACGACGACGACCGGGCCGCCCTCGAAGACCTCACCATCGATCTGCCCGCAACGGGCTTGATCGCGATCGTGGGGGAATCCGGCAGCGGCAAGAGCACCCTCGCCGCCCTACTCGCCGGCTTCATCGACCCCACCGACGGCCGCATCCTGCTCGGCGGCATGGACCTGCGCGAAGTGAGCGAGGCCGCACTGTACGAGCGGATCGGGTTCGTCTTCCAAGACACCGGACTGCGGCAGGCCAGCATCCGCGACACCCTCACCGGCGGTCGCCCCACTCCCGAGGAAGACATCGTCCGCGCCGCGACGGCGGCAGCGATCCACGACGACATCCTCGCCCTGCCTCACGGGTACGACACCGTCGTCGGCGACGACACCGATCTCTCCGGCGGACAACGGCAACGTCTGTGCCTGGCCCGCGCCCTGCTGCGGCGCCCTGATGTCCTCGTGCTCGACGAAGCCACCTCCGCCGTCGACCCCGCCACCCGCGTCACCCTGATGGACACCCTCACCAGCGAGACCGCACACCGTGCGGTCCTGCTCATCACCCACCAGCTGCGCACCGTCACCCAGGCCGGACAGATCCTCGTGCTCGACCGCGGCCACCTCGCCGGACACGGCACCCACCTCGAGCTGCTCGATGACTGCCCGGCCTACCGAGCCCTGTGGGACGCCGAGCCGCCCAAGCCCCCGGACAACGCAGAACCGCCCAGATCGACGATCACGGCCGAACGGAAGGATGCCTGATGCTCCGCACACTGCACCGCATGCTCCCTGCCCCCGAAGCCCGAGCTCTGGCGGCCCTCACCGCCTGGCTGAGCACCGCCGCGGTGCTGCAGGGCATCGTGCTCGGCCTGGCCGGCATCACCATCGCGGCCCTTCTGAACGCCGGAGACGACGACCCCTGGCCGCGGCTGGTCGCGCTCGCCGGCAGCTCCGTCGCGTTCGTCATCGTGCAATGGGCGGCACAGCTGATCGCCTTTCGCACCGGAAGCCAGACCGCGCGCGCCCTGCATACCAGGCTCGGCGAGCACGTCGCCCGGCTGCCACTGGGCTGGTTCACGCCAATCCGGCAGACCGAGCTCATCGACACCGCCACGACCGGCGTGCCCCAGCTCATGTCCTATCCAGCAATCCTGCTGCGCCCCGCGATCACCGCCATCCTCACTCCGATTGCCGCCGCGACAACCCTGGCGCTCCTGGACTGGCGCTACAGCCTCGCCGTGCTCGCCACAACCGTCGTCGCCTGGTATGCCAGCACGCTCAGCCAGCGCCTCGCCCGCACCGTCGATACCCGCCGCCACCGCACCAGCATCGAGGCCGCGAACCGCATCCTCGAATACGCCACCCGGCAACCCCTCATCCGCACCGACCAGCGCCCCGAAGACGTCGACGCCCTCGACCACGCGCTTCGCGACGCCGCACGCGAGTCTCGACGGTCGACCGTCACCGTGCTGCCAGGACTGCTGCTGTTCAGCCTCACCCTGAACGCTCTCTTCGCCGCGCTCATCACCCTCGGCATCCTCTGGGTCACCGATGCGACGCTCACCGTTCCCGCCTTCGTCGGTCTGCTCGTCACCACCGCCCGGCTGACTGCAATCGCCGCGGCCGGCGCCGAACTCGCGGCCGGCCTCCGCCTGCAACATGGCGCCCTCACCCGCATCGGAAGCGTCCTCGACGCACGGCCACTGCCGGTGCTCAAGCTCCCTCCCGTAGAAACCTCTAGCGGCAACGTGCTCGCAAACGTCGAGGGCATATCCTTCCGCTACGGCGACGACCCGGTGATCGAAGACGTCAGCTTCACCCTGCCGAGGCGGGGACTGACCGCCCTCGTCGGGCCGTCAGGCTCCGGCAAGACGACCATCACCCGACTGCTCGCGCGCTTCTGGGACCCCACCAACGGCCGGATAGCCCTGGACGCCACCGACCTGCGCAGCATCGAACCCGACAGGCTCTACGCGCAGATCGCGATGGTCCTCCAAGACGATTATCTTGTCGACGCCACCATACGCGAGAACATCCGCGCCGCCAACCCGAGCGCCACGGACGCCGACATGTGCCGCGCCGTGCGCTCGGCCGGACTGGACTCAACCCTCGCCGAACTTCCCAACGGGCTCGACACCCCCACCGGACCCGGCGGCGCCCGGCTCTCCGGCGGGCAACGCCAACGGGTCTCGATCGCCCGTGCCCTCCTCAAAGCCGCACCGCTGACGATCATGGACGAAGCCACCTCCGCCCTCGACCCCGAGAACACCCGCCTCGTCAGCGCAGCAGCCCGTGAGCTCGCCAGGACGGGCAGTGTGCTCGTGATCGCCCACAACCTCGACACCATCGTCAACGCCGATCAGGTTCTCGTGCTCGACCGCGGCCGGATCATCCAGCGCGGCACCCACGCCGAACTCGCCCGACGCGACGGGCACTACCGCACTCTGCTGGACGCGCAGTGGGCCCGATGACCCCGATAGCAGGAAAGCCCGGGCCGGCGGCCGATGCCGTCCATGGAGCAGAATCGGTTCCTTGAGAATGACTATCATTCTTTGTTTTAGGGTAAAACAGCGTGTGCTCGAGTGACGTCGACCCAGGCCTGGGTCGCCCTGTAGAGCCCAAGGGGAAGCCGTGGAAGGCCTGGACCCCTACGCAGCCACAGCCGGCGCCTACGACCTCTACAACGCCCCTTGGCGACCAGCCCAGCTCGCCGCGCTCAAACGACCCCGACCGCTGCTGCGGCCCGAAGTCGGATCGATCCTCGACGTCGGCACCGGCAGCGGTCTGAACCTCGAGTGGGTGCTCACGAACCTTCCAGACGCCGAGGTGCTCGCATCGGAGCCGAGCCAGGCGATGCGCTCGCTCGCACTGTCGAGAGTCGCCGGGCATCCGGAATGGTTTGCCCGAGTCACCCTCCGCGAAGAAGGTTTCTTCGCCACGACCCTTCCGACACGGATCGGCGGGGCGATCCTGCTGGGCGTCATCGGCCACTTCGATCCGGGCGAGCGCGCAGCCGTGCTCGCCGAACTCGCCGCCCGCCTCCCTCTCGGTGGGGCCGCGCTCATCGACCTGCAACCTCCTGGGCGACCGCAGCAGGTCTCGGCAACGGCCGCCACAGTCGCGACGATCGGGGAGACCACCTACCGGACGATCGTCGAGGCATCGCCTGCAGATGCCGAGCGAATGCGCTGGCGGATGACCTACCTCAGCCTCGAGGGCGACCGAATCCTCACCGAGGAGACCGTCGAACACTCCTACCGCCACGCGGCGCCCGAAACCATCGCGGCAGAAGCCCGAGACGTCGGCCTCAACCTCGAGCAGTTGGACGACACCGCCTATTGGCTCCTCACGCGAGCCTGAGCCATCACGATCGACGTCGCGCCGCTGGCCTACCGCCGTACCCTCTGCACTTAATCGGGAGATGGCTTGGGCGAACCACCGCTGACTCGTGAGCAGCGGGCTGCGACCGGGTCAGCCGGAGCAGCGGGCCTGCAATCGTCGCAATTGTCTCCCAGAGTCTTGAGGACGAGCATGACATCGCTGCCAAAGCAACTGCTCACCTGGGCGCCTCGAGGCCGGCGGCCTCTCCATCAGATCCATCAGATTTGAGACGCACCGCCCGCCTGAGCTTCGAGCTCGCGGATGCGGTTCTCGAGCGCAGCGACCTTGTCGTAGAGATCGAGAGTCATCCGCGGGTCGATCGGGATCCCGCTCCCGGGTTCGGACACTCGTCGGCGAAGCCAAGCCTCCAAGCTCTCGTCGTCTCTGCGCGCCCACTGTCTCCGTTGTCGCAATCCCATCGGCCCAGTGTGACAGAACGTCGAAGGTGGAGCCCAATGACCCTGAGGTAGCACCCCGACGAACGACGAACGCCCCGAACCGTCCAGCCCAGCGGTGCCTGGCTGCCCGCGGGCGGCCTCGTGCGGCTGAGCTGCGAGGGCAAAGCAGTCAAGACACCCTCTCGACCCGCCGAGAAGGGGCAGCCCTGCGCCTAACCGGCGCAGCAACGCTCGGCCAGGAAGCACATGCGCTCACGCCTGCCACGCCGTCTTCGCTACCGCAGCGGGATTCGTCATAGCCGCATTTCCCGTGGCCGCGACGTTCCAGCACACGTTGCGCAGAGCACCCGTACACACAGGTACCACCTGAAAAACCTGATCCGCGATCAGCCGGCCGCAGTTGCGGTTGCGTGAAAAGATGAAGCCGCACGCCTACCCTTCGGCGGGCATGAAAACCTCGACCTCAGTCCCAGATGGCGGGATTCCTTTGCTCGCCGATGGCGGCGTCGATCCGCAGTCGTTCTTGCAACACACGTTGCAACACACGCAATGCGATCACCCCGCGCGACCGCGATGTGCACGCAATGGTCCGCTCGGGGTCGACGCAGCACCAGTCATTCACAGCCTCCATTGGAGGCGATGGGGACGTCACGGATGCCAGGCAGGTTCTGCTGGAACGCCCACACGACCGTCTGAAGCCTGTCCCTCATGCCGAGCTTGGTCGTAATCCGGTTCAGATGAGTCTTGACTGTGCCGATTTCCAGGTGGAGTTCATCCGCAATCTCCTGGTTGCTCATCCCTCTGGCGAGAGCTTGAACAATGTCGAGCTCGCGGGAGGTGAGCAGCTCGGGGGAAGGCAGCATATCCAGAGCCTTCGGCTGCTGTCGGCGCGCAAACTCAGTGATGACCCGTCGCGTGACCGAGGGAGACACGAGTCCATCGCCGCGCGCAGCAGCTCGGATCGCCCACGCGAGCGCGTCAGGGTCTGCGTCTTTGAGAAGAAACCCTGCCGCACCGCTTTCCAGCGCGCCGAAGATGTACTCGTCGATGTCGAAGGTAGTGACGATGATGACGGCGATCGGGTCGATCACGGTGGAGACGGCGAGCTCGCGTGTGGCGGTGATGCCGTCACCGCCGGGCATCCGTATGTCCATGAGAACGACGTCAGCGGAGAGTTCTCGTGCCTTCCGAACCGCTTCAACGCCTGACGCCGCCTCGCCGACCACCTCGATGTCCCTCTCGTCGCGAAGAAAGAGCTTGAAACCGCTTCGCACGACGAGCTGATCGTCAGCAATGAGAACGCGAATCATCGCACTACCGTTCCTTCCTGGGTCGGAATGATCGCCTTGTTGCGCCATCCCTCGTTCAGCGTCGAACCAGCTTCGAAGTAGCCTCCGAGTACCTGAACGCGCTCTCGCATTCCCGTGAGACCGAAGCCGCCTTGCGGCAGGTCGGTCGTTGCCACCAGTTCGGAGGGTGGCCGCCCGTTTTCAACCAGGATCTCCACCTGGTCATCGTGATTCTGGATGCGGACAAAGACCTCCGCCCCGGATGCATGCTTGTGGGCGTTCGACAACGACTCCTGCACGATCCGATAGCAGGCGAGCGAAACCGCGGGCGACAACCTGCTTGAATCGCCCTCGACATGCAAATTGACGACGGTACTCAGCCTGCGAGTCGACGCGACAAGCTCGCCGATGTCTTCGATCATCGGCTGAGGCGACAGCTCCTGGTCGTCTCCTTCGCGGAGGATGCCCACGATCTGCCCGAGGCTAATAAGCGTGTCCTGGCTCTGTCGACGGATGTCCCGTAGCAGGGCTCCGACGGTGTCCGGGTCTCTCGGATGGACGTGGAGCGCCGCCCTGCTCTGCACGGCAATGCCAGAAAGGTGATGAGCGGCAACGTCGTGAAGCTCCCGTGCCATCTTGTTACGCTCCTTGGTCACGGCCTCACGTACTCGTGCCTCACTTTCCTTCTGGATGAGCTCGGTGCGCTCGACAGCGAGTTCAGCCCGCCGCCGTTGCAGCGTCACCCATCCCCCGAGGAAGGCGCAGATGGTATACACGACGGCGACCTTGACCACGACAGCGGCCACAGATACGACCCAGAGTGCACTGGTGAGCTCGTGCGCCTGTGCAAGCCACGGCAGCTGAACGACCACGTCTCCCCCCGCGGCAACAAGCAGCGTGGGGATGGCGACCCGTGCATTCGTGTTGGCCGCGAGAAAGAACACTGCGATCCAGAGCGTCGGGCCAGCTGCGAGATCCCGATTCCCCTGCAGGAGGGTCATCGCGATGAACACGAGGTAGACAGCGCCGAACATGACCAATGGATGCCGGCGTCTCCAAAGAAGCGCGACAGCCTGCATGAACAGAAGCGCAATAGCGACAGCGGGGACCCCAGCACCGCCGGATGCCCAGGGCCGCTCGGTCACCTGGCCGATTATGAGGTTGATCAGGTAAAAGACCGAACTCAGGACGATCGAGGCGATGACCAGTAGCCATTCACGCCCCATGTATCCGCGAAACAACGAATGCGCATGGGAGGCGATCGGCTCTCGCGTCATCTCATCTGTCTCGTTGCTGATCGTCATGTCGCACTCCATCAGGCTCGGCCAGCAACGTCACGTCGCCGGAAGACAACTCCTGCCATCAGGACTATCACAACAGACCAGGAGGCGATCGGCATCAGCATCGCCGAGCCTGAACTGAAGCCCGAGATGCTCCGCCCGGTGAGACCCCGCTGGATGCCAGCAGGGTCGAGGCGGGGTTTCACGAGGTCCATCAAAAGATGTAGCCAAGTTCTAACGCGCGATGGACGCCGCATGAGAGTGGGGCACTCCATGATTAATGCCATGAGTCACCTGCGATGTATATCGATCGGTGCCTGAGCTGCACCGCTCCCACCAGGGAAGCACCGCTCAACAGTGAGGAGCCTCCACATGGACTTGCGATACTTGGAATTCGCGCTTGTAGACCAGGAGTTCTACGATCAGCCTTCCGAGCGCACCCCGAACCGGAGACGGTTCAACCTGGCCCTCGACCTCGACTGGTCAGCGTGGGAGACGACGGTGACGGACGGGTGGGTCAGACGGAATCCGCTGAGAGCGACCCTTCCCGACCAAGGTTGGAAGATTCACGCGAGCGCGACCACATCCAACGCGCAAGAACTGCTCACGACGATCTCCACGTACTGCCATGCCCGCAGCATGATCTTCAAGCACGTGCCCTCACATACCGAGATGCTCCAGCGGAACATGAAGTATGTCGACAGAGCCACCAGCGGCAAGTTCGTCACCATTTATCCTCAGGACGAGGACGAGTTGCTCAGCACGCTCGCAGAGCTTGACGCCCTGCTTGACGGAGCCGAAGGCCCCTACATCTTGAGCGACCTGCGGTGGAACGAGGGTCCTCTTTATGTTCGCTATGGCGGGTTCCGCATGCTCTACACGCGGAACGAACACGACATCCAAGTCCCCGCAGTCAGGCATCCGGATGGGCGGCTGGTGCCAGACGAGCGGCTCCCGTCGTTCTCTCCGCCCGCGTGGGTCACCCTCCCGAGCTTTCTGAAAGAGCAGATAGAGAAACTTGGCTCCGGTGCCGCCCCTGAGGGATTTGACTACCAGATCAGCGAGGCCCTGCACTTCTCGAACGGCGGTGGCGTCTATAGGGCCACTCAGATTTCGACCGGGCGCGAAGTGATCCTGAAGGAGGGTCGGCCGCATGCTGGGCTCACCCCCGACGGACGCGACGCCGTCGCGCGATTGGACTCAGAGGCCGCGATTCTGGAGGAACTCCGAGATGAGCCGTCCATCGTGGACCTCATCGACAAGTTCACCCTGTTCGGGCACAGATTCATGGCGTGTGAGTTTATCGACGGAGAGACCCTGAACAAGGAAATGGTTCTCAGGAACCCGATCATCCGTTCCGACAGCAGCCGTGCCGACCGGGACGAGTATCGGAAGTGGGTTCTGTCAATCTGCGATCAGGTGGAAGAGCAACTCCAACGCCTTCATGCCCGAGGAATCGTCTTCGGCGATCTGCATCCGAACAACCTCATGGTCAAGCCGGACGGTCGGGTCACGTTCGTCGACCTCGAGATGTCCCATCACGAGATCGACGACTCACTCATCGCCATCGGGGCACCCGGCTACGTCGCCTCCGACGGCCGCCGTGGCTTCGCAGCAGACAAATACTCGCTGGCCTGCATCAAGCTCTCGCTGTTCATTCCGCTGACGGTGCTGTTCAATCTCGACCCGAGAAAGCTCGACGACCACCTCGCGGCTGCCCAGGCCGAGTACGAACTGTCGGGCGCGTTCATCGAGTCAATCCGGCTCGACATGAATCTTCCCACCGGCGGACGATCGGGTTCCAGCCGGCTCTCGACGAAAACACTGGACTCCATCACTGCCTGGGACACCAGTACGGTCTCGGGCATCCGCCACCTTCAGGAGCTCATAGTTCGCTTCATCGAGAGCAGCGCAGATTTCTCCCGCTACGATCGCTCCTATCCCGGTGACATCCGACAGTTCACGGAGAACGGATTCGGACTGGCGCACGGAGCGGCCGGAGTGGTCCACGCGCTGAGGGTGAGCGGCTTCAACGCCGATCCTCTCGCTCTTCAGTGGATCGCAGATGCTGTCACCGAGTATCGAGGGCAACAGATCGGCTTGTACGACGGAATCGCAGGTGTCGCTTGGCTGTGGAGGGAGCTGGGGATGACCACGTCCGCAGACGAGATCACCGACAAGCTGCTCAACGTCGACTTCGACAACCTCACATCCGACCTCTACAGCGGACTGGCCGGTATCGGGCTCTTCCTTCTTAGCGAGCGAGACCATCTCAGAGACTACGATCGAGTGGACGCCGCACTGGCGGACATCTTCGAGATTCTCGCGAGGCGCTCGCAGGCGTTACCGGACCCGACGGCCAGTGGGCCTCAACCGTCTGTGCCGACTGGTCGCGGAGGCCTGTTCTGGGGACAATCGGGAGTGTCGCTGTTCGCGAGCCGCCTCTACCAGGCAACGTCCGACGAGCGCCACCTTCAACTCGCCCAGTTCACTCTGGACTACGACCTTGCGCACTGTGTCGAAGTCGACGACGGCTCGATTCAGATGAACGAGGGATGGCGCGTGTTGCCATATCTGGCCTCCGGAAGCATCGGGTGCGGCCTCGCCCTGCTGCAGTTCCTCGACGTGGGCGGGCCTCGCGAGTACGTGAACATGCTCGCCACCATCGAGCGTGTGACCATGACGGACTTCGTGGTCGAGCCGAATGTGAGCAACGGCCGTTCCGGCCTTCTCTTGTTCATCGCGGATCTCGAACGGCACGGACTTGCCACCTCGTCCACCTCGACGTCCTTCGACTGGCACCTCAGCCAGTTGAAGCTCCACGCATTGCAGAATAAGGTCGGCATCGCGTTTCCGGGCGAGCAGATGATTCGACTCTCCACCGACGTCAGCACTGGCGCCGCGGGAGTCCTGCTGACCCTCGACGCCGCGCGACGGAGACTAGGCGGCGATGCCTTCAGTCGAGGCGATCTCCTTCCTCTGATCATCAGCGGAAATCTGGCCCCGGTGTCTTCGACGTCTCAGATCAGTGAATCTCAGATCAGTGGAGAGGAGGTGTCATCCTATGGGTTACGTACTCGAGTTGCAGACTCGCCAGAACCCCACCAGCGCAGCAGGACCGTTGAGCTGGGCGAGTAATTGGGGTTGTTACAGCACGGCCAGCGTCTGGACGTGCTGACGGGCTTCGCATGACGAAGGAAGGAGGTGAAGCACCCGAACTCCAGCGTTTCCCGGCCTCGACACAGCTCCGCGGGATGTAGCCGACCTCGTCGACGACGACCATCCCAAGACAGCGAAGCCGGGCGAGTCCTGCGGAAACCTGCCCCGCGCAGCATGCGGCCCGGAATCGGGTGACCCAGTCAATTCAATTGCGGTCGCGAACAACACGCGATGGTCGGCATGAGCGGCGGTCGGCATGAGCGGCTTTGATGCCGAGGCCGATCGCGAGGTGGGTTTTGCCGGTCCCGGACGGAACGAAGAGAACGACGTTCCGGGCACTGGCGAGAAACACGCCGGTGCCGAGGTGGGCGATGGTGTCTCGTTTGAGCGTGGGCCGGAGATCAAAGAGCAAGTCCTCGATCGATCTCTGGGCCGGGCACTGCAGCATGGATCCTCAGTTCGGCACCGGACGCATTGCGGGCTGAGACTTCGCGGGAGAACACGGTGGCGAGGTGTTCCTCGTGCGTTTGGGACGTCTTCCGGGTCTGCTTGGCAGGCCGGGCGGCGGCAACGGCAGCATCCCTGCCCGATCCATAGCGACCAGATCTGCCGAGCGCTCGCCGACTCGTTTCATTGTTCATTGGTCGCGTATTCGCTCACGCCAATCACCGGGTCGCCTGCTGGTTGCAATCAGCTGGTGACTCGAACACGCGGTTCGAGCGGGAGCAACTCGCGCACTTGTTCATCCGGCCGCGTGTTCGCCCAGCCGTTTGTTCGCCTGGCCGACAATGCCCGTGGGTTCGAAAGGGTTCAGCCGCCATTCTGGTCGCGAGAGTGGCGGCAAAAACGGCGACCGGCGAGGCCCCCGTCGACCGATGTCGGCCTCGCCGTCCCAGACCAGGCGACACGGAATCGCCCCAATCGTTCCGAGAGCAGACCCACGCGAATCCCGGTTCCGTGATCGCCATCACATAGTTCTCATAACCGAATGAACGGAGTCCATCATGAGTTACATTCTCAGGCTTCAAACCATCAAGGCAGGTGCCTCCGGCGCGTCTGGCGCCCGCACATTCAGCACCCTGAGCCCTGTCGTCTGTGTCAGCACGGCGAGCGTCGCACTCTGCTGAGTCGGCATGCCAAGGAGGATCATGCGTTACCATCACGACCGCGCGTGACAGTCCCGACTCAGTCACACCGAACGTCAAGTCAGGGACAAGTCAGGGAGCTGTCGTGGGATTGACCGAGCTGTCTCAGCGTGCGCCGCATCGTTCGATACATGGGCATGCCCTGCCCGTACGTCGCGGAGACCGATGGTACTACGAACTCATCGCGAGCGGGCACATCCGTTCAGCAGTCCCTTTTCGTGGCCTGTCCGCTACGTCGTGAGATCGTCAGGTGTGAGCGCGCTAAGAATCAGGTCCAGCCCGAACTCAAATTCCTCACCTGCTTGCGGAACCGAGTTGTTCTTGGCCGATCTCTCGATAGCGACCTCCGCGAGGTAAGGGTACTCGTTCACAGGCAGAGATCTCAGCAGCTCCGCAGCCGCCGATTCTAGGCTGCGGATTTCATCGAGGGGAAGGCTCCGCTCTTGCAAAACACTGCCGTATACATAGCTATCCAAGACTGACAGCACGTGAACCGCCATCGTCGGCGAAAAGCCCGATCGGCGTAGGATTCCGAGCATCGAGTCATGATGACGTAACGTCGCAGGCCCGGGTTTACTCCGTGAATCCAGCATCCCGGTCGCCCAAGGGTGCCGCTGTAGCACCCTTCGGGTCGAGACGGCCAGGCGACGCATGTGCCCACGCCAGCACCCGTCACCACCAGAGAGCTCGATCTCTGCAAAGACAGCATCCACCATTCCGTCAATGAGGTCTGCACGATTCGCTACGTGGTTGTAAAGAGACATCGCCTCCACACCCAAGGACGCAGCAGTCGCACGCATCGTCACGGCCACCATGCCTGACGAGTCAGCGAGTTGGACGGCAGCTGTGACGACACGCGTGCGGTTCAGAGGACTCCGTCCTGGCCCCTGGTTGCCAGAACTTCTGCGGGCGGTCACGTGATCCTCACCTTGCCTCCTTGACGCACGTACAACGTAAGTGTATATTACTTACATTGTAAGTGTAGTGTTGTCGAGCCATAAGGAGCAACGGGTATGCGCAGGGTCGGAATCATTGGAGTGTCAGGAAAGCTTGGCCAGTACATGGCGAGGGAAGCACTGGATCGCGGGTACGAGGTAGTCGGAGTGTGCCGAGAGCAGAGCACCGGTAAGCTCGGCGACCTTGCCGAGGCGATCTCGGTTCTGCCCGGCGACACCAACGATCGACGCCTCATCCGCGAGGCCGTCGCTTCCTGCGACGGAGTGCTCACAGTTCTCGTGCCGTGGGGCACCCGCCACTATGCGTCGGGCACCGCGCAGGCTGTTCTCGACTACGCAAGAGCAGATGCGCGATTGATCTTCTCCTGCGGGTGGCATGTTCCTGGACACGAGAAGGACCACTATCCACGCACGACGCTGCTTGCTCAGTCGGCGATGACGAAGCTGATGCGGGCTATTCGCGTGATGGACATCGATGACCAGGTCGAGGCCGCGCGCTTGATCTACGCGAGCGATACACGTTGGACGGTCGTGCGTGGAAGTACCCTGGAAGAGGGCGAGAGCCAGGGCCTCCCTGTATGGGCAGACTACGTCGGGCACCCCAAGCTGGCTAGCGATAGAACTCGGCGAGTCGACTACGCCCGTTTCATGGTCGAAGCACTCACTGATGACGACCTGGTTCGCAAGACACCCGCGATCGTTGGGCGCCTCACTCAAAGCGCACTTGTCCACGAGAAGTCCGCATAACGGCAATCGAGACCGAATCGGCCACGATCGTCGGCTCGCCGACGAGTCGGACGATCGCATCACGATTCAGGAAGATGCCCACGACGTCGGCGCGGCGGATCTCCCGGTTCAATCGCTCGTTCGGATTGTTCGACCAGACCTGTCGCCAGATCGACTTCGGAAACACAGTGGACGCAAGAATCTCCTCCCTCGCGTCCGAGAGGGCTCGAACGATCTCGGGAGCTTGTGCTCGAGAGTGTCGAGGACCCGGCCGAACTGGGCGTGGACGGACTCGGCGTCGGGTTGGTCGGAGACGGTGCCCAGCAGGGTCTTCACCCATGGCCACGAACTCTTCGGCGTCACGCTCATGAGGTTGGCGGCGTAGCGGGTTCACGGCGGCGTTGCCGGCTCCGCCGTCGCCGCTGCGATGGCCGCCTACGACAAAGCCTGGCACACCACCGCATACGTGACCACGTCAACTGAACTCAGAACCAGGATGGCACTCCAAACGAAGATCACCTCATGCTTCCGATCCGTGGGTTGGCGGGTGCCTGGGGGCCCACCACGCTCTGTGAGGGTTCGTGCCCGAAGGATGCGCTTCTCTCGATAGCGACCTCCGCGAGGTAAGGGTACTCGTTCACAGGCAGAGATCTCAGCAGCTCCGCAGCCGCCGATTCTAGGCTGCGGATTTCATCGAGGGGAAGGCTCCGCTCTTGCAAAACACTGCCGTATACATAGCTATCCAAGACTGACAGCACGTGAACCGCCATCGTCGGCGAAAAGCCCGGGCCCTTTTCCGGAGCCCGCTTGCCTCGGACTCCTCCCGTGGAGGGGAGAGCCTGGACCAGGTGAGAGCGAGGCAAGGGACGATCAAGAACAGCCCCAGCCCCCGCACTCCTGAACGAGCGCACAGGGCCACGACCAGCACCAGCATTCGTCGAATGGCTGATGGGACTTCATCCCGGCTGGGTCACCGATCCGATCCACGAGCTGACTTCGAACGAGCAACTGGCCACCCTCGGCAACGGTGCCATGCCCTTGCAAGCATTGCTCGCACTGCGTGGCCTCGGTGAAGCTTGATAGGACCGTCGCTAAAGACCGGTCACAGCCTGTCATCAGTGGCACCCGGAGCGGCTGACCTCCTCCAACGACCGTTCACGACTCAACAACGTTCTGGACTCACGAGCATTGCGCGTTCTGGGCATGATGATGATAGATGCCCAAGCCTTCGCCTCGGCCTGCGATCCTTGACACATTACAATGTGGCACCTATTGTAAAGACAATTTCTTAGCCTCCGGGAGCTGGCCCAGGTGGTCAAGTGAGTTCAAGTGAGGTTGCAACCGGCGGGCGCATCCGGACATCCCCATATGAGCTGACCGGCTTCCGGACAGCCAAGGGAACCTCTTTCCCAATAGGCAGAAGGCGAGAACGCTATGAAGCAAAGCACTCTTGCCGCTCTCGGCACCGCAGCAGTGCCCCCGACGCTTGCCCTCGAGCCAGGTCGCCGGAGGAGTGACGAGCCCAAGGCGGCGAACAGGTGCGCCACTTGCCGCGTAGGCCAACGCGACGCGGGCACCCGCCGAATGAGCGAGAACGTCGAGCACATCAACGCCAAGCTGTCGTCTAGCAGACTCGAGGTCCTCGTGCTGGCTCCACCACGGCTGCGGCATTCCGCCGGTGGCGGGTGTGCCACGAAAGTGCACAACAGCGACCGTGCGCCCTGCTTCCCAGTCCGCAACGTCACCAAGATACTTCGGATCGCGCACACCTCCACCAGGAAGCAACAGGATCGGGTCTCCGCCATTGCCGACGAGTTCCACGTGTACGGGGAGATCGCTCAAGTCATCCTCCTTGGCATCACGGGTATTCATTCACATGTCTCATGCTCGGTGTTCGGCCTGGCCGCGAGAGAGTGTGGAAGGAATGAGTTCTCATTCTCAATGATTGGCTCAGTCCACAACAAACGACCGCTCACGAGATGGTCTGCGACTGTCCAGCGAGAATCGGTGTGGGCTGATCCAGGACAGGTCCAGGGTGCGGGCGCTGGCATCTTTTTGTCTGATCGGGCGGGTTGCAGCGGCGGCGTTCCCAAGCGTGCTGGTCAGGAGTGGTTCCTTTCGGGTTGGTCGGTGTTTTCGTTGGTCAGGATGATTTTGCCGCGGGTTCCCCCGTTGTCGAGTTGTGTGACTGCTTGGGCGGTTTCGGTCAGTGGCCAGCAGTGGCTGATATCGACGCTCAACGCACCGGTTGCTGCCAGGCCGAGCAGGGTGTCCAGGTCGCGGGTATCGCGGGAGTTGTCGGCTGCGTAGGAGAAGTAGGTGCGAACCGTTACGCCCTCGTGGCCGATGAAGTCGTAGATCGACAGCGGTGTGGGCCCGCTGGTCGACCCGAACCACACGAGATCGGCACCAGGACGAAGGGTTTGGAGCGTGTCGGCGAGGATGGTTCCCCCGATGCCGTCGAGGGCCGCATCGTATGGGCCCGCACCATCCAGGTCCGCGACGACGGCGTAGGCGCCGCTGAGCTCATCCTCGGTGCGGGTGAATGCTGTCACCCTGGCGCCGCTGAGTGCGGCCAGCTGCATCTGGAACCGGCCGACTCCACCCGAGGCGCCTGTCACGAGCACCTCGCGGCCGAGCAGGCTGCCCAGCAGGCGCACCGTGCGCAACGCGGTCAGGCCGGCCATCGGCAGAGCCGCGGCCTGGGCGTCGCTGACTGTCTCGGGGATGACCGCCAGACGGGACGCTTTCACCACGACCAGCTCAGACCAGGCGCCCTGTTCGGCCAGCCCCACGACCCGAGAACCCTCTGCCGGCCCAGACCCGTCCGCCGCCGCCGCGACCACCACACCGGCTACGTCCTGGCCCGGAGCCCAGCCGGGGTCGCGCATCCCGATCAGGGCGAGCTCGCCTCGATTCACCGAGCTTGCCTTCAGCGCGATCAGGGCCTCCCCCGGTGCGGGAACCGGCGGCGGCACCTCAACGATCGCCACACTCTTCTGTGCGGTCACGTGGACACTCAGCATCAAAACCTCCTGGGATCGTATGTGCTTGTGTCAACCCTGCCTCTATCGCGTCCGGAAGGTAAGTAGGTACCCAAAGGTGCGTTAGAGGGGTCTACTATTGCGGTATGCCGACCAGGACCGTTGCTCAACACCGTGACGAGGAACGACGCGAGTTCGAGAGCTTCCTCGCCCAGTGCCCCTCCAGAGACCTGCTGGGCACATTGGGAAGCAAATGGGTCACGCTCGTGCTCGCCGCCTTGGGACACGGCGCCTTGCGCTACAACGAGATCCTGCGACGCATCGCCGGCATCAGCCCCAAGATGCTGACCCAGACCCTCCGCACGATCGAGCGAGACGGGCTCGCCACCCGCACCGTGACGCCGACGGTCCCGGTCACCGTGGAGTACCGGCTCACACCCCTCGGCAACGACCTGCTCGCCATCATCCTCGACCTCAAGACATGGGCAGAAACCCACGTCCGCATCATCCAAACGGCCCGGCAGGCCTACGACCACCCACCCCGAAACGCTTAGGCGCTGCTGGCCAGGACCTTGTTGACGGCGGTCTTGGTGCCTGCAGGGGAGGATTGCGTCGTCGGGTCCCAGAGACCTTCAGTCGTGCCCTCTCGGACGTGGTCCGCGTAGACGCCGACTTTCCACTCGATGACCGTTCGACATTCTTCAAGGGCGCGGATCTGAGCGTCGACGCGGTTTCGGTGCTCGTCGAGGATCCGCAATCGGTGTTCTTCGTTGCCGGGGCCTTCTCGGACGAGAGAAGCAAATCGCTTGAGTTCCGCGAGGGGCATTCCGGATTCGCGGAGCTTGACGCAGATCAGTAACCAGTCGACGTCGATTTGCGCGTAGATCCGGCGACCTCCGGTGGAGCGCCGCAGGGGGCCGACCAGCAACTGCTGCCGTTCGTAGTAGCGCAAAGCATGCACGCTCAGCCCGGTGAGATCCGCGACCTCACCGATCGAGAACGCGTCGCTCGTCGTTGATGGTGGCACTACATCACCCCTGTCACTTGATCTAGAGTCCGCTCTAGATCCTACATTCATAGTATGACCCGCACACAGCAGACGCCGACCTCCACTGGATTCTCCGCCTCATCTACCGCCGCCGACGTTCTCGTCGGCAGAAGTCTCGACGGCATGACGGCCCTCGTCACGGGCGGCTACTCAGGTCTCGGCTTGGAGACCACCCGAGCCTTCGCGAAGGCGGGCGCGCGGGTGATCGTCCCCGCTCGTCGGCCGCACCTGGCCCGTGAGCGCCTCGACCGTGTTCCCGAGGTATCGGTGGTCTCCATGGATCTCGCCGACCTCGACAGCGTCCGCCGGGCGAGCGAGCAGCTCCTCACGGACGTTGACAAACTGGACATCGTCATCGCCGCTGCGGGCGTGATGGCCTCACCCGAGCGGAGGATCGGACCCGGATGGGAGAGCCAGTTCGCGATCAACCATCTTGGGCACTTCGCCCTCGTCAACCTGCTGTTCCCGTTGTTGGCGAACGCCGACGCTGCGAGAGTCGTGACCTATTCTTCCGCCGGTCACCACCTGTCCGACATCCGGTGGGACGACATACATTTCGCGACTGGCTACGACAAGTGGCTGGCATACGGGCAGGCGAAGACCGCGAACGTGCTCTTCGCCGTTCACCTCGACTCCATCGGACAATCGGATGGCGTGCGGACGTTCTCCCTGCACCCTGGTGCGATCATCACTGATCTCCAGCGCGACATGACGACCGCCGAGCAGATCGAGCGCGGATGGATCGACGAGAACGGCAACGTCGTCGGCTCGGGATTCAAGACCGCAGCCCAGGGCGCGGCCACGGGAGTATGGGCAGCGACCTCGCCGGATCTGGACGAGCGAGGCGGCCTCTACTGCGAGAACTGCAACATCGCTCGGATCGCACCAATCGGCGGAACAATGGATGACGGCGGGGTTCGCCAGTACGCACTCGACGCGCCCAGCGCTTCTCGCTTATGGCATGAATCAGCGCGCATGACCCAGATCGACGCCTTTGGGGCCCCGTCTCGGTGACCACGTCAATGCCCCCTCACTATCGAAGGGCGCAGACGCCTCGTTGGGCGATGCCGCACCCGCCCTATCGCGCACGTCGCCGCCGAGATGGGCGTCTCCCGCGCAACCGCGTCGAAGTGGGTAACCGCTACAAGCAATTGGGCGAACCCGGCCTCCTCGGCCGCTCATCAACACCGATCCGTCAACCGACCGCGACGAACGGTGAATACGACCGCTGACCCCTGTCGTCGATGATGCGCCTGCGGACGATCCGGACTCGCAGAACTCAGCGTCCTGCAACGGCATCCGCGCGGCGGGGCATCCCGAAGAACTCTTCCTGGACCATGTTCTGAACATCCGTGTCCTCGGCGATCTCGCCCTCGATACCGACGCGTGCTCGTGCCCGAGTCAGGTACCGCGAACAGAACCCGCGGACCTGGTCTGCCGTAAGGGCCGAGACGAACGATGGAGCGGACACGAGGCTGCCGATTGTCCCGACGGCAACTGCCGTGACCGTACTGGCAGCGATCGTGGCGTTGCTTGCCGGGTTGACTGCCGTCGCCGTCGCTTCCGGCACGAACGCCCTAGTCGTAGGCGGGATGCTCGTATTCGCCCTGCTCGTCGGCGTCCAAGGGGTGCGCACTGACTGTGGCTGGAACGCGACGACCCGTCTCGTCAACGACTCGCACGAGCATCCTTACCTTGTCCTTTTCGGTCACGCGTTCGGGATCCTGCTCGGCTCGACCGTGACAGCAGCGCTGTTGTGGGGTATCGCATACCTTGTGCCATCGCTCCCATCCACCGTGTTGTCCGTGCCGCTCCTCGTCATCGGTGCTTTCCGGCTCGCGCGCCCCACCTCATTGCTCCCGGGTGGGTGGAAGGTCCGCCGATCGTGGGAACGATGGGGGTCCGTCCCATTCATTACCACTTTCGGCGTGTTCCTTGGTGCTGGTTTCGTGACAACTGTTGCATCACCGATGTTTCTCGTTATTTGTGCGTGGGCGTTCGTCTCGGGGAGCTTCACCGGCGTGCTCGTCGTTCTCGCCGCCTTCGCTTCCGGGCGAATCTTGACTGCCATGCTGAGCGCGATCGGTGATGCGTCAAGCGGATCAAATCTTGGCCGCACTGCCGACGCTGTACAAGATCGGATTCAGAACGCCGGGTACTTCGAAGGATTGATCGCAATCGCGCTGGGGATCGCGCTCTTCCCATTTGCCGGAATGTCATAACGTCCGGATGAAATGGTGAGGTACCTAGCTCGGACGAGGCCTGGAGCCCGCTGGATCGCTGCTGTCAGCGCAGCAGCGATCTGCTTCAGTGTCACGTCATGCGCTGCCACACCATTACCGAGCGGCGAGGAGGAGCCCACCATGGACATGGGCGAACACATGGTGCTTGAGCCAACGTGCGTGAGCGCCACGAACCTACCTCTCCCTCCAGAACAGACTGCCGCGCTCTCCGAGTACGGAATATGGTCGCCACCATGGGCCGATCCTCCAGCCGCATCAGATCTCGGCCGAAATATCGAAGTCCCGCCCGCGCTCGAAGATCAGGTACTGATCTGGAAGAACGCCCTCCTCGTCCGAGAAGGCGTAACAGGTACCGTGTCAGTGGTCTCTCCCCCGCACGCGAAACTCATCATCACCACCGAGAAAGAATGGTCAACAGAACTCACCGCCGATGTCGTCAAACGACGGGAAACCAGAACTGTACACGTTCGCTCTTGCGAGAATGCGCCGGGAAGTTATCCGGGCGTCATCGTAATGGACTCACCCGCCTGCGTTGTCCTGAGCATCAAGGTCGACGGGCACACGGAGCAACGACTCCAGGTGCCCTACTTCGGAGCTCAATGCACAGAGGACCTCGGTCGAGGATGACTGCACTCTGGCTATGTCAAGCTGATCTTCAGGACAGGCAATGTCAACTCACCGGAGCAAGATTCGCTCTAGAAAGGGGATGCAATGGACCTAGGCTCCTGCTTTAACGGGCAGTAACCGCAACGCGAGGGAGCGCATGATGGCCACAGATGACCGATACTCGGTCGCACCGGTCCTTATCGGGGCGGGTGCGATCGCGCAGAGCATCGGATACGCGATCCTGTTGCTGGCGGCCCTCGCAGCGCTCGGCCTCGACCGCACTGGATACCCCGTTGTCAGTGGGCTGGGCCACCCAGCATGGATCGTGATCGGAGCCCTGCTGGGCATCATCGGCGGGATCGTTTCCGGATACGGGTACTTCCTCGTCATGCGTCTCCTCGTACAGCTCCGTTCCAGCAGAACTGTCGCACCAGCCGACGCTGGATAGCTTGCTCGGGCCGGCTGAGGGGTCGATACTTCGCAGCCGGGTACAGGACGGTTGCCTGCGGCGTACGGGCAGAGCCCTCGCTCTCGGAGCCGCTTGGGTGCGTCGGCACCGCCGACCACCCGGGGGGGGGTGGCTTCGTGATGTCGATGGGGCGGCTCGGGTCCCTCATCGGAGTTCCGCGGATGCTATCGTGCTCGCAGTCATGGCACTGGAGGAGCAGGTCAGCGACGCAGATGAACTGTCGCGATCCTGGCTTTCCGGGATCGAGCTGCGGGCGGGCCGATTTCTCTGGCAAGCTTGCCCAAGCTACGGCGTTCGTGGCGCGAGTTGGCGACATCCGCACTGTGCTTCATGTCTCAACCGACGGCGATATCGCGAGACCACCTGCGGAACCTGGAATCGAGGGCAATACCGACTCGTGGTCCGTCTACGCGCACGCCGAACGGCGCAGCCGCTCCACCTCCACCACCTCGACAGGTCCTGAATCAGGCTGCCATAGTCAGCGCTCCAGATGAGGCCTGCGGGGAGGGCACCTGCTTCAGTTGCGATCGGCCGTGACCTGCAGTCGTTTAGGCCCCGATCTTCTCCACCGCGACCGCCGACCGGAGATAATCCAGCACAACTTGTGCGGTTTGCCGGGCGAGCCGGTCATCGACGGCAACTGCCAGAGGCAGCAAAGTTCGAGCCAGGATGGGCCCAACAAGCAAGTCACACGCAATGTCGATATCGACTCTCCGGTCAGCCAACTCCCCACGTTCAACTGCTGCCGCTATCACCTTCGCGACGTTCGCACGACGCGGGCCGATGAACTCGTCACGGTACCTCTCGCGCACCGTCAAGTCCGTGCGAACCGATTCGAGAAGTCCAGGCAAATTGTTTCGAAGAAGCGGGGAAGCGAACATGGCGATATCCTCGCGCTGAAGCTTCAAAAGATCACCGTACAATGAGCCAGTGTTGACCGGCGTGCCGGTTCCAAAGCGGGCCTCAATGACCTCAAAGGCGAGATGCGCGACGTTGGAGTACCGGCGGTAGAACGTCGGCCTTGTCGTGCCAACCTCCATGACGAGCCCGTCAACGGTGAGCCCAGAGAAGCCTTCGGTGGCCATAATGCGCTCGGCGGCCTGGATCAGGGCTTCCTTGATGCCCGGGACAAGCGGGCGTCCTACTTGATTATTCGTCACCACGTAATTCTATCAACGACCGCTGCGCACACTACCTGACTGCAGAAACGCTTCAAAATATACAGATAGATCTGTAACGTAGTATTATGATCCCCTTTACCCGCGGGGTTCCGATCGAGGAGGCCCTCGGCCCGGCGAACGACCGCTACTTTGCTGCGGGCTACCGCAGGGTGTCGTACCTAGTGGGATCCCCTGACTGCAGGGGGCCAGGGCACCTCTTCGAAGCTATCGCCGCGGTTCGGTATCCGCGAGACTGGTCGACCAACCCCGACGGTAGCGCCCGCGTGGCACATCTGAGTTCTGTCGATGCGATCGTCCTGCCTCTGCTGCTCCTCGAACAATCGGAGCCGACCGGCTCTCCGGAGGGACTAAGAAGCCGCTGGGTTCAGGCCGTTGACTTGAGATCCGGCAGCGAGCCTTGGCTTGAACTTGACCGGGTGCCAGTCGTCGCCGAGATCGATGACGACGAACACACGCTCGTGATTGCCGCGGTGGTAGGAAACATCCGAGCTCGCCTGACCCTCACGCAAAGTGCGGCTGGCAGCCCGCAAGGAGGAACGTCAAACTTGACGCCGTCCACAGGCCGCACCGTGTATGGCGGGCGCTATAGGAGTACGGCGTCACGGACGCTGCTCGGCGCCTTCGATGGCCATCGTGGTCGCACACTCCGAGGCGGCCCCGGACGGGACCGCCCGCGGCCTGATCGGCCCCGAGCTGCTGGCCCTGAGACCGACCCGGGAAGTGATCCTGCTCGGCCGGGTCTCCGGCACCCTCACGGTGGGGCATCCGGGATGAGCACGCCACGACAGTCCGGGGCGCTCGGGGACGAACTGGCCAACCTCGGCATCGGCATCCTCATCACCACCGCGGTCCTCGCCGTTCTGCTCCGCGGGGCCGGCTCCGTCACCGCGTGGGTGACCGGCACCGGCCAGCCGCCAGCGGCGTCGAGGCCGGCCTGGGCGTGCTCCTGAACCCCGGCGACCCCGCCGCCGCGCTGGACGCGCCGGGGCTGAATGAAGTGGCATACTGAACTCGTCTGGGAACTGTCGGCCCTGCACCTGCACTGGCTCTGCGCCTACGACCCCGAACAGAACGGCAGCGCCCCCTTGGGATGGCACCGCGACTTCGCCGACACCCGCCAACGCCTCCGCGACTGGGTCGCCGCATCCGGCACCCGCATGGGCTTGACTCTGCCGTAACGCCAACTGAAAGGGTTGAAGACATGACAGAGAAGACAGGACCGGAAATCGACCGGTCAATCTATGCAATGCCCATGTTCGTCAACCTTGTGGCCCAAGACCTGGCGGTCGCGGAACGCGTGTACGCCGCTGCCGGCTTCGTGACTCTCGCGACCATTCCTGGACCAGACGGCGCTCCCTCGCTCGTGCATCTGCGCCGTGAAAAGTATCAGGATGTCCTCCTGACTCCGGGCGCGGCAGTCCCCGGGTCTACGTCGTCGTCATTCGCGGCCGGAGATGTGGACCTCGCCGAGGTCGCCGAGCAACTTCGTACCGTGGGAGCTGATGTGGACGGACCCTACGACACTCCGTGGTTTACGACAGATGTTGCGTTCACCGACGGCGATGGCAACAAGATCGTCCTGACCGCCGCCAGGGTTGCGGACCAGGCGCAGGCTCAGGAATGGGTCGGCAGCCAGATCACTGGCGATTTCGAGGTTCCCGACGGAGCCTCGTTCGACGCCGACCGACCGTAACCGCAGGAGGGCAACATGCAGGAGTGGGCGATCAGAGATGTCGCGCGCGCGACCGGGCTCACAAGCCGAACACTTCGCCACTACGAGCAGATCGGGCTTCTGCATCCGTCGCGTGTCGCGAGCAATGGGTACAGGTTCTATGGCGAAGCGGAGCTTTCCCGGCTCTACAGAATCCTCTCCCTTCGCGCATTGGAACTGCCTCTCGCAACTATCCAAATCGCACTCGATGATGACGGGTCACTTGAGGACGCGATCCGGTCACATCTATCGCTGCTAGAGGAGCGACGGGACAGGACCATTCAGCAGATCACCCTCGTGCAGCAAACCCTTCACGCGGTGCAGAAATGCCAGGAAATAACCATCAAAGAAGTATTTGCTGGCGTCGACCAGTCTCAGTACGAGAGTGAAGTCCGACAGCGTTGGGGAGACGAGGCGTGGGAGCGCAGCACCCGGCGTCGGGAGGGCATGGATGAGTCTCAGCGAAACGCAGATGATGCGAAGAGCCTTGACGTGAATGCTGCGCTTCGCACCGCGGCAGAATCGGGGATCACCCCGGACTCCGACTCGTTCCAGGCACTGGTCGCTGATCACTACGCCTGGGTCACAGACTATTGGGGTGGGAGAAGGCCCGACCGCGATGCCTACATCGGGTTGTCTGAGCTGTACGTCATTGACGCTCGATTCGCTGCTGCCTACGGCGGGCAAGCGAATGCCGAGATCATCCATGCAGCCATGCAGACCTGGATTGAAGCAAACCTAAGCTGAACCTGAGGTCTTCACGCAGCAGCTCAGCTCTCGAGCAGATGGCGAGACTAAGGGCCACCCCTGGGCCCACGCTCTGGCTCTCCCGGAAGGGGAGCCGGAGCACCGTCATGCACGCGATTTGGTGCACCTCATAGACACCTTTTGGTGCACTTCACGGGCAACTCGGCCGAACGGGATTGGTTCACTTCAGCAGCGGGCGGATCGAGCAGATCGGGCAAGTGGACCAGCCAGTGACCACGCCCAGAAACGACGAAGCCCTGGTGAAAGTTGCCTCTCACCAGGGCTTTTTGTCGGGATGACAGGATTTGAACCTGCGACCCCTTGACCCCCAGGTGCCAGGATCGGACCTCTTACCGCTCTTGACCAGGTATTTTGCTTTTCATCCGCTTGCTCTGCGCGTCACGTCTTGCACGATTTCCAGGCTGTTGGTCACTTGATTGGTGCACTTCGCGCGGCGGGCAGACCAAGGTCCTCGATCATGCCGAGCTCACGATGCCGCGAACTCTCGAAGGAAGCATGTCAAGAGTCGCTGTTGCTTCCACCAGCTCGGCGAGGTTCCGCCAGGCCCGTTCGCGTATTGCCTGGGTTGTGATGCCGTACCGGGCCGCTAGAGCCGTCTCGACATCGGCGATGTTGCCTGGCTGGCGAGGTCCCCGGCCGTAGCGATTGCCATCAGGGTGGTCGGTCTCAAGGAGGAGCCGCTCTAACGGGATCACGTCGAGTGTCTCACTGCGTCGAACGCTGGAGGCGTTGATAGAGAAGTACGCGCCGAGTTCGATGGCGCGCAGCGTAGCGTTCCTGTCACCGAGCCACCAATGCAGAACAGCGCCGAGAATGGGTGTTTCCGTGAGTTGATCGAGTACTTCATTGGTCGCACCGTAGCTATGGATTGACGTTATGCGTGGTCGCGTTTGGAGTTGCTGGAGGATCGAGGAAAGGACTTCGCGCTGAAGTGGCAGGCGCGACTTTACCTTCGCGTCGAGGCCGACTTCACCCACATAGGGGGTCCGTTCGAGGAGTGCGGCGAAGGCCGAGGGGCTGTAGTTCTCCAGCGCGCTCTTGAGTCCGGGGTGTACCCCGGCTCCCCACACGGCTAGCAAGTCGTGTGGTCGACGTTCGAGCGCCTGCGCGCTCTCTTCGATGCTCCTGTTGGCTGCGAAGATCACTGCTCGCAGGTTCAGCAGCGTGTTCGCGTCGATGGAGGGATCGATATGCGCATGAACGTCCAGGGGCGGCCAGTTCACTGTCATAGCAGCAGTTCAAGTTCTCCGGAGCCGCGGATGCAAAGGTCTCGGGCGAGGCTCGGCGAGTATCCGGCGGGAAGCTTCATGGCAGCGATGTCGCCCACTCGGATTCCGCGGGAGACGAAACCGCGGATGCTGGGTAGCAGAGAAGCTTGTTGAAGTTGTTGGGCTGCCTTATCGCTCGGTGGCGCATCGATGACGTAGGTACTGGTGTCGACCAGTCCCGCCGCGGCGAAGGACGCCCGACGAACGAGGCAGCCAAAACAGGTTCCGCAATGATCGGTCGCCTTCACTCCCAACCACCGCCGGTTAGTGAACGCACACGAGTTCGTGGCGCTGAGCAGTTCTGATGCCGCGCTGTCGTCGCCGATTTCGTCGGCGACCCACCTGAACATCTCCCCTTTCGTCATGTCCGCGAAGGGATTCGTGATGTCCGCCCAGGCGCCAGCTTCGGTCGCGATGCGCGCCAGCTCCGAGAGGAACCACGGGTGTGTTGTTCGGGTTGACAGGCTCCCAAGCTGGTCGGGGCCAAGCGGGGGATTCAAAGACGCGAAGCCGTTCTCCGGTATCCAGAGAGGCAGGCGTTTGATCGACGCGATCGCGAGACCGAAGGCGAGAAAGAGGAACGATCGGGTGCGGGTGGACCGTTCATTGCGGAACTTGTATCCGCCCGGTTGCTCCTGGGTTCGTGTGAAGCCGATCTGCTCGTGATGCTGGGTGGACCCGTTCGGTCGAAGCTCGCGGATTCTCTTCGCAATGTCCTTCTGGATGGGCGAAATCGAAGTAGCACCCACATGAGAGACCAGAACATGAGTGTCGGAAAGAGATCGGGCTTTGAACGCGCCAGTTGCGGAGTCCGCACCGCCGCTCATCAGCACGACTCGTTGGGCATCTGGGTAGGAGTCTTCGCTGATGTGTTCACGAGGTACTCGCGTGCGCCGGAAGCTGAGGTGCCAGGTGTCGCCGGAGAGGAAGTCCAGGAGCGCCTCAAGATCGCCACCGACCGCAGTCCAGGGCGTTGAGTCGTGGACGGGCACGGTCAGCTCAAATGTCCGGCGGGTCCAGTTGACCTGGCCGACTCGTCGCGGCACGGATCGATCGGCAGCGTAAACGATCGCGGCGAGGCGGAGCAGGTCGATGTTTGCCTGCGATACCGGTCCAAGGTCTCCAAAGCGTGGCCCAAGCGTGGTGTTGAAGCTGCCCGCGCCGTTCGGGGGCCAGAACAGCGTCCGAGCCGCAATGTCGTCGGTGAGGGCGCTCGGAACCTGGAAACGCAGATCGAACTCGACCATCACGACTCTCCGAACACGGTGTATAGGTACTCCAAGCCGTTCTCGATAGCCGACGTGAATTCCGCGGGCGATGGCCCAGTCGGGGCGAGGTTGGCGTGCGCGGCGAGCTCCTCGCATGCCTGACGGACGTCAGACTCGAAGCTTGCTCGGTCGGCTCCGGACATGTTCTTCTCGTTGAGTTGCGATGCCGTTTGCACGAGATACGCCTCAGCAAGAACCAGCGCGACGGCCTCTTCAGCGATCTGCCCCAGGGTCACGTCGGCGCCGGCGGCGGTGCCCTCCAGGAGCCACTCTGCAAGGTTTCCCACAACCTGGAGTTGCTCATCGGTCTCGATCGTGCCTGGGGGAAGGTCCTCGCAGACCTTTTGCGCGATCTGGTGGGCAACATCGAAGATGTTCGGATTGGCGCGAAGAGCATCGTAGTCAAGGCCCAGGTCTCGGAGCGTCTGGGCATCGCCGGTGCGGTACGCGTAAGCGGCGGCGGCGGCACGGCCGGCGCTTCGCGCGTACCCGGCGGAGGTGCGGGTGAGTGCCGAAGTCTCGCGCGCACGGGAACGACTTCCGCCGCCACCTTTGGATGATCGAAACAGGGAAATGGCGGGGAGCGCACGCCCGGCTGGTGAAGTCGGCGACGGACGCGAGGCGCCAGACGCAGCACCGGCGCTGGTTGCCGGGTCTGACGAGTCGGCGGATGGAGCGCCGGCCGGCTCGTTCGGAGCGCCGGGCAGGGAGTCGAGCCAGTCGCTGAGACCATCATTGATGTCAGCGCCGATCTTCCCGCCGACGCCAGTGTAAGAGTTCTTAGTGCCCATCAGGATCGTCGTCCTCCGGGTGGTGGTGTGGTGAGAGCGGTCTTGATTTGACCGTCAGGCAGACGCCCGGAGAGTTCGTCGATGACCTCCTTCATTCCCGGCAGCGTGAGGCCGGCGAGGTGGATCGCGGTTCCGACTTGGAGGTTCTGGGCAGGTAGGCGCCGGAACGCATCAAGTGCGGTTGGCTGGGTGGCTGCATGGACGACAGCCAGCCTTCCAATGCCAGTCACCGCGCCGCGTTGTTCCTGAACGCGATCGCGGGCGCGCAGGGAGAGATGGCGCAGCAGCAGGTCCACATCCTCAATCGGAAGCGCGCGCAACGCGTCGTCAGAGACTTGGTGGCGATCAACCGTGCGAGTGGATGCCAGCTGGGCGGCGAGGTCTCGCAGCCGCTGTGGAAGGTCCGCGCTGACAAGCAGGTCGCCCCGAAACGAGGCCGCCAGGTGGAGATAGGGGCTCAGGTCGAGGTCGTGAAGGTCGGGTGCGAGCTTCGCCCACCGAAGCAGGTCGTCTGCGAAGTGTGGAGCGACGGACGATTGGGATGAGGGCGTGGTGTCATCCGGGCTAATCTCTGCGTCCAACGTCGGAGGCTCGGTCTCGCTCTCCTCGTCTGGTTGGGCGGTTTCATCGACCAGGTTAGGTTCCTCAGCGTCTGTCTTTGGCGCCTTGGTGAGGGACTCAAGGGCTTCGAGGCGATCCCGAAGCTCGCCCGTGCGTAACCAGGAAAGAACAGCCTGGAACTGATCCGGGAGAAGAACCTCAAGGACCATGAGCTTGGCGACGACCTCAAACTCAAGTTCGATTCCGCGTCGGGATGCGATCGAGCGGCGAATGTTCAGGTCGTTCAGGAACCGCTTGATGCGGCGTGGGTTGCCGCGCAGCTTCTCATAGAGGATGGTCGTCAATCGGTGGGCGAACGATAGTTCCGCCTGGACATCCAGCCCGTCCGGTGCCTTCAGATCGTCAAAGGCACCCACTGACCTCAACCGCTGACATTCGGCGATGACCGACCCGAGCTGGGCGCTGGTGAGAGGGCCAGCGGCGCGGTTCTGCAGTTGCAGCAGCAGGACATACGCTTCCGTGTCGAAGGCGCCCAGCGCTGGCAGCGGCACGGTCGTCTGCACAATCTTGTGCAGATAGAGCTTTGATGGCGGCTCCGGCGGGAGGGCATCTTCCCCGCCCGGCCGTTCCGTTGGCATCGTCCACTCAGGCAGCTTGGTTCGAATCGCCTCCGCGACCCGTTCCTCATCCGCGGCGATAACAAAGGCCATGCCCTCGACGCTCAAGAAGAGCCTGATCGCCTCCAGCGTCTCGATGACGGTGTCCACCAAGCACCGATCAAGGTCATCGACCAGAACCGCGACGCGATGGACATGGCTCAGTTCGTCCGATTCCATCAGCTCCGCGAACTCGGCTTGGAAGCCGGCCAGCCCGCGCGGTTCATCGTCGGCCTCGTCATCGTCGCTCTTCTTCTTGATGATGCCGAGAACGTCATCGACGTTGGGAAGTTGGAGTGTGAGTGAGGTCTTGGCCGCCACTGAGATCGCCTTCGACCAGTCGACACGAGCGGCAAGGCGTTTGAGGAGCCTCTTTGCCGTCTTCGCTTTGGACTCATCTTTCTGCGCATCGGTCGTGCTCTCAGCCAACTCCAACGACAAGGCGTCGAGGACCTCCGCAATCAGGCTTTCCTTCGCCCCCACCGCTGGGTCGTATCGCCACGGGTCCGTGCGGATCGTCAGAATCTTCGCTTGCTTCGGGTCGCTCCGCTGATCGAGATCCGCTTTGATCAGTTCGAGAACCGTGGTCTTGCCGCTGCCCCACGGTCCCGACAGACCGATCGCCAGTGGATCAAGGTCGTCGTCCAGGACGGCATCTGAGATGGTCTCCGCGATTGCCTGCGCAGCGAGAAAGTCGATCTTGGAGGGCTCGTCGGACCAGAGCTGTCCACGAAGGTTGTTTGCCGTGGTCATCGCCGTACTGCCTCCCCTCCGAGGTTCTTTCGCCAAGGCTATCGACGGCAAGAGGCGGTACCCGGGAGCCACTCCGGGCGGCATGACGCCGAGATGATCGGTCTTGGCCGACCGCGGTACACTTATTGCGACTGCTTCGATTGCTTCGTTTAGGAGGATGAGCTGATGAGCGACATCGCGACGCTGGTGCCCGAGCCAGCAGACGCCGAGTTGGCGGCGTCTGCCCTGCGTGAGCTTGATGCTGCGCTCGGCGCGGAGGGTCCGGTCCGGTTGCGCGTCGGGGGGCAGGCCGGCGAGGTGGAGGTGCCCCGTTCCGCGCTGACCGCTCTGGCGCAGGTGCTGGACAGCTTCGCGCACGGCGAGGGAGTGACCGTCCTCCCCTCACAGGCGGAACTGACCACCCAGCAGGCCGCCGATGCGCTGCATGTGTCCCGTCCGTTCCTGATCGGGCTGCTCGACGCGGGGCAGATCGAGTACCGGACGGTCGGCACGCACCGCCGCGTCAAGGCGGCATCGCTGATCCGCTACCTGCGGGAAGATGACGCCCGCCGCCTGGCGGCGGCCGATGCGCTGGCTGCGGAGACCCGCGAGCTCGGATTCGTCTGATGCCGGTGGTCGTCGTCTACGACGCCAACGTGCTCTACCCCTCCACGCTACGGGATGTGCTGATCCGGGTCGGGCTCGCCCGGCTGGCGCGCCCGAAGTGGACGGATCGCATTCTTGATGAGGTATTCGGCAACCTGCGCGCCAACCGTCCCGACCTCGACTCTGCCCGCTTGGACCGCACCCGCCGTCTGATGAACGACGCGATCCGCGACGTGACTGTGACCGGCTACGAGCGTCTGATCGACCAGCTCGACCTTCCCGATCCCGACGACCGGCACGTCCTGGCCGCCGCGATCCACGCCGAATCCCAGGTGATCGTCACCCGCAACCTGCGCGACTTCCCCGCCGACCGGCTGGCCCCGTGGGGTGTCGAGGCGCAGCATCCCGACGACTTCCTCACCGGACTGCACCAGGATCACCCGGATGCCCTCGGCGGGATCGCCGCGGCGATCGCACGCACCTGGGCGACGACGCGAAGCCCGGCGATGTCCTCGACCGCCTGGCCATCGACGCGCCCGTCGCCACCGCTCTCGTACGCCAGACACTCGGGGATCGCGGATAGAACCCGCTTCGCCCGTGTATCGATACCTTCACACAACGCGATGGTATTGACAGCTCCCAGCTCGCGCGATCATTTGCCCCCAGCAGGGAGGCGACTGCGCCAGGCAAGCTGTCAGGGGTGGACCTCGGCGTACTCGTGAGGCTGCTTGTACTCGGACCGTCTCGCTCGACGCCGGGCCACGGCCTCCTGGATGCGGGCGCGGATCAGCAGAATCACGGTGATCGGGCCGTTGAGGGTCAGCTTGATCGTGTTCCACGCGCACAGTAGCACTAGGAGGTTGAGCCAGCCAGGACCGCCGGCCTCGATGGTCGCCACGCACCAGTAGGCGGCGAGGAGGTACGGGATCGCGAGGAGCATCGCGGGGATGCCCCAGCGCAGGCCCCTCCGGGTGCGAGTGAAGGCAAACAAGAGGTTCGTGGGCGCGTAGCTGAGGATGCTGTGGGTCCAGACGCTGGCCGCCCAGATGAGCCGGAACATGGGCATGTCCTTCCAGAGGTTCGGCGACAAGAACCTGAAAGGACCGCCCGTGGCGTGCGGGTGGTCATACCGTCGCGGAGAGCGACAGCGCCAATATAGAGGCCGCCTCGCCCTCCACTGTACGACGGTGGCCTGACATCGGGAAGGGTGCCCGGCTCACAACGCGCGGCCGACCGGCTCTCGTTCCGGCCTACGTTGCGGCTCCTCCCCCGCTCCCCGCGCGAGGCTGCGTGCCCGATCGAGCGCGGCCTTGGCGCGGGCGGCGTCGATCTTCTGCGCGTCGTCCTCGGCCGGGACGCCGAGCGGGGTGTGATCGGTGATGTCGTAGCGATCGCGGTAGGCGACGACGGTGCGGGCCAGGCGCCGCCAGGTCGCCTCGGTCTTGGCGTCCTTCGGCGGGGTGCCGAGCGCCCGCGTCCAGGTCTGCTTTTCGGTGAGCGCGGTATCGAGGAGCGCGTCGGCGCGGGTCTCGATGAGGTCGCGTCGTTCGGTGAGCGCCTGCCGGAACTCGTCGCGCATGGTGCCGGTGGCATCGGGGACGAGGCCGGCGATCAGGCGAGGTGCCTTGCGGGCGCGCCCGGAGCCGGCTGGTCGGGCGGTGGCGCGTGCGACGCGGTAGTGGAGGACGGCGGCGATGTCGTCGGCGTCGGTGAAGTCGCGTGCTCGCACGAGGCGTGGCAGTAGCGTTTCGATGTCGTGGTGGTTGGCTTCGGCGCGGCGGAGCTCGGCGGTCAGTGCCCCGAATGCCGGGGAGGCGATCGCGTCCTCGGCCTCCTCCTCAGTGAGACCGGATACGCGGACGAGGTTCGCCCACCTGTCGCGTTGCGCTGCGGCCGCCAGCGTCTCGTACTCGGCGGCGAGTTGGCCGATGTTCGCCCAGGCCTCCTGCTCGACCGCGATCGTCTCGTGGGCGGAGAGCTCGACGCCGACATGCTGGAGCACTCCGAACAGCACCGACCGGGCGGTGGCGTCGGTGTTGTCGCCGGGGTGCGGTCCTTGGTGGGAGTCGTCGGGCTTGTCGATGGTGACGTAGGCGCGGTTCGCGTTCCGGCCGCGGGTGAGCGCGACGTAGAGGTTCTCCCGCGTCATCGCGGTGTCGACCAGGACGTGCGAGGTGTCCACGGTGATGCCTTGTGCCCGGTAGGAGGTGACGGCGTAGCCGAGGTCCAGGTGCTCGGCTGTGTACTCGGCGGGGAGCACGACCGATCCGCCCCACTTCTGTCCGGCGCGCCGCAGGGTGACTGAGCCATCGTCACGGACGTCGGTGACGATCCAGCGGTCGCCATTGCGGACCCAGGAGCGGCCGGCGCGCAGGCGCCGGTCGTTGCGCCGGGTGATGACGGTATCCCCGACGGCGGCGCGGGTGCCGTCGTGCAGTTCGACCTCGCGGGTACCTCCTACGGTGCCGTCGAGGATCAGGTCAGTGCGGGCGCGCTGGTTGAGCGCTTGGACCGATTCGGTCGAGTCGGTGACTAGCACCGTCGCCCATCCTGCTTCACGGTCGGTGCGCCAGGCGGTGTAGGCGGCATCCACCATCGCCACCGTCTCCCCGGCCTGGATGCGGCCGTGGTCGAGGTAGGTGTCGATGACCTCGGTGCGTCCGTGCCGGAGCCCGAGCGAGGCGGCCTTCTCCCAATCGTTCTGGAACCGATGGATGTCCACCAGCTCGGGCGCATCGCCGCGGTCGTGCACGAGCAGGGAGAACGCGCCGCCGGCATCGACGGACTGGAGCTGGGCGTAGTCCCCGACCAGCAGCACCTTCGCCCCCGCCTCGGCCGCCAACGCGGCGATGCGGTCCAGAGACAGGGTGCCGGCCAGCGACGCTTCGTCCACGACTACCAGCTGCCCCTGACGGAACGCCTCGCCGCGTGTGAGGTGGTTCTGCCACCACTTCGCGGTGTTCTCGGTCTGGACGCCGAGGTCATCGGCGAGCACCTGCGCCGCGACCGCAGATGGCGCCAGTCCGACCACGGAGCCCGGGCCGTGCTCGTGCTCCCACGCACGCCGCAACGCGTTCATAGCGGTGGTCTTGCCGGCCCCGGCCGGGCCGACCAGGACATCGACGATGCGCCCGGATACCGCAACGGATGCGAGCGCGGCGGCTTGGTCCTCGCCGAGCACTCGCCCTTCCCTGTCGGGCTTCGCGGCGACCCGCTCGACGGTCGCCAGCAGCACCGTGGGTCCGTTCATGGTGCGGGCGCGGTCGAGGAGGCGGTCTTCGGCGGCGAGCAGTCCTTCGGAGGAGAACACCGTCGAGTGCTTCGGCCGGAACACCGATGTGCCGTCCGGACGGCGGAACGTCACCGGGCTCGACGCGAGCTCCGGCGGCGTCAGTCGCAGCGACGCGGCCTCGGCGGCGTCCACGACGAGACCGACGATCGCCTCCCGATCCACGGTGGAGGCGAACCTGTAGCGCATCGTCTGCCGGGCCGCTTCGGCAGTGAGGTTCCACCTGCGCCAGGTGGATCGCTTCTCGCCTACCACGTCCACGACGGATCGGCCGAGGGAGGCGATCACCTCCAGCGGGATGTCGTCGGCGCGCAGCAGCAGCGGCGCCTTGTTCGCGGTGACCTGACGCGCCCACGCGGTCGCATCCCGGCCGAGGAACCGTCCGGTCCGGTGCCGCCATTGGGCGGTCAGATCGGCCAGGGAGTGGACTTCCTTCTCGGGCCTCGTGGTGAGGGTGGCTTGGGCGCGGAGCTTGATGATCGTCGCCGCAGGCGGCTGCCGGCCGTGCTTGGCGACGTATTCGGCGATGAGCCGGTTCTTCTCCGCGTCGATGTGGCGGGACCGGGAGGAGAACTCCTTGACCAGTTCCTCCGGCACCGTCGCGACCGCCCACGCGGGGTTGCGGTCCCGGCCCATGTCGCAGGCCTCCCACTCGACGCCGAACGCCCGGGTGAGGTGGTCGGCGAACACGGCCTCGTGCAGCTCCGACAGGGCGACGGTCGCGGCGTGCATCGGGCGCCCGTCCAGGGAGCGCCACTTGCCGTCGAGCACGGTCTGCACCTTGTTGGAGATGACGACGTGGGTGTGCAGGTGAGGGTCGCCGGCGCGGGAGTCGTAGTGGTCGAACGCGGTGGCGATCAGACCCCGGACATCGACCTGTGCAACGGCGCCGTTGCGGGCGGTTGCACCGGTGCGGGTGGCTGCAACCTCCCGTTCCATGAACGCAACCACCTCCGCAACCGCAGCATGGTGCGCGTCCGCGATCAGCGCCTGCGTGCCCGCGTCCGCGACCGCCCACAACACGGACGCGGACTTCGGGATCGAGAACGTGAAGTCATACCCCGCGACGGCGCGCCGCGTCCCACGCGCCACCTCCTCGGCCTCGATCCGCGCGACCGCCTCCGCCCGCGAGGCGGGACCGAGCTCCGGGTCGAGGGCGGCGGTGCGCTCCTGGACACGCTCGGCCTCGGTCTTGTAGCCGGGATACGCCAGGCCAAGCGGGTCGCCCGTGACTGGGCTCCGGCCCATCCCGACCAGCAGCTGCAGCTGGGATTCGGAGACCTGATCGCCGACCTGGATCGCGCCACCGAGCGCGGCGACGCCCGCGCCGAGCCAGCGGCCCGGCGGGCTGCCCTCCTCGGCGTAGTAGCGGGTCAACGGCGTGGACAGGGAGCGGTCGCCGTCGCCGGCTGCGACGGTGCGCAGCAGGTACTTGTAGCCATCACCCGCCGACATCACCCGCATCGAAACCGTAACCGAATCACCGCCTTTCGACAGCGAGGTGAGCAGACGGTGACCGCGCGAATTACCGTCAACCTGGGTTGACGACCTCGACCTGCAAGACGCGTGGCAGCTCAGAAGCGGGGTCCGTCGCGGCGGCTGGCGTCCTTCCTGCCCCCGCCAGGAAGAACGCCAGCCGCCGCGACGGACCCCGCCTATGAGCGCCCAGAACCCACGCTCCGACCCTCCAAACAGGGGGCCGGAGCAGTCGCCTGCCCGCGAATTGGTGCACCTCGCGGGCACCTATTGGTCCACTCCGGCAGCGTCGGCGCCCAACGCGAGTGGTCCACTTCACCGGCGGGCAGATCACCTGGATCGGTCGAGTGGACCAGGCAGTGACCACCCCCAGAAACGACGAAGCCCTGGTGAAAGTTGCCTATCACCAGGGCTTTTTGTCGGGATGACAGGATTTGAACCTGCGACCCCTTGACCCCCAGTCAAGTGCGCTACCAAGCTGCGCCACATCCCGTTGTTTAGTTTTCGGACAGTCCCGCCGCTCTAACTCACCTGACCCCCAGTCACATGCGCTACCAAGCTGCGCCACATCCCGTTGTTTAGTTTTCGGACAGTCCCGCCGCTCTAACTCACCTGACCCCCAGTCACATGCGCTACCAAGCTGCG
>NZ_JBHSTP010000001.1:1601806-1620833 GCF_042660285.1 Luethyella okanaganae
GCCACAGCCCGTGGCATCGACTCGCGCCGAAGACAACTTGTCAATGATAGCGCGCCTCAGAGGCGCTCTCGTGCACGCGCGATGTCGGCCGGTGACCGTAAAGTACTGGCATGGTGGTTCCCGGTGAGGTCACGATCGTCTCGGCGACAGACGCCCCATGGGCCGATGTCGAGCAGGTTTTCGGCACGCGAGGCGACCCGTCACGGTGCTGGTGCCAGTTCTTCAAGATGTCCAACGCCGGCTGGGACACGGCGAAAAGCGCCGAGTGCAAGGCTGAATTCCAGGCACAAGTACGCGCGAGCGCCACCTCCCCCGGCGTGATCGCTTACTTGGATGGCGAGGCTGTCGGATGGTGCGCCGTCGAACCGCGCGTCAACTACAGTCGGCTCGCCCGCACCAAAATCGTGACCGACGGCAGTACCGAACCACTCGACGACGCATCCGTGTGGGCGGTCACCTGCTTCGTCGTACGCGTCGGCTATCGCCGCCGAGGCATCGCCGCGGCACTACTGCTCGGTGCGATCGAGCAGGCACGCCGACATGGCGCCCGCGTGCTCGAGGGCTACCCGGTCGACGTGGCCGAGCGAGCCAAGACATCGGCGGCGGAGCTGTACCACGGCTCCCTCTCGCTGTTCCTGGGCGCGGGCTTCGAAGTGGCATCACGGCCGAGCCCCGGCCGCCCCGTCACGCGGCTCCAACTCGCGACATAGCGACCCATGCCGTCGGGCTGGGGGCTCGCCGGAATGTCGGTGGCCGGTGGTTGGATGTCGCTATGAACAGCCGCTCTTCGTCGCTCCATCAGCCCGATTCGCCGAATCAGCCGGGTTCGCCCGATGCCTGGCTTCCGACGTTCTCCGGCGCGATGTCGGCTCTCATCGGCAGAGCCAGCGACGACGATCGGATCATCGCCATGATGGCGGCCAATCGTGCCGCGTCTATCGAACGCGCACGAGCCTGGGCGATGATCTCCGATGAGGTCGTCGTGCACGGTCCGCAGCTGACCGCAGCGCGTCGCGAGGAATGGGTGCGGCGCAGCTTCGTGAGCGAGATGGCGTGTGCGCTGCAACTGCCCGAACGATCCGCGGAGCGTCTCATCGACGAGAGCGAAATCCTGGTTCGCGAGCTCACTCGCACGCTCGACGCGCTCGCGAACGGCGATATCAGCTACCGGCACGCCCAAGTCGTCATCGACCAGGCCCGCACGCTGCCGTCCGAAGCACGCGTCGCCTTCGAGGCGGTCATGCTGACGACGGCCGCCACGGCGACGGTTGCCGAGTTGCGGCGCGCCGCCCTCCGTGAGCGGGAGCGGATGCATCCCGAATCGATCGCGAGCAGGCGTCGCACGGCTGTCGAAGAACGCCGCGTGGCACTTGATGGCACGTGCGACGGGATGGCCTGGCTGCACCATCACCTTCCGATCGAGCAGGCCGTGGGTGTGTTCAATCGCATCACCGCGGCGGCACGCAGCCTGCAGGGGTCACACGAGTCACGCACACTCGACCAATTGCGGGCGGATGTCGCGGCCTCATTGCTCCTCGACGGCGACTGCGACTACGACTACGACTACGACTACGACGATGAGCTTGCGAATGCGCCTCTGAAAGCAGAGGCGAAAACGAAGACGTCTCGTATGGCGGCGCTGCGCGGCATCCGGCCGACGGTCATCGTCACGGTTCCCGTGCTCACGCTACTCGGCCACGGCGACGAACCCGCCGAACTCGCCGGCCATGGTCCGATCGACGCGGACACCGCACGCGAGCTCGCCGCGCGCGCTCCGAGTTTCACACGTCTGCTCACCCATCCCGAGACCGGTGCGGTGCTCTCGATCGGCCGTGAAAGCTACACTGTGCCCGCCGATCTGAAACGCTGGCTATTACTGCGCGACGAGCGCTGCCGCTTCCCTGGTTGCGGGCGTCCGGCCCAGCAATGCGAACTCGACCACACGGTGGCCTGGCAGCACGGCGGGCGCACGGATGGTTCCAATCTCGCCTTTCTGTGCCGCAAGCATCACCGGCTCAAGCACCTGACGCACTGGCAGGCTCGACAAGACGACGACGGTGTGCTCGACTGGCGCTCACCCTCAAGGCGTCAATACCGGACGCGCCCCGCGGTGAGACCGCCGGGATCGAGTCCGCCGCGCGAGTTGCCGAAGGATCCACCGTTCTAGACGAAGTTCTAGACAGACGCAGCTCTACCAGGGCGCTACCCGCTCGAGGCGCCGGCTCGACACCAGCCGAGCCCCGGGCCCTGAGCCCCCGAGCCCTGACGAGCCGCCGAAACCGTCCTAGCGTTTCCGTTTCTCACGCACGCGCATGTTCACGAAGATCGGCGAACCTTCGAAGCCGTGGATCTCACGTAGGCGGCGTTGGATGTAGCGACGGTATCCCGCATCCAGGAAACCCGTCGTGAACAACACGAACGTCGGCGGACGACTCGACGCCTGCGTACCGAACAGAACCCGCGGCTGCTTACCACCCCGCACAGGATGCGGATGCGCAGCCGTGAGCTCAGCCAAAAACGCATTGAACCTACCCGTCGGAATACGGGTATCCCACGACTCGAGCGCAAGCTCCAACGCCGGAACAAGCCTCTCCAGATGGCGACCCGTACGCGCGGAGATGTTCACACGTGGCGCCCACGACACATGCGCCAGATCCTGCTCGATCTCCCGCTCAAGATAACGACGACGGTCATCGTCGAGCAGATCCCACTTGTTGAACGCGAGCACGAGCGCGCGACCGGACTCGAGCACGAGGTCGATGATCCGCACGTCCTGCTCGCTGAGCGGCTGGCTCACGTCGAGCATGACCACGGCGACCTCGGCCTTCTCGAGCGCGGCGCTCGTGCGCAACGAAGCGTAGAAGTCCGCCCCCTGCTGCAGGTGCACCCGACGGCGGATGCCGGCGGTGTCGACGAAGCGCCACACCTTGCCGCCAAGTTCCACCTGCTCGTCCACCGGGTCGCGCGTGGTGCCCGCGAGCTCGTTCACAACGACCCGCTCCTCACCCGCCGCCTTGTTGAGCAGGCTCGACTTACCCACGTTCGGACGGCCCAGGATGGCGACACGACGCGGCCCGCCGACCTCGTCCTTCGCCACCTTCGAGACGAGCGGAAGCTCCTTGAGTATCTCATCGAGCAGGTCCGCGACTCCGCGCCCATGCAGAGCGGAGACGGGATATGGCTCGCCGAGGCCAAGGCTCCACAGCGCGGCTGCCTCCGGCTCCTGGCGGGCGTCGTCGACCTTGTTCGCGAGCAGGAGGACGGGCTTGCCGCTCTTGCGCAACAGTCGCACGACCTGCTCGTCGGTCGAGGTCGCCCCAACGGTGGCGTCGACGACGAAGAGCACGAGGTCGGAGAGGTCGATGGCCACCTCGGCCTGGGCTGCGACGGAGGCGTCGATGCCGCGAGCGTCCGGCTCCCAACCACCGGTGTCGACGAGAGTGAAGCGACGGTCGTTCCACTCCCCCTTGTACGACACGCGGTCACGGGTCACCCCAGGGGTGTCCTCGACCACAGCCTCCCGGCGACCGAGGATGCGGTTGACGAGCGCCGACTTGCCCACGTTCGGGCGACCGACGATCGCGATCACAGGAAGCGCTGGAAGGTACCGGATCGCGTCCGGGTCTTCGGTGACGGCATCGAGCACGTCGAGGTCTTCCTCGTCGAGTTCGTAGTCGTCGAGGCCGGCACGCAACGCGGTCGCGCGCTGGTGCGCGAGATCGTCGTCGAGGTCCGCCAGACGCGTGGCGAGCTCGTCGTCGGCCTCGGCAGGGTCCGCCGCGCGGAAGTCATCGTTCTCGGTGTCAGTCATGGAGTCTCCTCGGGCTGATCTCACCTCGGCGCGCCCTGTGCAGGCTCTGCTCGATCAGCGGTGGTGCCGGCTCATCCGGCGTTCGTCGTGGCACGAATCACATCAATGACAGCATCGACGGTTTCGTCAAAATCAAATTCGGTGGAATCGACCGTCGTCACGCCGTCGGCCGCGTTCATGAAGTCGACCACTCGCGAATCCGCCTGGTCGCGTTTCTTGAGCAGCTCGCCGACGGTCTCGGCGGCGTGGTCCTGGAGCTCAGCGGAGCGCCTCGCCATTCTAGCCTCTTCCGACGCCGTGAGCAGGATCCGCACGGGAGCTCCGGGGGCAACGACGGTCGTGATGTCCCGCCCCTCGACGACAATGCCGGGTCGGTCGCTGGCCGCGGCAATGCTGCGGAACAGCTCGACCAGGTACTGGCGCACCTCGGGAATGCGCGCGATGTCGCTCACGACGGCCGAGACGCGTGGCTCTCGGATGGCCTCAGTCACGTCGCTCCCGCCGATCCGCACGTAGTACTCGTCGGGATGCGTGCCAACCTCGAAGTCGAAATCGGCCAGCGCCGTGATCACGGCGGCGGCATCCCTCGAGTCGATGCCGCTCTCGAGCACAAGCCAGGCGAGGGCGCGATAGGCCGCACCCGTGTCGAGGTAGGCGAAACGGAGTCGACGTGCGACGGTTCTGCTCACGCTGGACTTGCCGCTGCCCGCCGGACCGTCGACGGCGACGAAAAGAGGAAGCGTCACCGGATCAGCCCGCAATCCGCCAGCCGCGGGCGACCAGTTCTTCGGTGAGGCGCTCGACCGCCTCAGGAACGACGGAGATCTCGGCGAGCCCGACCTGCACACCCGGTGAGTGCTCGAGACGCACGTCCTCGAGATTGACGCCGATCTCTCCGATCTCGTTGAAGAGGCGTGCGAGCTGTCCCGGCTTGTCGTCGACCATCACGATCATGGTCGAGAAACGTCTGTCGATGCCATGCTTGCCGGGCAGCCGCGCCACGCCGGCGTTGCCGCCCGCGAGTTCCTCGGCGACGCGGCGGCGGGCACCGGGCGCGGCCGGGTCGTCCAGAGCGTCGATGAAACGGTCGAGATCGTCGCGATAGGCTGCGAGGATCTCGCGCACCGGTGCGGCATTCGCGCCGAGGATCTGCACCCACAGCTCGGGCTCGCTCGCGGCGACACGGGTCACGTCGCGCAAGCCCTGACCGGCGAGGTTGACGGCGGCACTCGGCGCGTCGATGAGGCGACGCGCCATGAGACTCGACACCACCTGTGGCACGTGCGACACGAGGGCGACTCCGCGGTCGTGTTCTTCCGGCGTCATCTCCACCAGGGTGGCGCCGAGGTCCAGAATGAGGTCATCGATCACGCCCGCGCGCGGGTAGCTGATCGCATCATGCGCCGCCACCACCCACGGACGACCGATGAAGAGATCGGCCCGACCCTGGAGGGGGCCCCCGCGTTCGCGCCCGGCGAGCGGGTGCGAACCGATGTAGCGCGACACGTCAGCCCCGCGCACCCGCAGATTCTGCAGAATCTCGAGCTTGACGCTCGCGACATCGGTTACGATCGCCTCGGGGTATTCGGCGAGTTCGCGCGCGATCACGTCGGCAGTGACATCCGGCGGCACGCACACCACGACGAGCTGCGGCTTGTCACCGGATACGGCCGGCCGGCCGGCCCCGTAGTCGGCAGCGATGCTCAAATGGGTGGGCGACGCGTCGGCGAGCACGACCTCGATGCCACGGGCACGCAGGCCGAGCCCGACGCTCGTGCCGAGCAGGCCGACGCCGACGACCCGCACCGGGCCGACGAGCCGCCCCCGGGACGCGGAGCCGCCGTTTCCAGAACCACTCGCCCCTAAACCGAGTGAACCGAGCGCCCCTGAACCCAAAGCCTCCGAATCGAGGACCATCGCACCGAGGGCTCCCGAGTCGCCAGGCCCGGAAGCGTCAACCTCCGAACCTGCTCTTGAACTACCTGCTCTTGAACTGCCGGCCCCCGAACCTCCGTCAATCGAATCGTCCTCCGCCATCTAGCGAACTCCCTGCTCTTCAGTGTTCTCGCCGGCTCCACTCGTCCGCGAAATGGTGAGCAGCTGGCCGAGCTCTTCCTTGGTCAGGTCGCGCACCCGGCCCACCTGCAGCGTGCCGAGACGCAGCGGGCCGAACTGCCGGCGAACGAGCTCGACCACAGGGTGGCCGACGGCGTCGAGCATCCGGCGCACGATGCGGTTGCGACCGGAGTGCAGTGTGACCTCCACGAGACTGTAGGCACCATCACCAGGTGGACCCAACAGGATGCGCGCCTTGTCTGCGTGGATCGGGCCGTCGTCGAGCTCAACCCCCTTCTGCAAGCGCCCGACGGTCTGCACGCTCATACGCCCGTGCACCTTCGCGATGTAGGTCTTCGACACTCCGAACGACGGATGCGCGAGCGTGTGCGCGAGATCCCCGTCGTTCGTCAGGATGAGCAGGCCGCTCGTCTCAGCATCGAGTCGGCCGACGTTGAACAATCGCTCCTCGTAACCGATGGTGAAACGGGTGAGGTCGGGGCGTCCCTGCTCGTCCTTCATCGACGAGACGACACCTGTCGGCTTGTTGAGCATGAGGTAGCGCCTGGTCGTGTCGAGTTGCACCGCTGTGCCATCGACGGCGATGAGATCCGTCTCCGGATGGATGCGCGTGCCGAGCTCGGTGACGGTGTGTCCGTTGACCTCGATGCGGCCCTCGACGATGTATTGCTCAACGACCCGGCGAGAGGCGACCCCTGCGGCGGCGAGCGCCTTCTGCAGGCGCACGCCGTCGGCAGCGGCTTCGGTCTCGCTATGTGAGTGCATTGTCGAATCCTTCCACGCCGTCGTCGAGCAGCGGGGAGATCGGCGGCAGCTCCTCGAGCGAGTTGATTCCGAGCTGAGTGAGCAGCAGATCGGTCGTCCCGTAATTGATGGCCCCCGTCTCGGCGTCGGTGAACACCTCGGTGATGAGCCCACGGCCGAGCAGCGTGCGCACGACCGAGTCCACGTTCACGGCACGAATGGACGCGATCGCACCACGGCTGATCGGCTGCTTGTAGGCGATCACGGCGAGCGTTTCCAACGCGGCCTGCGACAGCCTCGTAGGGTTCTGGGTGAGCACGAAGTCGGCGATGACGGGGTCGTGATCCTGGCGCACGTAAATGCGCCAGCCGCCGGCCACCTCGCGCAGCTCGAAGCCCCGACGGGTGCCCTTGGCCGAGCCTGCCGCCTCGGGATCGGAGCCCGCCACGGCAGGCAGGACACCGTCATAGTCGGCAACGAGGCGCGCGATCGCGGCCTGCACCTCGACCACGGGACGTCTGACGGCGGTTGCCAGGTGCACCACGCCCTGCGGCTCGTCGGCGACCATGAGGATGGCCTCGAGCGCGCGTTCCACGTCTTCGACAACCGGTCGTCTTTCGTAGACGGGCGTTCCGACGTCGGCTAGGCCCCCTTCGGCGTCCAACGCTTCGAGGCCCGGAGTTCCTGTCACTGCGGCCTCAGCCTCGGCAGCTGCGGCTGCGGTGTCAACGGTTTCAGCGTCAGCGGTTTCAGTGACAACGGTTTCAGTGACAATGGCCTCGACGTCAACGGTTTCAGCGTCAACGGCCTCGACGTCAACGGTTTCAGCGTCAACTGTTTCGGCCTCCGCGATGTTGAGGTTATCGGCGTCAGTTGTCATAGTCTGCTCCCAGATTGGCGAGGCTCTCTTCCGACCACGTCTCCGCGGTCCAGCGCAGAGTGAGTTCGCCGAGCGGTTCAAGTTGTTCGAAGGCGATGGCAGCATGCCGATAGAGCTCGAGCACGGCAAGGAATCGTGCGATGACGACCCCTTTATGCCCCGCCTCGCCCTGGCCGACACCCGCGATGAGCTGCCGAAACGTCACCGGCGCCCCCGCCCTCAGCATCGCTACGACGTGCGCCGCCTGCTCACGGATGCTCACGAGAGGCGCGTGCAGGTGGTCGAGCCCGACGACGGGAATGTCCTTGGGCGTGAACGCGAGGGTGGCCATCGCGGCGAAGTCAGCGAGCGAGAGCGTCCAGACGAGCTCGGGGGTCTGCTGCCGGTACTTCTCCTCGAGCCGCACCGAACGCGCGTGCCGTGTCGACTCGGCGTCGAGGCGGCCCTGAACCCAGGTGGAGGCCTCCTTGAAGGCACGGTATTGCAGTAAGCGGGCGAAGAGCAGATCGCGTGCCTCGAGCAGCGCAACGTCCTCCGCGTCGACGAGCTCGCCCTGCGGCAGCAGCCCGGCCACCTTGAGGTCGAGCAGCGTCGCCGCCACCACCAGGAACTCGCTCGCCTGGTCGAGCTCCTTCTCGGAGTCGAGCCCCCGCAGGTAGGAGATGAACTCGTCGGTCACCCTGCTGAGCGAAACCTCGGTGATGTCGAGCTCGTGCTTCGAGATGAGCGAGAGCAGCAGGTCGAACGGCCCCTCGAAGTTGCTGAGGGAAACCCTGAAACCGGATGCTTCGGCAGGCCCGTCTTCACCCGGAGAAAACTCGACGACCTCAGCCTGCTCGACAGGGACGGACGCAGCAGTCGATGATTCGGCGGTGCTCGAGGCGACAGGGCTAGGCGACGGCGCCACGGGCGATCAGTTCCCTCGCGAGCTGACGGTAGGCACGTGCAGCCTGGTGCTCGGGTGCGAACTGGGTGATGGGGGTACCGGCCACGCTCGCATCCGGGAACTTGACCGTGCGGCCGATCACGGTCTCGAGCACCTTGTCGCCGAACGCGTCCACCACACGCTCGAGCACCTCGCGTGAATGCAGCGTGCGGGAGTCGTACATGGTCGCGAGAATTCCGTCGAGCTCGATGGCGGGGTTAAGCCGGTCACGCACCTTGTCGATGGTCTCGATGAGCAGGGCGACGCCACGCAGGGCGAAGAACTCGCACTCGAGCGGGATGAGCACGCCGTGGCTCGCGGTGAGTGCATTCACCGTCAGCAGCCCCAGCGAAGGCTGGCAGTCGATGAGGATCACGTCGTAGTCGGCCGAGACCTTGCGCAACACCCCGGCGAGGATCTGCTCGCGGGCGACCTCGTTGACGAGGTGCACCTCGGCGGCGGAGAGGTCGATATTGGCCGGGATCACGTCGAGACCGGGAACGTTCGTCTGCTGGATCGCCTCGGCGGGAATCTTCGAGCGGGAGAGCAGCAGGTCGTAGATCGTCGTCACGTCATGGGTTGGAACGCCGAGACCGGCTGAGAGCGCCCCCTGTGGGTCGAAGTCGACGGCGAGCACACGGCGACCGTACTCGGCCAGTGCGGCACCGAGATTGATCGTCGAGGTGGTCTTGCCGACCCCGCCCTTCTGGTTGCAGAGCGAGATCACACGGGCCGGACCGTGCCCCTTGAGCGTCCGAGGCTCGGTGAACACCGACTGGGGACGACCGGTCGGACCGGACTGCGGTGCCGCTGAGACGTCGAGGCTCCCGACGGGAAGCTCCGCCGAGTCATCCTGCTTTCTCGTCACTGCGATCTCCTGGTCTGGGCGTTCACCCGTAGAACTTCTTGACCGATTCTAACGAGCACGGGGATGTGCGCTCGTGTACATATCCCGGAGTGTGTCAGCTGTGACCAAGGTGTAGATCTGGGTCGTGGCCACCGAGGAGTGTCCGAGCAGCTCCTGCACGACGCGCACATCGGCGCCGCCGGCGAGCAGATGGGTCGCGAAGGAATGCCGCAGCGTGTGCGGGGAGACCTCGATGCCGAGGCCGGCGCGCTCGGCGGCGGCTCGGATGATGAGCCAGACGTTCTGCCGGGATATCCTCTGACCGCGCAGTCCCAAGAAGAGCGCCGGGGTCGAGGCCCCCCGCACCGAGAGTGTCGGCCGTGCCCGCACGAGATAGGAGTCGATGGCGGAACGCGCGTAACTGCCGACCGGAACGATCCGCTGCTTCCCACCCTTGCCGATCAGGCGAACGACCTCCTCATCGACCACGTCGTCGACGTTGAGGTTGACCGCCTCCGAGACGCGCGCGCCGGTTGCGTAGAGCAGTTCGAGCAATGCCTTGTCCCGCAATTGCTGGATGCCGTCCCCGTCGGTCGCCGCGAGCAGGGCGCTCACCTGGTCGATCGAGATCGCCTTCGGCAGCCTGGTGCCGAGTTTCGGCGGCTTCGTCTCGTGCGCGACATCCGTCTCGACGAGTCCCTCGTCGAGCAGGAAACGGTGCCATCCGCGCACCGAGGACAGGATGCGTGCCACCGATGAGGCTATGAGAGGCGACTCCGCCCTGGTGCTGAGATGGCGCACGAACTCCGAGACCTGGGCGCTCGTGATCTCGTCCGGCACGTCGACGCCCTGCCGCCCGAGCCAGTCGCCGTACAGCGAGAGGTCGCGCCGGTAGGCGGTGACGGTGTTCGCCGAGAGTCCGCGCTCGATCGAGACATGCCGCAGGTAGGAGTCCACAGCCGTCTCGACGCTCATGTGCCGAGCGCCTCGCTCTTCGGATGCCGCGGCCAGAGACTGTCGCCGGCGCCGAGCGTGCTCCACCCGCGCGCCCTGGCCGCATGGGCTGCGAGAACGCCGATCGCGAGAGAGGGGTTCTGCAGCCGTCGATCGAGCACCGCGTCGACGCACTCGTCGAGGGGAACCCAGCGCAACTCCATGTCGGCCTCCTCTTCGCTGCGATCGAAGCTCTGGTCGGTCGCTCCCAGCTCACGCGCGAGGTAGATGCGAATCGCCTCGTCGCTGCCGCCCGGCGAGGTGTAGAACTCGGAGAGCACATCCCAGCGGGTCGCGACGAGGTCGGCCTCCTCCGCCAACTCCCGCTGAGCCGCCCGCAGCGGGCGCTCGCCGCGCACGTCGAGAAGCCCTGCCGGAATCTCCCAGTCGCGAGTGCGTACAGGATGCCGGTATTGCTTGATGAGCAGCACCCGCTCGTTCTCATCGAGGGCGAGCACCGCGACGGCCCCTGTGTGGTCGACGAAGTCGCGCACGATCGACTGGCCGTTGAAGGCGAACCTCTCGCGACGCACATCCCAGACCTTACCCGCGAAGACCGTCTCGCTCTGCTCGACCCGCACTGCGAACAGCTCGTCGTCGAGCGCCGCGGACGCGCCAGGCGAGACGGACGCCTCGTCAGGCATCCCGCACTTCGAAGAGACGGCTCGCCTGCTGACGGTCGAGCGCCGCGGCCACGAGTCCACGGAACAGGGGATGAGCATTGTTGGGCCGCGAGCGCAGCTCGGGGTGCGCCTGCGTTCCTACGTAGAACGGGTGCTGGTCACGGGGCAACTCGACGAACTCCACGAGGTGACGATCGGGCGAGGTTCCCGAGAACCACATGCCGGCCGCAGAGATCTGCTCGCGGTATCCATTGTTCACCTCGTAACGATGACGGTGACGTTCGGAGACGAGCGTTTCGCCGTAGAGCTCGGAGACGAGCGAGCCCTCGGCGAGGGCCGCCGGGTAGAGGCCCAGGCGCATGGTTCCGCCCATGTCGCCGCCGGCGATGATCTCCACCTGTTCCTCCATCGTCGCGATGACGGGGAACTCGGTGTCGGGGTCGAACTCCGAGGAGGACGCTCCGGCGAGGCCGACCTTGTTCCGGGCATACTCAATGACCATGCACTGCAAGCCGAGACACAAGCCGAGCGCCGGGATGCCGTTCTCTCGAGCGAAGCGCAGAGCGCCCAGCTTGCCCTCGATGCCGCGCACTCCGAAACCACCCGGAACGCAGATCGCGTCCACCTCAGAGAGATTGCGCGCCGCACCCTCGTCGGTCTCGCACTCGTCGGAGGGTATCCAGGTGATCTTGACCTTCGTGTGCTGGGCGAATCCGCCGGCACGCAGGGCCTCGGTCACGGAGAGGTAGGCGTCGGGAAGATCGATGTACTTGCCGACGAGACCGATCGTCACCTCGTGCTTGGGCTCGTGCACGGCCTCGAGCAGCTTCTCCCAGCCCGACCAGTCGACGGCGGTGGCCTCGAGGCCGAGTCTGTCGATGATGTAGCTGTCGAGCCCCTGCTCATGCAGCATCGTCGGGATGTCGTAGATGCTCGGCACGTCCACCGCGTTCACGACAGCGGCCTCGTCGACGTCGCACATGAGCGCGATCTTGCGCTTGTTGCTCTCGGTGACGGGGCGGTCACTGCGCAGCACGAGGGCGTCCGGCTGGATGCCGATGGAGCGCAACGCAGCGACGGAGTGCTGGGTGGGCTTGGTCTTCTGCTCCCCTGAGGCGCCCATGAACGGCACGAGCGAGACGTGCACGAAGAAGACGTTCTTGCGGCCGAGCTCGTGGCGAACCTGACGAGCCGATTCGATGAAAGGCTGCGACTCGATGTCGCCGACCGTTCCGCCGATCTCGGTGATGATCACGTCGGGCTGCGGGCTCTCCGATGCCTGCAGGCGCATACGTCGCTTGATCTCATCGGTGATGTGGGGAATGACCTGCACGGTGTCGCCGAGGTACTCGCCTCGACGCTCCTTGGCGATGACGGTGGAGTAGATCTGGCCGGTCGTCACGTTCGCGGCCTGGCTCAGGTTGATGTCGAGAAAGCGCTCGTAGTGGCCGATATCGAGGTCCGTCTCGGCTCCGTCGTCGGTGACGAAGACCTCGCCGTGCTGGAACGGGTTCATAGTGCCCGGATCCACATTGAGATAGGGGTCGAGCTTCTGCATGACGACGCGCAGACCCCGCGACGTCAGAAGGTTGCCCAGGCTTGCGGCTGTCAGGCCCTTGCCCAAAGAAGAAACGACGCCACCGGTCACGAAAATGTGTTTGGTAATGCCGTTTGAATTGTCCGCGCTAATGTCCGCCACGGGCTTTCATCCTATCAGAGAGTCTCGGTTGACCTGTGGTGCGGCGCACTCCGATCGCCGGTGCGCCCGGTCGTCAGGAGACCCGAGCGAGGTCGATGAGTTCACGCGCGTGCGCAAGTCCGCTCTCCGAATCGGGCAGGCCGGAAAGCAGTCGTGCCATCTCCGCCGTCCGCGCTTCGCCACGCAACTGCTGCACACTGCTCGCCGTGACCGCCCCAGCGCTGTCTTTCACGACACGTAGATGGTTGCCTGCGAAGGCAGCCACCTGGGCGAGATGCGTGACCACGATGACCTGGGCAGATGTCGCAAGCTGGGCGAGACGTCGACCGATCTCGATCGCGGCGGCACCGCCGACACCCGCGTCTACCTCGTCGAAGACGAAGGTCGGCACGGGATCCGTCCCGGCGATGACGACCTCGATCGCAAGCATCACCCGAGAGAGCTCGCCGCCGGACGCGCCGCGACCGAGCGGTCGCGGCTCGGCACCGGCATGTGGCTTGAGTTGAATCGATACGGTGTCGCGGCCGGTGGCCGTATAGTCGTCATGTTGGGAGACGTCGACGACGAGCTCGGCATCGGGCATCGCGAGAGCCGCGAGTTCCGCGGAAACCTCCCGGGCGAGGCGTTCCGCTGCCTCGCTACGACGAGCGGTGAGGTCCGCGCCGAGTCGCGCGACCAGGTCACGATTGGCCTCGGTCTCATCGCGCAGGTGTTCGATGTTCTCGGAATCGCCGTCGAGTTCGAGGAGCCGGGCACTGCCGATGTCGAGGAAGTCGATCACCTCGTCGAGGCTCCGCCCGTGTTTGCGCACCAAGCCGGCGAGCTCTGCTCGACGCTCCTGGACGAGTTCCAACTCACGCGCACCGTCGGCGTCGAGCCCGGCAAGATAACTAGAGAGCTCACCCGCGATGTCAGCGACGAGGAACTCGACGTTGCCGAGCGCCTCCGCGATGGGAGCCAAGGCGGAATCGTGACCCGCAACGCGCTCCAACTGGCGACGTGCGCCGTTCAACAGCGCGACGGCGTCCGGCACGTCCTCACCGTTCTCCGCCGAGACGAGTTCCCGGGCCTGAGCGGCGGCGAGCCGCAGCTCCTCGAGGTTGCCGAGACGTTCGGCGCGTTCCGCGAGCCCATCGTCTTCGCCGCGTTGCGGCGCGACCGCTTCAATCTCGGCGATAGCCTCACGCAACTCCTCGGCTTCGCGAATCCGGCGATCGCTCTCCCCCACGAGCTCGTCGAGTTGCCGCTGCTTGGCATGCCAATCCTGAAACACGCGAACGTAGTCGTCTAGCAGAGCCGTGACCTCGGGCCCGGCGAAGCGATCGAGAGCCTCGCGCTGCGCCGTCGAGGAACGCAGCCGGATCTGGTCGGACTGTCCATGCACGACCACGAGCTGGTCGGCGAGGTCGCTCAGCACGCCCACGGGTGCGCCGCGACCACCGACGATGGCCCGGCTGCGCCCTTCTGCCGACACGGAACGACCGAGGATCAGTTCGGCACCATCGAGGTCGCCCCCCGCCTCTCGCACTCGCTCGGCGACGGAGCCGTCGGCGGCGACGAGCCAGCGGCCCTCTACCCAGCTCTGCGCCTGGCCCTGGCGCACCGCGCCGGCATCCGCACGCTCGCCGAGCAGCAGTCCGAGCGCCGAGACCACCATGGTCTTACCTGCGCCCGTCTCACCCGTCACAGCCGTGAAACCGGGGCCGAGCGGCAGCGTAGCCTCAGCGATCACGCCGAGATCGCGAATCGTCAGTTCTTCAATCACGGCCGACCGGGCCTCGCCATCCGGTGACGGGAAGCTGGAACTTGTTCACGAGCCTGTCGGTGAACGGGCCGGGATGCAGTCGCGCAAGGCGCACCGGCACCGTGGAACGGCGTACGACGACGCGCGCCCCCGGAGGCAGGTCATACGTACGCCTGCTGTCGCACCACAACACGCCGGAACCATCGGTGCGGGCGAGCACCTCGACCGCGAGCGAAGAGTCCGACCCGACGACGAGGGGCCGGGCGAACAGCGCGTGCGCACTCAGCGGAACGAGCAGCAGAGCGTCGAGGGTCGGCCACACGATCGGGCCACCCGCAGAGAACGAGTAGGCGGTCGAACCTGTCGGAGTCGACATGACGACGCCGTCGCAACCGAAGGTGGAAAGCGGTCTCCCGTCGACCTCGATCACGACCTCGAGCATTCGCTCGCGGCTGGCTTTCTCGACGGTGGCCTCGTTGAGCGCCCAGGTCTCGTAGATGACTTCGGCGGCGACCTTGACACGCACGGAAAGCGTCATGCGCTCCTCGACGAGGTAGTCGCGATTGAGACCCCGCGCGACGGCCTCACTGAGGTCGTCGCGCTCGCTCTCGGCAAGGAATCCGACATGCCCAAGGTTGACACCGAGCAGAGGCGCGGATGCGCCGCGCACGAGCTCGGCGGCACGCAGGATCGTGCCGTCACCGCCGAGCACCACGACGAGCTCGAGTTCCTGAGCCGAAACGCCTTTCCCCAAGACCTTGGCCGTGCCGTTGAGATCGGGAGCGAAGGCGTGCAGATCGTCCCATTGGTCGGCCGGCAAAACCGGGGTCGCCCCGGCAGCGGTCAGCTGCGCGCAGGCCGCGACGGCCGCTTCAAGCGAGTCCTGACGACCGGTGTGCGCGACGACGAGTATGTGGCGCTGGCCTGCCGTCATCTGGTCACGCTCCCGTCATCACCGAAACCCGGTTCAACCATTCTGTCGGATTGGCGCCGCGCTCGGCGCTCATCCAGACCAGATACTCATGGTTTCCGGCGCCACCGGCGATTGGTGAGGAGATAGCACCGGCCGTGCCGATCCCGAGATCGAAGCCGGCCCACAATACATTCGCGACGGCTTCGGAACGAAGCGCAGGGTCGTGCACGACCCCCTCGCGGATGCCACCGCGACCGACCTCGAATTGCGGTTTCACGAGCAGCACGAAATCGGCGCCCTCCGTGGCAGTTTCGACGAGCGCAGGCAGGACGGTCGTGAGCGAGATGAAAGACAGATCACCGACGACGAGGGCCGGTCGCTTCCCGACACCGGAGATCGCCGCAAGCGCGCCCGGTGTCATATAACGCACGTTGAAACCCTCGACAACGACGAGCCGCTCGTCCGAGCGGAGCAGCGGCGAAAACTGACCGTGCCCGACGTCGACGGCGACGACCTGGGATGCCCCGCGCTCAAGCAGTACTTGGCTGAACCCGCCCGTCGAGGCACCGACGTCGAGCGCCTCGACACCCTCGACTGTCACATCGAAAGCATCGAGGGCGGCGATAAGCTTGCGTGCGGCGCGGCTCACGTAGTGGTCGGCGCCATCCACGACGATCGCCTGCTCCTCACGCACCTTCGTCGAGGCCTTGACCATGGGGCGCCCGTCGACCGTGACGAGGCCGTCTGCTATGAGGCCCGCAGCATGGCTGCGCGAGCGCGCGAGCGCCCGGGCGACGAGGGCCGTGTCCAGCCGTTGTTCCGCCATGGTCAGCCCTGTGAACGAGGAGAGTCTCCACCCTCGAGCCGATCCCGCAGCTCATCGTGCAGATGCGCATAGGCCGCCGCACGTTGGTCGAGTGGTTGCTCCTCGATCACCCGCAGCCGAGGCAGGAGCGCATCATCGAGGGCCACCTCATCGGGGGCCACCTCATCGGGCGCCACCTCATCGGGCTCTGACGCCGTCGGATCGTCGCGTTGCGGGGCATCCGACCGACCGACCTTTTCGAAGCTCACAGCTCTACGGTACCCTTCTGCGCCGACCCTCCTGCGCCGACCCTCCTGCGCCGACCCTCCTGCGCCAACCCCCCTGCGCCAACCCCCCTCTGCGCCGGCCCCCCTCCGCGCCGGCCCCCCTCCGCGCCAGGCTCACCGATAGAGCCGTTCAGGCACGTTCAAGCCGTAGATCGCCCGTCCCGATGCCCAGATCAGCGCGCAGGCCGCGCGAAGAAGATCTATCCCGCCGGCACTGGACTTGACGATCTCGATATCGTCGCCGCGCAGTCGAACCCGAGCGCCATTGACAGTCGCCTCTGCCCCGTCCTTAGAGAGCACGATCTCGGGATACGGCTCGTGCAGCTGCCGAAGGTCGTCGAGAAGGAAACGTGGACGCGAGTCGGCGTTGGCGGCCAGAACCTGCTTGGCCTTGTCGACACCGGTGAGTACGAGGGCGGAGGCCATACCGGCCCGGTTCGCGCCGAGGATGTCGGTGTCGAGACGGTCCCCGACGACGAGCGCGTTGCGCGCGGCGAATCGGGCCGCCGCCTCTTCGAAGATCGCGACCTCCGGTTTGCCCGCGACGAGCGGCAGACGCCCAACGGCGGCATGCACCGCGGAGACGAGCGTTCCATTGCCCGGCGCGATCCCACGGGCGACGGGAATCGTCCAGTCGGTGTTCGTGGCGATCCACGGGATTCCGTTGCCGGAGTCATCCACAGCCAAGGCGAACGCAGCCTCGGCGAGTTGCGCCCAGCCGACCTCAGGGGCGAATCCCTGAATGACGGCCTCCGGCGCATCGTTGGCCGAACGCGTGATGCGGAACCCGGCCTTTTGGAGCTCGACCACCAAGCCCTCGCCGCCCACCACGAGCACGAGCCCGCCAGGGGCGACCTCGCTTGCGAGCAGACGCACGGCCGCTTGCGGCGAGGTGACGACATCCGTCGCCTCGACGTGTAGGCCCAGTTCGCTGAGATGTTTGGCTACCGAGACGTCGGTGCGTGAGGCATTGTTCGTGATGTAGCCGACGCGAGCCGTCTCGGATGCCGCATTGATGCTCTCGACGGCGTATGGAATCGCATTCGCGCCGGTGTAGACAATGCCGTCGAGGTCGGCGAGCAGTACATCCACACCGTCGAGGGGGGTCGCCACACTATTCTCCTTGCCGCGCTTGAGCATCATCGGCGGTGATCGTTGTCTCCATCGAGGTGCCATCGACGGACCGGGCCTTCGAAGCCTTGTCTTTTGCCGGCTTCTTCTTCGCGTTTTTGTCCTTCACCGCCTTGCCAGCCTTCACCGCCTTGCCGACCTTCACCGCCTCGCCGACCTTTGCCGCCTTGCCAGCCTTCACCGCCTCGCCGACCTTCACCGCCTTGCCGACCTTTGCCGCCTTGCCGACCTTCACCGAAGCAGCCTTCACCGCCTCGCCGACCTTCACCGCCTTGCCGACCTTTGCCGCCTTGCCGACCTTCACCGAAGCAGCCTTCGCCACCTCGCCGACCTTCACCGAGATATCCTCCGTCGCTTTGTCAGCCGTGACGAGCTCCGGGATCTTCGCCGACTTCTCTGTCTTGTGCCCCTCCGCTGCGCCGTCTCCGACATCGATGACATCAGGGCTCGGGTCACCGACCGGCGTCGCGTCGGGTTCTTGCTCAAGAAAGTCGGGCGCCTCCTCTATGACCTCGATGGTCTCGCCGTCGGGAGCCGCACCGAGCACGGATTCGGCCCGCTCGGAACGCTCCCGCCAAAGCGCCGCGTCGTCGTCGCGGCCGAGTCCCTCCAAAACCTCAGCGTAGGCGGCGAAGAGCTCCGGACTATAGGAGAACGCCGTGTCAGGGTCGAGCTGCGGAATCTCTAGCTCCAGGAGGGCGGCATCCGTCTGTCCAAGGTCGAGACGTGCCCCGGACATGGCTATGGCGAGTTCCACCTGTACCGAAGCAGGCAGCGTGTCACGATCGACGGAGCGGCCCAGCTCCAACGCCCTGTCCGGGCGGCCGACACCACGCTCACTATCGACCATAAGAGGTAGCTGATCGTTCTTGCCGGAAATTCGCCGATAGGTGCGCAACTCGCGCAGCGCGAGAGCGAAGTCACCGGTCGCATAAGCGGTGATGGCGAGGGTTTCGCGCACGATGGCGATGCGGCCGGCGCGACGTGCGGCAGACAGCACATGCCTATGCGCGAGCTCGGGATCCTCGTCGATGAGGCGCACGGCCATGACTAGATGGCGAGCCACCCACTCAGCGTTGTCTTTGCTGAGGGTCTTCAACTCGTTGCGGGCGAGGCGGTCGAGTTCGTCGGCCTCGACGTCGTCAGGCAACTCAGGATCGTCGTGGCGCGGACGCACCGAGCGCAGCTCACGCGCCGTCCGCTCTTCCTCGGTGAGTTCTTCCTCACGCCGAAAAGCGTCGCGATCCCCGCGGGCCGGTGAGCCGTCACGGGTCCACAGCTTCTTGCTCTCGTTGCTCTCCAGGCGAGACCCTCCGCCATGGCGGGGACGAACACCGTCTGGCTTCTGCCACGGCCTACGCTCACCGTCACGTGTCGGACGAGACTCACCGTCACGCTTCTCCCACGGCTTCCTGTCGCCATCACGAGCAGGACGAGTATCACGCTTCTCCCACGGCCTACGCTCACCGTCACGTGTCGGACGAGACTCACCGTCACGCTTCTCCCACGGCTTCCTGTCGCCATCACGAGCAGGACGAGTATCACGCTT
>NZ_JBHSTP010000001.1:1620930-1621331 GCF_042660285.1 Luethyella okanaganae
CTTCTCCCACGGCCTACGCTCACCGTCACGCCTCGGAACTCCGCCGTCGCGGGGAGGCTGCTCACCATCGCTTTTCTCCCACGGCTTACGGGTGCCGCGGTCGCTCGGTCGCCGCTCCCCCTCGCCGCGCGAGGCAGCAGCGCGATTGCCATCCTTGTGTGGACGCTGCCCACCCCGACGAAGCGCTCGGGATGCGTCGTCCTGGCTGTCACGGTGATCGCGCTCTGGACCACGACCCCGGGATGAAGAATCGCTCACGGGAGGGTTCCTGTTCTCTGTTTAGAAATCGAACGGTATCCTGAGAGGCCGTTTTGTGTTTGGTGGGTTAACGTGGAATGGCCACCCGGGTGGGTGGCCATTTCACTGGTGTTGTCCGGCGGTGTCCTACTCTCCCACAGGGT
>NZ_JBHSTP010000002.1:0-520388 GCF_042660285.1 Luethyella okanaganae
GCTTCTCTGCGACCCGCTGCACGAGCCGGGTCGTGGCCAGCGGCGCCGAGGGCGGCGGCTTCACGATCGCGGTGTTCCCAGCCAGCAGCGCATGCGGCAGCGCCGAGGAGAGAATGCCGATGGGCCAGTTGAATGGGACGATGATCGTGACCACACCGAGCGGCTGATAGGCCACCTCCGTCGTGACAGGGATTCCGGGGGCCACCGGCAGGATCCAGCATCGGTCGATCTCGTCGGAGAGCGCCGTCGTCTGGCGCGTCCGCCGCTCGAGCATCGACGTGTCGCGCAGCGATTCGGAGAGGATCTTGCCGTTCTCGCGCGAGAGGATCCGCGCATCCTCGCTCCGGTCCACCTGGCTCACGACCACCGACTCAGAGATCAGTCGCGCCCGGTCCTGTGGTGAGAGGGCGGCCCACAGCGGGAACGCCGCGGTCGCAGCCGCGACCGCGTCCGCGACGTCCTCCTTCGATGCGGACGCCGCACGGCCGACGATTTCGCCCGACCTGCCAGGGTCGCCGACCGGCAGAGTCTCGGCCGTCCACCGCTCTTCACCGCCGATGAACAGCCCCGTACGTATGCACTCGCGTGCGGTGGTCTCTGGCATCGGACCCCACCTCTCTCGCGTCTTCGCTCGACCGGTCGGGCGGACACCCGGCGAAAGATAAGTTTACTCCTATACATGTTTATATCTATACGTGTTTATGGTAGATTCCACATTGTCGTCGGCGAGATCGTCCGGCCGACCCCGCAGACGTCGTCGGCGGCATCCGTGTCATTCGAAGGAGAGGCATGAGACGAGTCGAGAAGCACCTCTCGATCAACGACCTCGTCGACGACCGCGGAATTGCGTGAGGGGCACGGCCACGATCTGACCCAGTCCATCGAAACCGCGCGACGCATCGCGCGGGCCTGAGACCGTGAGGAGAACAAGCATGAGAACCGTCGCCGTCACGAAGATCGGCAGCCTACGCGACCCAAACGAGTCCAGCTGTGGGCGGATCGAGGTCGTCGACTTCCCACGACAGAACCTCGGGCCCGAGGATGTGCGCATCAGGGTCGCATACGCGGCGATCTGCGGATCGGATCCGCACGTCGCCGAAGGCTATTTCCGGAAGGACGTGCCCTTCGGGCTCGGCCACGAGGTGTCCGGCCTCGTGACGGAACTCGGGGAGCGCGCGACCAAGTTGGCGCTGTCGGTGGGCGACCGTGTCGCGTGCAACTTTCTCAGGTTCTGCGGTGGTTGCCGTCCGTGCCTCGACGGGCGGCAGCAGTTCTGCGAGCACACGCGAGACTACCGCCGCCCCGGCATGAGCGAGGAGGTGGTCTGGCACGAGTCTCAGGTGTACCGCCTTCCCGACAGCGTCAGCCTGCTGGAGGGATGTCTTCTTGAGCCCACCTCGATCGCGGTGCGCATTGCAGACAAGGCGCGCATCCGCGTCGGCGATCGCGTGGCGATCTGCGGCGGCGGACCCATCGGCCAACTCGCCCTCCAGGTGCTCAAGATCGGCGGTGCGACGAGCCTCACCATGATCGAGCCGGTCGCCGAGCGTCGCGAGATGGCCCTGCGAGCCGGAGCCGAGCACGTCATAGACCCGACCGCCGAAGACCAGCTCACACGCATGCGTAAGCTGACCGACGATCGGGGCTACGACCTAGTGGTGGATGCCTCGGGATCCACGCGCGCAGTGCGCGGCTTGCTCGATCTCGCGGCGAAGGGCGGAACGGTCCTGTACGGCGCGATGTACCCGAACGACTACGAACTGCCCCTCAATCTCGCCGACTACCTCTATCAGCGCGAACTCACGCTGACCGGCGTCTTCGTCGCGCCATATGCGTTCCCACGGGCGATGCAGCTCCTGCCGCAGCTGCAACTGACAGAACTGACCCAGGCGGTCTTCCCCCTCGAGGACGCGAGCGAAGCGTTCGAGGCGCACCTGAGCGGTCGCCACCCCAAGGTGGTCATCCGCTGCAACGATCTGGGAGACATCCGATGATGGAACCTGGCTACAGGAAGGAAAGCACATGCGATTGAACGGAAAGGTCGTGATCGTCACCGGCGGAGCTGGCGGCATCGGCCGGGCGACCGTGCGCAAACTCGTGGCGGAGGGGGCTCGCGTCGTCGTCGCCGACCTGGCGCTGGACCAGGCCCAGGCGGTTGTCGACGAGGTGGGGGCGGACGCGGCCATAGCAGAACGCGTCGACGTCTCGGTCTTCGCCGAGGTCGAGGCACTCGTCGCGCGCGCGGTCGAGGCCTTCGGGCGACTCGACGTGATGTTCAACAACGCGGGCATCGCCGGTGGGCGCCCCCTCCTCGAGCACGATCCGGAGCGAGACTACTTCCCGATGATCAGGATCGATCAGGACAGCGTCTATTTCGGCATCCTCGCGGCGGCCCGTCAGTTCGTCGCACAGGGCTCCCCCGGCGTGATCATCAGCACCTCGTCGATCTACGGCGAGTCCGCGGCCGAGAACGCCTTCGCGTATGGCGCGGCGAAGGCCGCCGTCATCTCCTTCACCCGCTCGGCCGCCTATGAGCTCGGCCCGCATGGCATCCGCGCCGTCGCGATCACGCCCGGGCGGGTCAACACCCCGATGATCCAGCGGCTGGGTCCCGAGCTGGGAAGCCTCTTCGCGGAGCAGCAGGCCAGCGGCAGGCTCACCGAGCCCGAGGAGATCGCCGACACGGTCGCGTTCCTCGCCTCGGATGAGGCTTCCGCCATCAACGGCACCGTCGTGCACGTCGACGACGGCTATTCGGTCTTCAAGCAGAGGTTCGCTCCGCCGCGCTTCGACTGAGTGCAGGACGGTCCGAGGGCCGGAGCGGGCCAGGAAGGCTTCCAGCGGGGTGTCGGCCGCCTGGAAAACCGTCACGGCGCAGAGCCCGCTCGACCGCGATCGCGCGTTGAGCGAACGGTCGCAGCAACCGCCGAGGCAACTGCTGTAGCGTTCGAATCATGGCCATCCTACGGAGGGAGAACATGCCGTGGAACTGCGCCACCTCTCATATGCCGTGCGCGTCGCGCAAGCGGGCTCGTTCTCTCGCGCCGCCGCCGATCTGCGCATGACCCAGCCGTCGTTGAGCGCCGCGATCGCCCAACTGGAGCGGGAGCTCGGTGCCCAGCTGTTCGAGCGCAGCACCCGAGGGGTGTCGCTCACCGCCACGGGAGCCTACGTCGTCCGTCAAGCGCAGCGTATGCTCCGCGACGTCGAGGGCATGCGCGACACGGTGCGGTCGATGGTCAGTGGCACAGCTGGCTCCCTCACGCTCGGTCTGGTGCCGGTTCTCGCATGGCAGTTCGGGCCGAGCGTCATGCGAGCGTTCACGGCCGCCTCACCTGACGTCGTGCTCTCGTTGAGCGAGCGCAATGTCAGTGAGGTGATCGAGCTGCTCCTCGAAGGGGTGGTCGATGTGGGCCTCGTGGCGACAGCGTCGACCGCGCACCTGCGCGACTTTCACCGGGATGTCCTCGTGGTGGAGCATCTCGGAACGGTCGATCTGATCGCGGCACTGCCGGACCGCTATGCGAGCAGCCCAGACCCGATCCGGCTCGCCGACTTCGCCCACGAGGAGATCGCGCTCCCGCCCCCGTCCGCCCGCACCTACGGCCTGCGTGCCGGACTCCTGCGTGCGTTCGATCTCGCCAACCTCCCGACGCCGCGGATACGCGACGTCCCCTCCCTGTTCGAGGCGATCCCGCTTGCGATGGCAGGAATCGCCGTCAGCATCATTCCCGAGGGCATGCGCGATGCCATCACCTCGCCCGAGCTCGCGCTGCGCTGCATCATCGACGGTCCGGAGCCGCTCGACATCTCGCTGTTGCATCGGCCGGGTCGCGCTGTGACGCCGTCCGTGCAGAAGTTCGCGCTCGTCGCACGCGAGGTCGCACGCGCGGGAGGCCTCGCGGCATCCTCAACGCAAGCCGATGACGTCGAGGTCTGAAGGCACAAGAAACCGGCCCGAGAAGGCGCCCCCCTCCCGCTCCCACAGCACGCCGGGCGACGAGCGGGGCACGAGGTGGTGCAGTGCGAGCTGACGCGCACCCGCGGCCTCCGCGATCACGACCGCATCGCGCGGAGACGTATGGGCGGCGTAGTGATGATCCCGAATCGCGCGGGCCGATTCATCTCTCATGCGCCCGTACTGTTCCTCGACCCACTCGAAGTCGAGGGCCTCGTGCAGTAGGAGGTCGGCATCGCAGGCCAGTCGCACCATGTTGTCGGTCGGTCCGGTGTCGCCCGAGATGGCGACGGAGCCGCCCTCTGTTTCGAACAGAAAACCGAACGCCGGTGCCATCGGGGCATGCTTGACCAGTGTGGCCGAGACGCGAACAGCGTCATCCTCGTAGACGACGAAAGGCTCCATGTCGGGTGTCGGGTTGTCGTTGGGATGAAAGCCCACCGCGGTGGGAATGTCGACCTCGCGTGGCTCGAACCAGTCGAGGGGCGTCGGCCGCAACGAGTCGAACCGCCGATCGTTGATGTCGGTCGCGAAGCCGCGAAGCAGGAGCTCGACGCTGTCGCAGATGCCGGGAGTGGGGTTCTCCGGAAAGACCGGTTCGATGCCCCCCGTCGCGCGCACGCTCGCCGGCGGAAGCATCCCGCGCGGTCCCGGGCCGACGATCGGGATGCGGTGGGTGGGCGAGCTCGGCATGCGCATGATGCCGAAGACCATCAGAGCACCGAGATCGACGATGTGGTCGGAATGCAGATGGGTGATGAAGACCGCCCGGATGCCGCCCAGCGGTCGCCCCGCGCGCACCAGCTGTCTTCCGACGCCGGAACCCGCGTCCACGAGATAGGTGCGGTCGCCGACCACGACGGCCGTCGCGATGCCGGTCCTACTGCCATCGGCACTCCACACCGGCCCGCCCGCCGTGCCGAGGGCGATGACGTGAGGCGCAGTGCTCATGCCCGAACCACGCCGACGTTCTGAGTGACCGGACGCTTCGCCTGCTGGATGAGCTCGAACACCTCGGCGCGCAGCTCGCCGTAGCGCGGTAGGTTCTTCGTGTGGAGCTGGTGGCGCTCGGGGGGAAGATCGACGGCGATGTCCCGCGCGACCTTCGCAGGCGCGCCAGAGAGCACGATCACGCGGTCGCCCATGTACACCGCCTCGTCGATGTCATGGGTGACGAACAGCACTGTCATCTTCAGGCGGCGGCTCATCTCGAGAACGAGATCTTCCAGCTCGATGCGCGTCTGAGCGTCGACGGCCGCGAACGGCTCGTCCATCAGAAGCACGTCGGGTTGATAGGCCAGGCCTCGTGCGATCGCCGCGCGCTGCTGCATTCCGCCGGACATCTCCCAAGGGTGTAGCTTGCCTTTGCCTGCCAGCCCCACGTTCGCGAGGGCCTCGGCGATGATCGCCGGGCGCTCGGCCTTGGGGAACTTCGCCTTGTGCAGAGGGAGCTCGACGTTCTTTTCGACAGTCATCCACGGCAGCAGGCTCCGAGAGTAGTCCTGAAAGATCACGGCGAGTTTCGCAGGCGGCTCCGTGACCGTCTCGCCCTCGAACACTACCCTGCCGCTCGACGGCGGGATGAGACCCGCGATGCACTTCAGGAGCGTCGTCTTTCCTGAGCCGGAGGGCCCGACCACGCAGACGAACTCACCCGTGTCGACGACGAAGTCGACGCCATCCAGGATCTCTGCACGAGTGTCATTCGTGACGTAGGCCTTGCCGAGCTCATTGACGGCCAGGATGTGGTTCTCAGCCATATGTGGTCTCACCTTCTCTTCTCGTGCCGGGGTGTGGTGCAGCCCGCTTACGCCGCCCCGGTCGCTTGCCGCATCGTGATCTGCCAGCGCAGCACCCGTCGCTCGACGATCACGAAGATCGAGGTCAGCGCATAGCCGAGCAGGCCAAGCATGATGGTGCCCGCCCAGGTCTGGGGCACGCGGAACAACTGCTGGGACTCAAGTACGAAGTAGCCGAGCCCGCGGGTGGCGCCGACCATCTCGCTGACGACGATGAGGATGATCGAGATTTGCAGCGAGATACGATACCCCGCCACGATCTGCGGACCCGCGGCGGGCAGAACCACCTTGAGGATGTTCTGCCAGGGGCTGAGGCGATAGGAACGTGCCATGTCCCGCACCTGCGTGTCGACGCTGCGAACCCCGTCGATCGTGTTCAGGAGGGTGGGCCAGACGGCGCCGACCGCGATCAGCGCGATGCTCATCGAGTTTCCGAGCCCGAACAGCACGAGCACGATCGGGATCAGGGCGGGGGAGGGGAGGGATCGCAGGAAGTTGATGATCGGTGCCAGAAATGCCCGGAGCACGGGGCTCCGGCCGAGGATCACCCCGAGGACGGTGCCGACGACGAGCGCGATCACCAGGCCGATGGCGAAGTTCGCCAGAGTAGGGAGGAGATCCTTCGTCAGACGCGGGCCGAAGATCCATTGGCCGACGATCTCCTCGACGATCTCTGACAGCGGGGGGTAATAGAGGGAGGGATTCGCCTGGCTCGTGAACCACCACAGGAGCACGATCGCGAGGGGGAGCCATGCCCGCAGGAAGAACGATCGCAGATGGAAGAGCGCCGTGTTCATCATGCCGTCACCCGCTCTCGCTGCGAGGCGTGCCAGAAGAGAACGGGCCGGTTCAGAGCCGCGAGGATTCCGTTGAACGCGATGCCCAGCAAGCCCATCGCCACTATCAGTGCGTACATCCTGTCGATCAGCCCGTTGATCTGGCTGGTGGAGAGCATGGCCCCGAGACCCGGGATACCGACGATGTACTCGGTGACGATGGCCACCACGAGCGCGATGGTGATCGAGATGCGCAGGCCCGTCATGGCGAACGGCGTCAGGCTCGGCACGACGATGCGCGTCGTGCGCTGCCAGGAGGTGAGTCGATAAACGCGTGCCATGTCGAGCGCTGTTCCCGAGACCTCACGGAGACCGTAGACGAGCTGGGTCAGCATCGGCCAGAGCGCCGCGAAGACGACGAGGAAGAGCTCCACGGTCTTGGTCGGTCCCCACAGGAGGATGGTGAGCGGAATGAGAGCGACGGGCGGGATCGGCTTTAGAAACTCGAGCGGGAACCACGTCGACTCACGGAAGAGGAGGCTGCGGTGAATCGCCATCGCAAGCGGCACGGCGATGACGATCACCGTCACCACGCCGATCAGAGCGACCAGCACGGTGTTCAGGACAGCTACCCAGAAGTCGAGCGATGTCAAGAGCTGGCCGAACGTCACGGCGACCTCGCCAGGAGGTGGCACGGCATTCGGCGACAGGGCCCCCGTCGCACTTGCGATCCACCAGATCGCGATGATGGCGGCGAGTCCGACGACCCCGAGAAAGGCCTCCGTGCGCCGTGAGAGACCGCCCTTCAGGTGGCCGGCGCTCATGCGTCCCATCGGTTTCCTCCGCTCTTCTCGGACATCGCGTCTCACTCGGGTTGGACGTGGTGGGTGGGCCCCGGCGGCGGGAACGAACCCGCCGCCCGGGGCGCTCGCCTCACGGGAGCCAGACGATGTCTGCGGCGTCGTGCTCAGCCTTGATAAGGCCGACCTTGAGCATCGCGTCCACCATGGATTGGATGTCGGCTGGCTGGACTTCGCCCACGAAGGCCGGGAGGTTCACCTTCTCGGAGGTGGTCTTGTCAAGCTGGAGTCTGCTCACCAGCAGGGCGCGCACCGCGTCGGGATTGTCCTGCGCGTACCGGTTGGCTTCGATCATCGCGCTGCGCATCCGCTCGGCGACCCCCGCGTTCTTGGCGAGGTAGTCCGAGCTCGCCACGAGCACTGCGTCGGTGAACCCTACCGGTATGGCATCGACGCCCTTCGCGTGGTAGGCGTTGAACGCTGCGGTGAATCCTGCGTCCCGCGCGGACGCCGTGAAGGGCTCGGACATGATAGCCGCGTCGATCTGTCCCGACTCCAATGCCGGCAGCAGCTCGCTGAGGCTCATGACGACCCAGTTGATGCCGTCTTTGGCGCCGCCGTCCGCGAGGTAGTTGGCCATCACGCCGACGTAGGGCCCGGAGCCCACGGCGCTGGTCGCGACCGTCTTCCCCTCGAGATCCTTGGGGCGCTTGACGGTGCTCCCCTTCGGCACCATGACCTGGTTGGTGCCGATGCTCGGGTCGTCCTGTTCGGCCTGAACACCAGCGACGATCTGAATCGGCATGTTCTGGTCGACCGCCGTGATGACCGGCGCCGTCGCGGCATTCGCGAACTGCATCTGGCCGTTCAGCAGAGCGGGGGCGGATGCGGCGAAGTTCGGCGACTGGGTGATCGTGACATCCAGCGCGTACTTCTCGAAGATGCCCTGTTCATCGGCGATCCACAGGGGAACGGCGGCCGTCGTGAACACCGCGCCGACGGTCAGCGCCACCGCCTCCATCGGCTTGTCACTGCTGGCGCCGCCGGACGGGGTGGGCTCGGCACCGCCGGGACTGCACGCGCTGACCACCAGCGCGATGGAGGCGATCGTGGCGACCACGCCACCTCGTCGAGACAACATAGATCTGTTCATACCGGGACTCCTCATCGTGTACCAGCGCGGGCCAGATCGACTGGCCACCTCGACGCGCCTTTGCGTCTCACCAGCATCCGCGCGGGAGCGACGGCGAGGAAGACGCCAATCGACTATGAGCGATATAGATGTCGTCTATAGCCGAGAAGTCGACCCCGCCTCGGCGGCGGGTTCCACATCGGAGAGGCACAAGTCGGCGATCACGGTGGAGGCGCAGAAGGCGCGTCTCAGTCGCCGAGACGGTCGACGAGCGAGAGCCCTCGCCGAGCCCACTCGATCTCGCCGCGGGCCCGCTCCACGAGGCCCTCGTAGGCGAACCGCTTGTATGCGACCGTACGCTCACGCTCGGAGTCCGGCGTCGCGGCGAGCCGCCGCACCAGCATGGGGTTCTCCAACGCGTCGATACGGCGCAATTCGCCCTCCCACTGCTTGAGCTCGCCTTCCCACTGCGCGATATGCGCGCTCAAGAACGCGCGCGCCGCCTCGGGGGTCGTCGTCTCCAGGTAGGCTGCGCGAAGGTGCGCCGGATCGCGCACGCGCTGGTACTCCAGCGGCGAGGCCATCCAATCGAGATACGCCCGCTCGCCCGTAGCCGTCACGTGATACATCCGCCGCGTGCCGCGCTCGCCGCGAGTCTGCTCCTCAGCCTCGATGAGCCCCTCGACCGCCATCTTGCGAAGCTCGGGGTAGATCTGCGAGTCGGGAGCGTGCCAGACATGCCCCACCGATGCCAAGAACTGCTTCTGCAGGTCGTAGCCCGAGAGAGGCCCAACCCGCAGCAGCGCGAGCAGGGCGTAGCGGAGGCTCATCGTGGCCTCCTTAGACGGACTCTTGGTGCGGTGCGAGGGGGCCCGAGCACCGCCCGGACCCCCTCAAGTATTGCAGATCAGGCCGACTGGTAGTTGGTGCGCCATCCACCCTGGTACGCCTGCCGGGCGACGTTCGAGTACGGCACGGGACTCACCACCGCGCGCACCTCGAGTTGCCGGTGCGGTTCGACGGCAGCCTTCTTGGAGCCGCCGTTCGGCTCACCCCACACGACCTTCAGCTCGGTGCCCTCCGGCACGTTCGGGTCGACGGTGGCCAGCGAGAGCGCTCGACGCTCGTTGGCGCTGTAGCCGGTGAACATCGAGTGGCCGACCACCGTGCCGTCGGCGTCGACGACCGAATCGTAGTTCGCCGAGCCGTAGTTCGCCAGGGGCAGGTCGAAGAACTTGTAACTGGTTCCCTCGACGTCGAACAGCGATGCGAAGATCTTCGTGACGTCCTCGGCATCCCAGGCGAGCGTGACCTTCTTGCGCTGGGTCGCCGGGTCGATCTTCTCGAGCGCGTCGCGGCCGACGAAGTCGTGGTCGAACTTCACGAACGAGCCATAGCCGAGCTCCCAGGGCGTGAGGTAGTAGTCCTCGATGTTCTCGGACACGAACGAGCCGGCGAGCGTGCCGGTCGCCTCATAGCTGTCGGCACCGAGCCACTCGCGGTAGCCGCGCTCTGCCTCGCCCGTGTAGATCGCGGGGAGCGGAGAGGGGATCCAGCCCGACTCCAGGGTGTTCGACGGGTAGGCGCGTGAACCGACGGGGACCAGTCCGAATTCCGAACCCGCCTCGACGATCAGATCGCGGATGCGATCGTGGTCGGCGTATGGACCCCAGATCTCGAGGCCTGGCGCTCCGGCCATGCCGTGCCGGAGCGTGCGCACCTCGGTGCCGCCGATGTTCATGGTCGCCATGTTGAAGAACCTCAACTGCTCCACCGGGCCGCCATTGAGCTTCTCGATGACCGCCCAGGCGCTGGGGCCTTGGATCTGGAAGCGATAGTACTGGCGTGTCACGGGGTGGCCGTATGGACGCGAGGGCGAGCGACGGTCGACGGTGATGTCGAGGTTGCCGTAGCCGCCCGTCTCGCCATGGTAGAGCAGCCAGTTCGCGGCGGGAGCACGGCCGACGTAGACATACTCGTCGTCGGCCTCACGGAACAGGATGCCGTCGCCGATGACGTGGCCCGCTGCTGTGGTCGGCACGTACTGCTTCGCCTTGTCGACCGGGAACGTCGCCGTGGAGTTGATCGCCGTGTCGGAGATCAACCGGATCGCATCCGAGCCCTTCAGAAACAGGTTGTCCATGTGGTGCGACTGGTCGTAGAGCACGGCGGTGTTGCGCCATGCCGTCTGCTCCTTGATCCAGTTCTGGAAGTCGGACGGGACGACCGGGTAGATGTACGAGCCGATCTGCGAGTTGCGCAGCAGGTCGACCGCGCTGCCCTTCTCGTCCAGCAGCTCCTGAAGATTCTTGGCCACGATGTGAACCTCTCTGTTCTGTCGATGAGCGCCTCGGCTGAGACGCCCGTGGTTAGAAGACGATCGTGTGATTGCCGTGCCGGATGACGCGGTCCTCCGCGTGCCATTGCACGGCTCGCGAGAGCACCGCGCGCTCGACGTAGGCGCCACGGGCCTGAAGGTCGGGCGCGGAATGCGCATGGGTCACGCGCGCGACGTCCTGCTCGATGATCGGACCCTCGTCGAGGTCGGTGGTCACGTAGTGCGAGGTCGCGCCGATGAGCTTCACCCCGCGCTCCTTCGCCTTGCGGTAGGGCGCGGCGCCGATGAAGGCGGGCAGGAACGAATGGTGGATGTTGATCACCGGAACGCCGATGCCGTCGAGGAAGTCGGGAGAGAGGATCTGCATATACCGCGCAAGCACGACGAAGTCGACGTTTCCGATGAGCAGTTTCATGATCTCGGACTCAGCCGCCGACTTGTCTGCGCCCTGCGATGGCACGTGGAAGAAGGGAATGCCGAACGAGCGCACGTCCTCCGCGGTATTCGTATGATTCGAGATCACCATCGGGATCGTGACGGGCAGTTCCCCTCGCCGGTGACGCCAGAGCAGCTCGAGCAGGCAGTGATCCGAGGTGGAGGCGAGGATCGCCATCCGCTTCGGGATCGACTGATCGGTGAGGGTCCACTCCAGCCCGAACTCGCCCAGTGTCTTCGTCAGATCGGCCTCGATGGCGGGGATCGCCCCCGTGAGGCCGGGCCGGTGAAAGACGACGCGCTGGAAGTACGCCCCTCCGTTCGCATCGTCCGAGTATTGGTCGAGCGACACGATGTTGCCTTCGTTGCGGGTCAACAAGGCTGCAACGGCCGCGACGATGCCCGGCCGGTCGGGGCCGTGCACGATGAGGCACGCGTGGTCGCGGAGGGATTCCTGATGAATGGCCATCGCTGCGGTCCTCGTGCTACGAACGCGACGCGACGTAGGTGCGTGCCCACTCCGACGATGCGAGCAGCCCGCCGAACGTGTAGAAGTGCAGCTTGACGCTGCCCGAGGCGGGATGTGCGGCGAGTTGCTCCGCGAGGTCGGTCACGAAGCGATCGGGACCGGCCGTGCCCATCAGGTTGGTGAGCGAGAATCCGTACTTCTTGACGATCATCGCGTTCGCGCCGATGCCGAAGCGGCGCGCGAAGCCGAGAAGCCGCTTGACACCGGCCGGACCGGGGGTTCCGATGCGGATGGTCGAGTCGATGCCCTTCGCTCGGACGGCCTCGATCCACTCGATGACGGGATCGGTGTCGAAGGAGAACTGCGTCAGGATGACGGCATCCAGGCCCTGCTCCTTCAGCGACGCGGATTTGTCCTCCAGCGCGCGCCACAGCGTCTCTTGCGAGATGTCCGGGTGGCCCTCGGGGTAGCCGGCGATGCTGACCTCGCGCACACCGTACTTCGGGAGCACGCCCGAGCGGATGACCGCGAACGAGTCCTCGTAGGGACCCGCCGGAGTGGCCGGGTCACCACCGACAGCGAAGACGTGCTCCGTCGCACCGACCTCCTGCAGGCGCCAGAGGAACTCCTCGAGCTGATCCTGCGACTGCAGACGCCGCGCGGAGATGTGCGGGACCGGGATGAATCCGAGATCGCGAACGGCACCGGCAGCCGCGACGCGCATGTCGAGGTCTTCGTTGCCGAGGAAAGTGACGTTGATCTTCGTCCCCGCGGGGATGCTGTGCCTCGCCTCGACAAGCCCGGGGATGTCCTTGCCGGTCATCTCCAGGGAGAAGTCACCGACGAGTTCGAGTGCCGCCCTGTGGGGTGCGGGGGTGGTGTGTGCCACTGATCGAGGTCCTTTCCGCTCTCAGCCGGGACGCTTCATCGCGTCACCGAGTCCCACATTACCTATATTAATAGGTAATGTCCATAGGTATTTGCCCCCCCTCGCCTCTACGACCCCCTCTCCACGCTCATCCTCCCTCTCCCACCTCATCATTTGCTCCCTCTCCCCTCTCCTCTCCTCGTCTCCCCGAGCGCCATCCGACCGGTCGGTCGCTCTCCGTCTGCGAGGCGCGCTCGTCCGCACGGATAGCGGGAGGAAGTGCTCGCGGGGGCGGGGCCGGGGGCGGACGCGGGTACGGATCGGACGAAGTTCCCTCATTGGTTAGCTTAGGCTAACCTTATTATTAGTCGCCTCGTCGATCCGCCAGCTCGCTCGCACCTGAGGAGATCAGATCCATGTCCCGTTCCGTCCGCGTCAAAACGAGCAAGCCGAGCGACCCGCGGGTGCTCCGGCTCGAGGTTCTGCGCAGCGAACGCGTGAGTCCGAGCTTTCAACGTGTGACGGTCGGCGGCGACGGTCTGCGGCACTTCGCGCCGATGGGCTACGACCAGTGGTTCCGCATGTTCCTGCCTCGGGCCGGGCAGGCCGACTATCGGCTCCCGACGAGGACATCGGCGCTCTGGTATGCGCAATGGCTCGCGACCCCGTCCGACAAGCGGCCCGACTGCCGCAACTACACGGTGCGCGCCATCCGCCCCGAGGCAGGCGAACTCGATATCGACTTCGTGCTGCACACCCCACCGGGCGAATGGCACGTCACGGGTGTCGCAGCCTCATGGGCCCTCGCAGCGCAGCCTGGGGCGCCGCTCGGCCTCCTCGACCAGGGCACGATGTACTCGCCGCACGCATCCGCCGACGGCAGCATGATCGTGGCCGACGAGACGGGCCTGCCCGCCGTCGAGGGCATTCTGCGAACCTTGCCGCGCGACACCGGCGGCGATGCGGTCGTCGAGATCCCGGATGCCGCCGACCGTCGCGATCTCGGCGAGCCGACGGGCTTCACCGTGCACTGGGTCGTGCGCGCCGACCACCACGACCCGGGCGCGACGCCAGGAGCCGCGACGCTCGAGTACATCAGGGGACTGCCGATACCCTCGCCCCAGCGCTACGTCTTCGCGATCGGCGAGTCATCGCTCGTGACGGGGGTGCGCCGCCATCTGGTCGCGGCGCACGTGCCGAAGGAGCACATCCATTTCAGCGGCTACTGGCGCGCCGGACACTGACCGCGGCCACGCCGGCCCGGCACCCGGCACCCGGCACCCCGACCACCCGGCACCCCTGCCACCCGCGCGCCCGACCACCCGGCACCCCGACCGTCCGGCACCCACGGTCGATCCGAAGCCTTCCATCACCGAACTACCGAGCTACCCGGCGCGCGAGAACTCAGAGGCCGCGGCGACGAGTTCCCGGCTCGGGCGCACGCCCGTGTAGAGCACGAACTGCTCCTCGGCCTGGATGGCGATCACCTCGCCACCGGTCACGACAGGCTTGCCTGCAGCGCGCGCCGCACGCACGAGCGGGGTCTCGACGGGCATCGCCACGACATCCCACACCGTGGATGCGGCGGCGATCGCGGGGGTGGGGAACGCGAGCCCACCGGCGTCCGCCCCGCCTGCCATGCCGATCGGAGTGACGTTGACGAGAAGATCAGCGGTGGATTCGCCGAGTTCCCGCTGCCAGGCGTAGCCGTGTCGTGCGGCGAGCGCCCTGCCGGCCGACTCATTGCGGGCGATGATTGTGCCCGCGACGAAGCCGGAATCGTGCAGTGCCGCCGTCACCGCTTTGGCCATGCCACCGCTGCCGCGCACGATCACGCTGCCGCGCGCGATCCCATGGCGCTCCACGAGGCGCACGATCGCGAGATAGTCGGTGTTGTAGGCGCGGAGGAAACCATCGTCGTTGACGATCGTATTGACCGACTCGATGACGGCGGCCGAGGGATCCAGCTCGTCAACGAGAGGGATCACGGCCTCCTTGAACGGCATCGAGACGGCGCAGCCCCGGATGCCGAGGCCGCGAACGCCCGCGATCGCCGAGGCGAGGTCTGTTGTGGTGAACGCCTTATAGACGTAGGCGAGGCCGAGCGCGTCGTAGAGGTAATTGTGAAAGCGCGTTCCGATGTTGCTCGGTCGCCCTGAGAGCGAGATGCACAGGGTCATGTCCTTGTCGAGGATCGGCACGGCACTACTCTAGGCGGTCGCGGCGCAGACCGATGCCGCGAGCCGCCCCGGTGTGAGGGCGGTCGCGGCATTCGGATGCCGGCGCCTCCTCAGCCCTCGCCGAAGCGACCACGTGCCTCCACAGGGATGAGCGGCCTGTCCGCACGGGCGCGGATTTGCTGCACCGCCCAGGTATTGCCCTCCGGATCGGCGAACCCGAAGAGGGTTCCGCCGTCCCGTTCGTCGAACACCGTGATCTCGCCCACCTCGACGCCACGCTCGAGCAGTTCCGCACGTGCGGCCGCGGCGTCGGCGACGACAAGCTGAAGGCCACGCATCGATCCCGGCGCCATCTCACTCTGCGAGGGCAGATCCCCCACGACGATGGAGCATCCGGAGCCACGCGGTGTGAGCTGCGCGACCCGCATGTACTCGTTCGTGGTGTCGTGATCGAGTTCGAATCCGACCTTGTCGCGATAGAACTCGATCGCGCCGTCGATGTCACTCACGGGGAGCACGACGACTTCGAGAGTCCAATCCATTGTCCCGTCCCCTCCCCTCCGTGCTGCGATCGCCCGCCGCTAGAGAGCGGCGAGCACTCCGTCGAGACGTTCGTAGCCCTCGGTGAGACCGACCTCCATGTTGCTCGAGATCATGCCGTCGCGGGCTTCCAGGCTCGGATACACGGCATGGGCACGCACCCGGGAGCGACCGTCTTCGAGGTCTTCGAAGGTCGCCGACTCGATCGAGACGACATCCGGAAAGCCTTCGAACTCGAAGGTCTGGATGATGAACTCGTTCGGCCGGGCCACGTGGAACACGCCGTTGAAGGCGTAGGACTCACCTGCTGGGTTGGTGTGCACGTAGCGGTAGCCGCCGCCCGTGCGCACGTCGTAGCGCTCGATCTCCACGTCGTAGCCGTTGGGACCGAGCCACTGCTTCACGAGCTCGGGCTCGACGTGAGCGCGGTAGACGGCGGCCACCGGGGCATCGAACTCGCGCTCGATGTCGATGAACGGCACGCCCTCCGGGGCCGTGATGGTGACGGGGTTGGTTGCGTTGGTCATTTCTCTTCCTCCTTGTTGGTGTTCGGTGCGATCGTGCTCAGCAGGGCGTCGAGACGCCGGAACCGCTGCTCGTGAATCAACCGGTACTTGTCGATCCAGGCGGTGAGCGATTCGAGTGCCGCGGCATCCAGGTGCACTGGCCGGCGTTGCGCGTCGCGCGTGCGCGTGACGAGCCCCGCCTGCTCGAGCACCTGGATGTGCTTCGACACCGCCTGTTTGCTGATGTCGAAGGGTTCCGCGAGCTCATTGACCGTCGCCGGGCCTCGGCTGAGACGGGCGATGATCCCGCGCCGCACCGGGTCGGCCAGCGCCATGAAGGCACGGCCGAGCCGGTTCTCTGCCTCCGGGTCGACAATCATTATCAATCTTTCACTTGATCAATTATTTGATTGATTAAGAGCATACGTCGAGGGATGCCGCAGGTCAAGGCTTTGCTCCGAACAGCGGTCTTCCCTGACTCGGCATCGCAGATTCTCTGCACGGCGGCAACCATCAGGTCGAGGCGGGCCGAATCCAGCGGCTTGCCAGTAGCTTCGACCGCGCTCACGGTATTGTCCGCGCAGACCTCTACCCCAAAGTCGTCGGCGATCGCAACGCCAGTGCGTGCAAGCGCGGCACCGCCAACCAGCAGAAGGGCCAGAAGTCGCGACTCCGTGCACACTGCACCGTTGTCACCGGGATCGGCTCGTCCTACCCTTACCTTGACCTCGATGTCACGTCGACGGCCGCCAACGTGAACGCGAACTGGTAGATCGAATAGTCGAAGAGGAGAACCAACCATGAACCCGCTGCTGCAGCTTTTCGGCGTGCTGATCCTGTCGGTCCCAACCGTCTTGTCCGTCGTAGTGCTCGTCGTCCTCGTTCGCGGCATGCGCGGACTTCAGAACGAACTCGGCGCGCTGCGCACAGAGATCAGCCGGGACCGTGGCGAGAACAACAACCAGGTGTCGTAGCATCTGGCCCTGGACTCGCGCGACACCGCGAGCATCGGGAGGGATCCGGTCAAACTGGCCGAGTCCCAACGGGCTGCCTCGGCGACGTTGAGGCAGCCCGTTTCGGCCCTGCTGTTGGGCTCGTGCGTCCCGGCGCTACGCGCGCCAGCTGTTCCCTGAGGACCCTTCGAGGTTTGTCAAGCCGGGCTGGGTGTGGCGTCGGTGTCAGGCGAGGGAAACAGCGAGTCGAGCTTGTAGAACCCGGTCGGCTTGCCGTCGCTGTCGAACGCGATGCCGCTGTGCTCATGGGAGCCGTTCGCGTGAGCCATCGTAGCGAGGACGAGCGCCTGGCGCTCACTGTCGATTCCACTCAGCTCGTACAGGTTCACGACCAAGCCGTCCAGCAGCGACACCACGATTCCTTCAAGATCGCAGGCCAGAGACGCACACCTGAGGCTGTCGGAGCATCGCTGGCCGGGCCGGTCGCAGAGTTCCTGCGCGGGGCGTGGTTCCTGCGTAGGGTGTGACGGCCGCGGCTTGGGCTAGGCAGGCGAGACGACGAGGGCGCAGTCGCCCGTCCTCGCCGTGTGCTATCGCGAGCCTTCGAGCGAGACGACGAGGGCCTCCGCCATCAGCTCGACCGTTCGCATCACTGCGACCCGCCGTCGCTCGACGCGCCCCGTTGTCTTGCCCGCCATGAGGCCGTCGAGCTCGGGGAGCACCGCCCACGCGTCGCACAGGCAGATGATCGTGAGCAGCAGGTCGGCGGCATCCTCGCGGGAGATCCCGGGAAGCACCTCGAGAGCGCGATCGACCTTGCTCGCACAGCGGTCGGCACGGTCAGCTCGATCGATCACGTACTCACCACGCTCAAGACCCTCCCAGAAGAGAAGGCGCGGCAAAGAGTCGTCCGCCCGATGATGCTCGAAGAGGCGCCCGGCATAGTCGGCCATCGCCTTCGGACCATAACCCTCGATCGGCACCTCATCCATCACGTGTTTGAGCTGTGTGGAGATCACCGTGTCGAAGAGTTCGTCTTTCTTGCCGAAGTATTGGTAGATGCGCTCCTTGTTCACGCCCGCTTGGGCGGCGATCCGGTCCACCCGGGCACCCGCGAGCCCGCGAGCGCTGAATTCGACGGCCGCGGCCTCCAGGAGGAGGCGTCTGGTGCGTTCGGTATCCCAGGCCATGAGTCCAGTGTAATCGACTCCAACCGAATAGTTGCGAACTCGCGGACGAGACGCTATCCTGAACTCATTCATAAGCAACTAATTAGTTGGAGATATCATGACCTTCCCGAACCCCGAGACCGCGACGGCTCACGTCATCACCCCCACGCACACCGGGTCCAGCGAGGATGCTCCGACCGGGCCCGCTATTCCGGCGCCGACCCCGACCCCGTCACCACCGACAGCCCTCGGCACCCCGACGACACACCCGACACCCTCGGTGCACGTGCGCGCGGCGATCACCTGGCTCGCCATCTTCCCGCTCGTCGCCGTCGGGATGACGCTGCTCGGCCCCGTGACCGACACCTGGCATCCCGTGCTACGCGCGCTCGTGCTCACGCTCATCGTGGTCCCGATCGCGGTCTACCTCGTGGTGCCGCGGCTCTTCGCTGGCTACGGTGAGATCACACGGCGGCGGATGGCACGGCGCATGCGAGCTTGATCCTCTCCCTTTCCGGCACCCCTCCTCCCACCGCCGTCGAACCGGCAGCAGATGCCGCAATAGACGACGGATAAGGGCCACTACTGCCGGTTCGCGCGCGGGTACGGGTTTGTCCGTTTAACGGGGGAACTTAACCGGGGGAACGGGAGTCGGATTACGAGAGCGGCGACCCTACGACCGGATCGTCAGTTCGCGTGATCGCGCACGAGCCGCGCGAGGTCCTTCTGCAACTGCCGGATCCGTTTGGCGCGCGAACGCTCATCGTCATCGAGCACGACGGGCGTTGCGATCCGATCGAGCGCCGCCTCGATCTCGGCCGCGATCTCCCCCCAGGCGTCCTCACGGGCGCGTTCGACGAATCGGTCCACATAGGCGTCATCGCCACGCAGCCGCCACAGCCGCTCGGCGACATCAGCGAACATCCGTTCCCGCCGGCGGAGGTTCTCGGCGTCGTCAGCCCGGTAGTCGTGGTGGTCCCGGGCGATACCCGCGCGCAGCTCCGCGGTCGCACGCTGTCCCGCTATGCGGGTCGCCGACTCGTCCGACTCCTGCATGAGCTCGTAGAGCACGGCTCGCGCGGCTTCGGCATAGCGGGCCGCATCGTACGGCCCGGGCTCAGTGAGCGTTCCGACCAGGATCTGGTTCTTGATCGCCATCCGGCCGGCGAACTCCGCAAGCATGACCCCCTCGTCGGCAGCCTCGTCGAGGCTGGCCGTCGCTGGCTCAGGCAGCGCCGAATAGTCAAAGGGCGTGAATGCTCTGCGTCTTCGACGAAACCACATCGCCCACCGCCTCTACAACGACTCGTTCTCTACTGACGCTACCGTGCGCGAGCGTCTCAATGCTGGAGATAGACGATGAACGGATGTCGCCGTGCCGATGTCGTTTCCGAGGGTTATCGTCGAAACAGGCGTGTGGGAGCGCCGGGATCGGAGGTACCGTGTTCCTGCTCGACGGAGTGGTCGTCACGAGCGCGAGCGACCTCACGAGCGCCTCGAAGTGCGAGTTCGCCTTCCTGCGCAAGCTCGACGCCAAACTCGGGCGCATCGAAGCGGTCCCCGATGCCGTTGACGCGATACTCGAACGCGCCGCCCGTCTCGGCGATCGCCACGAGGAGCGAGTGCTGGGTGACTATCGCGACCGATTCGGCAACGGCGTTGCCGAGATCGCTCGTCCACCACGCCTGACCGCCGAAACGCTCGAGTACGCTGTCGACGCGACGATACAGGCCTTCGCCGAAGGCGCCGACGTGGTCTTTCAGGCCACCTTCTTCGACGGGTCCTTCCTCGGCTTCGCCGACTTCATCGTGCGACAACCCGGCGGCTGCTATCTCGTGCAGGACACGAAACTCGCGCGCCGGGCTCGCGTGACAGCGCTGCTGCAACTCGCCGCCTACGTCGATCAGCTCGCCAGGGCCGGGATACCGCATGCGCCGACCGTGCAGTTGCTGCTCGGTGACGGCATCGTGAGCGAGCACCGCGTCGACGACATCATGCCCGTGTACCGCAAACGGCGGCACCGCCTGCTGCGGATCGTGGCCGAGCGTCTCGCCGACGACGACGCGGTGGCGTGGGGGGATCCGCGCTACACCGTCTGCGGGCATTGCGAAACGTGCGCAGCCGAGGTCGAGGCGCACCGCGATGTGCTGCTCGTCGCGGGTCTGCGGGTGCTGCAGCGCGAACGTCTGCATACCGCGGGCATCATCACGATCGACGAGCTCGCCGAGGGCACGAGCGATGTAGACGGTATCGGGCCATCGACGCTGGCCGCACTCCGCTCGCAGGCTCGGCTGCAGCTCGCGGCATCCGGCGACGCCCCACCGCCGTTCGAGTTCCACCACCCCGGCGTGCTCGGGGCCCTCCCACGGCCGAACCCCGGCGACGTGTTCTTCGACTTCGAGGGCGACCCGCTCTATACGGAGGGCACCGCCGATCGGTGGGGTCTCGACTACCTGTTCGGCCTCGTCGAGGCCGACGGCGCCTTCCGCGCCTGGTGGGCGCACGACTTCGCCGAGGAGCGCAAGGCTCTCGAGGGGTTCCTCGACTACATCGCCGAGCGTCGACGCAGGCATCCCGACATGCACATCTACCACTACGCGAGCTATGAGCGCGCCCATCTGCTCTCGCTGGCGGCGCGGCACGGTGTAGGAGAGGACGCCGTCGACAGGCTGCTGCGCGACCATGCACTCGTCGACCTCTACCCCGTCGTTCGCAAGGCCCTCCGCGTCGGCAGTCGCTCCTATTCGATCAAGAAGCTCGAACCGCTCTACATGCGGGGCGGGCGCAGCGGCGAGGTCACGACAGCGGGCGATTCGATCACGGAGTACGTCGAGGCGCGGGCGCTCGCCGCATCGGGTGACACCGCAGGCGGGCAGCGGATGCTCGACTCGATCGCAGCCTACAACGAGTACGATTGCCGGTCGACGCGCGCCCTGCGCGACTGGCTGCTCGCACAAGCGAAGAGTCACGGCATCCGCGCAGGCGTGCACGAACCCGATGCCGATGCCCGCGCCGAGTTGGAACCCTCGCCTCTCGCTCTGGCTCTGCTCGCCCGATCCGGCGATGCCCTGCACGAACGGAACCACGACCAGACGGCCACCGCGCTGGCCGCAGCCGCGATCGACTACCACCGTCGAGAGCAGAAGAGCTTCTGGTGGGGTCACTTCGCGCGCCTTGTCGATCCGATCGAGGAGTGGGCTGACACCCGCGACGTGTTGCGCGTCACACGGAGCAGGCTCGTGCGCGACTGGCATCGTGAAGACGGCCAGCGCTCGGAGCGTCGCCACCTGCTGCTCGAAGGAGTTTGGGCGCCTGGCAGCGGCCTACCCGCGGCGGACCGGACGGGACCGTTCCTGCTCTACGAGTTCCCGGGTCCGTTCGTGGATCCGCTGGCGGACCCCGGCGCACGTTCGGCGCGAGCGGTGCGCGTGCTCGAGGTCACGGACGAGGGCGATGTGCTCGTGGAGGAGACGCTCGGCAAGCATGTCGCGCGCTACGCCCACGAACCCACCGCCCTCGCACCGGCGGCTCCGCCTCTTCCCGGCCAGCAGAAGCCGGCGATCGAATGGTGGGCGCGAGCGATCGTCGACGTGAACGGAGGCTGGCCGCGCGACCCCGTCGTCGACATCCTGCGTCGGATGCCTCCACGCACGCGTAGCGGAGAACTCGCGTCGATGGTCGACGAACGCTACGACACCGCGGTCGTCGCGAGCCTGCTCGACCTCGATGCCTCTTACCTCGCGGTGCAGGGGCCACCCGGAACCGGCAAGACCTACCTGGCCTCCCACGTGATCACGCGACTCGTGCGCGACCACGGCTGGAAGGTCGGGGTCGTCGCGCAGTCCCACGCCGTCGTAGAGAACGTGCTACGGGCCGTCGCCGCCGCCGGACTCGATCCCGGGCTCGTCGGCAAGGTTCCGAAGGCCGGAGAGCCGCTGGCGGGCAAGCCGGTCGCGAACGCTCCGTACACCCTGCTCCCCAAAGACGGTCAGCTGCTGTTCGCCGCCGAACACGCGGCGTCCGGCTTCGTCGTCGGTGGCACCGCCTGGGACTTCAGCAACCCCGCGCGGGTTCCACGACGTTCCCTCGACCTGCTCGTCGTCGACGAGGCCGGGCAGTTCTCGCTCGCGTCCACGATCGCCGCGAGCGTCTCCGCACGCAGGCTGCTGCTCCTCGGCGACCCGCAACAGCTCCCACAGGTGAGCCAGGGCACGCATCCCGAGCCGATCGACACCTCGGCACTCGGCTGGATCGCTGATGGGCACGAGGTGCTTCCGCACGATCTCGGATACTTCCTGGCCGAGAGCCGACGGATGCATCCGGCCGTGGCCGCGCCCGTTTCGCGTTTGTCCTACGAGGGCGAGCTACGGTCGCATCCGGATGCGGGGGAGCGGCTTCTGGGCGGGGTCGAGCCGGGGTTGCACACGGTGCAGGTTCAGCACCAGGGCAACGCGACCGCCTCCTCCGAAGAGGCCGAGGCGGTGGTCGGTCTCGTGCGAACGGCGCTCGGGCGGCCGTGGCGAGCGGCGGCGGGTGCGGCGTCTGTGCCCCTCTCCCAGGGTGACGTGATCGTGGTGACGCCGTATAACGCGCAACTCCTGCTCGTACGGGAGGCGCTTGACGCCGCGGGCTTCGCGGAGGTTCCGGTGGGCACCGTCGACAGATTCCAAGGCCAGGAGGCGGTGGTCGCGATCATCACACTCGCAGCGTCGTCGGCCGCTGACGTGCCGCGCGGCATGGAGTTCCTCATCATGAAGAACCGGCTCAACGTCGCCGTCTCGCGAGCACAGTGGGCCGCCTACCTCGTGCATTCGCCGGCGCTCACCGAATACCTGCCGCCGACGCCACGCGGAGTGGCGGAGTTGAGTGCCTTCATCCGTCTCGTCGAAGGCGGGGATGGGAAGTCACACGGTCGCGAGGAGGACGGATGACCGGCGCATCCGTCACGCACCGATGGCCCGAGCGCGACACACTGTCCAGTGACTCATGCACCGATGGCCCGAGGAACGAGCGGCCGGAGCCTTCGCACCGCGGGCACCACCATCTGCGGTGCGAAGGCTCCGGCCGCTCACCCGAGGAACAGCGAGACGACGAACAGCACAGGGACGCATCCGATGGTCGTGATGAAAACCGTGTCGCGAGCCACGATCTCCGCGACCCCGTAGCGCTGTGAATAGTTGAAGACGTTCTGCGCGGTCGGCAGCGTCGCGAGCACCGTGACCACATAGAGAGCGTGCGACTCGAGCCCGAAGACGAAGGCGCCCAGCGCCCATGCCGCAAGCGGCATGAACACGAGTTTCAGAGTCGAGGCGGTCAGGATGTCGCGGCGCCCGCTCCCTGGGCGCAATAGCCGTTGACCGGAGAGCGACATCCCGAAGCTGATGAGCATGATCGGCACAGCCGCGTGCCCGATGAGCTCTATCGGGTCGAGCACGATAGCCGGCAGGCTGAGACCGCTCAACGCTACGAGGAGGCCTGCGAGCGAGCCGATGATGATCGGGTTGCGAAACGTCTGGGCGAGGATACGCGGCATCGAGGTCGAGCCGTTCACGCGTGCATCGAGAATCGCGAGGGCGATCGGGGTGAAGACCAGCAGTTGCACAAGCACGATCGGCGCCGCGAACGCCGCGTCGCCGAGCATGTAGAGCGCGATCGGGATGCCCATGTTGTTGCCGTTGACATAGCCGGAAGCGAGAGAGCCGATCACGGTCTCGGCGAGACGCCGGCGCCACACGAGGAGGGCGATCGCCGAGAAGATCGCGAACATCGCGATGGCGGCGAACGCCGACACAGGAAGCAGCGCCGAGAACAGCGTGCGAACGTCGGCCGTGGCGAGAACGCTGAACAGCAGGAACGGCGAGAGCACGAAGAACACGAGGCGGCTGAGCACGGCGCGAGCATGCGGGCCGAGCACGTTCGTCCGTCCGACGAGGTAGCCCACGACGATGGCAACACCGATGACGGCGAAGCCGGTGAGCACTCCCGTCATGGTCCCACCGGATCGGCGATGGGCAGCACAGGGTTCACCCGTCCGAGCGTAGTGCAGGCCGGCCACGGCACCGACTCGTGGAGGCGGGCGCTCTACTTCGGCAGGCTCAGCACCAGTACTTCGGCAGGCTCAGCACGAGCATGTCGGCAGGCCCGGCCGTGGCTTTCCCACTCCTCGGGCCGGGTGGCAGCGGCGATCTAGGCAGCGACGCCGAGCGTGGAACCTGGTCGCCGCGCGCGACCGAAGAGCGCGTCCTCCGCGACGACCGCGTCCCGTTCGACGCGTGCGCCGTCGACGACACGTGAACGCGCGCCGATGCTGGCTCGTGCCCCGATCACCGCGCCTCGGCCGACCACGGCGCCATGACCCACACGAGCGCCCGCCCCGATCTCGGCGGCCTCCGCGACGATCGCGTCATGCTCGATCCAGGCGCCTGCTGCCACGATGACGAGCTTGCCGATCTCGGCCCCGGGGTCGACGTAGGCGCCGCTCCCAATGAAGGCAGAGGCATCGGCGTGAGCCATGGCTGCGACCAGGCCCCGCCCGTTGGCATGACGGCGGTAGCGCAGCACGACACCGTGCTCGTCTTCGATGTCGACGTAGTTGGTGCTCATGGCCCGCTCCTCTCGTGTTGCTGCCGAACGGACTCCGAGCGCACGGATTCCGACGAACATCGATACAACGCGACCACCGTGTGTCGTATTCCTCGATCGTGCCGTCAGTCCGCGATCTGTTGTGGCGATCCGTTCCGGGAGTGCTCCCGCGCCTATCAGCCGGATCGTGGCACCGCGGCAAGGACCTCCTGGACTGCGTCCGGCTTCGCACTCCACAGATGCCGACGGCTCATCTCGGCGAACGCTCCATGTCGAACGCTCAGGTGCGGAAAGCGGCACACTGGAGCTATGAAGGCATTGCAGCCCGACTATGCGGGATCGTTCACCGACGCCGACGCCTACTCGGCGCTCGACACGAGCCTCTGGCTTCCGATCTCGCTCGGAACACTCATGATGAGTCGGCCTCGGCCCGGCGAACGCGTGTTCGATGCCTGCTGCGGCAGCGGCGCATCCGCAGTGCCGACAGCCATGCTCGTCGGACCGCGCGGACGCGTCGACGGGGTCGACCTCTCCGCGCCGCTCCTCGCCCTGGCCCACTCTCGAGCGCTTGAGCTGCCTCAATTGCATCTCTCGGTCGGCGACGTTCTCGACTGGCCCGGCCGCGACTACGACCTCGTGCAGTGCGTGCTAGGGATCCTGTTCCTGCCCGATCTCACCCGTGGTGCGGAGACGCTCATCGCCAAGGCGATGCCCGGTGGCCGGATCGCCTTCACGATCTGGCGGCAAGGAGCGATCAGCCCCGTCGGCGATGCCCTCGTCGAGGCGCTGCGCCCGCATCGCCCTGAGATGACCGAATATCGCCGGCCGCTCGAGCGACCACTCATCGAGACGATCGGAGATGCCGACAACTTCGAGGACTGGCTGAGGGGACTCGGACTCACCTCTGTGAGCGTCGGAGTGCATGAGAGGCGCCTCGAGCTCACTCCGAGAACCGCCTGGGCATGGGCACGCGGCACGGCGTTCCGAGCGATGTTCGGCGAACTCGAAGGCCCGGTGCTCGAGGAGGTACGTGCCTCGTACCTCGCCGGGCTGGCCGCGCGGGGCGCGCAAGACATCGACGTGACGACCCTCGTCGGAACAGGGGTCCGCTCCGGCTGACGCCGTTTCCCCGGCTTTCGCCGGCTCCGCCTCGGGGCTGAGCGATCCTGCTAGAAGCAAACGCTGAACTCTGCACAGCCGAACAAGCCACCGCAGGGGAGGACTTCACACGAGCGGGAGGCCCTCTTTTGCGATTGCGGCCTCCGTCTCGCCCGAAGGCCTCCCCTGCGGTGGCCCAAACGGGAGGACCGGTGAGACGTCTACGCGGTTGCGAGGTCCGAGATGAGCTGGTCTCCGGGGTACGCGGGAACGTATTCGGCGGTGATCTCAGCGCGGTCGAGCAGCTCAGACATGCGACGCTGACGCTGCTTCGGGATGAGCGTGACGACGGTGCCTTGCTTTCCGGCGCGGCCAGTGCGGCCGGAACGGTGCAGATAGGTCTTGTACTCGTCCGGCGCGTCGGCCTGGATCACGAGGTCGATGTCGTCGACGTGGATGCCGCGAGCGGCGACGTCCGTTGCGACGAGCACGTTGACCCGGCCCGAGGTGAGCTGCTGGAGGTTGCGCGTCCTGCGGGATTGGTTGAGGTCGCCGTGCAGCGATACGGCGGGGATGCCGGCGTCGTCGAGCTGGTCGGCGAGCTGCTCGGCGAAGGCACGCGTGCGGGCGAAGATCAGCGTCTTGCCCTCGCGGTCGACAAGCTGCTCGATGATGGCGCCCTTGTCGCGGTGCTCGATGACGAGCACACGGTGGTCGATCGTCGATGATGCCTGGTCTTCACCGGCGACCTCGTGCACAGCCGGGTCCACGAGGAACTCGGCGACGAGCGCGGCGACGCCCTTGTCGAGAGTGGCAGAGAAGAGGAGCTTCTGGCCGCCGTCAGCGGTGCGGCGAAGGATTCGCTGCACCGGCTCGAGGAAGCCCAGGTCGCACATGTGGTCGGCCTCGTCGAGGACGGTGATGGCGACCTCGCTGAGATCGAGCCGACGCTGTTCGATGAGGTCTTCGATGCGGCCGGGGGTTCCGACCACGATGTCGACGCCGCGTTGCAGCGCGCCGACCTGACGGTGCTGGGGGACCCCACCGTAGATCTGGGTGGTGAAGAGGCCGACCGAGCGCGCGATGGGCTGCACGGTGCGGTCGATCTGCAGGGCGAGCTCACGCGTCGGGGCGAGGATGAGCGCACGGGGTTTGCGGCCCATCTGACGCTTCTTGCCTCCACCGTTCTCCATGAGCCTCTCGACGACCGGGGCGCCGAAGGCGATGGTCTTTCCTGAGCCCGTCTTGCCGCGACCGAGAACGTCCTTGCCTGCGAGCACATCGGGAATGGTCGCGGCCTGGATCGGGAAGGGGGCGAGGGCCCCGAGTTCGGCGAGCGCCGCAGAGATGTTGCCGCCGAGCCCGAGGTCGGCGAAGGTCACACCTTCGACGTCGGATGCCTGGATCGCTTCAGCCTCGAGGCGCTCCAGCACCACGTCGTCCTGCGGCGTGAAGCGGGACTTCTCGTCGCGGTTCGGATAGAACGCGGAGTCACGACGGTCGCTCCGCTGACCACGCTGACCGAAATCACGGCCCGGGCGGTCGAAGCCGTCGCGACGCAGTGGGCGCTCATCGTCGTTGCGACGTTGGCGGGCGGCGCCATGCACGGGACGGTGGCCACGGTCGTCGCCGTAGGCCGGACGCTCGGAACGCTGCGGCCGGTCACCGTACGGACGGTCACCACGCTGCGGCCGGTCGCCGTACGACGGACGCTCGGAACGCTGCGGGCGGTCGCCGTACACCGGGCGGTCACCACGTGGAGCACGATCACCATAGGAGGGTCGATCGCCACGAGCGCCGACGTCGCGACGCGGGCGGTCGTCGTAGACGGGACGCTCACCGCGCTGGGCACGGCCATCATAAGCCGGACGCTCGGAACGCTGCGGGCGGTCACCGTACACCGGACGGTCACCACGTGGAGCACGATCACCATATGAGGGTCGATCGCCACGAGCGCCGACGTCGCGACGCGGGCGGTCGTCGTAGACGGGACGCTCACCGCGCTGGGCACGGCCGTCATAAGCCGGACGCTCGCCGCGGGCCGGACGCTCGGAACGGTCCTGACGCTCGCTGTACGCCGGACGCTCGAAACGGCCAGCGGTGCCGGACGCTGAACGAGTGGCACGCTCATCCGCGTTCCAGCGCTGCTTCTTGGGCGCGCCCTCATCGGCGCGGAATCCACGGTGCCCGGGGCTGCGCGAGCCGGCCTTGGGGCCGCCCTTGCTTCCGCCCTTGGCATAGGAAGGATCGAAGTTCTTGGCCGGACGATCACCGGCGGGCTTCTTGTTCTTGGGCATAGACATTTTTCCTGGGTTGTTCTCGAGTACATGGCAGAACAGCGCTACGCTTGCGCGTATCGCAACTGAGAACCCGGGCAGTCTTCGACCGGGGCCGTTCACATACAGTGATCATTCGCCAGCAGAATTGCTGCGAAACCGGCCCACCAGACTTACAAACCCATCCGCGTTCATTCGCGGTGCCTAGAGCCGACTCCGCTACATTACCGGATGAATCCTGAGAAGTCACGGACAATCTTGCGATCGCGTGCCCGGGCGCTTTCACCGCTCGCGACAGGGATCGAAAGACCGGGATTGAAACAAGCGCGCACGATGGCCACGACCGGTGGGCGGATCTCCACAGAGTCGTTCACGGCGATCCGATGCAGGGTGAGGCCCTCACTTCTGCGGCTCCGCATGCCCGCCCTGCTGCTGTTCGGTGCTGCTGTTCGGTGCTGCGTCGATGATGCGGATGAGGTCTCCGCGCACGGTGCAGCAGATGCAGCCGTTGTTCATCTCGAAGATTTCTTCGTCGGCATTAACGATCAGATCGTCGACCTCACCGAATTCGTTGACGATGACGGCGTATTTCTTGCCGTGGTTCTCGGTCAGAATTCGGTTGAGGAGCGTAGTTTTCCCGGCGCCGAGGTAGCCGGTAGGATGGTGACAGGCGTTTGGGGTAGGGATTCCTGCATATCGCGACTTCTCATTTCGTGGTTAGAGTCGCATCATCCGTGCAATGTCATAACAAGTTGTCGCGCCCGAACGGCTACTCCTCCGCCTTCCCCATGACGACCGCAACGATGATCATACTCGCGCCGGCAAGCATGAGGAACGAGGGCACCTCAGAAAGCCAGACATAGGCACCGAAGAGCCCGAACACGGGCACGAGCGTCAGCCAGAGGCCCGCGGCCGCGGGGGTAAGATAGCGAAGGCCTATCAGATAGAGCCAGAAGGCTAGCGCGTACTGCACGACACCAGACAGGGCGGCATAGGCGACGGTTGAAGCAGAGAGCTGCGCAAACAATTGTCGCTCAAGACCCAGTGCCTGAACGATGGCGAAGACACCTATCGCGAAGATGAGACCGACGATCTGTTGCGCGGAGGCAAGTGTCGCCGCGGGAAAGTTGGCGGTGACCCTGGAGGAGAGAACGACGTAACTCGCACCAAAAAGGGTCGCGAGCACAATCAGCCCGTCTCCGAGGGGACTAGCTTGCTCGGGTTCGAGAAGGGCCTCCCCTGACACCATGAGGAGGCCAGCGACGGCAACGGCTATGCAGCCGATGAGGCGCAGCGAAGGACGTTGTCGTAGCAGCAGCCAGGCGACCAGGACGATCAGGATCGGTTCCGTGGCGCTGATGACCGAAGCACTGCCGGCGGACGTCAGAGAAAGCCCGACCAGTCCGATCGAATAGGTGAGGCCAGGCTCGAGGATACCAATCAGCGCCGCGCGCGTAATGCCCGTCGACCGGTATCGCCATGGCATATGCGGGATGGCGAGGCAGAGGAGGGTGATGACACTTGCGACCAGTTGAATCACGAGCAGCGACGTTGATGTCATTGTGCTGAGGAGGTCGCGGGACATGACGGTTGCGAACCCCCAGCACGCCGCGGATCCGATCATTGCGGCAACGGCGATCCAACGCCGCTTCGTTGCTGTCTCGGTGATCGATGTCGCGGCTCCTTCGCTTGTCATCCGAAAAGTTCCTCCCACTTCTCTTCAACGGGGCAGTGGTACGGAACGCAGGTGTCCTCGTCGCACATTCTGCAGAACCGGTAGCCTTGCTGTCGCTCGGTCAAATATCCGCGCAGAATCTTGTCCATGCAGGACCCGAGAAGCTCCGCTTCGTCAGCCGACAGATGCGCGAGGGCGCGCCCGAGCACACGCGCGCGCTGGCGCAAAGCTGCTTGTCGTCGCCTTTCGCCTTCGCGCGTGATGCGGAGCAGAACAGTCCGCGAGTCCGGTCCGGGCTTGCGCGTAACAAGCTCTTCATTCTCCAGCCGATCGACAAGGCGCACGGCGCCGCTATGGGTGAGACCTAGTGCTTCGGCCACTTCTGCGATGTGAACGTCCGGATGGGCGCCAACCATGATGAGCGCGGCGGCCGTTTCGCCCGTTGTGCGGAGTGTGTCGTTGACGGCTTCGCGCATCTCGTCGGCGAGCACCATCGACAAGGCGCCGAGCAAATTGGACGTTCTGTTCATTTTCTCAAAATATATATGCGTTGATCATATGTCTAGCTCGTCAACACTGATTCCATTGATCACTCAGAACATATTTTTCCCCCTATTGGCTAATAACGGTCACTTGTTACGGGCCTCCAAGCAGGAAACACTTGACGCCCATATATCTATGCGTCAGTCATATATAGAAAGCCAGCCCCGCGAGGCGAGGAGGCGTATGCCGACCGGCTCGAGGCCTCCTTCGTCGACGGGGCAGCGCATTCATCGTCGACGAGAGACCAGACCTCGTGCTCGCCAGGGCCGTGGAGTTCTTCGCGGAGCGACCGACCTCCAGATGGCCGGATTCCGCCTCGACGCCGGTGAAACGCGATGCACGATCCGACGAAACATCGGCGAAATCTTGCAGCCATAGTGTGACGGCATGTCCGTGACGATCGCCATCGAAGCCCCCCGACAGGCGGAGGTCCTCGATCTCCTGGACCGAAGCACGAGCTTCGCGCAGGCGCTCTACCCGCCCGAGAGCAACTTCCTGCTGAGCATCGAGGAGCTTGAACGCCCGGGGGTCTCCTTCTACGTCGCCCGCGATGAAGCCGGCATAGCGGTCGGCGTCGCCGGGCTCATCAAACTCGACGGAACCCAGAGTGCGCTCCCCATCGGCCCAGAGGCCGAGCTCAAACGCATGTTCGTCGATGAGGCCGCACGGGGCCGCGGAGTGGCTAGCCTGCTGTTGCAACGGATCGAGATGGATGCCCGCGCCGGCGGAATCCGACGCCTACTGCTCGAGACCGGACCCAGGCATGAGGCGGCCCTCGCCCTCTACGCCCGGCACGGCTACCTGCCGATCCCCCAGTTCGGTCAGTACGTCGGCGAGGTGTTCAGCGTGTGTTTCGCGAAGGACCTCGACACGGCCTGACCGCGTCAGCGGTCGACAGGCGCGGACTGGAGTTGATCTCGGCTCGGCTCACGCTCTTCGCATCGGCATCCTCGACGGGCGGATGCGGGAGCGGATGTCGGATTTCTTCGCGTGCACATCCCCACACGCTCCGCCGAACGGATGCCTCACCTGCCCGACACCTGAATGATGGCCCCATGCTTGGGGTAGTGCCCTCGACCCGTTCTTCTGCGACAATCTTGCGCAAGTTCAATCGAATACCGCAGAGGGAGAGACCGTCCAAGGGGGGAGGTCATAGCCATCTTCGAAAAAGTAGGCGGCGCTACGGCTGTCAGGACAGCCGTGACCGTCTTTTACGAACGCGTCCTGAAGGACGACACGCTCTCGGCGTGGTTCGAGGGCGTCGATCTCGACAGGCTCGCGATGCATCAGCGCGCCTTCATCACCGCCGCCCTAGGCGGACCGGCTCAGTACGGCGGGCGATCGCTGCGCGTGGCGCATGCCGGACTCGGCGTGACGGATGCGGCGTTCGACGCCCTCGCCGAGCACCTTGCCGTCACATTGCTCGCTCTTGGCGCCTCGCTGGATGTCGTCGAGGAGGTGCGCTCGCGTCTGAATGCCCTGCGCGGCGAGATCGTCGAGGCTCCGACGCAGACCGGCCCCGACCCGCAACCGTCATAGCCGGCGGGGTGGACGCCCGGATCGTCCTCCCCTCGCATCCTCGCATCCTCGCATCCTCGCGCCGAAGCCGCGCCGCGCCGAAGCCGTGTCGCGCCAAGCCGAGCCGTGCTCACGCGAGCACGGATCCGGTGCGGCTCAGCTTCGTCCGCGGATGCGGCGCGACAGCTCCGCGGCGGTGCGGCCCAATTGCGCGGCAAGCTCCGACCAGTGTTCACGGGAAATATTCTCACGCGGGAATGTCGTCGCTATCCCGGCGGCCGGCCAGCCAGAATGATCGCGCACGACGACGGCGACGGAGGCGAGCCCCTCGGTGACCTCTCCGTCTTCCACGGCGAATCCCTCGGAGCGCACCCGCTCGAGCACGGCACGAAGCTCGGCGGAGTTCCTCGGGGCGCCCGCGGCGCCGACCACTCCGCGCTTGGCGAAGGCAGCCGCGTTCGGATAGAGCGCACGCAACTGCGCCGGCGGGAGGGCGGAGAGCAACGCCCGTCCGCTCGCCGTCAAGTAGGCGGGCAGTCGCACCCCGACGTCCGTCACGAGAGAAGGGCGGCGCGGTGCGCGCTCTTCAACGATGTAAAGCACATCCCTGCCGTGCAGAACGGCGAGATGTGCGCTCTCGGCGATGCGATCGACGAGTTGGGCGATGAGCGGCCGCCCGAGCAACGAGAGCGGTTGCTGACGGGAGAAGCCTGAGCTCAGCTCGAAGGCCGCGACGCCGAGTCCGTACCGGCGCGCCTCGGGAAGATGCACGACGAATCCATGCTCTTGCAGAACGGCCAACAGATGGTAGACGGTCGACCGGGGCAGGTTCAGCGCCGTCGCGATCGTCGACGCCTGTACGGGTCCCCGCTGTGCGGCCAGATGCGAGAGGATGCGGAGCGTCGCATCGGCCGCGGGAACCTGCGAGGCCGTCATCCCGTCTCTCCTCCGTCTCGTGCGATCTCCGTGCCGGCAGACCATGACTCGAGTCTGGAATCCCAGACAGTACAGAGTCTAGACCCGTTGTCGACCGACCGCTCATGCTGTGCAATCAGACCATGAGCATCCCCGTCGCTTACGCCACCTCCGCGTCCCCGTCCGTCGTCGTCGGCCAGGAGGCGCTGACCATCGCGGACGTCGTCGCCGTCGCCCGCAACGGCGCGACAGTCACACTCGATCCGTCCGCGCTCGAATCCGTGGCGGCGAGCCGACGCATCGTCGAAGACCTCGCCCAGGATGTCGAGCCCCATTACGGAATCTCGACCGGCTTCGGCGCCCTCGCGACGACGTTCATCGCAGAGGAGCGCCGGGCGCAGCTCCAGGCGAGTCTCGTCCGCTCGCATGCCGCCGGCTCCGGCGCCGAGGTGGAACGCGAGGTCGTGCGCGCGCTCATGCTGCTGCGCCTCTCCACGGTGATGACGGCGCGCACGGGAGCGCGTGCCGTGACCGCCGAGACCTACGCGGCCATCCTCAACGCGGGGATCACCCCCGTCGTGCGCGAGTACGGTTCGCTCGGCTGCTCCGGGGATCTCGCCCCCCTCGCACACTGCGCGCTCGTCGCGATGGGCGAGGGCGAGGTCCGGGTCGGCGAGACTCACCCCGGAGAGGCGGAAGCCCGGTCAGCGCCCCTCGAGGCTGCGGCAACAAGCACGGCACGTGCGACCGGCCACGACGCCGGAACCCTGATGTCCGCGGGGGAGGCGCTGGCCGCTGCCGGCATCGTTCCGCTCAGGCTCGCCGAGAAGGAGGGGCTCGCTCTCATCAACGGCACCGACGGCATGCTCGGTATGCTCGCGCTCGCGCTCGACGATCTCGGTCGGCTCATGACGACCGCCGACATCTCTGCGGCCATGAGCGTCGAGGGCCTCCTGGGCACCGACGCGGTCTTCGCCGAGGATCTGCATCGTTTGCGCCCGCAGGCGGGGCAGGCGCTCTCCGCCGCGAACCTGCGCGCCTTGCTCTCCGGGTCGCCGATCGTCGCAAGCCATAGTGGCCCGGAATGCACGCGCGTGCAGGATGCCTACTCCCTGCGATGCGCCCCGCAGGTGCACGGTGCTGCACGCGACACCATCGCGCACGCCACCATCGTCGCAGAGCGCGAACTGGCCTCGGCCGTCGACAATCCCGTGCTCACCCTCGACGGCCGGGTCGAATCGAACGGGAACTTCCACGGCGCACCCATCGCCTACGTGCTCGACTTCCTTGCGATCGCCGCAGCCGACGTCGCGAGCATGAGCGAGCGCCGCACCGACCGCTTCCTCGACAGGGCCCGCAACCAGGGCCTCCCGCCGTTCCTCGCCCACGAGGTCGGTGTCGACTCCGGTCTCATGATCGCCCAGTACACCGCGGCGGGAATCGTGTCGGAACTCAAGCGACTCGCGGTTCCGGCCTCCGTCGACTCGATTCCGTCCTCGGCGATGCAGGAGGATCATGTGTCGATGGGATGGGCGGCCGCCCGCAAGCTGCGGCGCTCGATCGACGGCCTCGGCCGCGTGCTCGCGATCGAGATCATGACCGCAGCCCGCGGTCTCGAGTTGCGCGCCCCCCTCGTGCCGGGCGTCGCGACCGGTGCGGTCGTCGCGCTCGTGCGCACCGTCGCGGACGGCCCCGGCCAGGACCGTTTCCTCTCACCCGAGATCGAGGGCGTCGTCGGGAGCGTGCAGTCGGGAGCGATCGCCGCAGCGGCGGCGTCCGTCATCGGCGGGCTTCGGTGAGGATCGCCAAAACGCCGGCATCACGTTCCTGAATGTTCACTGGTCGAGGCATTGTGTCATCGCACGACGCATGCCAGACTGGCGACGCTGAGCCTATCGAGCCGGCTGTCCATAACCCGAAGATGGATGGTTTCTTGTCATGTCGCCACATCATGAACGAGCGTCTTCTTTCGGGCTGCGACGCCTCTCGACGAAACGCGTCCGGCTGACCGTAGCGTGCGCGGTAGCGACCGTCGGCCTGATCTTCGGCGAAACCGCCGCGCCCGCTTTCGCCGACGGCTTTCTTGCGCCTGAGACGACGAGCGCATCGTCCGACGTCGTCGATCCCACCGTATCGAGTCCCGCCCCGCAAGTTCCCACGGCCGACGCGGGCGTTCCCACGTCGATGCAGAGCGCTCCAGGGGACTCGTCTTCTGAACCGCCCTCCGGTCCTGCCCCGGAGGGCACAACGCACTCGGTGACGACACCACCCGACTCGCCCGCGACGCCGTCGACCGACCCGACGACGACCACCCCGCCGCCGCCGACCTCGTCGAACATCCCGCCGACAGACCCGCCCGTTATAGCAGCACCGACAGACCCGCCCAAGACACCGCCTACCTCACCCCCTACCCCACCCCCCGGGCCACCCGCGAACCCGGCGACCTCTCCACCGAAGGACACACTCACAGCGCCCCCTGTCGCGGCGCCCCCGTCCGACCCGCCCACGCCACCAGCCGAACCACAGATCAGGACCCCGCGCACCGGCGGTTCCGCTTCCACGGCACCGAACAACGCGGCATCGACCACCGCGGCCAGGGCAGCCGCACTCCAACAGGCGGTCGCCTACGCCGCTGCGCACGTGACGCTCGCCAACGCCCGGTCGGCCTATGGGCTCGCGAAGCAGGCTTACGACTCGGCGAAGTCCGAATACGACGCGACCGCCGCCACCGCCGCCAGGCTGGACGCCCTCGCCCTCGAGGCGAAGACGGTGGCCGACGGATCGACCCGCCTCCTCCTCCGGTCATTGCGGCCCGGTGGAGGCACGCCGGGCTCGCTCGACGTGCTCTTCGGCGGCAATTCAGATGGCCGGCTGCTCGACCAGCTCGGCGCCGCCGACAGACTCGCCGAGGTCTCCGGAGACCTCGAGGGTCTCGCCAGACGTGCCAACCGCGACAGCGAGAGGGCAACGACTCTTCGAGCGCAGGCCGATGCGGCTCACGCGGCGACCGCCGACATCCCGCTCGACGAGCGACGATCGGCTATGGACGCCGCGAAAGCCGCCGTCGACACGGCGACCGCAGAGCTCTCCGCCCTGCAGCCCAGCGTCGTCGCCGCGATCGAGGTGCGCCCCCTGCCCGTGGTCCCGAGTGACACCGGGCAGTTGAGCGACCAGAACTGGGCTCTTCCCACCGCAGGCGCCGTCACCGACGGCTTCGGTCCGCGTCCGGCACGGCCGGCCGGCGCCGGTCCCTTTCACTACGGGGCCGACATCTCGAGCGGCTGCAATGCCTGGATCCGCGCGGCGAGCTCAGGCACTGTCGTCGAGGCAGGCCCCAACGGCGGGCTCGGCAACTGGGTTCTCATCGATCACGGCGCCGGCGTCAAAACCGGCTATGCGCACATCGTCGACGGCGGGATCGTCGTCTCGGTGGGTGACACCGTGACGGCCGGAGCGCCGATCGCGCTGACCGGTTCGACGGGGACCTCGACCGGCTGTCATCTGCACTTCGAGGTGCGCATCAACGGCGCCAGGGTCGATCCCGAACCGTTCATGCTCGCTCGGGGGATCGTGCTGGGCGGCTGAGGTCACGCCACACCGGCGTGGGAGACCACGAGTCACGAGCGCGCGAGGGGCCGGAAAGAGGAGTCTTCGGCCGCTCACGCGGAGGTCGCCACGGGGCGAGCTCGCGCACGCCCAGGGCCCATCGGGATGTCATGAGACGTGCCAGGGCCGACGATCCCGCCGACCGGGTAGCGCGTCTTGTATCCCAGACACAGGCCGAGCATACTCCGTTGCCCGCCGCCCTCCGGTGGTGTGCAATCTCACTAACGACTTTCACGGCGCCCGCCGCATCCGCTCCGGATCGAGCGTGGTCGTCGCAGCCACCATGAGGAGTGACACCGTGTCAGAATCCCGCACCGTCCGCGCCGCACGCGGCACGACGCTCACCGCGAAGAGCTGGCAGACTGAAGGTCCCCTGCGCATGCTCATGAACAACCTCGATCCCGAGGTGGCAGAGCACCCTGAAGACCTCGTGGTCTACGGCGGAACGGGCAAGGCCGCCCGCAACTGGGAGGCCTACGACGCGATCGTGCGCACGCTCGAGACACTCGAGAAAGACGAGACGCTCCTCGTGCAGTCGGGCAAGCCCGTCGGCGTGTTCCGCACCAACGAGTGGGCACCGCGCGTGCTCATCGCCAACTCCAACCTCGTCGGCGACTGGGCGACCTGGCCCGAGTTCCGCCGCCTCGAGGCACTCGGCCTCACCATGTACGGCCAGATGACGGCCGGCTCTTGGATCTACATCGGCACGCAGGGCATCCTGCAGGGTACCTATGAGACCTTCGCGGCGGTAGCGGCGAAGGTCGCCGCCCGGCGCGGCGAAGACACCGTGGGTGCGTCTCTAGCCGGAACCCTCACTCTCACGGGCGGCGCCGGCGGAATGGGCGGCGCGCAGCCGCTCGCCGTCACGATGAACGCGGGGGCCGTGCTCGTCGTCGACGTCGACGAGAGCCGCCTCGCCCGCCGCGTCGAGCACGGCTATCTCGACGAGTACACCAGCGACCTCGACGACGCCGTCACCCGCGTCGTCTCAGCCAAGAACGAGCGCCGCGCCCTCTCGGTCGGACTCGTCGGCAATGCGGCCACCGTATTCCGCGAACTCCTCGACCGCGGCGCCCCGATCGATATCGTCACCGATCAGACGAGCGCCCACGACCCGCTCGCCTACCTGCCCGAGGGCGTCACCGTCGAAGGGTGGCGGGAATACGCCGCAGCGAAGCCCGAGGAGTTCACCGAACGTTCGCGCGCATCCATGGCCAAGCAGGTCAAGGCGATGGTCGAGTTCAAGGATGCCGGGGCCGAGGTCTTCGACTACGGCAACTCGATCCGTGCCGAGGCGGCGCTCGGCGGCTACGACCGCGCCTTCGACTTTCCCGGCTTCGTGCCCGCCTATATCCGCCCGCTCTTCGCCGAGGGGAAGGGCCCGTTCCGCTGGGCGGCGCTCTCAGGAGATCCCGCCGACATCGCCGCGACCGACAGGGCCATCCTCGAGCTCTTCCCCGAGGACGAGCACCTGCGGCGCTGGATCACGGCCGCCGGCGAGAAGGTGCACTTCGAGGGACTGCCCGCCCGCATCTGCTGGCTCGGCTACAAGGAACGCCACCGCGCGGGACTGAGGTTCAACGAGATGGTCGCCTCAGGCGAACTCTCGGCACCCGTCGTGATCGGCCGCGACCACCTCGACTCCGGCTCCGTGGCCTCGCCCTACCGCGAGACCGAGGCCATGGCCGACGGCTCCGATGCGATCGCCGACTGGCCGCTGCTCAATGCCCTGCTCAACACGGCGTCAGGAGCGACGTGGGTATCGATCCACCACGGCGGCGGCGTCGGCATCGGCCGCAGCATCCATGCCGGCCAGGTGATCGTCGCCGACGGCACCCCGCTCGCCGCCGAGAAGATCGAGCGTGTGCTCACGAACGACCCGGGGACCGGCGTCATGCGGCACGTCGACGCCGGCTATGAGCGCGCAATCGAGGTCGCCCGCGAGCGCGGCCTGCGCATTCCGATGCAGGAATAGCCGAGGCATCCGGTACCGCGCTCGCGGGTATCGCCTGCCTCATACTCCAGTCTCGTGCCCCTGCCTCGTGCCCCTGCCTCGTGCCCCAGCGGGCGCCGAGTCCCGTGTACCTCGCAGACCGGCCGGGCCGGTGATCCGGCCCGGAAGAAACGGAACCGTGACGGTCACCGCCGCCCAGCATCGAGCTCGGGGGAGAAGAGGTCCTCGATGGCGCACTCGAAAGTGACGGCGAGCTTGAAGGCCAGGTCGAGACTGGGGTCGTAACGACCGCGTTCGATGGAGATGATCGTCTGGCGCGAGACGCCGAGAAGCTCAGCCAGTCGCTGCTGCGACCACCCGGCTTCCTGGCGTCGCTGGAGGACCGAGTTCAGCATCACGACTGCCGCGACTGCAGCCACTGCCGCCGGATGGCCATGTCGAGCAGGCCGATGACGAGCGGCACGCTGATGGCGGTGCGTGTGTCGATGCTCAACCCCGTGATGCTCACGATGCTCAGCATGACCCCGAGAACGATGATCGTGTCGGTGAACGCTCCGGCGGATGCCTGCATCGTCCAGGACCTTTCGATCGAGTTCTCTGCTTGCGCAAGCTTCACCGTCGCGTCGTGCGGGGCTACGAGGAGCGCCCAGGCGACCGCTCCGGCTCCGAGTGCACCGATCGCACCGCTCGCGATTGCGCTGATCCAGTAGTTGTTCGTGCTCGGCGTGAACGCACCTGCAAGCAGCCCGATACCGACGCCCGCCACGATCGCGATCACACCGACCGCCAGCCATCTCCTCGCCATATCCACCCCTTCGATTTTGTAGAGGTAGCTTTACACACAGACGGGCCACTGTCAAGCTACCTTTACAGTAGTTCGCGTGCCTAGCCCGGTCGATCGTCGACGCCCACCGCGACCGAGATGCTTACTGCGACCTCCGCGGCGAGTCGAACAGCACCATCGTCGGAGCGGTCACCCCGAAGTCTGCCCAAGAGGCGAGGTCGAATGAGAGTTCCACCACGGCGGTCGTCGGCATCTCGTCGATCTCGTTCGAGAAGCGGCGAGCAAGCTCGGAAATCTCGGGATTGTGCCCGACGAGCGCGACACACCCGAGATCGTCGTCGAGCGAGCGGATGACCAGGGCGAGTTCTTCGACCGAGCTGGCATAGAGCCGCTCGTCGACGGCGATACGAGCAGCTTCGACGACGGTGCCCGCGCCGAGCTCGCTCGCGATGAGTTCCGCGGTCGAACGCGCCCGCACCGCGGAACTCGTGACGATCAGATCAGGCACGGTGCCTCGCCGGGCAAGCCGCCGACCCATGCGCGGGGCGTCTCTCCTGCCTCGGTCGTTCAGCGGCCGGTCGTGGTCGGCGAGCCCGACCGTATCCCAACTCGACTTGGCATGGCGGATCAGCACGAGCGTCCTCACTGAGCACCTCTTCTCGTCGTGGCGCCTCCAACGCTACGACTCCGAGCAACGCAGCGCGAGACCAGCGGACGCCTCATCCGTCCATCGAGTGCGTGGCGGCGCCATCCGCCTCGGCCGGATCGACGGACGCGGGCCGTCGATCGCTCCGACCACCGTGCCATCGAGATCGCCCGCGAGCGCAACCCGCGCACTCCGATCCTGGATCCGCGATCCGTGACACCATTGAGATACTCGATTTCTTGGACGTCGATGCGCGCACCGTGAATCGGGCATCCCGGCGCGAAGAATGGGAGAGGCCATGACCGCCGCACTGCTCAGCGACATCGGGCTGCTCGTCACGAACGACCCCCGCCTCGGAGGTGCCGGCGAGAAGACGGGCGAGCTCCGGGATGCCGCGCTGCTCATCCAGGACGGTCGCGTCGCGTGGGTCGGCGCCTCGTCCGAGATCCCGGCTGCCATGCTCGACTCCGCCGACGTCACGAGCATGCGCGGCTCGGCCGTGATCCCCGGCTTCGTCGACAGCCACAGCCATCTCGTGTTCGGCGGCGACCGCTCCGCCGAGTTCGAGGCTCGGATGGCCGGGCGCCCCTATGAGGCGGGCGGTATCCGTTCGACCGTCGCGGCCACACGGGCAGCGACCGACAACGAGCTGCTCGCGCGTTTGCACGGCTTCGTCGAGGAGATGATCGCGCAGGGCACGACGACCATCGAGGTCAAGAGCGGCTACGGACTCTCGGCCGCCGACGAGGCCCGGCTCGTTCGCCTGGCCGCGATGGTGACCGACGAGGTCACCTTCCTCGGAGCGCACGTCGTCCCGGCCGAGTTCGCCGGCCGCGCCGACGACTACCTCGACCTCGTCGTGGGCGAGATGCTCACCGCCTGTGCACCGCACTCGAGATGGATCGACGTCTTCTGCGAGACAGGCGCGTTCACGGTTGAGCAGAGCAAGAGAGTGCTCGAAGCCGGCATGGCCGCCGGACTGAGTCCGCGTGTGCACGCGAGTCAGCTCGGGCCGGGCGCGGGGGTGCGGCTCGCGGTCGAGCTCGGTGCGGCGTCCGTCGACCACTGCACCTATCTGGACGACGAGGATGTCGCCGCCCTCTCCGGCTCCGAGACCGTCGCGACCCTGCTGCCCGGCGTCGAGTTCTCGACCCGGCAGCCCTATCCGAATGCGCGACGGCTGATCGATGCCGGGGTCACCGTGGCGATCGCCTGCGACACCAACCCGGGGTCGAGCTTCACCTCCTCGATGCCGTTCTGCATCGCCCTGGCCGTGCGCGAGATGGGCATGACCCCGGCCGAAGCGGTCTGGGCGGCGACCGCAGGCGGTGCACAGGCCCTTCGGCGCACGGATGTGGGCCGACTGTCGCCCGGCGCCCGGGCCGACCTGGTGCAATTGAAGACGCCGTCCTACGTGCACCTGGCCTACCGACCGGGCGTGCCACTGATCTCGCGTGTCTGGAAGGACGGCATCCCGCGCGTGGAGCACTCCTCCCGCTGAGCCGCCGTAAATGCAACACATCGTTGCGTTAGAGCTCGATAGCCCGGCCGGATCGGCGAAGCGTGGTTTCCTTGACTGTCCTGCCCCCGCCCCGGCGCCTGCCCCGAGCGTCCCACGAAGGCGTCACGGCCTACCATCGCAAAGAAACGTCAAGCAGCGCAGATGTAATCTCGACGGGCCCCTCAAGAATGCATCCCGCACGCGCCAGACCAGCTTCCCAAGGGAACTCGCAGGGACCTACACGAACATTGTGTGGTGGCAGTGGCTGAAGTTGGCCCAGAATCCCAACTACTAAGGGAATAGATCATCGCCGGGACCGACAACATCAACGGGCCAGCTGAAGCTAGCCCGGCCGCTCATCTGTCGCTTGGAAAGCGGACCCTGGCGGTCGCGCTCCCGATTCTGGGAGTGACGGCGTTCGGGGGCCTGCCGTTCCTCTTCGCCCCGGGTGTGAGCATCTTCTTTCTGTATGTCGTCCTCGGAGTGGTCCCGGTTGCGCTCGTCATTGGGGCGGGCGCAGCCTTCACTGCTCTCAGAGAGCGGCCGACTGTCGCGAAAACGCGGGTTCAGGTCAGCGCCGTCATGTGCCTGGCGTGGTTCATGGCCTGGTTGCTCACACCGTTCGGCAGCGTGCTGCTCGATGCTGCGTTGTCCAGCCTTCCAAGCGCAGGCGTGATCTCCGGCGACCTGGCCGGCCCGTTCGACAGTCCGAGTGCGTACTGCTCGCTCGTGGCCACGGCCGCCCCGGTGTTCATCGTTCTCTGTGGATTCACGGTGCTTGCGCTGCCGGCTGTGGTGCCTCGACACGACGCTCGGCAATGGAGGCGGCGGCCCGGCGCTGAGGCGTTCCCGGAGCCACAGCGGCGTCACTGAGCGGCAGCCAGGTGGACGTTGACACGTGCGATAAAGGGTGGGCAGCCTGAAGCGCCGCTTCCGTGAGTGATCGAGCCGGCTCATCGCTTGTCGGCCACTCGCGTGTGCAGTCGGAAGGGATGAGGAGGGGCATCCGGCCGTGGATCTCGAAGAGGTGGTCATGGCTGGCTGCATCACGATGGAATAGCAGGTGAAGTAGCGGCCGTCGGCCGCGAGACTCGAACAGGATCGGACTCGAGCGGCGAGGCTCAGCGCAGGGCGACGCCGGCCGCGACCTCGAGAACGCACAGTGCTGCGAGACGCACCGTGCGTCCGTCCTCCGCATCGGCTGTGGCATCGACCTCGGCGATGTCGACCGACCCGACACACGGGTCGGCTCCGGCCGCACGGGCGGCTACGCGGAGCTCGTAGGCTGATGCCAGGAGGACGGGCACCCACCCGACACCATCTCGGATGTCGGATGTCGGAACGATCGTCGCCGTCGCCTCCGGTCGCTCCGCACACTCTGATGTCGCGAACTGTCGCCGAGGCGGATCGGTCGACGGTCTGCGTCATGTCGAGTGACAGGACGAGCGCTCAGTCCACGAAGGGCTGAACGAGCTCGGCCGCGTCGTCGGCATCGGCCTGGGTCGCGCCGCGAGAGGCGCGCTTGGCCGTTCTGCGCTCCCTTCCACCCTCAACCAACTTGTAGAGCACGGGCAGCACCACGAGGGTGAGAGCTGTCGAGGAGACCAGTCCGCCGATCACGACGAGCGCGAGCGGCTGCGAGATGAAGCCGCCGTGCCCGGTGAGCCCGATGGCCATCGGCAGCAGTGCGAAGATCGTCGCGAGGGCCGTCATGAGGATCGGCCGCAGACGACGGGATGCGCCGTGCACGAGCGCGTCCTCCACCGACATCCCTCGGCGACGGTACTGGTTCACGAGGTCGACGAGCACGATCGCGTTCGTCACGACGATGCCGATGAGCATGAGCACGCCGATGAGCGAAGCCACTCCGAGCGGGATTCCCGTCAAGACCTGCAGCGCGATCGCGCCTGTCGCGGCGAACGGCACCGACACGAGCAGCAACAGCGGCTGCAGCAGCGAGCGGAACGTCGCCACCATCACGATGTAGACGATGAGAATCGCGACGAGCAGTGCGATACCCAGCTGCGAGAAAGCGTCGCCTTGGTCGGCCGTCACCCCGCCAAGGGAGGCGGATGCGCCGTTCGGCAACCCGGCAGCGTTCACGGCCCGCTGCACGTCGGTGCTCGCCGTGCCGAGGTTGTCGCTGTCCGGTGTCGCCGAGACGGTCGCGCTGCGCAAGCCCCGCACCGTCGTGATCGATGCGGGTCCGTCGACCTGAGATACCGTCGCGAGAGTGTCGAGGGCGACGGGGCCGGCCGGGGTGGGGATCTGCAACGCCGCGAGCTCGGCCTCGGTCGCCGGCGGCGTCTCCGTTGCGATGTAGATCGTGAGCGAGGTCTCGTCGATCACGACCGAGCCCACCGATGAGGGCTGCATGGCCTGGGCGACGAGACCTCCGAGCGCGACCTCGCTGTAGCCGACGGATGCGGCGGACGCACGGTTGACCACCACACCGATGTACGGTCGCGACTCGGCGAGGTTGGAGCTGGCCTGCTTGATGCTCGACAGCTCGGAGACCTTGGCGAGCACGGCATCCGTCGCCGCAGAGAGGTCCTCCTGGTTCGACGCCGTCACGTCGACCTCTATATCGCTCGACGCCCCGAAACCGCTCGACGCCGCGATCGAGATCTCGCCGACATCGCCAAGCCTGCCGAGCGAGGCGCGCACCTCGTCCTGGAGCGCGACCTGGTTGGCATTCTCGTCGGTCGTGACCGAGTAGGTGATCGCGCCGGAGCCGCCGCCGGAGAAGGCGTCGCGCAGGGGGCTACCGCTCGAGCCGATCGAGGTCTGCACGATCTCGACCCCGGTCGCGCCGCGGATGACCTGCTCGACCTCTTTCGACGCGGCGTCCATCGCCTCGAGACTCGTGCCCACCGGAAGCGTCTGCGACACCCGGAAGGTGTTCTGACCGCTGTCGCCGAGAAAGTTCGTCTTCATGAGGGGGGTGAGCGCGACCGTTCCGCCCAGCACGAGCAGTGCGACGACGATCGTGACCACGGAGTGCCTGAGGGTCCAGCGGATGATCGGCAGGTAGCCGAGCTGCAGCCGGCTCGGGTGTTCGAGCTCGTCGACGCCGTCCTCGACTTCGAGCGCCTCGGTCGACTCGCCCGCATGCTTGTGACGCAGCGCCGGCCGCAGGAACCAGTAGGCGAGCACGGGCACGATCGTGAGCGCGACGAAGAGCGAGGCGAGCAAGGCGATCGTCACCGTGAGCGAGAACGGCCGGAACAACTCGCCCGTCACGCCCTCGACAAGGGCGACCGGCAGGAAGACGGCGACCGTCGTGATCGTCGACGCCGTGATCGCGCCGGCCACCTCCCTCACGGCACGCACGATCGTCGACCCACGGTCGACCCCGTCGACGAGGTGCCGCTTGATGTTCTCGATGACCACGATGGAATCGTCGACGACACGCCCGATCGCGATCGTCAGCGCACCGAGCGTCAGAATGTTGAGCGTGTAGTCGGCGACCTGCAACCCGATGAAGGTGATGAGCACCGAGGTCGGGATCGAGATCGCGGTCACGAGCGTCGCACGCACCGACAGCAGGAACACAAGAATCACGATCACGGCGAAGAAGAGGCCGAGCAGACCCTCGGTCGCGAGCGAATCGATGGACTGCTGAATGAACGGAGCCTGATCGAAGACCACGGTGAGCGTAGCACCGGGATTGGTCGTCTGGAGCGACGCCTCGAGGTCGGGCAGGATCGCGCGCACCGCTTTCGACACCTCGACGGTGTTTGCGGCAGGCAGCTTGGTCACCGCGATCGTGAGAGCCGGCTTCCCGTCGACGCGCGAGATGCTCGTCACGGGGTTGCCGGTCACGGCGACGGACGCCACATCGCCGATCATCCGCGTTCCGCCGGGGGCGACCGTCTTCGAGACGAGCGGAAGCCCGGCGATGTCGTCGACTGAAGCAAGCTTGGAGCCCGCCTGAACGGAGAGGGTCTTGTCGTTCTGCGTGATCGACCCGGCCGGGATCAGCACACCGTTCTGTTGGAGCGCGTCGCGAATGGCCTGGCTCGTGAGCCCCGATGCGACAAGTTCGGCGACATCCGGTGTGATCGTCACCCGCTTGCCGACGTCGCCGACGAGGGCAGCCTCGCGCACACCGTCGACATCCTGGATCTCGCCGAGGGTCGTGCGCTTGAGCTCGTCGGAGAGCGTGCTCGCGTCGTCAGCACCCGTGACCGCGATCTGGAGCACCGGGAAGTCGTCGAAACTCGCGCTGATCACCTGAGGGTCGACACTCTCAGGCAACCGTGACTTGATCCGGTTGATCGCCGATGTCATCTTCTGTTCGACCGTCGACAGGTTCGTGCCATAGGCGAAGGTGGCATTGACGATCGAGAGGTTGGTGGTGCTCGTCGTCGACGTCGACTCGAGGCCCGCGATCCCCCGGATCGCGCTCTCGATCGGGCTCGAGACGTCGTCGTTGACGACCTCGGGCGCCGCGCCTGGATACTGCGTCATCACGACGAGTTGCGGAAAGCTGATGGACGGCGCCAGCTCCTGTTTCAGGCTGGTGAGAGCGATACCGCCGAAGACCGCCACGACGACGGTGACGAGGGCGATGAGGGCACGGTTCTTCATGCTGAGGACGGCGAGGAGATGCACGCGCTCAGTATGTCATTGGTCATGTAACGGCCGGCTGAACATCGCCCCCTTCGGGAGGTGCTACGACTGGATCGAGCCTTAGACGACCGCGCCGATCCGGCGATATTCTCTCGACAACATCGAAGCTGGTCGATGCCGCAGCGCTGCGAACGCCGTCGACGCCTCGAGGGTTGCGGCGTCAGGTCGCCGTTCGAGCATGTTCAGACGACGTCGGCCAGGTAGCCCGTTTCGGGCACCGGATGCCGCAGCAGCGAGCCCCAGGCCGCCTCGAGGGCGTCGACCCCACGCTCCGTCTCTTCGACGGGATAGCAGAGCGGAACACGAAGGAAGCGCTCGAAGGCCCCGTCGATGCCGAATCGTGGACCGGCCGCTATCAGCAGGCCGTGACTGCGTGCGGCGAGGGCGAGCTGAGAGCTCACAGGCGAACCGAGGTTGATCCAGGTGGCGAGACCACCATGCACATGCGGAACCCGCCATTCCGGGAAGCGTGCGACGAGCAGACTCTCGAGACGATCACGTCCGGCGCGCAACTGCTCACGGCGCAACGGCAGGATCTCGCCCATACGGCCGAGGAGTTCCGTGACGACGAGCTGTTCGAGGATCGGAGTGCCCAGATCGTTCGGTGCCCGCACTCCGATGAGTTTGCGGATGAGCGCTTGCTCGGCGCGGATCCACCCCACCCGCAGTCCGCCCCACACCGTCTTGCCCACCGATCCGATGAGCACGGCATCGCCATAGGCGGCCATGGGCAGCGGGGAATCCTCTCGATCGATGTTCAGCTCGGCCGTGGTCTCATCCGCGACGACGACGGTGCCCTGCCGGGCCGCTACGGCCAGCACGCGCTCGCGCTGCCCGGCGGACATCGAGCGACCGGTCGGGTTGTGAAAGTCGGGCATGAGATATCCCATGGCAGGATTGGTGCGTCGGATGGCCCGCTCGATCTCGGTGACGTCCCATCCCTCGGCGCCGCCGCCCGCGGAGGCGTCCGGGTCCGCGGTGACGCTCACGGGCACGAGCCGGGCTCCCGCCGCCCGCAAGGCTTCGTAGGCGTGCGGATAGGTGGGCTGCTCGATGAGGGCGCGGTCGCCCCGGCCAATGAGGGTGCGGGCGAGCAGCGCGATGGCATGCTGTGCGCCGATCGTCACCATGATCTGGTCGGATCGGGTCGGCAGACCGCGGGCCGTGTAACGGTCGGCGATGATGGCGCGCAGTTCCGGCGTGCCGACGGGATCGAAGCCTGGGCCGCCGAGGTGACAGGGCAGCTGATCGAGCCCACGACGCGCGGCGTCGACGAGGCCGGGCAAGGCAGGCATCGTCGCCTTGCTCAGGTCGAGGAATCCGCCGTCGCCCGGAACGGACAACATGGTCGGGGCGCCGGCGAGGCGGGTGACGCTCCCGGAGCCGCGCACGCTGCTGAGAAAGCCCGCATCCCGCAGCCGGCGATAGGCGGCCGTCACGGTCGTTCGGCTGAGGCTCAGGCGTTCGGCCAGCTCGCGCTCGGCCGGGAGCCGACTGTCTACGGGAACGCGTCCGTCGATCACGAGCAAGCGGATGCGATCGGCCAGGGAGGCATAGGCGGCACCGGAATCGCGCCAGTCGCCGAGAAGGGATGCGAGGGTTCGCGCGCTGAGCTGGGTACCCGCCATATAGCCACTTTAGATGAATTGGCTATATACGCAAGAGCCAATCATGAAATTGGATTGCTTCTATGCCCACTGTCATCGCCTCCAGTCGCTTGCTCCTGCCACGACGAGCCACGCAATTGTTCATCGGTCTCGTTCTCTATGGCCTCGCTGACGCCCTTATGATCCGCGCGGCGGTCGGGGTCGATCCCTGGACGGTCTTCGCGCAGGGCGTCTCACTGCGCACCGGCATCGGCATCGGCTGGCTCACGAACGTCATCGGCCTCCTCGTGCTCCTGCTCTGGATCCCCCTGCGCCAGCGGCCCGGCATCGGGACGGTGCTGAACATCCTCCTCATCGGCCCGAGCATCGAACTCGGGCTCTGGCTCATCCATCCGGCTACAGAGCCCTGGCAGCAAATCCTCGTCTTCACAGCTGGCCTCCTTCTGCTCGCCGTCGCGAGCGGCCTGTACATCGGCAGCCACTTCGGCCCCGGCCCGCGCGACGGCCTCATGACGGGGATCCACCGGAGCACCGGATGGCCGATCTGGGTCGGCCGCACGATCGTCGAGGTCGTCGTCCTTGCCGCCGGCTGGCTTCTCGGCGGGAACGTCGGCCTCGGAACGCTCGCTTTCGCGCTGCTCATCGGCCCGCTGTGCCAGTGGACGATCCCGCTCTTTGCCGTCCGCCTGCCTCGCGCCGCCGCCGCGGACGCAACAGAGGCCGAGCTCGAAGGCTCGACCGCACCCGGAGCACCGGCCGTGCTCGACTCCCCCGCGATCTGAAGGAGACCAGAACATGACCACCGCCCTCTTCGCATTCCTCTGCTTTCTCGGCATCGTGGCGATCTGGGGCATCGTCGCGACGGTGACGGTCACCTGGCGCGACGGCTACCGTCGGCAGCCGTCGCGTCGCGTCGACTGACACAGGCCACGAGAGCGGCGTGAACAGCCGAGCGCAACCGCAGGGGAGGCCTTCGGCGGAAGCGGAGACCGCAATCGCGAAGAAGGGCCTCCCGCGCGTGCGAAGTCCTCCGCTCCAGACGACGCAAACGCGCCGCGACGAGGGTTGCGGAATCCAAAAACGCGATATATCGTGAGTTACGAATAGACGCGATATATCGCGAATAAGAGGATTCCGGTATCCGTGGCTCCAGCGCCGAGCCGTCGCGGACACCCCGACAGAGGAGAAACGATGGCAATCGAGAAATGGGTGGTCGCGCCCGGTCAGAGCAAGGTCATCGACCTCGAGGTCGTGCGCAAGCTCAAGGTAGGACTCATTGGCGGAAAGATCGATGTGGTCGCGCACGAGGAGCCAGGTGCCCGCGTCGAAGTCCACGCGGTCAGCGGCAAGGAACTCAAGATCGAGATCGACGGCGACACCCTCGAGATCGATCATCCACAGTTGCGCTGGGACAACTTCGTGGAGGTCTTCAAGGGATTCCGCGGCAACGCCAAGGCCGAGGTAAGCGTGCTCGTGCCCCGCGATGTCGCCATCAAACTCGGAGTCGTCTCGGCCGATGCCCTCGTCACCGGGTTCGAGACCGACGCCAAGCTCAACACCGTCACCGGTGAGATCGTCGTCGACGACATGGCAGGAGAGCTCGAACTCAACGGCGTGAGTGGCGAGATCTCGGTGCGCAACCACCGCGGCAAGATCGTGGCTCACACGGTCTCGGGCGACATCACAGCGAGCGGGGCGATCACCACCTTCAACGCTGACGGCGTCTCGGGCAACATGGTCCTCGACATCACCGGCACCCCGTCAACGGTCAACACCAACACCGTCTCGGGCGACCTCACCCTGCGCCTCGATCCTGGACGCGGGGAACGCTATCGCGTGAACACCGTCTCGGGCACGCTCCACCTCGACGACATCACGATCAAGGGCACCCTCGGCAAGGGCTTCGACCGCGTCGTCGGCGAACTCGAGGGCGAATGGCTCGACCTTGCCGCAAACTCGGTCTCGGGGGACATCTCCGTCGTGCGGCGCTCCCCGAGCGGCCCGACGGTTCGGGACGGATCAGCCTCCGCTGGCGCCACAGACGACGCTTCCCCCGCCGGCGAGGACACGGAATGACTCCCCCCGTCTTCGCCCACGGCAAGCTGCGGCTCTACCTGCTGAGCCTGCTCGCCGAGCGGCCACGGCACGGCTACGAGCTCATCCAGGCATTGAGCGAGCGCTTCGGCGGCACATATAGTCCGAGCGCCGGAACGATCTATCCGCGCCTCGCGAAGCTCGACGAGGAAGGCCTCGTCACCAAGGAGTCGGACGGACGCAAGTCGACCTATTCGATCACGGATGCCGGACGCGCCGAACTCACGGTCCGCGAGGGCGAGCTCGGGTCCATCGAAGACGAGCTCACCGACTCGGTGCGGCGCCTGGCCGACGAGGTGCGGGCCGGCGTGAACGAGGCGATGCGGAGCCTGCGCGCCGACCTGGCGAGCGCAGCGCGGGAGTCCAAGCGCTCGTCGAAGTCGGCGGCATCCGTCAACCTGCACGCCGAGTCGAACCGCGTCCTGCACGACGCTGACCTCGTTCTCAACGAGTTTCGTCAGCAGGTGCGCACCGATCTGCGCACCCACGCCGCCCGGTCCCGGGTGCCCGCCGAGACGGTCGATACGCTGCGACTACGGCTCGCGCAACTACGCGCCGACGTGCTCGCCTCGCTCGGTGGGAGGTAGCTCCGCAGAGGCATCCGCGCCGGCCGGCCGACGACCGAGGCGCGCGGCCTGCTTGCCCACCCAGCTCACGAGCGTTTCGAGCGGGCCGCGCCGGCCGAGCAGGACGAGCAGCGTTCCGATGACGAGCGCGCCCGCGATGTGAAGCAGCCAGAGCTCCAGACTCGAATAGTCCCAGGGAACGACACCCTCGGGAATCCCGGTCTCGTAATAACGCCCCGTCACCGCCCCGACGATGACCACGTGCAGAACATATACCGTGAGCGGCGCGGACCCGGCGCTGGACACCGGCGAGAGGATGCGCCGAGCCAGCGGGCGGAGCATCGCGCCGACGAGAAGGCAGAGTCCTATCGTGGCAACAGCGATGCCGCTGGTGATCGCCAGGTCGAAGAAGGTGCCGCTGTGCGGGGCTGGAGAGGCCAGCCACCAGATGCTTCCCCCTGGAACGGTCCCTACCATCGCGCCGTAGACGAACATCCGCGCACTCTCCTGAGGATTGGGGTACTCGGGGAGGCTCGGCAGGGTGGATGCGATGTTGTCGATCCCGCCGAGCGGGCCGAGCAGCAGAAGACTCAGCCCTAAGGCGGCCGCCGCGAGCGCCGAGCCGACGACGACGAGACGGAATCCGAGCGCATGCCTGGCCTGCTGCCTGTTGGCAGCCAGCACGAGCCGGCCGACGACGATGCCCACCATCGTGTAGACCACCCAGGTGGCCACCGGATAGGCGCCAGTCACGAGGAGTCCGCGCACGAACCCAGCCGGATCATCGAGTTTCGCCCAGTTCGCGGAGCCGAGCCCAGACTGCTGCTCGAGACCGTTGCGGATGAGCGACGACAAGAACGGCCATAACCCCGCCCAGGCCGCGGCAACGACGAGGAGCACGGTGTTCGACCAGCGCAGCATGGGAATCACGCACCAGAATGTGACGCCGTAGTACACGAGGATCACGATGATCCCGCCCGGCACCAGTCCGAGCGTCATGCCGATGAGCACGAGGGCAAAGCCGCGCCCGAACACCGCCCAACGCGCCGAAGCCGCTCGACCCGCGGCGAGATAGCCTCGCGTCGTGATGGCGATGCCCACTCCGGCGAGCAGCGCGAACAGCGCCGCAGCTTTACCCGCCAAGACCTCACTCAACCATGTCCTCGCCGAAGGATCGTCGGCCAGTATTGTCCAGAGATGAGTGGCCATCATCCCGGCGAGAGCGAGAAACCGGGCGAGATCGATGCCGACGATGCGGCCGGTCATCTGACGGCGGCCGGATGGAGAGGATGAGGTCAGTTCAGAAGCGCTCACTGATCAACCGTAGGCAGATGATCCCGCCGCGCGCATCATCCGGTCTATGTAATTCTTTGGATCGCCCGACGAACCTCCTCGTCGTCTGCTCCAACGATGGAGCCGTTCACGAACGACGGGACCGTCCACGGATCGACGGGCCGACCCGCCGATCGAGCCTGTCGAAGTCAGCTCCTCAGGTGTCGGCGGCTTCATTTCGGCAGGTTCAATGACCGGGACTCACGGCGCTCGACGAACGGGACGGACGCCGGGACCGCGCTGGGCTCGAGGCACTGCGCATCCCGCCGCAGGTGATCGAACGACTCGGCATGAGTCTCGATGAGCTGCGGCTCATGCGCGACTCGCTCACCCGAATGATCGAAGCCGTTCGACGGCCATGAGACCCGACTTCCGACTGTCCAGCCGTGTTAAGAAACCGTTAGGGGACCACAAGGAACTTGACAGCGCGCGGCGCGGGAGTAATGTCAACCCCCGTGACGAACGACGGGACTACCCCTCCTCCTGAGCTCAAATCGGCGAAGCACTGGATCATCGGCGACCCGCTGCCGAGCGAGTATCTCGAAGGCCAATTGCTTCCGAAGCACCTCGCCCTGCCCATCTTCGCGAGCGACCCGCTCTCCTCCGTCGCCTATGCACCGCAGGAACTCGTCCTGATCCTCCTGATCGGCGGCCTCTCCTTCCTCACCTTCGCGCCGTGGGTCGCGCTTGCGGTCATCGTGCTGCTCGTCACCGTCGTCGCGAGCTACCGGCAGCTCATCAAGGCGTACCCCTCCGGCGGCGGCGACTACGAAGTCGCATACAAGAACCTCGGCGAGAAGGCCGGGCTCGTCGTGGCATCCGCATTGCTCGTCGACTACGTCATGACCGTCGTGGTATCGGTCGCATCGGGCGTCGACAACATCATCTCGGCGATTCCCGAGCTCAACCCGTTCCGCGTGGAGATCGCCGTCGTGTTCGTCGTCATCCTTGCGGCGATCAACCTGCGCGGCGTGAGCGAGTCGAGTAAAGCCTTCGCCCTGCCGACCTACCTCTTCATCGGCAGCGTCTTCGTCATGATCGTCGTCGGTCTGACCCGCACTCTGATGGGAGACGCGCCCATCGCGGAATCCGCCGGATTCGACGTGCGGGGCGAACAGCTCACGCAGGCCGCGATCGTGCTGCTCCTGCTGCGTTCCTTCGCGAGCGGATGCTCGGCGCTCACCGGCGTCGAAGCGATCTCGAACGGCGTGCCGGCATTCCGGCTCCCGAAGATCAAGAACGCGCAGCGCACCCTCGTGCTCATGGGTGGCATCGCCATCGTTCTGTTCGCCGGCCTCACGGCGATCGCGCTCATCTCGCACGTGCACTACGCCGAGAACCCGTGCAATCTGATCGGCTGGGCAGGGTGCGCGACCGAGCCGCAGCGGAGCCTCATCGCCCAGGTCGCCGCAGCGACCTTCGGCAACAATTCCTTTCCCTTCTTCCTCATCCAGGCGACGACCGCCCTCGTGCTCCTGCTCGCGGCCAACACCGCGTTCAACGGGTTCCCCTTGCTCGGATCGGTGCTGGCGAAGGACGGCTACGCGCCGAAGTCGCTCAGCACCCGCGGCGACCGCCTCATCTACTCGAACGGGGTCGTGCTGCTCGCCCTCGCGGCCGCGATCATCCTGATCGTCTTCCAGGCGAACCTCACGGTGCTGATCCAGCTGTACATCATCGGCGTCTTCGTGTCATTCACCGTCGGGCAGATCGGCATGGTGCGGCATTGGATCCTCGAACTCAGAAAGCCCAAGGCCGACCGCGGCTCGGTCGTGCGCGGCCTGGCGATCAATGCCCTCGGGGCCGGGATGACCGCCGTCGTGCTGCTCGTGGTGACGATCACGAAGTTCACGCACGGCGCCTGGCTCGTGTTCCTCATGATGCCGATCCTGTTCATGCTCATGCTGGGCGTGAGCCGCTACTACCGGGATGTCGCGAAGGAGGTCGAGGTCGACCCGACCACGACGTTCGGCTCGGCCCACGACCATGCGATCGTGCTCGTCGGCAAGATGCAGAAGCCGGTGCTGAAGGCGATCGACTACGCGATCGCGGCCCGTCACGAGAGTCTCGAGGCCGTGCACGTCTCGATCGACGACGACGAGACGAAGCGACTCAAGAAGGACTGGGTGCGCATGAACATCCAGGTTCCGTTGCGCATCATCTCGTCGCCGTATCGCGATCTCAGCTATCCGCTCATCCAGTACATCAAGGGCCGCCGCGAAGAGTTCGGCTCCGAGGTCACGACGATCTACATGCCCCAGTACATCGTCGGGCACTGGTGGGAGAGCCTGCTGCACAACCACAAGGCTCGTCGCGTGCGCCAGAAGCTCATGCTCGTGCACGGTGTGACGATCGCGCTCGTGCCCTGGCTGCTCGACTCCTCGGAGCTCATCTACGGGCGCCGTTCGCGGCCCATCCCCGGCCAGGACCGTCGTGGCGAGCCGGTGCGCCCGGTCCCGCGCAAACCGATCGCACCCGCGACGGTCGCCGGAGGCGCACCGCAGGCGCAGCCTCCGAAAGTGACCACCTCGCGTCCGTCGGCATCGCGTCGCCGCAAGCGCAAGTAGGCATCGCCGCAAGCGCAAACAGGGAGTACAGCAGACACCGCAGTGCAAGCAGGCACCACCGCCGACCCGAAAGGGAGGCGTTCGCACGGAACGGAGGCCCCGACCCCTGAGTTGGGCCTCCCCTGCTACCCAATTCCTCCCCTGAGTAGCTCAGGCCCACAAGCTCAGGCCCACAAGCTCGAACCCACAGACCCACGAACCCACGCCCATAAGCACAGCCCACCGAACGCGGAGCGGTTCGAAGAATCGACGTCCGTCGCGACAACGCTATTCTGGGCATCATGCCTGCGCTGATCGGAGTGTTGCTCGGGGGCGCCATCGGCACCGGCCTGCGGCTTGCCCTCGACACCGCACTCCCACACGGAGACGCCGACTTCCCCTGGTCGACACTCGCGATCAACATCCTGGGCGCCCTCGCGCTCGGCTGGCTCGTCGGCGGCCTCTGGACCAGACCCTCGGTGCCGCACTGGGTGAAGGCTGGTATCGGTCCGGGTCTGCTCGGCTCTTTCACGACATTCTCGGCTGTGATGGTCTCACTCGTCGCCCAGACGTCCGCCGGCCTGTTCTGGCTCGCCGCCGGCTATGCAGGCGTGAGCATCGTGCTCGGCTTCGGCGCGGCGGCCCTGGGACTCTGGGCGGGTTCCCACATCGCCCATCGCCCGTTGCCGAGCGAGATCACGGATGAGGGCAGCACGCTGTGAACGGATGGCTTGTCGTCGCCGTGCTCGCGTGCGGCTCCCTCGCGGCAGTCGCGCGCTACCTGCTCGCTCGCGCGTTCCCGGTGCGCGCCAGGCATCTGCCCTGGGGCGTCCTGTCCGTGAACCTGCTCGGCTCGGCCGTCGGCGGCGGCGTCCTCGGCCTTGCCGAACGGGCTGCTCTCTCGCCCGAGTGGCGGCTCGTTCTGCTCACCGGCCTCTGCGGCGGGCTCACCACCTTCAGCACGTGGACCGTCGAGACCATCGAGCTCGTCGCCAGCGGCCGCTGGCGCGCCGCCCTGCTGAACGCCGGGCTCACTCTCACACTCGGCATTATCGTCACGGCGACCGCCTACCTGATCGCACGCTGAGACGCCCCCGGGCCCCCGCACTCGATCTGCAAACCCCCGCCCAACGGCTTGCTCAACTGCTCGAGGCAGCCTAGAAGCCCCGCGCCGCACACCACTTGACTGCGCCATCCGTGTTTCAGCGTTTCGCGTGACCTCGGCCCGAATCGCGAAAGGCGTTCACATCATCGCCATGATCTGGCGAGCGATCATGCGCCCGGCCCGGCTCGCGCCGATCGTGCTCGCCTGCGGCCCATAACCGGCGAGGAAGACGCGCGGATCCGTCCATGAGGCTCCGGCGGCCACTGTGAGACCGCCCGCCTTCTCGCGCAGCTTGAGCGGAGAGAGCTGGCGCAGCTCGGGCCGGAAGCCGGTCGCCCAGACGATGGCATCCGCCGGCGCGAATGTGCCGTCCGACCAGCGAACCCCATCCGGTTCTATCCGGTCGAACATAGGTCTGGCGACCAGCAGGCCGCGCGCGATGCCCGCGGCGATGCGGCGACTCTTCGGCACCCCTGTGCCACTCACGATGCTCGGCAACGCCCGCCCGGAACGTGCGGCCTCGTCTTGCATCGCGACGGCGGCAGACGCGCCCTCGACGTCGAGCTCCTGGGTGTCGAGCCAGTCGATCGGCCGTCGCGACACCCACGTGAGCTGTGCGGCAACATCCTCGAGTTCGAGCATGAACCCGATCGCCGAGGTTCCCCCACCCACCACCACGACATTCTGACCCCGGAATTGCTGGGCCGAGACGTAGTCAGCCGTGTGGACGTGCCGTCCCTCGAAAGTGTTCATCCCCGGGTAGTAGGGCACGAAGGGAGCTCCCCAGGTGCCCGTCGCGTTGACGACGATCTGCGTAATCGTCTCGCCGCGGCTGTGCCGCACCAGCAGGTCCGCCCCGCGGTTCTCGACGGCCGTCACCGCAACCGGGCGCTGCACGCGCAGCTGGAAATGCTGCTCATAGCTCCCGTAGTACGCCGCTACGATCTCCTTCGCCGGCCAGGCACGATCCGCGGTCTCGAAGCTGAGTCCAAGCTCCGACATTCCTGGCAGATCGTTGACCTTGTGCGCAGTGCCCAGACGCAGCGACTCCCAGCGATGCTGCCAGGCGCCACCCGGACCAGGCCCACGGTCGAAGACGACGAAATCGCTTCCGGCCTCCAATTCGAAGCGCCTGAGGTAGTACGCGACGGAGAGTCCGGCCTGTCCGGCGCCGATGACGACGACCTTGACGATCTGGTCGCTTGACATCACACCTCATCCCAGCACATCGACCCGCGAAGCGCCCATCGGGGCAGGGAGCCCTACATGCTAAACTAGCGGCTAGTTTTCACACTGTCCGTTCGGTAAATCCCGGGTTCGCCACGTACCCGGCCTGGCATCGTAAGGGGGTCTCGCATGGGGCGCGGCCGTCAAAAAGCAAAGCACACCAAGGTGGCTCGCGAGCTGAAGTACTTCAGCCCTGACACCAACTATGGCGCGCTCGAGCGAGAGCTCACCAACCACGGTGACAACCGTCTCGACGAGGACCTGGCCAAATGGCCGGAGTACGAAGCCGACGAGTACGAAGACCACTACGCCCCCGAGGACGAGCAGAAGCGCGCCTAGCCACCCACTAGGCATCGATCCTGCGGGCATCGATCCTGCGGGCATCGATCCTGCGGGCATCGATGCTGGCGGCGCTCCTGGCCTTCCTCGATCCGCTCCCGCGAGAGCGTAGCGTCATCGCAGATCGACTCCAGTGTTCACAACTCAGGCAGATTTCGGCGAGGAGCGGAGCCGTCACCGTCGGTGCGGACACGTTTCCGACTAGATCCGAAAACCGCCTGAGTTAGGCACGGACGGACGGGCAACCCAGATCGGGCATCCAGATCGGGCATCCAGATCGGCGCGACGGGCAACGATGTGCACCATTGAAGCTGTGCACCACTGAATAGGCGCAGGCCCCGACTACGAGGCGTATGCCCCGACCAGACGCACTGCTCCACCATCGACGCCTTTGGCACCCTGCTCGAAACCGCCGAGATCACGCGGGCTCGTCGAGACACGACCGGCCACCCATGAATGGATGTCTTCCGCCTCGAGTCGGGCTATCACGCTCGACGCGGCATCCGGGGCGACGACCGCGAACATGCCGATTCCGAGATTCCAGGTGCCCTCAGTGCTCTCCAGCGTGGCACCGGCGAAGTCACTCAGCACCCGGAAGACCGGGCTCGGCGACCAGCTCGAGCGGTCGAGTTCGACCCAGGAGCCCACAGGGAGCACGCGCGCGAGATTCGCGGCGATCCCGCCACCTGTCACATGACTGTAAGCATGCACGGCGCCCCCGACTGCTGGATCGTCGAGCAGACGCACAAGCGGTCCGGTGTAGAGACGGGTCGGTTCTAGCAGCACCTCACCGACCACGCCACCGAGCTCAGCGGAGTGATCGGTATAGCCGATGCCACGCTGCGCGAGAATATGACGAACGAGCGAGTAACCGTTGGAATGCAGGCCGGACGAGGCCATCGCGACCACGACGTCGCCGTGCAGCACGCGCTGTGCCCCGAGCAAGGCATCCGTCTCGACGACGCCGACGGCCGCACCGGCGACATCGTAGTCCTCGGCTCCGAGCAGACCCGGATGCTCCGCCGTCTCGCCGCCCACGAGCGCAGTGCCAGTGTCGGAACAGGCCTGCGCGATACCGGCGACGATCGAGGCGATCCGCTCCGGAACGACCTTGCCACACGCGATGTAGTCGGTCATGAACAGGGGCTTCGCACCGACCACGACGATGTCGTCGACCACCATGCCGACGAGGTCTTGACCGATCGTGTCGTGCTTGTCGATCGCCTGGGCGATCGCGACCTTCGTTCCGACGCCGTCGGTCGAGGTCGCGAGCAATGGACGCGTATAGGAGGTGAGGAAGGAGACGTCGAAGAGACCAGCGAAACCGCCGACGCCGCCGAGCACGTTCGGTCCGTGGGTCCTGGCCACGGCCGCCTTCATGAGTTCGACCGCGAGGTCGCCTGCGGCGGTGTCGACACCGGCGGCGGCATAGGAGTTTTCGGTCACTTCACTAGGTTACCGGCGCAACGCCCGGCCCGCCGATTACACTGGCGTCATGCACGCCTCCGGTGCAGGATCGTGGACCATTCGCGAAGATGCGAGTCGCCAGATCCTCCTCGCGCTCTATCTGCGCGACGCGCTCGCGATCGAGACGCCGCTGGGATTGCCTCGGCTGCGGGATGTCCGCGCCGGCGAAGGCCTCGTTCTGACCCCGGAGGAGCAGGAGGAGCTGGACGCGCAGTGGGAACGCTGGTGGCTCACCGCCATCGAGCCGGAACGGCATCCCTCGCTCGTTCCCCTCGAACTCGTCGAGGAGTTCGGTTTCGACATCGCGTTGCCGATCGGCGGGGCCGAACTGCTCAGGCGTGCGATCGTGCCATTCGCAGCCGCCGCAGAGGAATGGACCAGGACGACGCACGAACAGTTCAGTTCGCGCGCCACGGAACCACACGGTTCGCAGTATCTCGCCTATGCCGGGCTCGTCGCCGAGCACGAACGCACCACCGGGCGACGCGCCCACGCCTTCGAGCTCAACGTCGAGGTGCTGCCGCTCGCCGAGCGGGGCGCGTGGTGGATCGGCAACTCGACGGTCGCCGTGACGGACTCGCTCCGCAACGACGCGACGGCCTACGCCACGGCGTTGCGGCCGATCATCTCCGAGATCGCCTGAGCGGCGCAGGGCAGGGAGGCTTCGGTTGCTCGTTCCTCGAGCCATCAAGCCATCAGTGTGCTCAGGAGCAGACGCGCGAGCAGTTATTCTTGGCGACCGGGGTCGCCGAAGGCGAGTGCGACATCCGACGCCGGCGTCGTCTCGAGCATGCCCTCGAGATCGGCATCCGGACCCGGATCGCAGCCGTTGGAAGATGGCGTGCGCTCGAGCAGGTTCTTGCCCAGATGCTGCGCCTCCGGCAGTGGGATCGGGTACTCGCCGGTGAAGCAGGCGGTGCACAGCCGCTCGCGCGGCTGCTCCGTCGCGGCGATCATGCCGTCTTGCGAGAGGTAGCCGAGCGAGTCCGCCCCGATCGACTGGCGCACCTCGTCGACACCAAGACCTGTCGCGATGAGCTCCGCACGGGAGGCGAAGTCAATGCCGTAGAAGCACGGCCAAGTGATGGGCGGGCTCGAGATGCGCACATGCACCTCGGCGGCACCGGCTTCGCGCAGCATCGAGACGAGCGCGCGCTGGGTGTTGCCGCGCACGATCGAGTCGTCGACGACGACGAGACGCTTGCCCCTGATGACCTCTTTGAGCGGATTGAGCTTGAGCTTGATTCCACGCTGGCGGATGGTCTGAGACGGCTGGATGAAGGTGCGGCCGACGTAGGAGTTCTTGACGAGGCCCTGTCCGAAGGGGATGCCGCTGGCCTGTGCGTAGCCGATGGCTGCCGGGGTTCCCGACTCCGGAGTCGGGATCACGAGGTCGGCTTCCACCGCATGCTCCGTAGCCAGCCGTCGGCCCATCTCGACACGGGCCTCGTGCACGCCGCGACCGGCGATGGCCGTGTCGGGACGAGCCAGATAGACGTACTCGAAGACGCATCCGGCCGGCTTCGGCTCGGCGAAGTGCTGCGAGCGCAGACCGTTCTCGTCGACCGTGATCAGCTCGCCCGGTTCGACCTCGCGCACGAAACTCGCGCCGACGATGTCGAGAGCCGCGGTCTCGGATGCGACGACCCAGCCGCGCTCGAGGCGGCCGAGAACAAGCGGGCGCACGCCCTGCGGGTCACGGGCTGCGTAGAGCGTGGTCTCGTCCATGAAGACGAGGCAGTAGGCGCCGCGGAGCCGCGGAAGCACCTCGAGTGCCGTGGCCTCAAGGGTGTGGTCGAGATCGCCGCGGAGAAGCGCAGTGACCACGGCCGTGTCGGTCGTGTTGCCACGCGCGAGTTCACCATCGGTCTCGGGGTGGCGATCGTGCACGAGCTGCAGCAGCTCCGCCGTGTTGGTCAGGTTGCCGTTGTGTCCCAGCGCGACCGTGCCGCCGGCCGTGCGGCCGAGCGTCGGCTGAGCGTTCTGCCAGCTCGACGAGCCCGTCGTCGAGTAGCGGGTGTGTCCGACGGCGATGTGGCCGACGAGCGTGTTGAGCGCGGTCTCGTTGAAGACCTGCGAGACGAGTCCCATGTCTTTGTAGATGAGGATCTTCTTGCCGTCGCTCGTGGCGATGCCGGCCGACTCCTGGCCGCGGTGCTGGAGAGCATAAAGACCGAAGTAGCTGAGCTTCGCCACTTCCTCGCCCGGAGCCCAGACTCCGAAGACGCCGCAGGCATCCTGCGGGCCCTTTTCGCCCTGGAGTAGATCCAGGCTGAGAAGTCCGTCGCCTCCGGCCAAGCCGAGGTCCCCTTACTGTGAGTTGCCGCTCGAATGCACGTCAAGTCTATCCGCCACGACGGTGGCAGGGGACAGGGACGCCCGGCGATCGATCCAGAGCGCGATGAGCGAGCCGAGCGCGACACCGACGGTGGCGCACAGCAGGAGCAGGAAGCCGAAGACCTGCCCCCTGTCGTACTGCGAATTCTCGGGGAACTCCACGGTGAGGATCAGAGCGACGATCGCGCCGACGACGCCACCGACGAGCATGAACCGAAAGTAACGGGGCGCACGACGGACGATCACCGTGCCTGCGGTGACCTCGTCGACAGCTCCCTCTGGTTCGTTCTCGATATCGCTCACGAGTCCATTGTCTCATCCATCGGACGGGGCCGGCCATCAGCCTCCAGCCGGCCATCGTGAACGCCCTTCGGATTCTGGATATGACAGGGACTTCAGAAACAGTCGCGGAGGGCCTCATCGAGATCGCGAAACAGCTCCCCCGACACGCCCGTCACCAAGCGGTCCTGCTGGGCAGCGGCCGAGCACGTCGACGACGGTCGGTATTGCGCGCTACTCAGTGCCCCGGGAGCGCTACCCTGACCAACAGGCCATCATGAGCGGGTCTGCCGCACATGGCTAGAGCAACGGAAGCTGCCCGATGAGATCGGCGCGCTGGCCGGAGGCGTGCACGCGACCGGAGGCGACGGCCTCGGCCCACGGCAGGGAGCCGAGGGCGAGGGCGAGCCAGCTCGCGGCATCCGTCTCGATGACGTTCGGCGGGGTGCCACGGGTGTGCCGCGGTCCCTCGATGCACTGCACCGCTCCGAATGGCGGAACGCGCATCTCAACGGCATTGCCCGGCGCCTTCTCGGCGAGGAGTTGCAGGGTGTAGCGCACGGCGAGGGCCAGGATGTCGCGGCGTGCACCGGCCACGCCGGTCTGCCACGCCCGCACGGCCGCCGTGCCCTGCGCGTCGTCGATGCGTGACCGGGCCATGCCATCACGCTACCCGAGCGCCCGGTCGCTGTCTGCGGCGGCGATGCCTCTCGGCGTGCACCCGGGGACGCGACAGCAGGTACGACCCCGTCAGCTGCGTTCGCCGGAGCGCACTCGGAGTCGACCCGCGCGGAGAGCGGACGTTCCACGCCCGGGAACGGGCACCTCGCACCGGTCGAGCGACTTTCACCACCGTACGGATGATGCATCCGTTAGCCTGATGCGGTGAGGATCCTCGTTCTAGGCTCGGGTGCACGCGAGCACGCCATCATCACTGCGCTCCTCGCCGAGAACGCGGGCCACCACATCACGGCTGCCCCAGGAAACGCAGGCATCGCGGCCGACGTCGCGACCGTCGCCCTCGACATCGAGGATCCCTCGGCCGTCACCAACTACGCGATCGAGCATGACATCGATCTCGTCGTGGTCGGCCCAGAGGCTCCACTCGTCGCCGGTGTCGCCGATGCACTGCGCACCCGTGGCATACCCGCCTTCGGGCCGGGCAGGGCCGCCGCCCAGCTCGAGGGCAGCAAGACGTTCGCCAAACGCATCATGGACGAGGCCGGCGTGCCAACGGGCCGTGCCGCGCGCGCCTCGACTCTCACCGAGGCCGTGTCCGCGATCGACGAGTTCGGCGCTCCCTACGTCGTCAAGGCCGATGGTCTCGCAGCAGGCAAGGGCGTGCTCGTGAGTCGGGATCGGGACGCCGCCATCGCGCACGCGACCCGGTGGCTGCAACACGGCAGCGTGCTGATCGAAGAGTTTCTCGACGGCCAGGAGGTGTCGTTGTTCTTCCTGAGCGATGGCCACTCGGTGCTGCCGCTCTCTCCTGCCCAGGACTACAAACGCCTCGGCGACGGCGACACCGGACCGAACACCGGCGGCATGGGCGCGTACTCGCCGCTGCCCTGGCTCGACGAGCGATTCGGCAGTGAGACGGCCTTCGTCGACGAGGTCATCGACACGATCGCCCTGCCGACTGTGCGCCGGCTCGCCGCCGAGCAGACCCCGTTCATCGGGCTGCTCTATTGCGGGCTCATCCTCACCCCTGCCGGGATCCGCGTCATCGAGTTCAACGCACGCTTCGGCGACCCCGAGACCCAGGTCGTGCTACCGCGTCTCGTGACCCCGCTCTCGGGCCTGCTCGTCGACGCGGCCACGGGTGCTCTCGCCGGTCGGGAACGCCCAGAGTTCTCGGCACAGAGCTGCGTCACCGTCGTGCTCGCGAGCGAAAACTACCCAGACGTCCCGGTGACCGGTCGTGCCATCGAAGGGCTCGAGGATGCCTTGGGCGTCGAAGGCGTACACCTCGCGCACGCCGCGACCGCCGAGTCCGACGGGTCGCTCATCGCTACGGGCGGTCGCGTGCTCAACGTCGTCGCGGTCGCCGCCGATTTCGTGACAGCCCGCGCGCGCGCCTACGACGCGCTCGGCCGCATCCACCTCGACGGCGCCCAGTACCGCACCGACATCGCGGCCTGCGTCGCCGGCTAGCAACCGATCATCCGTGCGTCTTTCTCGGTCAGCGCGCGACGCCGGGTAGCGCGAACGGCCACGAGACGACGCAGACGACGCGAGCGGTCCCGCCCGTAGACTGTTGCGGTGACCGACGAACTCCCTGACTGGACCCATGTCTACTCCGGCAAGGTGCGCGACCTCTATGTTCCGACGACGACGATGTCCGACGACGACAGTTGGACGGGCGACCCTCTCGCCACGAGCGATCGGGTGCTCGTCGTGGCTACGGATCGGGTGAGCGCCTTCGACCATGTGCTCGAACCCGGTATCCCGGGCAAGGGCGAACTGCTGACCACCTTGAGCCTCTGGTGGTTCGACCGGCTCGACGTGCCGAACCAGCTGCTCGCCGACCATACTCTCGACGGCGGCGTATTGAGCCTCATCCCCTCGGCTGTCGCCGGTCGGGCGATGCTCGTGCGCACACTCGACATGTATCCGGTGGAATGCGTCGTACGCGGCTACCTGACCGGTTCCGGCTGGAAGGAGTATCAGTCCACTCAGACGGTGTGCGGGATCGCGCTGCCCGCCGGCCTGCGGAACGGCGACCGCCTGCCCGAGCCGATCTACACTCCGGCGTGGAAGGCCCCGCTCGGCGAGCACGACGAGAACGTGAGCTACGAGCGCACCGTCGAACTCGTGGGCGCCGACGTCGCAAGCCAACTGCGCTCGCTCTCGCTCGGGATCTTCAGCGAGGCTTCGGCGATCGCCGAAGCCCGCGGGCTCATCCTCGCTGACACCAAGTTCGAGTTCGGTGCCGACCGCGAGAACGGCGTCGTCCGCCTGGCCGACGAGGTGCTCACGAGCGATTCGAGCCGCTACTGGGATGCCGAGGCCTACGCCTCGGGGTCGACGCCCGAGGAGCGCATGTCGAGCTTCGACAAGCAGATCGTTCGCGACTGGCTCACCGCCAACTGGGACCAGGGTGGCACACCGCCAAGGCTGCCACCCGAGATCGTGACACAGACGGCCGCCCGCTACCGGGAGCTGCTGGAGCGCCTGACGCGTAGCTGAGCGATCACGCCCGATACGGGCTACGGCCACCGGCGAACGGGCGCATCAATCCCCGTGATCCCGGCACCGTATCCGATGATCGAGCTCGTCGAGATCACCGAGGCGGCAGTCCCGTTTCGGTACCCTCGGCCGACGCCGACCCACGCAGTCCGTTTCGGTGGGCTCGACCGGCCGAGGAGCGGGCTCACGTCGTGAGCGCGTGGCGACACCCTGATGACGGAATACCCGCGCCGGGCATATTCTTCCGTTATGCGAGTGAAGATGTGCAGTGTCCACGTCGACGATCCGGCCACGGCCTTCGAGTTCTACACGACGGTGCTCGGCTTCGACCCGCTCATGGTGAAGCCGGAGTACTTCCTCTACATCGTGCGGTCTCCCGAGGACCGGAACGGCGTCGGCCTGCTTCTGGAGCCGAGCGACAACCCGATCGCCAAGGTCTACAAGGAAGGACTGTACGCGAGCGATATGGCCGCGATCGTGCTCGGCGTGCCCGACGTGCAGGCCGAGTATGATCGTCTCAGCGGTCTCGGAGTGCGCTTTCTCGGAGCACCGACGAGCGATCCGTATGGTGTCTCGGCGATCTTCGACGACACCTGCGGCAACCTCATCCAGTTGCACCAGGACGAACGGACCCTGGTCGGGTAAGTCGAGGAACGAGCCCCAGCCGAACGGCGCGTGCGGGCCGCACGATTCGCCGAGCAGGGCGTGTCTCGTCCGGTGATTGAGCTTGTCGAAAATCGACGAGCCCCGCATGCCGATTTCGACACGCTCAACCAGCGAAACCCATCGCGCACGCTGGCCCCGTCCCGACAGGGCTCGACCGGCGGCCTGGGCTCGACCGGCGGCCTGGGCTCGACCGGCGGCGGAGCGCAGCGGAATAGCGCCGCTGCGGCATCCGTTGAAGCACTCATGACCCGATCCGCCGATGACGTGCTCGCCCCGGATACGGGGATGGGTGCGGTGACCGTGCGCGTCGGCGACCTCGACGCCATGATCGACTACTACCGTGACGCAGTCACACTGCAGCTGATCAGCCAGGCGACGGATTCTGCCGTGCTCGGCCGCGGATCCACGCCGATCGTCATCCTCCAGCATGCTCCGCAACTCACCGCCCCCGAACCACGCGCGGCGGGCCTGTTCCACGCGGCCATCCTGTTCGAGACACAGGCGGCGCTCGCCGCGGCCGTATACTCGGTCACCACGAAGCACCCGGGAACCTTCATCGGCAGCGCGGATCACCTCGTGAGCGAGGCGTTCTACTTCACCGATCCGGAAGGCAACGGCATAGAGCTCTATTGGGACCGCAGCCGCACCGCATGGAGCTGGGCGCATGGCACGATCACGATGGCGACCCTCTACCTCGACCCGAACGCCTACCTCCGGCAGCACCTGACGGAGGGGGGCATCGCAGACCCCATCATCGGCGGCGCGGCCGTCGGCCACGTGCACCTCTCGGTCGGTGACATCGCCAGCGCCCGCGATTTCTACGTCGACAAGCTCGGCTTCGAGACCACGATGGAGATAGGCGGCTCGGCTCTCTTCGTCTCTGCGGGCGGTTATCACCACCACATGGCGATGAACACCTGGAACAGCTCGGGCGCCGGAAGACGACGTCTCACGCTGGGTCTCGGCGAGGTCGACATCGTCGTGCCGGGCACTGACGACCTCGGCGCGCTCGGCGAGCGGATGCGGCACTACGGCGTCGAGACCAGGGACGACGGGCGCATGCTGAGCTTCGACGACCCCTGGGCGAACCGCGTGGTGGTACGAACGGCTTAGGCTCTCTTGCGCGCCTCGTCGCTCGGGCTCGTCGCGCGGGGCTTAGGGCCTGGGGAGAGGCACCGTCGTCGCGCAAGACAAGGCAACCCCTTCACTCGGGCGAAACCCGCTCCGCGTCGTGCACGATCCGGTGAAAGTCGTCGACGTGCAGCGCGACGCCCGGCAGCTCGGTCGGCTCGTGCCCCGGCGCTCGCAACCCGTCGAGGACGATGGCGAGTTGACGTCGCCAATGCTCGCGGTAGCCGTCGCCGTAGCGTCCGAGCGAACCGAGCATAGTGACGATCACGGTCACGTCGACCGGATCGACGTCCGCCCGCAACTCGCCCTCGGCCTTCGCGCGCGCCACGAGCGCGGCGATCGGCTCCTCGAAGCGGCCGGCCGGCCGGTAGTCTGGGGTGATCACGGCCATGCGCTGCATGATCGCGGGCAACCCGGGGTCGGCGATGATCCACTCGGAGACGCGCTCGATGAAGACCACCAGCCCCTGCCACGCCGTCGGCGCTCCCAGCACCTCGGGCGCGATGTCGGCGAGTTCGGCGAGCGCACGGTCGTAGAGGGCCCGGATGAGGTCGTCTCTGGTTGGGAAGTGGCGGTAGAGGGTGCCGATGCCCACACTCGCGCGGCGGGCGATCTCTTCGAGCGAGGCGTCCGGTCCCTGCTCGGCCATGACCACGCGCGCCTCGTCGAGCAGACGATGATAGTTGCGCTGGGCATCCCGCCTGAGAGGCCTCCGCTCCGGCCATGGATCCATGCCGGACTGTGCATTCATGGATTCAAGTCTATGTCGCCGCCCCGCTAACATTAGGAGGACATCCTCCGCTTACCCGAAAGTAGGAGGATCCGGTCGCCGGGGACTCGGCGGCCCGTCTGCCCGACCGCGACGGCGGTCGGGCAGACAAAGCTCGCGAAGGCGACTCGACGACAGGCCACGGCATGCAGCACCACGGTACGAGGGACCCCGCGCTCCCACGGATCCGAGATTGCAATCGCATAGCATCGGCACGAGGATGCAATAGGCCGGCTTCATGAAGTGACCGCCCGAGCCGCTATGCGAGGAGGCAAGGGTGACCGTCGAGAAGGACACCCGGGATTTCGACCCCGACATCACCGCCGACTTCGGCGAGCGCATGGGCTACAGCGGGCATCTCGACCTCACGACCCTGCCAGCGCCCAGAGAACCATCGGCCTGCCGGAACGCCACGATGAGCCGCTCTTGTTGCAGCACGATCGGCATGAAGTCGGGAACAGGGGAACCCAGCGGGGCCGCGTTCCTGCAGAAGACGCTCGAACTCAGCGCCTTCCCCGAGCTCTACACGGTGCGCACCGAGATCGGGGCACCGAGGTGACACGACCAGACCGCGAGGTTCAGCGGTGATCGAAGAGGGACAGCTCATCTCGACCGAGGACTACTGGGCGGGCGGATAGCGCGGACCGACCGTCTTCGTCGCGCGCGACGGCCTCCTGCGCCCTGCGGTCACCCCCGCGGGCTCCGTTCCACCGACAGCGGACATCGAACTCCCCGGGACTCTCTTTCCACGTCTCACCGACCACCACGTGCACCTCGGCCTGATCGACGCCGAGGCGTTGCTGCCCGCAGGGATCACGGCGGTCGTCGACCTGGGCTGGATCCCCGCCGTGGCCGCCGCCTGGCACGCGGCGAGCGCCTACCCCGGCTCGACCCTGCCAGAGGTGCGCATCGCCGGCGGCCTCCTGAGCTGTGTCGGCGGGTATCCGGCATGGAGCGGGTGGGCGCCTGCCGGAGCGACCGTGGAGCTCTCCGGTGTCGCGCAGGTCGAACGCGCAGTCACCGCGCAGCTGTCGCTCGGCGCATCCGTCATCAAACTCACCCTCAACAGCGATGCCGGTCCTACGCCGAGTGACGAACTCGCGGCAGCGGTCGTCGCCTCCGCCCAGGCACACGGCGTACCCGTGGCCGCCCATGCACAGGGCATCGGGCAGGCCGCTCGCGCTCTCGCCGCCGGTGCCACCATGCTCGCGCATGCGCCGTTCTCCGAACGGCTCGACGATGGACTCCTTCTGGAGATGAGACGTGCCGACATGGTCTGGATCTCGACGCTCGACATCCATGGCTGGGGCGAGCAGACCCCGGAGTTCTCGGTCGCGAGCGACAACGTGCGCCGTTTCACAGCCCTCGGCGGCGGAATGCTCTACGGCACAGATCTCGGCAACGGTCCGCTTTCCCTCGGCGTGAACGAGCGGGAGCTACTGGCGCTCGCCGCCGCCGGGCTGAGCCGAGACGCCCTCGTCGCGAGCATCGCGGGCTCCTGGCATCCCTCGACCATCGGCCCGCGGTTCGCTTGGGTCCCCGGGCAGCCGCCCGGGGCGGCGAACGACGCAGCACGCTGGCTCGCGACCGCACGCGGGACGACGATCGACTATCTGGAGGAGACCCTCGTATGAATCCGACGCACTCAGGCGGGATGGACGCCCACCGGGCCTTCGCCCGCCGTATGGACCGCAGCGACGGCCTGGGGCACTTCCGTCGGCGATTCTTCGGAGTGCACGACTCCGCCGGAACGGGCGAGACCGCCTCCGTCGTCGCCTATCTCGATGGCAACTCACTCGGGCGCCCGACGCTCGCGAGCATCGACCGCATCGGGCGGTTCCTCACCGAGGCCTGGGGTTCGCGGCTCATCCGCGGCTGGAACGAGGACTGGATGCAGTTGCCGCTCACGATCGGCGACGCTCTCGGACATGCCGCTCTCGGCGCCGCCGCGGGTCAGACGTTCGTCGGGGATTCGACGACCGTCATGCTCTACAAGCTCGCGCGTGCCGCCGTCGACGCCAGGGTCGGCGGCCGACGGAACGGCTCGGCCACCCCGCGCACCGAGATCGTGCTCGACACCGACAACTTCCCGACCGACCGCTACGTGCTCGAGGGCATCGCAGCGGAACGCGGCATGACGTTGCGCTGGATCGAGTCGGACCCGAGTGCCGGAGTCACCCCAGCCCAGGTGGCAGCGATCGTCGGGCCGCAGACGGCGCTCGTGCTGCTGAGCCATGTCGCCTACCGCTCCGGTCATCTCGCCGAACTGCCCGAGATCACCCGTATCGCACATGCGGCCGGAGCCCTGGTGCTCTGGGATCTCTGCCACTCGGCCGGTTCGGTTCCTATCGAGCTCGACGCCTGGGGGGTCGATCTCGCCGTCGGCTGCACCTACAAGCACCTCAACGGCGGGCCGGGCTCACCAGCCTTCGGCTATGTCCGTGCCGATCTGCAGGAGGTGCTCGCACAACCTGTGCAGGGCTGGATGGGCACCGAGGACGTCTTCGCAATGGGGCCGGAGTACGTGCCGGCTACCGGCATCCGTCGGTTCATGAGCGGAACGCCCGCGATCGTGGGCATGCTCGCCATGCAGGACACCATCGCGATGATCGAGGAGTGCGGCATCGACGCCGTCCGTGGCAAGTCGATCGCGCTCACCGAGTTCACGATCGCTCTCGCCGACGAATGGCTCGCCCCGTTCGGCGCCACGATCGCCAGCCCGCGGGATGCCGCGCGCCGCGGTGGGCACGTGACGATCAATCACCCGGCGATGCGGGAGGTGACTGGTCGACTCTGGGAGCGGGATGTCATCCCCGACTATCGCGATCCGCACGGCCTGCGCATCGGGCTCTCGCCGCTCAGCACGAGTTTCGAGGAGACGTATCTGGGCATGGCCGCCGTGCGCGACACCCTCAAGGGGGTGCTGCTCGAGCAGTCCGGACTCGCCTGAGGCGCGGTGCCGGCGGGGAGAGGACTGTGAGCCGGCTGCGAGCCGATCGATCGCGCCGAGCCCCTAAGACACCCGTGCGCGCTCCATACGGACGTGCCTGCCCCGCATACGAGTAGCGGACGACCGCAGGGTGGACGGCCGCAGGGGTAGCGAGTGCGGCAAAGACGGAACGGTCACTCCGCGGTGGGAGTCGGAGCGGTGGCGACCGGAGCGGTGGGGGTTGGAGCGGCATCCACCGCCCCGGTCGCGACGTCCGCCCAGCCGTCCTTGCGCTTGGGCTTGGCGAAGAAGGCCACTGCGACGGCGCCGAGCAGGGCGACGAACGCCGGCAGCAGGAGCGACTGCCCCATTGCGGCGCTGAAGCCCATATGCAACTGCTCGGGCAGGGCCGCGCCTGCGGCTCCGGGACCACTCGCGCCGCCCTCGGTGAAGCCCGGCAGCTCCGCCGAGAGGCGGGCCTGCATGAGCGCGGCGATGCTCGCGCTTCCGAGCACCGCCCCGAACTGGCGCGTCGTGTTGTAGACACCGGAACCAGCGCCGGCGAGGTGCGATGGCAGATTGCGCGTGGCCGTGGAGGCGAGCGGCGCCCAGATGCCGGCGTTGGCGAGTCCGAGCAGTGCGATCGGAAAGAGCAGCATCCACAGCGGAACATCCGCCGAGAGGATGGTTCCGAGCCATCCGAGCGCCACCGCGAAGCAGACCAGGCCTGTGGTGGCGATGTACTTGGGATTCGTGCGGTCGACGAGCTTGCCGACGACGGGGGCGAGGCCACCCGAGAGGATCGCCATCGGAACGAGCAGCAGCGCGGACTGCGTCGGCGTCAGCTCGCGCACGATCTGGGTGTAGAACATGAGAGGCAGGGCCATGCTCGTGATCGCGAAGCCCACTGTCGTGATGGCGACATTGGAGAGCGAGAAGTTGCGGTCGCGGAACACGGAGAGCGGCAGCAGCGGCTCCCCCTTGTTGAACGCCTGCCACACGACGAATCCGATCAGCACGGCGACTCCGGCGATGATGAGACCCCACACCGTGATCGGCCCCCAGATCACTCCCCAATCGTAGCTCTGGCCCTCCTGGATGCCGAAGACGAGCAGGAACATGCCGATGGCGCTGAGCACGACGCCGAGGATGTCGAAGCGGTGCTTGTGGGTCGTCAAGGTCGGCACGAGACGCCAAGCGAGCACGAAGGCGACGACGCCGACGGGAACGTTGATGAAGAAGATCCACTCCCAGCCCGCGGCGTCCACGAGCACTCCGCCGAGGATCGGTCCGACGAGGGTGGCCACGCCTGCCACGGCGCCCCAGAGGCCCATGGCTTGACCGCGCCGGTCGGGTGGGAAGATGCGGGTGATCACGGCCATCGTCTGCGGAGTCATCATGGAGGCTCCGAGCCCCTGGAAGACGCGGGCGAGGATGAGGCCGTCGATGTCGCCGGCGAAACCGCACCAGGCGGATGCCGCGGTGAAGACGACGAGTCCGATCAGGTAGAGCCGTTTCGGTCCGAATCGGTCGCCGAGTCGCCCGGTGATGAGCAGCGGCACGGCATAGGCGAGGAGGTAGGCGCTCGTCACCCAGATGACGCTGTTGATGTCGGCCTTGAGATCCTCGAGGATGGCGGGGTTCGCCACCGAGACGATCGTGGAGTCGACGAGGATCATGAAGAATCCCAACACGAGCGCCCATAAGGCCGGCCAGGGTCTGGTTACGTTTTCCATCGTCACTCCTTCGTTCTGTGCGTGCATTGGGAGCTATACGTGCATCGGGAGCCGGCCGCCAAAAGGCCCCGACCAGCTGCGACCACGTCGTCGGCTGAAAGCCTGAAAAGAACCACGGTCCTCAAGGCTATCGTTCGCCCCCGACACCGTCTCGAGGACTCGGTACCGTCTCACACCGCAAGCCGTGCCGACGTCGAGAGTGGGCGGGTCAAGCCGAGCCATGCGACCGGGTCGCCCCTGTCATTCGTACAGACCCGTTGCTTCCTTCCCGACGCAACGGGATTGCGCGTCAGATCGAAACACTGTCGATGGACCCATTGCGGCGTGCCCCCAGACCCCCACAATGGGTGTATTGGAGTCAGTGAGCCCAATGGGCCTGGCGCTGACGCGAATAGTCTGCTCAACGTTCTCGAGCTGCTTCTCAAGGACTTCAATCGACAGAGAAATTCGTTTCCCTTCATTTCTCTCTGTCATGCGCCCGATCTCTCCCCAGAAATTCACGCGAGCCACATGTGCCCCACGAGCATGGTGCTGCAGCAGGACAGCCTTGAGAACTTTCTGAGAAGCGCGTAGGCCTCTGGCACTTATTCGTCGCTTGAGCTGGCAACGGTCTCCTATGCACGCCCCTCGGCGCGGAGAGCCCTGAGCCGAAAGCGCTTCGACGAGCTCAGCGCGAACTCACCCGGGCGAACTTGAGAATGCACAGCGGCACGAAGACGATCAGCATGAGGGCCACGCCGACGAGCACCGTCACGATCGGGTACTGCTGGGTCGAGACATCCGACTCCGGCGTGCCGGGCGGCACATTTCCGAAAAGCTCGCGCGCGGCCTGCACGAGCGCCGACACGGGATTGTATTCGGCGAAGATACGCAGCGGCGTCGGAAGCGTCTCGCTCGGCACGAAGGCGTTCGAGATGAAGGTGAGGGGAAAGAGCACGAGGAACGAGACGTTGTTGATGACCTCGGGACTGCGCACGCTCATCCCCAGGAACGCCATCACCCACGAGAAGGCGTAGGCGAACAGCAGCAGGAGCGCGACCCCCGCGACCCCCTCCCAGAAGCTCGAGTTGATTCGCCAGCCGACGATGAGACCGGTTGTCATCATCACCGCCATCGAGACCGTGTTGATGAAGAGGTCGCCGTTCGTGCGCCCGATCAGCACAGCCGATGAGCTCATCGGCAGCGTGCGGAACCGGTCGATGATGCCGTCTTTGAGGTCTTGCGCCATGGCCGAGCCGGAATAGGTCGAGCCGAACACCACGGTCTGCGCGAAGATCCCGGCCATGATGAACTCGGTGTACGTCGTGCCCGGGATCTTGATGACCCCGGAATACACATAGGTGAAGAGCAGCACGAACATGATCGGCTGCAACGTCGTGAAGACGAGGATGTCGGGCACGCGCTTGATCTTGATGAGGTTGCGCCGCGTGGTGATCCAGCCATCGTTCAGCCAGGTGGCGAGGGAGGGCTTGACGGCCGCGGCGTGGGGCAGTCGATCGGCGGGATCCACCGCAGTCGTCGTCGATGTCGTCGTCACGATGCCGCCTCCTCGCCGTTCTCGTCGATGGCCAGGTGGCCGGTGAGCTTGAGGAACACGTCGTCGAGCGTCGGACGCCGCATGCCGGCGTCGTGCAAACGCACCCCGCCCCGGTTGAGCTCGCCGAGCACGCGCTCGAGCGCGAGCGGCCCGTCGTTGACGCCGACAGAGAGGTTCCGTCCGTCGGCCGAGGCGTTGGGCCTCGCCGAGCCGAAACGCTCGAGCACCGCCCTCGCCGTCTCCGACTGTGCGTCGTCGACGAGTGTCAGCTCGATCTGCTGGCCGCCGACCTGCGCCTTGAGCTCGTCGGCCGTGCCCTCCGCGATGACCTTGCCACCGTCGATCACCGAGATGTCGTCGGCGAGACGGTCGGCCTCCTCGAGGTACTGCGTCGTGAGGAAGACGGTCGTTCCCTCGCCGACGAGGCTCGTGATGACATCCCACATGCTCAGCCTGCTGCGCGGATCGAGCCCGGTCGTCGGCTCGTCGAGAAAGAGCACCTGCGGCCGTGAGAAGATCGCCCCGGCGAGGTCGATACGGCGGCGCATGCCGCCCGAGAACCCCTTGACCGGGCGATTCTGCGCCTCGGTCAGGTCGAAGAGCTCGATGAGCTCCCTCGCCCGCCGACGCGAGGCGCGTGCCCCCAGGTGGTAGAGCCGGCCGACCATGTCGAGGTTCTCGAGCCCCGTGAGGTTCTCGTCGACGGCGGCGTACTGCCCCGACACCCCGATGATGGGCCGGATGTCATGGCCGCGCCTGACGACGTCGATGCCGTTGATCGTCGCAGTGCCGGCGTCCGGCTTGATGAGCGTCGTGAGCACCTTGACCATCGTGGTCTTGCCGGCCCCGTTCGGGCCGAGCAGGGCACGCACCGTGCCATGCCGGACATCCAGGTCGACGCCGTCGAGGGCATGCACCGGCTCCGATCCTTTCGGAGTGTAGATCTTGACCAGGCCTCGAGCCTGAATGAAGTTCATGCGCGCGACGCTACCGCCTGCAGCCGACAGGGGCAATGGTGGATGACCGCTCGGATGCGTCCTCCGTGGCCGGGACCGGCGGCGGCGGCGTTTTCGCGCGGCAGGTAGAATCTGAGGTATCCAGCCCCTCTCGACTCCGGATGGAGATACTCGGTGCCCACCATCGTCGTAGAAGTCATGCCGAAGGCAGAACTGCTTGACCCGCAGGGCAAGGCCGTGGCAAGCGCCCTCGCCCGCATCGGCAAGGACCGCTTCGCGGGCGTGCGCATCGGCAAACGCTTCGAGATCACCGTCGATGGACCGATCGACGACGCCGTCCGTGCCGATGTCGAGGCCATCGCCGCCGAGATCCTCTCGAACTCGGTGATCGAAGACGTCGTCGGCATCCACTACAGAGACGCCGGCGACCTGGCGGATGCCCTCGCGGCGGCGCACACCTCCGGCGGCTACGACGCACCGGCCGGGGAGACCCACTGATGCGTATCGGCGTCGTCACCTTTCCAGGATCCCTCGACGATCGTGACGCGCAGCGCGCGATCCGCCTCGCCGGCGCCGAGCCTGTCGCCCTCTGGCACGGCGACCACGAACTGCAAGACGTCGATGCGCTCGTTCTTCCCGGAGGCTTCAGCTATGGCGACTACCTGCGCTGCGGCGCGATCGCGAGCCTCTCGCCCATCATGACCGAGGTCATCGACGCGGCCCGCGGTGGGATGCCCGTGCTCGGCATCTGCAACGGCTTCCAGATGCTCGCCGAGGCGCGCCTCGTCGAGGGCGGACTCATCCGCAACGACCACGGCACCTTCATCTGCCGCGACCAAGGACTGCGTGTAGAGAACACCTCGACGGCCTGGACCTCGGGCTTCGAGCAGGGGCAGCAGATCACCATCCCGCTCAAGAACGGCGAGGGCGGTTTCATCGCCGATGCCGAGACGCTGGCCAGGCTCGAGGGCGAGGGTCAGGTGGTCTTCCGCTATACGGGCCTCAACCCGAACGGGTCCCTCAACGACATCGCGGGCATCAGCAACGCACGTGGCAACGTGGTCGGGCTGATGCCGCATCCCGAGCACGCGGTCGAGCCGGGCTTCGGACCCGACACGGAGCTCGCCATGCGCTCGGGCGTCGACGGCCTCACCTTCTTCACAAGCGTCATCCGCACCGCCCTCGTCGACGCCTGAGCCGCGCGCCTGGCCTATCCGCCCGAGTGTGTCCGTTTCCGACGAGGGTGGCCGGCACACCGGGGATTCTCGTCGGAAACGGACACACTCGGATGGATCGTCTGAACGGTGCCGCCGGAGCAGCTATCCAGGGCACCGGATCGACGACGTCGGGTTCCGGATCACCCCGGGGTTAGCTGCGAGCCCGCGGCTTTGGCCCCGCTGCATGCGGGGCCAAAGCCGCGGATCTCCAGCGAGTGCTCAGGCCGCGCGGAGCGCCGCCCCCAACCCGGCGTCGACATTCGTCCAGTAGCCGAAGAAGCGCTCACGCACGCCGTCGTCGGTGATCTGCATGCACTGACCGGTGAGCGTCTCGAGCAGTCGGGCCTTCGCAGCGTCGTCGAACACATGCCGGTAGAGTGCGCCCGCCTGCCCGAAGTCGTCGTCCTCGGAGTGGAGCGTGGCGGCGGCGCGAACGAGTTCGCCGTCGCTCTCCCAACCGACCTCGCTAGCGCGGCGCGAATCGGCGACGGGGCCTCCGAAGGAGTTCGGCGCGTAGACGGGAACGCTCGGCGGATTGAAGGTGTGCCTCTGGGCGCCGTCTTTGGCATAGCTGTGCACGGGGGCCGCATGAGGGGCGTTGACCGGCAGCAGGTTGTAGTTGGTGCCGACACGGTAACGCTGGGCGTCGGGATAGGCGAAGACTCGTGCCATCAGCATCTTGTCGGGACTCAGGCCGATGCCCGGAACGAGGTTGCCGGGGGAGAAGGCGGCCTGCTCGATCTCCGAGAAGAAGTTCTCGGGGTTGCGGTCAAGGGTGAGCCGGCCCACCTCGATGAGCGGATAGTCGCTGTGCGGCCAGATCTTCGTGACATCGAAGGGATTGAAGCGGTAGCTCTTGGCGTCCTCGTACCGCATCACCTGCACAGACAGCGTCCAGCTGGGGAAATCGCCGCGCTCGATCGCCTCATAGAGGTCTCGACGATAGAAGTCGGCGTCTACGCCCGCGATCACGACCGCCTCATCGCCGCTGAGATGCGGTTCCTGCTCCGGCCGGAAGTGCGTCTGCACCCAGAATCGCTCGCCGGCCGCATTGACCCACTGGAAGGTGTGCGAGCTGTACCCCGGCATCTGCCGCCAGGATGCGGGAAGGCCGCGGTCGCCCATGAGATAGGTGACCTGGTGTGACGACTCCGGAGAGAGCGTCCAGAAGTCCCACTGCGCGGTCACGTCGCGCAGACCGGAGCCGGGGTGGCGCTTCTGAGAGCGGATGAAATCGGGAAACTTGATGCCATCGCGCACGAAGAAGACGGGGGTGTTGTTGCCGACGATGTCGTAGTTGCCCTCCTCGGTGTAGAAACGCACTGAGAAACCGCGCACGTCGCGCCAGGTGTCGGGCGAGCCCTGCTCGCCTGCGACACTCGAGAAGCGCATGAGGGTCTCACAGCTCGCGCCGGGCTGGAACACGGCCGCTTGCGTGTATGCGGTGACGTCGCCGGTGACCTCGAAGCGCCCAAAGGCGCCCCCGCCCTTGGCGTGCACGATCCGTTCAGGAACGCGCTCGCGGTTGAACTGGGCGAGTTTCTCGACGAGGTACTGGTCATGCAGCACCGTGGAGCCGTCGGCCCCGACGGTGAGGGAGCGTTCGTCGCTTGCGACGGGCATCCCGGACTGAGTGGTGGTGTGGTCGCTCATTGCTGCCTTTCTGTGCTTCGACTGAGACCGCCCGGCGGGCGATCCGGATGCTGAGGCATCTCGCCCGGACGAACTCCCTGCCTGGCGCGGTCGCGCTGCGGCGCGGAGACGGGATCGTCCGGATGACCTGTCGGTTCAGGAGGCGATGTGTCGACTCGCGAGCTGTTCGCGGGCCGAGCGGCGAATCCCCTGGCCAGCCGCTGCCGGTCGAGTTCGCCCCCTGCGTCGTTCGGAGAACCGTACGCGCCATCCCGATCGTGTGAAGTCATGACTACTACGCTACGTGGTGTTTTGAATTATTCAAGAGAAATAAGATGGTGAGGCAGCGGGTTGTCTGCGCCGGGCGGCGCGAAGACCGCACACACGCAGCGGCGGGTTCGCTCAGGCACAATCAGAGCAGGCGCAGTCTGATCATGCGCAATCGGAGCAGACGCCCCAGAAGGTGACCTCGGCGGTCTCGACAGAGAAGCCATGCGCCTCACCCGGCGTCAGGCACGGCTCTGCGCCGACCATGCACGGCACGTCGACGACCCGGCGGCAGACGCGGCAGACGAGGTGGTGATGATTGTCGCCGAGACTCAGCTCGTAGAGTGCGGGCGAGCCGGCCGGCTCGACCCGGCGGGCGATCCCGTTCTCGACGAGAACGGCGAGCACGTTGTAGACCGCCTGGAGCGAGGTGCCGGGAAGTCGCTGGACAACCCGCTGGAACACCACCTCAGCGCTCAGGTGACCGCCGCCGGAGAGCAACTCGACGACGGCGACCCGCAACGCGGTGACCCGCAACCCGACCGATCGCAGGCGGGGCACGGGAGAGGGGGAGCTTGTGCCCATCCCACCAGATTAACAACAGTTGCGAGCCCCTCACAACGAATCGGCTCACCGACGCCTCGAACCACCCCTCACAGCGGGCGCTCCAACTCGTACCACGTCAGCACGCTTGCCCTTCGAGCCCGCCCGCATCCGCTCGGCACGTTCCCTACGGCAGAAGCGGGATCACAACCCAGCTCTCGCGCAGGGTCTCGTGCACGGTCCAGGTTCCCTCCCAACCCTCCGGCGTAATGAAGAGCGAACCCGTCGAGATCTCGAAGCCGCGACCATCGGGCTCCACGATGGTGGCCGAACCCGCGACGATCTGGCACATCTTGTGGTAACCGACCCGGGTGCTCGTGAAGGTGCCCGGCGTCACCTCCCAGACGCCGCCCCCGTCCGACGACGACAATCCTTGGCCTCTTCGATGACATGAATTCTTTCTTGAAAGCACGTGCAACAATACCCACCAGGGGTATTATGTTCAAGAGAACTTGAATACCCTACCCCCGTATTAGATTAGGGAAAAGATCATGACAACGACGACCGCCTACCACGTGACCGGAATGACCTGCGGACACTGTGAGATGTCCATCCGCGAAGAGGTCGCCCAGATCGCCGGTGTTCAGAGCGTTGACGTCTCTCACGCAAGCGGAGCGCTCATCGTCACGAGCGAGAGCGACCTCGACGACACGGCAGTGCCTGCCGCCGTTGAGGAGGCCGGCTACTCGGCGGTACGTGGCTGACATGAACGCGCTTCTGAAGCTCACGCTCTACACGGCGGGACTGGCCATCGTCTTCGTGGCCAGTTTCACCGCCGCCCACTTGCTCATCCCTGCTGAGTGGTCGGCGAGCTGGGAACTGCCGATGGACCACTCAAACATGAGCGGCGATTCCGCAGGCCATTGACCACCGTAGACTCAGGAGACCTTCAATGACGACGCCCCCAGCTCGGCCCCTCACACCGGGTGGTGCCATCGAGCTTGAGATCGGTGGCATGACGTGCGCATCGTGCGCAATGCGCATCGAGAAGAAGCTGAACAAGCTCGACGGCGTGCTCGCCACCGTCAACTACGCGACCGAGAAGGCGCGGGTCACGGTCCCCACCGGATTCGACCCGGTTGTGCTCATCGGCGAGATCGAGAAGACCGGCTACACGGCAAGCCTGCCTGCAGCACAGGGGTCGAAGCAAGCCGACTCCGAGGAGCGCCCAGACACCGAGCTCATCGCCCTCAGGCACCGCCTCATCGGCAGCGTCATTCTCTCGGCTCCCGTAATCGTGCTGGCGATGGTTCCCGCCTTCCAGTTCACGTACTGGCAGTGGCTGTCCCTCGCCCTCGCCGCGCCGGTGATCGTCTGGGCCGCATGGCCGTTTCACAAGGCCGCGTTCGCCAACCTCCGTCACGGAGCCGCGACCATGGACACCCTCATCTCGGTTGGAACCCTTGCCGCATTGCTGTGGTCCCTCTATGCGCTCTTCTTGGGCACAGCCGGGATGCCTGGTATGACGCACGCCTTCGAGCTCTCAATCGCACCAAGCGATGGCGCCGCCAACATCTACCTCGAGGTGGCCGCTGGTGTCACGATGTTCGTGCTCGCAGGTCGCTACTTTGAGAAGCAGTCCAAACGACAGGCCGGCGCCGCGCTTCGCGCCCTGTTAGAGCTCGGCGCCAAGGATGTCGCCGTCATCCGGGACGGCGTGGAAACCCGTGTCCTCATTGAAGACCTGAAGGTCGGCGACGAGTTCGTGGTTCGCCCGGGCGAGAAGGTTGCCACCGACGGGATCATCGTCGACGGCCGCAGCGCCGTCGACGCCTCGATGCTCACCGGCGAATCCGTGCCTGTCGAGGTCTCAGAGGGCGACCCCATAGTCGGCGCCACGGTCAACTCCGGCGGACGGCTGCTGGTGCATGCCACTCGGGTGGGGTCTGACACCCGGCTTTCGCAGATGGCGAAGCTCGTTGAAGACGCGCAGTCGGGCAAGGCCGAGGTCCAGCGTCTCGCCGACCGTGTCTCCGGCGTGTTCGTTCCGATCGTCATAGCGATCGCCGTCGCCACCCTCGCCGCGTGGCTCGGAGGAGGCTTCCCCGTCGAAGCCGCCTTCACCGCGGCGGTGGCCGTGCTCATCATCGCGTGCCCGTGTGCGCTGGGGCTCGCCACGCCGACCGCCCTGCTTGTGGGAACCGGACGGGGCGCCCAGCTCGGAATTCTCATCAAGGGCCCGGAGGTGCTCGAGTCCACACGCAAGATCGACACCATCGTTCTCGACAAGACCGGCACCGTCACCACCGGCAAGATGACGCTGGTCGGGATCCATGTTCTAGGCGACATCGACGAGGGGCTCCTGCTTCGTATCGCGGGCGCCATCGAGGATGCCTCCGAGCATCCGATCGCCCAAGCAATAGCCAAGGGCGCCACCCAGCGCATCGGCTCGCTGCCGACCGTCGAGTCCTTTGTGAACATCGAAGGCAAGGGCGTACAGGGCGTCGTCGGTGGCCACCTCACTCTCGTCGGCAGGGAGACATTGCTGGCCGAATGGGCCGTCGCGATCGATCCGGAGCTCAGCGTGGCCAAGGCCGACGCCGAGTCGAAGGGGCAGACCGCGGTCATGGTCGCCTGGGATGGCGCCGCCCGCGGTGTGCTGGTCGTTGCAGACGCGATCAAGAGCACGAGCGCCGAAGCGATCGCTGAGTTGCGCAAGCTGGACCTCACCCCGGTGCTCCTCACCGGCGACAATGAGACCGTCGCCCGCGAAGTCGCCGCGCAGCTTGGGATCGATCAGGTCTTTGCCGAGGTCCTCCCCAAGCACAAGGTCGATGTGATCACCCGCCTGCAGGCAGAAGGCAAGGTCGTGGCGATGGTCGGCGACGGTGTCAACGACGCGGCGGCTCTCGCTCAGGCCGACCTCGGCCTGGCCATGGGAACGGGCACCGATGTCGCCATCGAAGCCGCAGACCTCACCCTCGTGCGCGGCGACCTTCGTTCCGCTGCGGATGCCATCCGCCTCGCTCGCCACACACTCGGAACCATCAAGACGAATCTGTTCTGGGCCTTCGCCTACAACGTCGCGGCAATCCCCCTCGCCGCGATCGGACTGCTGAACCCCATGCTCGCTGGTGCCGCGATGGCCTTCTCCAGTGTCTTCGTGGTCGGCAACAGCCTGCGGTTGCGATCCTTCCGCTCCCACGCTGACACCACCGGTGCCGCCTCGCAGAGCACTCCCGCTCCGCGCTCCCTCCAGAACGCATGACCGTCATGTTTTCACCGTTGAAGGAACACCCCTATGAGCGACAGCTGCTGTGGCCACCAGGCCGCCGACACCACCGACGCCGCGATGTCAGAGTCCGCGCACAACCTCCTCGCCACCGATGGCGCCGACGTGGCCGAATGCCCGGTCATGAAGGGGAGCATGGTGGACAAGGCAGAGGCGGAGGCCGCCGGTCTCGTACGCGAGTATGAGGGCAAGCAGTACTGGCTCTGCTGCGCCGGATGCGGTCCCCTCTTCGACGCCAATCCCGCGCAGTACGCCACGGCTTGAGGGTGCTGGCGGGATGACCCGGGTGGTCATCCCGCCTTACCGTGTGGGCGAAGCGTGAGCGAAGGCGACCCTCTCAGCGACACCAGAACCGGCCGATAGACTTGGGGGCGCAGGCATCCGTCAGCCGTGCCCTTGTACTGGGAGATCCACTCGTGACCGAAACCCCCGCCATGTCTATGACGTCAGCCCCGGGAACCCGTGGCGTCGCGGACACCGTCGAGAACGCCGCTGCGACCCCGGAGAGGGAGCAGCCCTACGCCGCGCTGGGCCTGAAGCCGGACGAGTACGCGAGGATCCGCGAGATCCTCGGCCGCCGCCCCACCTCGGGTGAGCTCGCCATGTACTCGGTCATGTGGAGCGAGCACTGCTCCTACAAGTCGTCGAAGATCTACCTGCGCCAGTTCGGCCAAAAGGTCTCCCCGGCCATGAAGAAGAACCTCATGGTGGGCATGGGAGAGAACGCCGGCGTCGTCGACGTCGGCGAGGGCTGGGCGGTCACGTTCAAGATCGAGAGCCACAACCACCCGAGCTACATCGAACCGTTCCAGGGCGCCGCGACCGGCGTCGGCGGCATCGTGCGCGACATCATCTCGATGGGCGCCCGCCCCGTCGCGATCATGGATGCCCTGCGCTTCGGCGCCATCGACAACGCAGACACCGCGCGCGTCGTGCACGGCGTCGTGAGCGGCATCAGCTTCTACGGCAACTGCCTCGGCCTGCCCAACATCGGCGGCGAGACCTACTTCGACTCGGTCTACCAGGCCAACCCGCTCGTCAACGCGCTCGCGGTCGGCGTACTGCGCCACGAAGATCTGCACCTGGCCAACGCCCGCGGCGTCGGCAACAAGGTCGTGCTGTTCGGCGCCCGCACCGGCGGCGACGGCATCGGCGGAGCATCCATTCTCGCCTCCGACTCGTTCGACGAGGGCGGGCCGACCAAGCGCCCAGCCGTGCAGGTCGGCGACCCCTTCGCCGAGAAGGTGCTCATCGAGTGCTGCCTCGAGCTCTACGGAGGAGAGCTCGTCGAGGGCATCCAGGACCTCGGCGCGGCCGGCATCTCGTGCGCGACCTCCGAGCTCGCCTCCAACGGCGACGGCGGCATGCACATCGAGCTCGGGCGCGTGCTGCTGCGCGACCCCTCCCTCACCGCTGAGGAGATCCTCATGTCGGAGAGCCAGGAGCGCATGATGGCGATCGTCACGCCCGAGAAGCTCCCGGGGTTCCTGGCCGTGACCGAGAAGTGGGATGTCGAGACATCCGTGCTCGGCGAGGTGACAGACTCCGGCCGCCTCGTCATCGACTGGCACGGCGAGGAGATCGTCAACGTCGACCCGCGCACCGTCGCGATCGATGGGCCCGTCTACGAGCGCCCCGTCGCCTACCCAAGTTGGATCGACGCGCTGCAGGCCGACTCCGCCGCGGCGCTGCCCCGTGCGACCGCACCGGATGCGCTGCGTGCCGAGATGCTGCGGCTGCTCGGCAGTGCGAACCTCGCCGACAAGGGCTGGGTCACCGGCCAGTACGACCATTACGTGCTCGGCAACACCGCGCTCTCCTTCCCCGACGACGGCGGCATGGTGCGCGTCGACGAGGAGTCCGGACTCGGCTTCGCCGTCGCGACCGACGCCAACGGCCGCTATTGCCAGCTCGACCCGAAGCAGGGTGCGCGGCTCGCCCTCGCCGAGGCGTATCGCAACGTCGCCAGCACCGGCGCCGTGCCCGTCGCCGTCTCGGACTGCCTCAACTTCGGCTCGCCGGAGAACCCCGAGGTCATGTGGCAGTTCAAAGAGGCCGTAGAAGGCCTCGCAGACGGATGCCTGGAGCTCGAGATCCCCGTCACCGGCGGCAACGTCTCCTTCTACAACCAGACCGGCGACGTGCCGATCCACCCGACCCCCGTCGTCGCCGTGCTCGGCGTGATCGACGACGTCGCTCGCCGAGTGCCCTCCGGCTGGCAGGACGACGGCCACAACATCTACCTGCTCGGCGCCACCGCGCTCGAGCTCGACGGATCGGCGTGGGCCGGCGTCGTGCACGGCCATCTCGGCGGTCGCCCGCCGGCCGTCGATCTCGCGGCCGAGGCGCGTCTCGCAGGGCTGCTGCATGCGGCATCCGTCGAAGGCCTCATCGACAGCGCCCATGACCTCGCTGACGGCGGCCTCGCCCAGGCGCTCGGTGAATCGGTGCTGCGTTTCGGCGTCGGCGCGCGCGTCTGGCTCGGCGAAGTGTGCGAGCGAGACGGCATCGACGTGTCGACCGCGCTGTTCTCGGAGTCGACTGGTCGCGTCATCGTCTCGGTGCCGCGCGAAGACGACGTGAAGTTTCGCGGTCTGTGCGAGGGACGCGACTACCCCGTGCTGCGCATCGGCGTGACGGACGCCGCCGCCGCTTGCCTCGACGTGCAGGAGCTGTTCTCCATTCCGATCGCCGAGCTGCGCGACACGCATCGCGGCACGCTCGCCGAGCACTTCGGGGCGATCGGCGGGTCCTAGGCGGCGAAGGAGCAGGACGTGCACGTCTCCTAAGCCATGGTGACGAGCGTCCAGAGCCGGCCCGGCGATTCGTGGATGGCGACGAGCGTGCGGGCGAGGCATTCATCGAAGTGCCCGGTCAGCCGGGAGGGCGGCGCAAGCTCCTCGGCGTGGTCGAGCATCCAGCGAAGAGCTGCACGAGAACGACCTCGAAGAGACGATCGGCCAGCACTCGTTTGCCGCCCGCCTATCGATCCCGACCCTCCTCACCACCCCCAACCCCTCCCCAACTACTCGATGTACTTGCCGGTGGTGAGATAGTCGACGGCGGCAGCAGCCTTGTCGCTCGAGTTCAACGATCCGTGGTTTCCGTCGTCGAGCGTGAAGAGCCGCCCTCCGACGGTCTCCTGAGCGTGCCGCGCCCACGCGGCCGGTGTCGTCGTCTCGGTGCGATGCGCGACCAGCTGAAGCGAACCGTCGATCCGCTTCGCCTCGACCGGCTTGGCCGTGCCCTGCCAGCCCATGCACATCGTCACGCCGGGGATGTCAGCGCTCACCGGGTGACGTGGACGCATTGTCCCCGTCGTCGGATACTCGGCTGCGCGCCGCTGGAAGTCGGCCCACTGCTGCGTGAAGTCGGTGGCGTCGGTCGTGCCATTGCAGGTGTAAGCCGTCCGGGTGAACCGCGAGAGGGTAAGGTATCCCGGGATCGCCTGGCCGTCGCCGGCCGACTCCGGCGGCATCGGGAACTCCGCCGCGGTCGCCACCAGGTCGTCGAACGCCAGCCGCATGTTGCCACGAATGTCGACGACACTGTCGAGCAGCATCCGGTCGACTCGCTCGGGGAAAGCCGAACGATACGCGATGCCGAGCTCGGTGCCCCAGGATGCGCCGTAGTAGCTGATCTTCTGCAGTCCGAGCGCCTCACGCACCCGATCGAGGTCACGTGCCGCATTCGCCGTCGTGAGGTTGGCGAAGAACTCGGGATCGGTCTCGACGCAGCTCGCGGTGGCTTTCGCGAGCTCACCGGCGTAGATGCTCGCAGAAGACTCGGTGACAGGCTTCTCGGCCGGCGCTTCCACCTTGTCGACCGCGTCGCAGGAGCGCGCCTCCTTACCCGTGCCGCGCACGTCCATGCCGACGATCGTCCGCGTCTTGTTCAGCGACGCCATCCTCGAATACAGCAGAGCGATCGGCATCGTGCGCCCCTCCAGCCCCGGCCCGCCCGGGTTCGTGACGACCACGCCCGCCTCCGTGTCGGTCGCCGGAAGCCGGGTCAGCTGGATGCCGAGCTTGCGTCCGTCTGGCTTGCCGTAGTCGACCGGAACCTCTATCGAGGCACACTCCAGCCTCTCCCGGTCTTCCACTAGCGTCGAGGGTTGCTCGGGCAGCTCATACGCCTCCGTGACCTCCTTCAGGAAGGTGGCACAACTGCCCCACTCGACCCCGCCCGCCCGCGAAGAAGCGGACGACGCGGACACGGCGGAACAAGCGGTCAAGGTCATGGCAGCCGTCACGGTGACGGCGATGGCTGTCGGAAGGATTGCACGTTTCATGCTTTCAGCCTCACAGGACGGAGGCGGAGCGCGCATCGGTCGCGAGGATGAGGGAGGGGGAGCATATGTCGGTCGCGAGGACGATAGAGGATCGGAGCCGAGGCCACAGTGATCGGATGGCTCGTTCGCTCAGTGCTCGTTCGCTCAGTGCTCGGTTCACGGCGCAAGCGCGGCGCAGAGAATCAGCTCGATCTCGGTGATGCTGCTGGCGGTCAGCGACCGCCGCTCGCGCCGAGGGCATCCAGCATAGAAGGCATCCAGCATATGAGTACCGCCCTTTCGCGGTTCTGTCCCTACTGAAGCCTGTCCCTGCTGAAGGGGGAACACTCCGACTGGGCCGGACGAGGTGCCGCGCGTGGGATCATCCCCACATGAAATGGGGAGCACTTGTCGCCCCGTTGGCCTTCGCACCGGTCGTTTGCGTCATCCCCGCGTGAGCGGGGAGCACTTCCTTGCGAAACCAGTAGCTCGCGTCTTACGTTGGGCGCATGAGACACCTGATTGCCGCCGTTGCCATCGTCGGTCTATTGTCCGGATGCGCGTTCCCACAACCACCTGACGATGATACGGACGAGTCGCCGCCACCTACTAAGACCACCGAGCCCGACCAGCGGTCCATCGGGTCCGAGTTCGTCGGCAGCGGATCCTTCGTTTCGGGCGTCGACATCCAGCCAGGTGTGTAGTCGAAGCCGAACGGCCTGACGGTGAATCGCATCACCGGAGCCGTCACTCCCATTGACAAAATGGATGCGCCGCTGCCTGGGGCACCGCAGTCAAGTCATTAAGTCTACGCAGTTGGATCTTTTGCGGCTCGTCGGCTACAAGCCCAGAGACAACTACAAGCCCAGAGACAACTACAAACACAGAAACAACTACAAACACAGAGACAAGCAGGTAGTTCGCCCTCTTGCTTTCATCCGCGAACACAGATCTCATGCGGTTCGACGCCCCGAACAATGAACAATCAAGCTCCGGAAGCAGCCGTAGCATTGTTAGGCATCCTGTCTTGTTTCTGCGCCGCGGCGCAGGTGATCCATTGTGTGCTAGTGGGATGCGGTGCTCCCTGCCTACGCGGGGTTCTGAGAGTTGAAACTGCCCCATGGAGTAAGTCAATTCTGCAGGCGCGTTGGAGGTCAAGCCAATAATCCAAGTTGTGAGCTTGTGGGATAATGTAAGGGCGAACTTGAGCTAGCCGTCGCACATCATCTCTGCTACCGTGAACGCATCACCCCCCGTCTAAAGGCCAGGATGCCAGTGACCACAGACAGCGTCATACCTCCCTTACAGGGGGGAGCACCCTCGTTGAGCGAGGCAGCGCTGAGCGCGTGGGCGAAAAGCAAGTCCGACGATGAGAGGCATGTCGAGGTCGTCGCGTGGCTTCCGCTCTACCAGCATCTGGACGACACTGCGGCCGTGGCGGGAAGACTCTGGAACGAGTGGGTGCCGAACGCCCTCAAGCACGTGGTCGGGCGCGCGATCGATGGAGACGACTCCGCCGCGCGAGCACTCTTCGCATGGCTCGCAGCCATCCACGATGTCGGCAAGGTCTCTCCCGCTTTCGCGGTGCAGGTGCCGAAACTCGCGCGCGATATGGTGCGTAGCGGTTTCGATCTCGATCATACGCTCGCCGGGAGCGACGAACGACGCACGGCCCGGCACGAGATCGTCAGCCATATAGCGGCCCGAGACTGGCTCGTCGACCGTTTCAGTACCAAGAAGCACGTGGCCAACCCGTACGCGAGCGTGCTTGCGGCCCATCACGGCCTCGCGACGAGCGACACGCATCTCAAGGCCACGCAGTCCAAACCCTGGCTCGTGGGCGACGGGCTCTGGGAATCCGTGCGAAGGGAATACCTCGACAGAGCTTGGCGCCTGCACGGCACACCGGCACTCGCCAAGCATCTGCGGTTCACCGAGATTCCCCTCCACTGCCAGGTGATCCTGAGTGGCCTTGTGATCGTGGCCGACTGGATCGCAAGCAACGACGAGCTCTTTCCCCTCTCACCGTTGGACGAGCATCCTGGCACTTCGACTGCGAGCCGGCTGGAGGCGGCATGGTCGAGACTCGATCTGCCCGGCCCGTGGGTACCGGAGCCCCCACCGCGCGCTGCGAATGAACTCTTCGCAGCGCGTTTCGCACTCCCCGCGGGTGCACGCGTGCGCCCCGTTCAACGAGACGTGGCTGCGGCGGCATGGGAGATGGAGTCGCCGTCGCTTCTCATCGTCGAGGCCGAGATGGGTGCTGGCAAGACCGAGGCAGCTCTCGCGGCCGCCGAGATCCTCGCCGCACGCTTCAAGCTTGGAGGCGTCTTCATAGGCTTGCCGACGCAGGCGACCTCCGACGGCATGTTCGCTCGCATCATGAAATGGACCCAGCAGCTGGGATTCGATCGGCCGCAGAGTATCTATCTGGCCCACGGCAAGAATGCGCTCAACCAGGAGTTCGCAAGACTCAGTCGAGAAGGCCGCCACTTCCACTTTCTCTCGGGCGAGCAGGACTCAGCCGGAACCGGTAAGAGGTCGAATTCGAGCGACCTCATATCGGCTGAGAGCGCAGTCGCGCACCATTGGTTCTCCAGTCCAAAACGCGGCCCGCTCTCGAGCTTCGTGATCGGAACGATCGACCAGGCGCTCTTCGCCGGATTGCGCAGCCGACACCTGATGCTGCGCCACCTCTCACTTGCGGGAAAAGTGGTCGTCATCGACGAAGTCCATGCCTATAGCGCCTACATGGGCCGCTACCTTGACCGAGTTCTACATTGGCTGGCGGCCTACGAGGTGCCTGTCGTCATGCTCTCAGCCACTCTCCCCACGGCCCGCCGCGCCGAGTTGGTTGCCGCCTACCAGAGCGGTAAAAAGGCCGCGGGCGGCTATTCCCGCCGACGGAACTCAGATCCGGAGCGTGACATGACGTCGAGCGGATACCCAGCAGTCACGCTCTCGCTGGGCGCTGACGGCACCCGCACCACGGTGTCGGAACCGAGCGGCGAGAGCAGAGTGGTCGTCATCGACCGTCTCGACGACTCACTCGATATTCTCGGCCACGCCCTGCGCGACGCGCTCAGAGACGGTGGCTGCGCTGCAGTGATCCGCAATACCGTCGGGCGTGCTCAAGACACAGCGAAACACCTCGCGGCTGAGTTCGCAGATAGCGATACTGAGATACTGCTCGCCCACTCGCGCTTTCTGGCGCTCGACCGCGCGGCCAAGGATGCCCGCCTCTTGAACCTCTTCGGCCCGCCTGGGCGGGCGAACCGACCGCGGCGCTTCGTCGTCGTCGCCACCCAGGTGATCGAACAATCGTTGGACATCGACTTCGATCTCATGGTCAGCGACCTCGCTCCCGTCGATCTGCTGCTGCAGCGCGCCGGCCGACTGCATCGGCATCGACGCGGTCCCGGGGAGAGCAACCGCCCGGTGCCGGCGCGCACCGCCCGGCTCATTCTCACTGGAGTCGACTGGGCGCAGACGCCGCCCGAGCCCGTCAGAGGCTCGATGGCGGTCTACAGTCCGTACGTGCTCTATCGCACACTCGCGGCGATCGGCGAGGTGACCAAGCTTTCGCTCCCCGACGACATCCCTCGGCTGGTGCAGGCAGTGTACGGCGAGGAGCAGCTCGGACCGGCTGAGTGGCAAGATGTGATCGCGAACGCCCATGACACCCACGAACGGGTAGAAGACAAGAAGCGCAACGATGCCGGCGCATTCCTGCTCGGCCCCGTGCCGAAACCCGGCAATGACGCGAGCATGATCGGCTGGGTGCATGCGCACGCCGACGACCCTGCCTCAGAGCAGCGCGGGCGTGCCTCGGTTCGAGACGGCGAAGACACCGTAGAAGTGCTCGTCCTGCAACGCGACGAGAACGGCGTGCTTCGAACCCCAACATGGCTGGCGAACAACAAGGATCTCGAGGTGCCGCAGGACGCGCCGCCTCCCCAATGGCTCGCAGAGACGATCCTGGGATGCGCCATCCGCCTGCCCGCCAGAATGTCACGTCCATGGCTGATCGACGGTCTCATCACCGAACTCGAGAACAGTCCGCACAGACCTGCCGCCTGGAACTCCAGCTACGCCCTCAGACGGGAGCTCCTCGTCGTGCTCGACCAGGACGGCAACGCCCGGCTGTCACACCACGCCCTTCACTACAACCCCGAAACCGGATTGGAGGCGATCCCCGATGACAATGACTCCAGAGCGCACTACGAATTTCAATCTCCTCGATGAACCATGGATCACCGTGCTCTATCGCGACGGCAGAGAACACGATGTCTCGCTACTCGAAGCCTTTCGACAAGCCGACGACATTCGCGAGATCACCGGAGAGATCGCCACGCAGAGCTTCGCCCTCACCCGCCTGCTGCTCGCGATCCTCTACCGCGCCCTCGACGAGGACCTCAGCTCGGCAAGCTGGGAGCGGATGTGGAACGAAGGGTTGCCCGCCGGTGTGGTGGAGCGTTACTTGACGCCATGTCGCGAGCGGTTCGACCTTCTCCATCCGACGCGTCCTTTCTTTCAGGTCGCCGATCTGCATACAAAGAAAGGCGAGCTGAAAGATGTCACCCAGCTCATCTTCGATCTGCCGAGCAACAGTCGGCTCTTCACGAACCGGGCCGGAGATGGTATCGATCGGCTGAGCTTTGCCGAAGCCGCCCGCTGGCTCGTGAATGCGCAGGCCTTCGACGCGAGCGGCATCAAGTCGGGGGCGGTCGGTGACGAACGTGTCAAGGGAGGAAAGGGTTATCCACTCGGGATCGCCTGGTCCGGCCACCTGGGCGGGCTCGTGCTCGAGGGCGCCTCTCTGCGAGAGACCCTGCTGCTCAATCTGGTCGGTGCCGGAAGCTATCTCGAGCCGGAAGCGGATCGAGACGTCGCACCCTGGGAACGAGCTGAGGCCGACACCTCCTCGGGGCGCCGCGACGCACTTCCCCACGGGCCGGTGAGCCTCTATACCTGGCAGAGCAGACGTATCCGTCTCGTCTCCGATGGAGACGGCATCGTAGAGACCCTGCTGAGCTATGGCGACCCTCTCACGCCGCAGAGCATGCAACTCAAGGAGCCGATGACGGCCTGGCGTTTCAGCGATCCCCAAAGCAAGAAAGCGGGACACACGGTCTACATGCCTCGGGAGCATCAGCCTGCACGTGCCTTATGGCGCGGCATCTCTGCGCTCCTTCCGCGCACGACGTTCGTAACGACGGGCAAGACCGCCGACAGGTTTCTTCCGCCCACCTCAGTTCAGTGGGTCTCCCAGCTCGTCAACAACGAGCGACTCCCCCGCGACTTCGGGGTGCAGATACGGGCCATCGGAGTCATCTACGGCAGCAACAACTCGGTGATCGACGAGGTGATCGACGACCGCATGCTCGTCCCCTTAGCCGTGCTGAACAGCGAGCAGCCTCAGCTGGGGCAGTGTGCGGAACGTGCGGTCTCTCTGGCCGACGAGGGGGTGCGTGCGCTCAAGAATCTCGCGGGCAACCTGGAGAAGGCCGCGGGTGGTGCGGCCGACGCGGCCAGGTCATCCGCCGAGACGGCGGCCTATGCAGGCCTCGACGTCCCCTACCGCCGCTGGCTGGCCGAGCTCTCGACAGCGACCGACCCGACGCATGCACTGGAGGAATGGAAGTCCATCGCACGCGGAATCCTGCTCGCGCTTGGCGGCGCCCTGCTCGCCAATGCCAAGCCGGCTGCCTGGGCCGGGCGCGACGTGTCAGGCCTAGGCGGTCACACGGAACTGATCACCAGCTCGCGCGCCGACAACTGGTTCCAGCGCGACATCCACGCGGCATTCGACCTCACCACACGGAAGGAAACGGCATGACGAGCGAACACAGGGAGACCCTCTACCCGGACGTCGGCACGCACGTCGGCACGATCATTCGCCGGCTGCAGTCGGGATACGTCGATCGTGACGCCTCATCGGATGTCGCGCGTTTGGCGCTGCTGCGACGCGGCGTCGGAAAAGCTCCTGGCGACGACGTGCGGCTCATCGAGTACACCACGGCCGGACTTTACCCCGACGATCTCCGGCTGCCGGATGCACCGACAGACGCGGAGCGAGCCGTCTACGCCGCTCTCACCCTCTTCGCCGTGCATCAGCAGTCGCAGCGCGAGGGCAGGATGCACCGGACCGGCTATTCCTTCGGCCGCTCGGCCCGCCTCCTGGCCAAACACACGAGCGAGGAGGCGGTGCGGCGGCGTTTCACCGCGCTCGCGACGGCGTCAGGCTGGGATGAACTCACACGCCATGCGCGAGGGCTCGTCCAGCAATTCCGGGCGCACTCGGTCCCCCTCGACTACGAGCGCTTCGCCCGCGATCTGCTCCATTTGCAGCAGCCGCGCTTCGCCGCGGCGGTGCGCAATTCATGGGGGCGCGACTTCTACCGACTTCGCTGGGTCGAAGACGATGCCGACGACACCTCCCTTCAGGACTCCGACGGCGATGCCGTCCTGAGCCCGACGAACTGACCCACGGACCCGCACACCTTTTTACGACAGGAGCAATCTCATGAACCGCACCATCATCGATGTCAGCATCCTCCACACCGTTCCACCGAGCAACCTCAACCGGGACGACACCGGGAGTCCGAAAACCGCTCTCTTCGGCGGCGTGCAGCGCGCACGCGTCTCAAGCCAGGCGTGGAAGCGCGCCACGCGACTCGCGTTCAACCAGCGCCTCGCTGTGAGCGAGTTGGGAGTGCGCACGAAACGCGTTGTAGAGCTTCTCGGCGAGAGAATCGTCGCCGCGGATGCCTCGATCAAGGCCGAACGCGCTCAGGAACTCGCCACCGAAGCCTTCAAGGCCGCCGGCTTCAAGCTGACGGCGCCCCGCAAGTCGACCAAGGAGAATCCGCTCCCCGAGGAGACCGGGTACCTGGTGTTCCTCAGCAACCGCCAGCTCGACCATCTCGCCGAAGCAGCAGTGACCGCGAACTCGAGCGATGACGCGATCGCGTCCCTCAAGTCGGCGGAACTCAAGAAAGCACTTAACACCGAGCACTCGGTAGACATCTCGCTTTTCGGTCGCATGGTCGCCGAGATGAGCGACCTCAATGTGGATGCCTCCGTTCAGGTCGCTCATGCGATCGGCGTTCACAAAGTGGAGAGCGAATTCGACTACTTCACGGCGATCGACGATCACAAGGCCGACGATAAAGAGAAAGAGGATGCCGGCGCTGGCATGATCGGCACAGTCGAGTTCAATTCCTCCACGCTCTACCGCTACGCGACGATCGACGCGAATGCTCTGTTCGTCAACCTCGGCAATACCGAGGTGACCCGCCGAGCCGTGGAGGCCTTCCTCTTTGCTTTCGTGACGAGCATGCCCACCGGTAAGCAGAACACCTTCGCCAATCGCACGCTTCCGGACGCCGTCGTGGTGAGCGTGCGCGACACGCAGCCCGTGAATCTTGTGGGCGCGTTCGAGGAGCCGGTCGAGACCGACCGCATCCGCAGCGCGGCACAGCGGCTCGTCGAGCACGTCAAGGACATCGATGGCAACTACGGCACCAAGCCCGTGAAGAGCTGGGTTGTATCGACGGGGAAAACGGACGCACTCAACGAACTCGGTGAGAAAGTCACCCTCGACGCTCTCGTGGCCAATCTGGGCGAGTTCGTGGCATCCCGACTTCCGGAGCAGCAGTGAGCACACTGCTCATCGAGCTCACCGGTCCCATGCAATCGTGGGGGTCCCGCAGCCGCTTCTCCACACGAGCCACCGAGATGGCACCGACGAAGAGCGGAGTGATCGGTCTCATCGCGGCCGCACTCGGCATGGATCGTAGTGAGGGTCTGGACGAGTTCGATGGGCTTCGCTTCGGCGTTCGCGTGGACCAGCCCGGTGCGGTCGAACGCGATTTTCACACCGCGGTCCCGCTTGACGGCGGTAAGGCTATGCCCATTTCGCAGCGCTACTACCTTGCCGATGCGGTCTTCCTCGCGGCGCTAGAAGGTCCGGAAGCGCAGCTGCGCGGTTTCGCAGAAGCGCTCGCTCGACCGGTGTATCCGCTCTATCTGGGGCGTCGCGCCTTTCCACCGGCAGGACCACTATGGGTGTCGCATCACCACGGCACGATCGAGGACGCCCTTCGTGAGACCCCCTGGCGAGCGCGGGAACGCTATCAACGCTCGGTGGCGGAGGCCACGCGCTCGATCGAGATCATCGTGGATGCCGCCCAGGGAGACGCTTCGACCGGACTACAGCGAGACGTTCCGCTAAGCTTCGACCCTCGACGGCGTGAGCACGGCTGGCGTAGCGTCCGTTCGTTCTACATCGACGTCGAGAACCCCCACCGGAAAGGTCGTCCCGTCGATCCCATCGATGACCCCCACGACCCCATCGGCCATCTCGAGAAAGGCGAATGATGTTTCTCACGCGCTTTCCCATAAACCCGCGTCGACGCGGGGCCGCGAAGCTCCTCTCCTCGCCTCACGCGATGCATGCTGCCGTGCTCGCGGGATTCCCGGAGCCCGAGTCCGGTTCGGAACGCGGACGGATTCTCTGGCGGCTCGACTCCGGTGGCCCACGTGCCGTGCTCTACATCTCGAGCCCGGACCAGCCCGACCTCGAGCATCTCAATGAACAGGCTGGCTGGCCAAGCCTCATCTCGTGGGAGTCCCGGCCGTACTCACAGTTTCTTGCACAGTTAGCAACGGGTCAGGAATGGGCGTTCCGACTCACGGCTAACCCCGTGCGCAACGTGCGCGTGCAAGCGGGACAACGAGGAAAACCACTCGGCCACGTCACCCCGTCGCAGCAACTCGGCTGGCTTCTCGAGCGTGAGAATGCCGCAGGTTTCGCCGTCATGAGGAACGCCGGCGGAGAAGCATCCGTTGGCGTCACGCGACGGGAAACACTGAATTTTCGGCGGGGAACAGCCGCTGTCACACTGCGAATCGCGACCTTCGACGGAATACTCACCGTCTCCGACCGGGAACGCTTCATACATACGCTGACCCATGGCCTAGGCCGCGCAAAGGGCTACGGATGCGGACTGCTCACGGTGGCACCGGTGCGTTGACATGCCAAACCGGGGAGCGCCACCACCGTCACTTCCAGAGCTTGTTCGCGCACAAGACAGGCTCTCCTTTCTTTACCTGGAACGATGTGTGATCCACCGGGAGAGCAACGCGATCACAGCACGCGATGAGCGCGGAACCGTGCACATTCCCGCCGCCTCGCTCGGCACCCTGCTTCTTGGGCCAGGTACTACAGTGAGCCAGCAGGCCATGGTGCTCCTCGCGGAAAGCGGATCCACCGCAGTATGGGTCGGCGAAGAGGGGGTGCGCTACTACGCGCACGGGCGAAGCCTCGCTCACAGTTCACGGCTTCTCGAAGCTCAGGCGAACCTCTTCGCCAATCAGAGTTCCCGGCTGCGTGTCGCACGTGAAATGTACGCAATGCGTTTTCCCGGGGAAGACACAAGTCGTTTGACGATGCAGCAGTTGCGCGGGCGTGAGGGAGCCAGAGTTCGGCGCGCCTATCGGGAGCACTCCGAACGAACAGGTATCCCGTGGGCTGGTCGCGACTACGACATCGACGTGTTCGAGGACAGCGACCCCGTGAACCAAGCGTTGTCGGCTGCGAACACAAGTCTCTATGGGGTCGTGCACTCCGTTGTCGTGGCGCTTGGCTGCTCACCTGGACTTGGTTTCGTCCACACCGGCCATGTTCGTTCGTTCGTCTATGATGTCGCAGATCTCTACAAGGCCGAACTCACGATCCCCCTCGCCTTCGACCTCGCAGCTCAGTCGGCGCTCGACATCGCGAGCGCCGCACGCCACTCGCTGCGCGATCATTTTCGCGGCGGGGCATTTTTGAATCGTTGTGTGCGAGACATCCAGCACCTGCTTTTACCAACAGAGAACCCTGACGATATCGACATGGGTCTGGGCGAGAATGTCGTGCAGCTTTGGGATGGCACCAGGAAGGCGGTTGCAGGTGGCACAGCCTATGGAGACGACGAGCCATGATGGTGCTCGTCCTCACCGCTTGTCCACCGGGCCTGCGCGGATACCTCACCCGGTGGTTGCTCGAGGTATCGGCAGGGGTCTTCGTGGGGCACGTGTCGAAGCGCGTGCGCGAACTTATGTGGGAGAAAACCATCATGATGGTGGGCGCAGGTCGCGCCATTCTCGTGATCTCTGCGCGCAATGAACAGCGACTCGAGTTTCGGGTGCATGGTCATCATTGGGAGCCCGTCGACTTCGACGGGATCACACTCATGATGAGGCCTGACGAAGACCGACAAAGCATCGGCGGACGCCGCAGCGGCTGGAGCAAAGCCTCGCAGATGCGCAAGCGAGGAATGGGCTTGTAGGGCTACAGAGGCACAGTTCGTCCTGAACCGTAGTACTAGGCGGCCTGGAAGTCCGGGACTCACGGCGAAGCAAGACAGGCGACCGGCCCCAAGGGATGCCCCAAGAACTCCGCCACGAAATCCTGGGCCCACCGCGCGAGTCCAGCCCACCCGAGGGCCCGCCCGCTCAGAACCGGCCGCCTGAGAACAACCGGAACGGCGATGACGCCACTGATCGTCCTTGATCCACTCCGCGACCGTGGGCCTGGACTAGTTCCTCGTCAACGCTTTCAGTTTGCGACATGTATGTAACTTCGTAATACTGGACTTATGGAGCCGGATGGTGGGGTGTCTGCGGCACTGGCCGCGCTCGCGAGCAGGGTGGAGGCTCTTGAGGCCAACGCGGAGCAGGCTCTCGAACGATCGCCAGCTGAATCGTCTGGGACGATGTGGGTGCTCGATGGCATCAAGCGACGTGTGTCAGCCCCGGGCGCGGTGTTCTATGCGGGTGTTGTGCATACCGCGGCTGGCCCGGTCGAATGGCAGATCGGACTTCCCGTGGAGCGGCTTTTGGGAGAAGAGTGGAGCGTCGCCGCGTCGAGCCTCGCCTCCCTGGGGAATCCTGTTCGTCTCAAGCTCCTGCACGCAGTCATCGAGGGTGCCAGCTCTGTCGCAGAGTTGTCGGCTGGCGAAGGCATGGGTACGACGGGCCAGCTCTATCACCACCTCAATCAACTCCTCGCGCAGGGATGGCTCGCCGCCGCTGGGCGGGGACGGTACGCCATTCCGCCAGAGAGGGTCGTTCCCCTGCTCGTGATCCTCGCCGCAGCCCGGAGAACCTCATGATGCGCGCGCGGAGAACGATCGTGGTCGCGATCGTCGCTGCTATCGCCACGTTCACTGTCGGCGCGGTGGCGATCCCCCGCCCGCCCGCGCTTTCCACCGTGACCAGCGGCGACTCCGAGCTCGTTGCCGAGGTGCGTCAGCTGCTCGAGGAGTCGCCAAGCGTGCGTGACCGGGTGAGCGTCGCCGTGATCGATGGTGGGACAGTGCGTGAAGCGCATTTCGGAGCCACCGGCGGCACGGAGTACGAGATCGGCTCAGTGACCAAGACGATGACGGGATCATTGCTCGCCGAGGCGATAGACCGGGGTGAGGTTGCGGCCGACACAACCCTTGGGGAGCTTCTCGATCTCGGCACAACCCCGGCAGCGTCGATCACCCTGACCGAACTCGCAACCCATCACAGCGGCCTACCTCGACTGGCCGCCTCTCCCGGTCAGATTCTCTCCGCAATCATCTCCAAGCTTCGCGCCAGCGATCCTTACGGTGCCAGCGTCGCTGAACTGCTCGCAAGCGCTCGCGACGCCCAGCTGAACGAGAAGGAATTCCTCTACTCGAACTTCGGTTTCGCGCTCCTGGGCCAAGCACTTGCCTCAGCCGCCGACGCCGATTACCCCTCCCTTCTCTCAGAGAGAGTGTTCGAACCGCTCGGGATGACGGGCTCCTTCGCCCCCACATCCCCCGATGACCTCGCCCCCGATGCCCCGACCGGCTACACCGCTTCCGGCCGGACGAGCGATCCGTGGACCCTCGGCGCAGACGCCCCCGCAGGCAGCGTGCGATCGACTCTGACAGACATGGTCAGATACGCCACTGCGCAACTCCACCAGACAGCGCCGGGGGTGAAGGCCACGTTCCCGCACAGCCAGGCAGGAAAGGGGCGCACCATCGGCTACGCCTGGATCACGACCGATAACGTCACCTGGCACAATGGAGCCACCGGCGGATTCACCAGCTGGATTGGTTTCGACCGCGAATCAGAACGAGCCGTCGTTATCCTGAACAACACCGCCGCACCCGTCGACGACCTCGGGTTCATGCTGCTGGGCACCTCATGATGGAATACCTCACCGGAACACTCGCTCTCGCGTTCACCGCGCTCTTCACAATCACCGCGTTCACACGCAACAAGCCGTTCGCGCCGAAGAGCCGACTCGAACTGACGATGAGCGCCCTCGACGCCGCAACACTGTTGCTGATCGCACGCACGCTGACGCCATGGGGAAACATCTCCCCATGGTTGTGGCTGCTGCCCGTCGCAGTGTACGCAACAGGCATCGCGGCCACCACCCTGAGATGGCCGTCACTTCCCTTCCTACACCCCGACAAAACACGCAGAAGAACGCTCACCTGGACCATCGTCCATGTGAGCGTCCTCGCGGGCGTGATCACTCTGATCCTCGGCTAAGCAGAGCACCACCGCCAACTGGAGGCAGCGTCACCCACCGCGATCACTCTCGATTCAACGAGAACTCAAACCCCATCGCACAGGAAAACGGGCCACACCCCTCACCCCCACTCGTGGAATGGTTGCAATCTCAGAACGTGTTGTAGCGGGCGGCGAGAGTAGCTGCACGGACGCGCGGGGCCGCGCACAACGATGCGGCCAGCCGAGACTTCATCCTGGAGTCGGTGGAGTAGCCGACGATCCGACCCGAGAACGCGTCCTTGATCGCACAGAGGTAGATCTCGCCCTCCGCGGTCCTGTGTTCGGTGATGTCGATCAGCCAGAGCTCGTTCGGCCCGTCGGCGGTGAACTCGTGCCTGACGCGACCCTTCTCGTCGGTCACGTCTTGTCGGTCACGGTGCAGAGGTCGTCGTGGACCGGCGGGCCGGGCTTCTTGCCGTTGCGGCCGCGCCTCTTCCCGAACACGCTCCACCAGGAGTTGTCCGTGCAGATCCGCCACGCCGTCCGGTCCACCATCGCTCGCCGGCGTCGCGGGCGTCGCGGGCGTCGCGGGCGTCGCCGGCAAGCAGCCGGTGCCCGAACTCGGGGTCGTCCTTGTACGCGTCGAACAGTGGTTTCGCCCGATACGCCTCCACGATGACCCGGGGATCATCCCCGCGTGAGCGGGGAGCACGTGCTGATGCTGGCCATGAGGTTGTTGAAGCTTCGCCTTCTGCCCTTGAGTCGCTAAGCAATTTCGCTTACAGTAAGCAACATGGCTGATCAAAGATTTGAAGAAGAGGTGACGTTCGGCACGTACTACGTCTCAACGGGCGCTGCCGAAGAGTTCGAGCGCGTGCTGCCAGAAAGCTGGGCGGCCTTGCATCGGCTGGGCTTCATCGCTGAAGAGCCCCCGCTGCTGTTCCGTTCGGTGTCCGCCCCACTGCGGTACATCGAGCTTGCTAAATGGGTCCCCGGCGTGATGGGTCCCGCGCACGAGCATCCCGATCTGATCCCAATCTGGTCGCGGCTCGCGAACCTCGTCGAGCCCCATACCCCTGAGGTTGTGGACCGTGGGCTGGTCTTCGACGAGTTTGTGCCGGTTGTGCTGAATGCCGACGCCTGACCGCATCCCTGGCCTCGCAGACCTGGACCGTTTGGATTCAGTGTTCGCGGCGCTGTCGCACCGAACTAGACGCGCGATCTTGGTGACCCTGCTGGCAAACGGCGGTTCGCAGACCTCAGGGAAGATTGCTGGCCGAATGGATAACAGTTGGCAGACCACGAGCCGCCACCTCCGCCAGCTCGAAGAGGCGGGACTTATCAGGGTCGGTCTGCAAGGTCGAGAGCGGATCTACTCACTGGACAGCGCATTCATGCTGAACGCTCTCGACCAGTGGGGTGATCGGTTCCGGCCATGACGCGCACGCATCGCAATGCGTCTCTGACTCCCGAGGGCCGCATGCGATTGGTGGCTCGGTGCCGCACCCGGTCAATCGCGCACGTCGCGGCCCGTAAGCAGGCTCGGAACTTCCATCAGCCCGGTAGCGGGGTGGCGAAACGCATGTATCCGTTCTCGGGGCTGATCCGCTGCTCTGATTGCGGGCGGGCGATGGTTCATCGAGGCGGGGTGTATCAGTGTGTGCAGGCTACGACGGGCGGGTGCAACCGTTCGATCCGCTCCACCGACATTGAAAAGCTCGTGGAGGAAGCGGTGCTCGCGGCGTTCGAGCAGATCACCCTCGGCCCGGCCAGGCGTGCGACGCCCGCCGCGGATCCGGCCGCGCGGGTCGGCCTCGCCACGAGACTCGACATCGACCGGGAACGCCTGGCCAGGCTGGATGATGACCACTACGACGGGTTGATCGACAAGGCGATGTGGGTGCATCAGCGGGCGCGGATCGCGGAACGGATCGAACGCACCCGTCGCGAGTACAACGCCGCACTACCCGAGCAGGCGGGGCCGGGCATCGATGTGACGACCGTTGCCGCGGAGTGGGTGGGCCGCACTCCGTTGTGGCAGTACCAGGCGGCGAGTCTGATCCTCGAAGCCGTGCTCGTCCACGCCCTTCCGGATGGCATGAACGGTGCGACACCTGCACGCCGCCGCAACGAGTCTGTCGAGGCGTTCCACGTCCGCCGTGCTGCTTACCGCGCCTGAGGACCGCCGAACCCCACACGCCGTTTAGCGGACAGACCCCTGGTTGACGGATGTCGCCCCGGGCGACTCAGTGCGTCGCGCGCGCACGGAGCCGCAGCCGCCGCGCCACAGCCGGAGTTGTGACCGCCACCGCGACGAGGATACCCAGGGTGAGCATCGCTAGCCCCAATAGGGTCGCCATGGTCGTTGCTGGATCGCTCGGTGACGTGCTCCGCTGAAGGCCGACGGTGGCCAGGCCGAGCAGAGCGAGCGATGATCCCCCTGAGCCGGTCATCTGGTGCCATCGCTGAAGACCTAGGAACGACTCGAAGATGGAGAGGGCCACCCGCCAGGTGGCGAGCCAGAGCCCAGCGTAGGTCGTGCCTAGCACGAGCGCCGTCGTAGGACTGCTCACATCGACCAGATGAGGCGCCCGAGAAAAGGTCGTTAGAACGAAGACACACACGACAGCAGCGATCCCGCTCTTAACCGTGAATGAGTCCCAAGGACCGGTCGACGGGACGACGAGCAGACCCGTCAACGCGATGATGGGGACTATCTCGATGAGGGTGAGAAGGCCGGACACGGTGGCGAGCATCACCGCAACCCCCACGAAAGCGCAACTCACGATCGCAATGACCGGCCTGAGCCGAGCGGCACGCATTGCCACACGAACGATGCCCCAGAGAACCGAGCTTCGGCGCATCCCCAACTCTCGCGCGAATGTGAGGTCAGAGGACCACTCCTCACGTCGATCCCTGCGCTGCCGTGCCGGCACGATCGCAACGGCGAACGTCAACGTCATTCGCTCGATCACGTCGTCACGGCCTTCCGTTGCGGGACCACTCGAAACTTCTCAGCCCGCGACTCGATCAACTTCGCTACTTCGGACTTCCCGATCGTTGTGAACCGGTACAGGCGCCTTCTCGGCCCCTTGTTATCGGACTCGTCCCACACGCCCTCGATCCACCCGTACTCCTCAAGGCGGCTGAGAATCGGGTAGACAGTCCCGGAGGGAAGGCCCGTGGCCTTGCAGACCTGTAGGCCCCAGATCGACTCCGACTGTGACGTGAGGTATCTGAGCACTTCGAGGAAGGCTGCCGTGACTCTCATCGTCTTGATCCCCTCTCAAATCGGATGGCGGGGCCGCGGACCTGACAGTCCTACGGCCCCGCCCCTCGCTCGTTAGTCGTTCTGTCCGCTCGCGGGTGCGAGGCGTCCACGCCGGTATCGACCGACAACAAACACCGTCACTCCCGCGATGACTCCTGCCGCCGCGATCGATCCGCCGATGGACACCAGGTTCCAGACGATCAAGTTCATCTCTTTCATCTCCTTCCGTTTAGTCTCGTACGAAACCGGCTAGCGCTCAACACGACATAGCAACCGCCGTGTCACCACTCGTCGCTGACGCCGCCCCCACCGACGCGCCGACGCGCAGGCGGAGGGTGAACGTCATTTGAAGGGGTAGGCGCAGTTCTGGGCGCTGATCACCAGTCGCGCATCGGCCGGGCCGCCAGCGTTCTCGTACTGCTTGACGATTCCGAAACTCTGTCGGCTCACGCTCGTTGCACATCCGACGCTCCATCCATCCGAGTAGACACTCCGGATGTAGTCATAACCGTTGTCGACAAACGTGAAATCGGAGTAGAAGGACATCGCGACCGCGCCCACCCACACATGTCGACCTTGCAACCATCGCGATGCTGGTTGGCGCCTGACGTCCATGCGGAGCACCCCGTCACGCCGCGCGCCGAACTGTCATTCTCAGACGCAACGGCGTTCTCGACCCGACTGACCGCTATCGAGCCGTCTGCGAATGTGCTGATGGCCTGATGGTGGGTCGTTGTCTGTGTCGTCACCTCGCTGACAGGAGACGCGCCCGACAGCGAGTCCCATAGTTCTCCGGCACGCAACTCGTCGACAAGGTCGTTCTGAGTCTGTGCAGCGACGCCGTACTCCGTGAAGAACGCGCGGACATCCGCCTCGAGCTCATCAAGCTCGGGGGTCGATTCAGTTGCACTCGCCCCTGCCGTAGGCGCGATCGCAAATCCGAGCGCAAGGACCAAGGCCCCCAGCACCGATAACCCCGACTTCATCCATTTCACTTCGCTACCCCATCGACCAGCGAGCCCCGCCCTCCGCGAAGCAACTGCTATATATGTAGCACAACGCGTTGCTTTATGCTACATATGTAGCAGATCTGCCCCTGAGTGGGTGAGTCGACGAGCGCTCAGCAATCCAATAGCACTTGGACACCGCGGCGACGAGGCTTGCGGGGCCTTGACGCCTTCGTCTTGCTGGCGCCGACGGGCGTCCGTGGTCAGCCGCTTTTGCTCGACCTGGCGATCGGCGAGGGCTTCCCTCACGTGCAGGCGACAGGGTGGCTTTCTTTGAGGTGCCGATGAGGAAGGGCCAGTCAGGTGATGATCCCGCTGTGGTTCCGTGGGATGTCCACCGGGGTCTGGGCAGGGCGCCCCCGAGCGCATGAAGCGTGCATGCGATAGGTCGTGCGCCTCATGTCCCGCTGGTCGTCCCGGCCGATGCGTCAAACGGTCCGTGACGCAAGGCGAGTTCCGTAAGTGTGCACGGCACTCCACACGGCCGGCAGCCACTCGATGGTTGCCGTACGGACTGACCCGGAACGGTGATCCCCGACAGAGCTGCTTGTCCGCGCCGGTCGACCATCGGCATGCCCGTCACGAGCCGTCGACAAACCTCCCTGCACGGCTGGTGTCAGACGCGCGTTCCTTGTTTAGAGCTGATGCACGTATGCCACCGTGGGTGGGGCGTGCGCACCTCCCTCTCATGAGACGACTCATGAGGGATAGTGAACGTTGTGATTCCACCGCCCGTTGAAACTCTCCATCCCTCAACGGTACGACGCCCGGCCCCGCGGTTGTGGGCAAGGAGAGTGCCGCTCGGCCGCGTGTCACGACTCGCCGATACGCTGAAACCGCGCACGTGCGCACGTGCGCACGATCACAGGTGAGTGTGTTTGAGGTACCTCGGCTACCCCGTGTGCAGGTATCGGGGATCATCCCCGCGTGAGCGGGGAGCACGTCGCCACCACCAACGCTCAAGGGGCGAACTCGGGATCATCCCCGCGTAAGCGGGGAGCACGGCACTGCCGACGACGTCGGCGCCGTCATGTCGGGATCATCCCCGCGTGAGCGGGGAGCACATGAGCTGAGTGAAATCCATGGTTCTTCTCCTGGGATCATCCCCGCGTGAGCGGGGAGCACATCGTGGACATCATCTGGACCTACCATCTCGCGGGATCATCCCCGCGTGAGCGGGGAGCACAGGAAGGTCGACGGTGGCGACCTGTCCTACCACGGATCATCCCCGCGTGAGCGGGGAGCACGGGTCTTGGTAGAACGACACCTTGGGCGGGTACGGATCATCCCCGCGTGAGCGGGGAGCACTCACCCTGATCACAGTCGTCGCGATCGGAGTCCGGATCATCCCCGCGTGAGCGGGGAGCACAGGGCTGTGGCGCCGACGAGGACGGTGTCGCCGGGATCATCCCCGCGTGAGCGGGGAGCACCGGCGCAGCCGATGCCCGCCCGTCGGCACGTGGGGATCATCCCCGCGTGAGCGGGGAGCACTGATCGCCAGATGGGGCACCCCGATACCGGAAGGGATCATCCCCGCGTGAGCGGGGAGCACCCCCACCGAACCAACGCATCCAACCTCGACGTGGGATCATCCCCGCGTGAGCGGGGAGCACCACAAAGGGTGAACATGCGTCCGTCGCGGGTGAGGATCATCCCCGCGTGAGCGGGGAGCACCTCGGGATCCTCGCGGCGCATCCGCTGCTGTTCGGATCATCCCCGCGTGAGCGGGGAGCACGTGTCGTGAGCTTGAAATACAGGCTTTGCGCCGGGATCATCCCCGCGTGAGCGGGGAGCACTCCGCCCTTACAGCCCACACGACAGCGGCACGCGGATCATCCCCGCGTGAGCGGGGAGCACAACCCAGACCAAACCGACACAAAACCGAGTGGGGGATCATCCCCGCGTGAGCGGGGAGCACGACGAGCAGCGGCAGGCGTCGCTTGAGATCATCGGATCATCCCCGCGTGAGCGGGGAGCACCGGTTACTCGCGCCAATTCATGTATCTCTATGGGGATCATCCCCACGTGAGCGGGGAGCACGGCGTGTGATCCCGGCTGCGTCAGCGACCGCTGGGATCATCCCCGCGTGAGCGGGGAGCACCTCGTCGGCGCTGCGCTCGTCGACGAAGGCGCGGGATCATCCCCGCGTGAGCGGGGAGCACACCACGACAAACTATCTCGTGGGGCGTCGGTACGGATCATCCCCGCGTGAGCGGGGAGCACCATGTTTCACCTCTTCGGCGACGCCTGGTCGCGGGATCATCCCCGCGTGAGCGGGGAGCACTTCTTACCCGCGAGATCCTTGAGCTGGGGGAAGGGATCATCCCCGCGTGAGCGGGGAGCACCATGCGCGAATGCTGCGGCCCCAGCGCCAGCGGGGATCATCCCCGCGTGAGCGGGGAGCACATCGTTCTGCGGCTCACGGACGGGCGACCCGAGGGATCATCCCCGCGTGAGCGGGAAGCACGTGTCAGCACGGGGGCCGTAGTCGTCGGTCATGGGATCATCCCCGCGTGAGCGGGGAGCACTGTGCATCCCCCTGGTGCAAGCAGTCCAAGAGCGGATCATCCCCGCGTGAGCGGGGAGCACAGGTTCGCGCCCTCCATGTCCGCACCCCGCAGGGGATCATCCCCGCGTGAGCGGGGAGCACGAGCTGGGGCGCGGCCGGGACGCCACATGGTCCGGATCATCCCCGCGTGAGCGGGGAGCACCTCGCCGCTGACTACACGAACCAGGGCGCCCCGGGATCATCCCCGCGTGAGCGGGGAGCACATCCACTCGACGAGCCGGGCGTTCAGGCGGTGCGGATCATCCCCGCGTGAGCGGGGAGCACTTCCAGGGTGAGATCGTCGGCGACTACTACACCGGATCATCCCCGCGTGAGCGGGGAGCACGACATGGTGTGCCTTTCGTTATGTCGGGGAGGAGGATCATCCCCGCGTGAGCGGGGAGCACTCGGCGGGTGCAACGACCGAGGAGGAGTCCGGCGGATCATCCCCGCGTGAGCGGGGAGCACGCCGCCATCGCCTTCCCCGTCCCAGGCCTCTCGGGATCATCCCCGCGTGAGCGGGGAGCACAAGAGACCGAGTAATGGCACAAGCGTTCCGCGCGGATCATCCCCGCGTGAGCGGGGAGCACGCCGCCATCGCCTTCCCCGTCCCAGGCCTCTCGGGATCATCCCCGCGTGAGCGGGGAGCACATGATGAGTCCTTCCTGGATTCTGTAGTAGCTCGGATCATCCCCGCGTGAGCGGGGAGCACAAGAGACCGAGTAATGGCACAAGCGTTCCGCGCGGATCATCCCCGCGTGAGCGGGGAGCACATCGCCGGTGTCATCGCGGCCGGCGCCGGAATCGGATCATCCCCGCGTGAGCGGGGAGCACGACGAGCGTGGCCGCTTCGGCGACGGTGATCCAGGATCATCCCCGCGTGAGCGGGGAGCACCTCCGAGACATTGGGACCATCCTGGACGTGTCCGGATCATCCCCGCGTGAGCGGGGAGCACGATGGTGCAGGCGCAGTCGATTGCGCGTCGCTGGGATCATCCCCGCGTGAGCGGGGAGCACAAACGTCGACCTTGAATCGGCGTGCGAGAGCAGGGATCATCCCCGCGTGAGCGGGGAGCACACCCTCTCAGCTTCGGCCTCAGCGACCCTCCGCGGATCATCCCCGCGTGAGCGGGGAGCACGCACTCCTCCCAGAGGTCGCAGGTGCCGTCGCAGGATCATCCCCGCGTGAGCGGGGAGCACGCCAACCCGAGCGGCGAGAACGAGGTCGCCAAGGGATCATCCCCGCGTGAGCGGGGAGCACGTCTGGTTGATGCGCTTCGCCGTGTCCTTCGAGGGATCATCCCCGCGTGAGCGGGGAGCACGCGCCGATGCCCTGAATCGCAGGCATCACGATGGGATCATCCCCGCGTGAGCGGGGAGCACGCTCTGACCAGCGACTTTGTATCGCACAATCCGGGATCATCCCCGCGTGAGCGGGGAGCACCTGCTGGTCCAGAACTGGGACACCGTCGTGAAGGGATCATCCCCGCGTGAGCGGGGAGCACCAGTGGTCGAACGACAAGCTCGCCGCATCGTTCGGATCATCCCCGCGTGAGCGGGGAGCACAGATTCGAGCACCGACATTGAGATGCCAGTCACGGATCATCCCCGCGTGAGCGGGGAGCACGGTGAGCTGATGCTGGGTGTGGACGCATCAGTCGGATCATCCCCGCGTGAGCGGGGAGCACACCAGGCAGCATGCGAAGGCGGCCCGCGACCAGGGATCATCCCCGCGTGAGCGGGGAGCACCAGTGTCGTGGTCTGCACGGAGCGCCCGGTCAGGGATCATCCCCGCGTGAGCGGGGAGCACCTCGAAGTTCGCCGCCGACCGCTACCCGAACGGGGATCATCCCCGCGTGAGCGGGGAGCACGGTGAGGAGCTCGTGCTCATGCGCCGGGTCGAGGGATCATCCCCGCGTGAGCGGGGAGCACTCGAACTCCTCGATGTCATCCGGCCCCTCAACGGGATCATCCCCGCGTGAGCGGGGAGCACCGAGTTCGGGGGCTTGGAGGAGTGCATGGTCGAGGATCATCCCCGCGTGAGCGGGGAGCACACCGGCACGCCACGCGTCGGCCGCAGCATCTGCGGATCATCCCCGCGTGAGCGGGGAGCACCATAACCCCGACGAGAGGAGTTGTGCCCGAATGGGATCATCCCCGCGTGAGCGGGGAGCACAGGGTCACGGATGACTCTGCGACATCGTCGACCGGATCATCCCCGCGTGAGCGGGGAGCACGCAGTGTCGAACCGGCGAATCTCCGCATCCCACGGATCATCCCCGCGTGAGCGGGGAGCACCCCTCGGGAGTGCCCTCCAGCACCTTCGACGCCGGATCATCCCCGCGTGAGCGGGGAGCACTGTGTCTTGGTTGTATCCGGGAGTCTTCTCTGCGGATCATCCCCGCGTGAGCGGGGAGCACGCGAACCTTTGAATCCCACCCGGATATGACCGGGGATCATCCCCGCGTGAGCGGGGAGCACGGAGGACAGACCATCCGGGCCAGCGTGTGGATGGGATCATCCCCGCGTGAGCGGGGAGCACCTCCGTGAGCTGGAGCGCGGCCGGCTGCGTCACGGATCATCCCCGCGTGAGCGGGGAGCACCTGTTCCTGGCCGGTGCGATGTTCGGCCCGGCGGGATCATCCCCGCGTGAGCGGGGAGCACGTGCCACTGGATGCCAGGCACGCCGCGGCCGCAGGATCATCCCCGCGTGAGCGGGGAGCACCTGATGGCACGAATTAGGTCAATCAAACCGTCGGGATCATCCCCGCGTGAGCGGGGAGCACGACCAAGGCGAAGCCTTGATGACGCCGGTCCGCGGATCATCCCCGCGTGAGCGGGGAGCACATCATCAACATCCGAGGATGCGCCGGTTCGAAGGGATCATCCCCGCGTGAGCGGGGAGCACCCACTCAGCCACGGTCGACCCCTTCCACATCGGGGATCATCCCCGCGTGAGCGGGGAGCACTTCGCCTGCTGCGATGGTGACTGCCGTTGGGCCGGATCATCCCCGCGTGAGCGGGGAGCACAGGAGGGTTGCTCGTGCGGTGGTGTTGCGGGTGGGATCATCCCCGCGTGAGCGGGGAGCACTAGGGGACGCCGGCTTGGACCATGCCGAATGCGGGATCATCCCCGCGTGAGCGGGGAGCACCCGCGAGACCAGGTCGTCTACTTCCAAGGCCCGGGATCATCCCCGCGTGAGCGGGGAGCACGGACGCCGCGGAGATCTGCGGCGGCCTCCGCACGGATCATCCCCGCGTGAGCGGGGAGCACCGAGCAGATCACAGGCAACGGGGCGTACGCGGGGGATCATCCCCGCGTGAGCGGGGAGCACGCGATCATCTCGAGCGACATCTGGCCTTGCTGGGGATCATCCCCGCGTGAGCGGGGAGCACGAAATCCACCGACTGCGCCACCCCGGCACCGAGTTGGATCATCCCCGCGTGAGCGGGGAGCACGACGGGCAGCCTGTCGCTCGGCCGTGGGCAGACGGATCATCCCCGCGTGAGCGGGGAGCACGCCGTGAGCGCCCAGATGATGAGGTCGAACGGGGGATCATCCCCGCGTGAGCGGGGAGCACGCTGGCGGTGTCACGATCGAGTCGCCGAACGCGGGATCATCCCCGCGTGAGCGGGGAGCACAAGATCGACGCCGTCTGGGGCCTGATGTTCGCAGGATCATCCCCGCGTGAGCGGGGAGCACCTCGATTACGTCGTCACGCGTGAGCAGCTCGAGGGATCATCCCCGCGTGAGCGGGGAGCACTTGCCATCGAGAACCAGATGCACAGGATCACCGGGATCATCCCCGCGTGAGCGGGGAGCACCCGAGTCTCCGGCCCGGTCTTCCCACTCCCGGGGGATCATCCCCGCGTGAGCGGGGAGCACGCTAGCCCATCAGGGATTCCTCAAGCCCTCACGGGAAAACACATTCAGTTTATCGCCCCAAATCCTCATCGATTGGGTCAACGGCTGACTACTAGCTTCCGATGACCACATCCGCACAACCCCCCTCGCGAGCTAAAACGTTTGACCAGGATGCTAAGCATCAAACGCCGGGGTCACCCGACACCCCCGAGTGCAGCGGGGTCGTTGTCGCAGAACCGCGAAAGCGCTCGTCAGACCCGGCGCGTGATGAGGTGCCAGAGATGCAGCATGTGCTGCGCCATGTCGATCGACGGGTCCAACATCCACTGGGTCTGCAGGCCGTCTGCGGCCGCGACGAACAGCGCGGCCACGCGTTCGGGGTCGACGTCGTCGTCGATCCGGCCCGCGGCCTGTTCGGCGCGGACGAACTGCGCGAAGACATCGCGGATCCTCGCATAGCGCTCGACAAAGAACGCATGCGAAGGATGTTCGGGGTCGCAGGCATCGGTCGAGACCTGCACATAGAGCTGCACGAGTCCCGGCACCTCCTGATTGTGGGAGATCACACCGAGGAGTCCATCGATCGGGTGGACTGACTCGCCGCCATAGGTGGCCAGGTCGACGTCGTCGCGCTTGCGGAGAATCTCTTGGAAGAGCTCCTCCTTTGAGGTGAAGTAGTGGAGGAGTCCGGCTTGGCTCAGATCGACGGCCTCGGCGAGTTCGCGCACGGAGGCGCGGCGGTAGCCAGTGCGCGCGATGACGTCGAGTGCGACGGTGAGGATCTCCTCGCGCTTCGCGATGCCTTTCGCATACGAGCCTCTGCGTGCCATAACTGCATGGTAGCCCCTTGCGATTCGAAAACCGAACGCCATATGGTTTCTTCACCGACCCACCGTCGTGGCATCGAAAGGACCACACTCATGACAAAGGACCACACTCATGACAAAGGACCACACTCATGACAGTGGCGTCACCCCAGCACCCTCTGTCGATGTAGACGTCGGCGGAACCGAACCCCAACATGAACCACCGCACCGAACTGCCGCGCTGAACTTCAGTGCAATTGCCTCGCCGTGCCTGGCGCTGATCGACGCAATCGTTGCGCAGCCTCTAAGCCGTCTCCGAGAGCGAGCTCCGAGAGCGAGTCGATGCTTGTCGTCGACGACGATGCTCGACACGATCGCCGCATACATCGGGATGCTCGGCACGGGTCTCACCGTGGAGTCACCGGCCGGGCGCAGACGCGTCGGGGGCGGCATCCAGTTCACCTCTGCTTCTTCCCGTCGTCACTTGACACGCCTACCGTTGGAGGCGTCGATCGCGCTTCGCGCCACTCGACTCGCTGCACCGACGCTGACGAACGCTGACGAAGGAGAGCCCGATGTCCACGAGACGCCCGATGATCGCTACCCTGACCGCGACTGCGGTCGGAGTCCTGACCGCAGCGACACTCGGTGCCGGCCCAGCCGCCGCCGAGCAATCGCACGGCCCGACCGACCTTCGCGTCGCGACCTACAACCTCTCCCTCAACCGCAACGCTCCCGGACTGCTCGTCGCCGATCTCAGCACCGGCACGAACGCACAGGCGAAGACGGTCGCCGAGATCATCCAGCGCACGAACCCCGACATCGTGCTGCTCAACGAGTTCGACTTCGTCGAGGGCGGCGTTGCGGCCGACCTGTTCCGCGACAACTACCTCGAGGTCTCCCAGGGCGGGGCTGACCCGGTCGATTACCCGTACGCGTTCGTCGCGCCGTCGAATACCGGCATCCCGAGCGGCTTCGACCTCAACAACAACGGCGTGATCGCCGGTGGCGACGACGCATTCGGCTTCGGCGTTTTCGAGGGCCAGTTCGGTATGGCCGTGCTCTCGAAGTACCCGATCGTCCTCGACGAGGTGCGCACTTTCCAGCACTTTCTATGGAAGGACATGCCGGGTGCATTCCTCCCAGACGACCCCGCGACGCCCGCGCCGGCCGACTGGTACTCCGCCGAAGAACTCGAGGTGTTCCGCCTGTCGAGCAAGTCGCACTGGGATGTCCCGGTCGAGGTGGGCAGCAACACCGTGCACGTGCTCGCCTCGCATCCCACGCCGCCAACGTTCGACGGCGCCGAGGATCGCAACGGCCTCCGCAACCATGACGAGATCCGCTTCTGGGCCGACTACGTCACGCCGGGCAAGGCATCGCGGTACATCTACGACGATGCCGGCACGACCGGTGGGCTGAAGCCGGGCGAGTCATTCGTGATCCTCGGCGATCAGAACGCCGATCCGCTCGACGGCGACTCGGTGGATGCCGCGATTCAGCAGCTCCTCGAGCACCCGCGCATCACCGACCCGCTGCCGACGTCGGAAGGCGCCGTCGAGGCCGCACTGCTGCAGAACGGCGCGAACCTCGCGCACGAGGGTGACCCCGCCTTCGACACCGCCGACTTCAACGACAACCCCGCACCGGGCAACCTCCGCACCGACTACGTGCTGCCGTCGCGCGACCTGCGCGTCACCGACGCGGGCGTGTTCTGGCCGGTGCAGGCCGAACCGCTCTCGGCGCTCACGGGCACGTTCCCGTTCCCGAGCAGCGACCACCGGCTCGTGTGGGTAGACCTGCGCGTGCACCGCTGATCCCTGACCGCACGCAATAGAGCGGATGCCCAGAGCCGATGGCTCGGGGCGTCCCAGCGGCCACAGCCGTCCAGGGACCGAGATCAGGAACGTCGACGTGGGGTAGGCCTGTGATGAGGGCCGCGCTTTCGACCCCGGCGCCGGTCGACGTTCCGCGCATCTCCGCGACCAGCGCGGGGCTCCAGTCTTCAGCAGCACGCAAAGCCTGCTCGGCGCCCACGCGCACGTCGACAAGAGCAATACCGCAGGCTGCGAACAGGTCGTAGGACAGATTGCTGGGTTCAGGTGGCGACACCCTATCTAGATTAGGTAAGCCTTGCCTCAATGGTTCTGCATGTATTACTGTCGGGCGTGAAAGGTCACCCCACGTTTTTCACGGAGGTATAGGGGATCACAGAATCCGTGCAGGCCATATGCGCGTTTCGGTTCTGATGCTCCTGTACATCCAGAAGTGTGAAGCCAAAAGGTTCTCAAAAGAGGGTTTGGTGCCCAGGCGAAAGCCCCTGGAAAGACGTTCGCTCCGACGACCGCGCGGCTTCATGGCGGTTCCACCTTCGTGGATCCGCGAGCATGGGCGAAGCCGCGAGGCTGAACCCGCACCCTAAGGAGGAGTGGAGAAGATGACAGATCAGACACGGAGAAAGCGCACCATGACACGATGTCTCGCCGGTGCGGTCGCGGGCCTTCTCGCAGCGGTTGCGTTGGTAGTCGCGACGGCGACGCCAGCCTCGGCAATCTCGTCCGTCTCGGTGACCCCGAACTCCGGTTCCGCGCAATTCTCAACCACAATCACGGTGAACGACACCGAGGTCGGACACACCTACCGCGTCGGTCTGTGTTCGAGGACGAGTTTCAGCGGTGTTCCCGCGTGCGCCTATCTCGGGATCACGTTCACCGGAACCGGTGGACCGGTAACCCACCCGATCACGTTGACCGAGACGTTCACCAACACGCACTACGGAGTCGGCTTTCCTTGTCAGCCGCTGACCCATTACTGTGACGGGAACCTCTGCGAGATCGCGGTGACTGACAACGACAGCAGCTCGACCTACTGGACCTACAAGACTGCGATCACCTTCACCTGATCGATCGGAGGGGAGCGCCCAAGCTGGTCGCTCCCCTCCCCGACCCTGCCTCGGGTCACTTCCCGCTCCTCCGCGATCTCATTGACCCGCCCCAGAGACAATCGTCCACGCGACCCAGCCCCCCAGCGGTCTAGAAACGGGTAGCCGAACTCGACACGGGAGAATCCGGCCGTGCGAGCACAGAAGCACGGCCGGCCGACAAGCTCCTCACCGGGTTCAACATCGCAGTCACCAAACCGGCCTCTCTACATCACGAACTCGATCCCGGAGTACTCCTCGGAGCGCTGCCAGAGCCGGGCGGCTATGGCCGCATCGCGAGAGGTGCGGGTCGGGGTCTGCAGCACGGGTCGCCCCTTGGTGAGCAGCCGCGGACCCCAGTACTGTCCGCCGACGGCATCCGGGTCGATCGCAGCGCGCACGATCGGCCACGCCCCGGCCTCCTTGCTCTGCGCCGTGCACCCCTGCAGCTTGTCGACGAGACGGTCGAGACGAGACGGGTCATTCACGCCCGCTATGCGCGGGGAGAGCCCGCTGACCGAGTATCCGGGATGCGCGACGAGCCCTGACACCGGCAAATTGGCCGCATGCAGCCGGCGATCGAGCTCGAAGCCGAACACCTGCATGGCGATCTTGGACTGGGCGTACGCGCGCCACCGCTGGTAGGAACGCTCGAGCTGCGGATCGTCGAGTGCCGAGTCCATCACGCGCGAGATCATCGAGCCGAGCGCGACAACGCGACTCCCCCGCGTGCGAACGAGCGCGGGCAGCATCCGCGCGACCAAGGCGAAGTGACCGAGGTAGTTGGTGGCGAACACGAGTTCGTGACCGTCCAGGCTCACCTGTCGATCACGGGGAGGGTGAACGATGCCGGCGTTGAGCACGAGACCGTCGATCCGGTCGAGTTCGAGCAGCGCACTCGAGGCTGCGCGCACCGAGTGCAGATCGGCGACATCGAGCGAGATGACGCTGACGGATGCGCCGGGCACACGCCCGCGAAGAGCGTTGGCTGCGGCGTCCGACCGTTGCGGATTGCGGCAAGCGAGCACGACATGCGCTCCGGCCGAGGCGAGTTGCTCACTTGTGAAGTAGCCGAGACCGGCGTTCCCGCCCGTTACGACGAAGACCTTGCCTGCCTGCGACGGCAGGATCGCCGGATCCCAGCCGAGCGTCGCGCGGCCGGCGTCGCGCGAGGCCATCGAGGCCATCAAGAGATGTCGGGCGGCGATGCGTCCGGAGCGGCAGCCGTCACGTCCGATGCACCATCGGGCCAGGTCTCCTGAGGCTCATCGACGACTTCACCCGCGAGGCGCTCGTGGTGGTGGATCACCTCCGCAATCACGAAAGTGAGGAACTTCTCGGCGAAGGCCGGGTCGAGGTGAGAATCCTCGGCGAGCGCGCGCAGCCGCTGGATCTGCTCGACCTCGCGCTGCGGGTCGGCCGGAGGCAGACCATACACGGCCTTGAGGCGACCGACCTGCTGCGTGAACTTGAACCGCTCCGCAAGCAGGTGCACGAGTGCAGCGTCGATGTTGTCAATGCTGCGCCGGATGCCCTGCAACTCCTCGAGCACTGACGGGTCTGCCGCGACGGGCCGGTTCTCCTCAACTGCCATGCATCGACCTTAACGCCTGCCCCCTCGAGGAGACGACCGGATCGAGCAACCGCGCGACACCGGAAGTCACCCAGCCTCGCGGTTCACAACTCAGGAAGAGTCCGGATCGGGCCGCATCCTCGCCTGGAGGCAGGCGAAAAGCAGCGAGCGTGTGCATGTTCTGCCTGAGCTGCGCACGGACGGCTTCGGCTGTTGTCGCCGCGCTTACGCCGCTCGGCAAGGATCGCCGACCTCTAGCTCGGGCGGACGCTCCCTGTCCCTGCCCGAAATCCGGGCACCGGGCGCCGGGCACCAAACACCGGACACCGGGCACAGGACACCGGACACCGGACACCGACTGCGCGCTACTCGTGCGGCCGAACACTGCACGCACACCAGTAGCGCATAGCCGCAGGGATTAACGCTCGGGTGGACTGCGGGCTGCGAGAAGTCCAGTGCCGCGCCCGATCGAGCCCTTCCTGCCCCCCGCAGAAGAAGGTCTCGACGGGCGAGTCCCGCCGCAACCCGGCCGGCCCCCAATAGCCAGCCGGGCACGCGTGCCGCACTCGGACGAGCAGCACCCGCTACGCTTCAACGAGCACGCGGGTCAACACAGGTCGCGTCGCCCGCAGACCGAGCCAGACCAGGCCGATGCCCACGGAGAGCACCCCGGCGATCACGAGCAACGAGAGTGGTGCGACGATGAGGGTGATTCCCACGAGCGGAAACAGCAGCACGGTCGCGCACAGGGCCGAGCCGACGGCAGTGATGCGCAACGGCGACATGACGGCGCGTCCGCGTGCGGCATCCATCGTCGTCACCGGCATGCCGAGACGGTTGAGGCTCAGGTACAACTCGCGACGGTCGAGCACGAACGCCGCCTGGTTGACGCCGACGGAGCAGGCAATCATGAGAAACGAGGCAACGACCGTGATGACGACGCCGGTGCGGATGTCGAAGAAGAGGGCGTATGACTCAGGATCCATCGACTCGCCGCCGGCGCCGTTGCTCACCACATCGACCAGAGCGACACCGGTTCCCGCGAACACCGCCATGAAGCTCGTCATCGCGATGCCGCTCACCTGCCGCCAGGCGGCCTTCGGCGACTCGAGGACGCCGCGTGCCGCAAGCAGGCGTTCCGGGGTCTTCGCCCGGCGCGCCTGCCCCTTGGCAATGGCACCGATGATCCCCGGACCAATGAGGTTGAGCACCGCGAGCGTGCCGCCGAACGACACCGCGAGCACGACGATCAACACGACGGCGCTCCCAGCGAGTTGCAACGCCGACATCGCGAGAACCGAGATGACGATGACGGCCGCTCCGAGGGCGAGCTTGACCCGGTGCTCCTTCGGGGCGTCCTGTCTGGTGCGGACGCCGAGCGGCGAGATGATCACCCGGCGCAGCCCGAGCACCGCGCTTACCGCGGCGAGCGCGATCACCCCCGCGACGGTCGCGAGCACGACGGGCACGCCGAGCCAGACCGAAGCCGTTCCGAGCGCCTCGCCGCGAAAGTGGATGAGAGCGAGAGCGGGGAGCAGGGCCAGGTAGACGACCACCCCGGCGAACGCGCCTGCTAGAGCGAGCGCGCCGGATTCGAGGACCGTGATGGCCGCCACCGTGCGCGGCGTGGCTCCGAGCAGACGCAAGGTGGCCAGCCGGTCGTCGCGCCGCCGCACGGAGAGGCGGGCGGCCGACCCGCCCAGGGTCGCGAGCGGAATCACGAGCAGCATGAGCGCGATCACCGCGAGTGCCTGGTAGACAAAGGCGAGATCGTCGGTCCAGCTCCAGAAGCGCTGCGCGCCGCCGAGAACCGCAAGGAGCAGTGCTGTCACGACCCCAAAGGCGACGATCGGCAGCAGGGCGACCACCGGGCTCGTCGAACCGGGACGGGAAAGCAGCCACGCGAGCCGGAGGATCATGCGATCACCTCCGCGGCATTCTCGCGAGAGCCGACGATGAGGCCGTCGCGCACGAGCACCGTGCGGGAGCAGCGCGCCGCGACCTCCTCGTCGTGGGTGACGAGCACGAGGGTGCGGCCCTGTCCGACCGTCGAGCCCAGTAGGGCGTCCATGACCTCTGTCGATGTGCGCGAGTCGAGCGCTCCGGTCGGCTCGTCGGCGAAGACGACGGACGCCCCGGTCACCTGAGCCCGCGCGATGGCGACGCGTTGCGCCTGACCGCCGGAGAGCTGACCGATGCGCCGGTGCTCGAGCCCTGTCAGTCCGAGCACCGCCAGCCAGGTCGCCGCCCGCCGCTCGGCCTCCCGACGTGGCATCCCTCGCAGCATGAGGGCGATCGCGACGTTCTCGATCGCTGTGAGCTCAGGGATGAGCAGTCCTTGCTGGAACACGAAGCCGAAGGCCTCACGTCGCAGGCGCGAGCGCACCGTCTCGCTGAGGGTGTTCACGAGCACGGAGCCGCTCGGGCCGTTGAAGCGCACCTGCCCGGTATCCGGGACGGTGATACCGGCAAGGCAGTGCAGGAGCGTGGTCTTGCCGGAGCCCGATGCGCCCATGATCGCGAGCGACTCACCGGGACGCACGACGAGATCGACCCCGGCGAGCGCGGGCGTCGCCCCGAAGGTCTTGCCGAGTCCTGCGGCCTCGAGGATGAAGGATGTCATGCCTCCACCCTCGCGGTTCGGCTACGACCCGCGCGTCGCTCGCAGGGTTGATCGCGAGTCGGAGGTGTCATTCGCCGGGATGACATCTGCCGCCACCAACGGGGAACGCAGCGCAGCACCCGTCTCGGCGACGGCGCGGACCTCGGCGCGGACGGAACGCGCCACGCGCAACGCCCCGCCGGGCAGCCGAATCCTCCGCTGCGTCAGCAGGATGCCGAGCAGCACGAGCAGCGCACCGAGGGGCTCATGCCACGAGAAGCGTTCGCTCAGAAGCAGCACGCCGAGCAGCACCCCGACCACGGGCGTGACGTAGGTGACCGTCGACGCATTCGTCGGGCCCCAGGCGCGCAACACGTTGATGTTCCAGATATAGGCGAGTCCGGTGCCGAGCGCGCCGAGGGCGAGCAGGCTCGAAACGATCTGCCAGCTCAGCGAGACCGGCTGCCAGGCGACGACGGGCGTGAGCAGGATCATGGCGAGGCCGGCCAGCCCGATGTTGAGGAACGCGAACGTCGACCCTGCGATCGGCCGCTGGCTGAGGAACTTGCGGGTGTATCCGAAGGTGAAGCCATAGCAGGTAGCGGAGCCGAGACAGGCGAGCTGGCCCCAGAGATCACCCGTGAGCGCGGCATACTGCCACGGCGCGATGATGACGACGACTCCGGCGATGCCGATGAGGATGCCGAGGATCTGGTCGCGATCGAGCTTCTCGACCCGGAAGGCGAGCGTCGCCATGAGTGCCGTGGTGATCGGCGTGACGGCGTTGTAGATGCTCGCGAGGCTGGACGACACGTACTGCTCGGCCCAGGCGAAGAGCAGGTGCGGGATGACGCATCCGCTGATCGCGATCACCGTGAAGTGCAGCCAGACGATGCTCTCCCTCGGCAGCACTGTGCCGGTGCCGACCCGCGGTCTCGTGATGAGCACGATGAGGCCGAGCGTGAGCCCACCGAGCACGAGTCTCGACCAGGCGATCTGGCCGAAGGAGACGCCGTCGAGGGCGATCTTCATGAAGAGGAAGCTGGCACCCCAGATGACGCCCATCGCGAGGAATTGCACGGCGATAGAGACTCTGCCGAAGCTTCGGTTCTCGAGTGGGAGGACGCTCACCCACAGACCATACCGCGCCGGTCCGACCTCGCGAACCCGGCGGTGGCACGCTGTCCGTTATCCACCGGAGGATGGCACCCTTCGGATCACGCTCAGGCCGAGAGCGGCTCAGCGGCGGCACGGTAGGCGACGGGTTCGGTGTACCTCTCGAGACGTTCGAGCAACCCGGCGCGAACGCCCGGCCATTCCTCGGCGAGAATCGAGTAGACCGCGGTGTCACGCCAACTGCCGTCGGCACGCGGGCGCTCGCGACGGATCGTGCCCTCGTAGACGGCGCCGAGGCGTTCGATGGCGGACCGGGAACGCGCGTTCGCAGCGTCCGCCTGGATCTTGATCCGGCCGAAGCCATGGTCGAAGGCGAGCGAGAGCAGCAGGAGCTTGGCCTCCGCGTTGACGGCGCTGCCCCAGACGCGCGGGTCGTAGGCCGTCCAGCCGATGTGGGCCGACGCCCGGGCAAGGTCGATGTCCCCGAGCGTGCTCGTGCCGACGAGTTCGCCGTCGTGCGGTCCGCCCAGCAGCCGGACGCCGTAGACGTTACCCGCTCCGAGCTGGAGGTATCCCTTCGCCCAGGTGACGAACTCGCCGACCTCCGCACGGTAACCGGCCGGTCCGCCTCCGTAGCCGCCGGCGAAGACCAGCGGATGCCCGATCGCGGCATGCAGTTCCGGCAGGAACTCGACGGTGAGCGGTTCCAACCTGATGAAACGGCCCGCGATCGGTGCGAGCTCCGGACGTACGGCGGTCATCCCACCAGTTTTCCACGCCGCGGCCCGCCCGGGTATCCGCTTCGATGACGACAGGGTGAACATACGGCGACGCCGCCGCGCCGTGCTAACGTGTCGACATGGCCTTGGCGCAGCGATTTCCGAGCCCCCGACCGGTTTCCGGTCCGGGGACTTCGTTGACGCGCGCCCGCTGATTCGCGACGACCACGCGCTGCCGAACCTCTTCGCGACCGAGCGGTCGGGGGTGACTCCCCCCTCGAACTCCCGCGAAAGGTATCTTCATGTCTTCGGCATCCGCCACCGTCATCCCTTCTACCGCGCCCGCGCCGATCGGTGCTACCGAGCTCGTTGACGCGCTCGCGATTCGCGATCTCAGCGACCCCGCCTCGGGCCCGCACGCGATGCAACTTCTGCTCGACGGCGCGTGCGAGGCTCTTGCCTCCCTCTGGCGCGTTCCTGTGCGCGTCCTCCGCCCGAGTCCCATCGCGACCGTCGCCGACAACTACGACAACCTCGGCTACTCCGCCGAGGATGTCACCAGGCAAGCACGCTACACCCGCTATCTCAGTGCCGACGTGATGTTGCGAAGCCACACTTCCGCTGGCGTTCCGCCCGTGCTGCGCGACCTTGCGCGCCGACGGGCACGCTCCCACGACGAGGTGATCGCGCTCCCGGGTCTCTGCTATCGCCGCGATTCGGTCGACCGCCTGCATGTCGGAACCCCGCACCAGCTCGACCTCTGGCGGGTGACGGACTCCGCTCGCCTCGGCCGGGTGCAACTTCTCGAAATGGCTGAAGCGCTCGTCGAGGCCGTGCTCCCAGGAGCGCGGTGGAGGGCGGTGCCCGCCACCCATCCTTACACGATCGACGGTCATCAGATCGACGTGCTACGCGGCGAGGAGTGGGTCGAGCTCGCCGAGTGCGGCGTCGTGGCAGCACCCGTGCTTCGGCGGGCGGGCCTGGACCCACGGCTGTGGAACGGGCTCGCGCTTGGCATGGGCCTGGACCGTGCCGTCATGCTGCGCACGGGAGTGCCCGACATTCGGATGCTACGGGCCGCCAACCCGCGGATCGCGAAGCAGATGCTCGACCTCGAGCCGTGGCAGCCGGTCTCGGCGCAACCCGAGGTTCGGCGCGACCTCTCGCTCGTGCTCGACGCACCGGCCGACGGGGAACAGCTCGACGAGCTGCTCGGCGACCCTGCCCGGGAGGCTCTTGGCTGCGATGCAGACGTGCTCGAGTCCCTCGTGGTGTTGACAGAGACGGCGCCGACGGAGTTGCCGACGGCCGCCCGGCGACGCCTGCGCATCCGCCCGGGCCAGGTGAACGCCCTCGTGCGGCTGACCCTGCGACCCCTCGACCGCACACTGACGGATGCCGAGGCCAACGTGCTACGCGATCGCGTCTACCGCGCCCTGCACCGCGGCGAGGTGATGGTACTCATCACGCTCTCCGACGAGTAGCGCTTCGTAAGCTCTACTGCCTCGCGCCTGCACTGGTCGCGAAGCCCTCACGATAGGCCGCGGCCTGCGAACTTCCCGTCGAACGAACCCCGCCGCCGAATAACACGGGCACCATCGGGTAAGACGCGCGACTCAGGCGTTCTCGAGCTCGGCTATCACGACCTTCTTCTGGCGCATCATCACCTGGATCTGCTCAGGCCGGCGCACGAGCTCGTCCATGTTCGATGGGATGACCTGCCAGCTCACGCCGAACTGGTCCTTGCACCAGCCGCACTGCTCCGATTCGGGCACGTGCGAGAGTTTCGACCAGTAGTAGTCGATCTCGTCCTGGTCCTTGCACGACACGACGAACGAGATCGACTCGTTGAAGGTGAACAACGGGCCGCCGTCGAGACAGACGAAACTCACCCCGTTCAGGATGAACTGCCCGTTGAGCACCTTCCTGGTCATTCCGACGAAGTGCTCGTCGAGCGATTCGTCAGGATACTCCTCGATCGAGGTGATACGGGAGTCCGGGAAGACGTCGACGTAATACTGCATCGCCGCGCGCGCCCGGTCGTCGAACCACAGACACGGCTGGATGGGTGAGAGCTCGGCCATTGGAGACCTCCCTTGTTCGGCTCGTCACTTCGTCGCCAACGCTACGCCGATGTGCTCGCGGTATCGAGGGGCGATTCGAACAGTCATGCGCGATGTGACGACGGTGGCTGAGGCGATCGGCGAAGTGGCCGTCGCAGCCGCAGGCCATGCCGGCCTCGAAATCGCGTAGCCGATGCCCGAACCACGGCTGCCCTACCGGCTTCAACGCCGGGCAGCGGAGGTGACCGAGCGACACGAGACCGGTGATCGAGAGCAGCACGCCGCGAGGCGACGCCACGGGGCCGTCAGTCGAGGAGATCGTGGCGTACGACGATCGCGTCGCGGCCGGGGCCGACACCGATCGCCGAGACGCGCGAACCGCTCATCGTCTCGATCGCGAGCACGTAGTCCTGCGCATTCTTCGGCAACTCCGAGAACTCGCGCACGCCCGTGATGTCCTCCGACCAGCCGGGGAACTCCTCGTAGATCGGCTTCGCGTGGTGGAAGTCGGTCTGCGAGACGGGAACCTCCTCGACGCGGCGTCCCTCGATGTCGTAGGCCACGCAGACGGGAATCGTCGTGAGTCCCGTGAGCACGTCGAGCTTGGTCAGCACGAAGTCGGTGACGCCGTTGATGCGTGCCGTGTAGCGTGCGATGGGCGCATCGTACCAACCGGTGCGTCGCGGCCTGCCCGTCGTGGTGCCGAACTCGAACCCTTTGGCGCGCAGGAACTCGCCAGAGTCGTCGAACAGTTCGGTCGGGAACGGCCCGGCGCCGACCCGCGTCGTGTACGCCTTGACGACGGCGATGACCCGGTCGATCTTGTTCGGGGCGACTCCGGAACCGGTGACGGCGCCTCCGGAGGTGGCATTCGACGAGGTGACGAAGGGATAGGTGCCGTGGTCGACGTCGAGCATCGTCGCCTGGCCGCCCTCGAAGAGCACGGTCTTGCCGCCGACGATCGCGTCGTTGAGCAGCAGCGAGGTGTCGGCGACCATGGGCCGCAGCCGGTCGGCATAGCTCAGAAGCTCTTCCACGACCTCATCGACGGTGATGGCCCGGCGGTTGTAGACCTTGACGAGCAGATGGTTCTTCTGGTCGAGCGCGCCCTCGACCTTCTGACGCAGAATGTTCTCGTCGAAGATGTCCTGAATGCGGATGCCGACCCGGTTGATCTTGTCGGCGTAGCTCGGCCCGATCCCACGGCCGGTGGTTCCGATCTGGCGCTTGCCCAGGAAGCGCTCCGTGACCTTGTCGAGGGTGCGGTGGTAGCTCGTTATGACGTGCGCGTTGGCACTGACCCTGAGCTTGGACACGTCGACCCCGCGCGAGTTGAGCGCCTCGAGCTCGTCGAAGAGAACCTCGATGTCGACGACGACCCCGTTCGCGATGACGGGCGTGACCCCGGGGGTCAGGATGCCGGAGGGCAGCAGGTGCAGCGCGTACTTCTCGTCACCGACCACGACGGTGTGCCCGGCGTTGTTCCCGCCGTTGAACTTCACCACGTAGTCGACGCGGGAACCGAGCAGGTCGGTCGCTTTGCCTTTGCCCTCATCGCCCCATTGAGCGCCGATCAGAACGATCGCTGGCATGTCCGCTAGTCCTCTCCTCGAATGACGAAGGCTTCGGTGGGCGGCGCTACGGCCCCCGGCTTGATCACGGCGAGGAGCTGGGTCGACGTGTGCTCCGCCTCGATGCGGGCAATGGCGTCCGGATCGGCAGCCTGGAGGAAGTCGCTCAACCGGTTGCCCTCGTCGTGGGCGCCGATCGCGAACGCAGCCCGACGCAAGGCATAGGCAGCCCGATGGATGCCGCGATTGGGCTCGTGGCTCCACGGAACGGCGTCACCGTCGTTCCAGCCGACGGCGCGCAAGGCGTCGAGACCACGTTGGTGGGCGACACTCGCGTAGGCGTAGGACTCGAGCAGACGACCCTCGGAGTGGACGACGTTCGCGAGCTCCGCCCAGACGAGCGGCGATGCGGGATACCGAAGGACGAGTTCCGCGACGTCCTCGCGGCTCGTCGAAACCAGAGCGTCGCGCACGGACGCCATCTCGGGCAGCTGTGTCTCGGCGGAGCCGAGCGAATCGTCGCCAGTCACACTCCACCTTATCGCGGCACTACCGTGGGAACATGAGCGTGACACCCGGAGACCCGCGTTCTCTGCCGACGCCGAACCCTCCTCTGCCGGGCCAGCCGCCCGCCTCCCGAACCCAGCCGCTGCTGCAGCCGCAGCTGCAGAGCGACGTGCTGCAGTACGATCGATCAGCTCCCGAGCATCCCGGTTACACCGCCTACCCCGGCTCCTCACCCATTCAGAACCTCGTGCAGCCGCCGAACGCGCCTGCCGCCCCCGCGCCGCAACCGGGCCGAGGTCTCGCCATAGCAGCCCTCGTGCTCGCCGCTGGTCGCCCTACTGTGCGCGGTCGCCTCCTCCGTTCGAACCGGTCGCGACGGCGACGTCCGCAGAGCTCGGCGAGGAGGTCTTCACAGTGTCGTCGGCCGACGACTATTGGGGCACCGTCACCTCCGGCATCATCTCCTACCTCGACGACCGCGAGTACCAGACGGATGCCGCGACCAACGGCGGCTCCTCCGGTGGAGCGCTCTTCAACCTGCGAGGCAAGGTGATCGCGGTGACGAGCGGGAACTACACGGAACTCAACGACGCCTACTATGCGGTTCGGCTCGAACGGCTGTGCGACAGCATCCTGAAGAGTTGCCCGTTCGAGGCCGGGCTCGGGTAACCACGGCCTCGAACGAGACGAATCCTCTTGGGCTACGAGGGTGCTCGTGTCCCAATCAAAGCACTCGAGCGACATGATCGACAATGCCGGAACACGATTAGCGCTGCTCCCTTTTGCCCCCAAAGTGAGGGCTGCTCAAGTGCTGTCGCTACGATGGCACCATGACCGGATACTCGGGAACCCCGCTCTGGAAGAAGCTCGGGCTCACGGACGAGTCCATCGCTCAGCTCGTGCATGCGCCGTCTGGCTGGCAGGTGCCGGATGCGCCGGCGGTGCGCTGGCTGCCGACTGAAGCAGACAAGGGCGAGGCAACTCACCTGCTCGCGTTCTACCGCGAACCGGCCGACTATCTGCACGAGCTGCCGAAGCTCGCCGAACGCATCCATCCTGACGGATGCATCTGGGTGGCATGGCCACGCAAGGCGACGGGACACGTGAGCGCCATGACCGAGAACATCGTGCGCGACGGCGCACTGGAACTCGGCCTCGTCGACATCAAGGTCGCCGCGCTCGACGACGCCTGGTCGGGCCTGAAGATCGTATGGCGGAGGCACCGCTCACACCACAACCCCCTCGAGACTGCGTGAATCGTCGGATAGGGGGCTCTTTTCGACGATTCACGCAGTCTCGAGGGGTGGGGGTCCGCGACCCATGGACCCACGACTCACGACTCACGACTCACGACCGCGGCACCTCACCGCCCGAAGGCGTGCTGCAGCACCCAGGAGTGCATGGCGACGGCCGCCGCGGCACTCGCGTTGATGGAGCGGGTGCTGCCGAACTGCGAGATCTCGACGATCACGTCGGCAGCCATCATGGCCTCCTGCGAGAGCCCCGGTCCCTCCTGGCCGAAGAGCAGCACGCACCGCTCCGGCCAGTCGAAGGTCTCGATGAGCACGGAACCGGTCACGTTGTCGACGGCGACGACGGGTAGGCCATCGGAACGCGCCCAGGCGAGGAAGGCGGCGACATCCGTGTGGTGCATGACGTGCTGGTAGCGATCGGTGACCATCGCACCGCGCTTGTTCCAACGCTTGCGGCCAACGATGTGCACGGTGTCGGCTGCGAAGGCGTTGGCACTGCGCACGATCGAGCCGATGTTCATGTCGTGCTGCCAGTTCTCGATGGCGACGTGGAATGGATGCCGGTGCTCGTCGAGGTCGGCGACGATGGCGTCCATGCTCCAGTAGCGATAGCGGTCGATGACATTGCGAGTGTCGCCATGGCGTAGGAGCTCTTGGTCGTAGTGAGGATCGTCCGGCCACTCTCCCCGCCACGGCCCGACCCCGTGAGTGCTGAGCTCGTGGCTCGGGTTCCCATCCGCCGCTGCCGCATGGTCTTCCGGCCGATCCACGGCCCCAGGAACCCTCGGCTCCGCGTCGTCTGGCCGCTGTTCTTCCACCGCTCAAATGTATCCCGATGCGGCTATCCGATGCGGCCCGCTTCGACGCAGCCACCGACACGTCCGCCGACCTCGCCGTCGACGCAGCACTCCGGCCTTCGAAACCACGAGTCCGCTGGCGCGGCCGTCAGGGCCACGAGTCTCCCCGCGCGGCCGTCAGGCCACGAGTCCCTCGGCATGGTCCCCTCCGCGAGAAAAATGCGAGAGGAGCTTTTAGGCCTGCCTAAATATGACTAATATTTAGGCATGCCTAAAATATCTGAAAGCGAGATCGCCGTCGACCAGCGGATGTCGCGCAGCTCCGTCGCACCCGGACACCGTATTCTCTGGTTGCTAGGCCCTGCGCTCGTCGCCGGTGTCGCCTATCTCGACCCGGGCAACGTCGCGAGCAACATGACCGCTGGGGCCGAGTACGGCTACCTGCTCGTCTGGGTGGTCGTGGCCGGCAACACAATGGCATGGCTCATCCAGTACCTCTCCGCCAAGCTTGGAGTCGTCACGGGCAAGAGCCTGCCCGAGCTGCTCGGCGAGCGCATCGGCAATCGCTTCGCCCGTCGCGCCTACTGGCTGCAGGCGGAACTCGTGGCGATGGCCACCGACCTCGCCGAGATCATCGGCGGCGCCGTCGCCCTCAACCTGCTCTTCAATCTGCCGCTCATCTGGGGCGGAATCATCACAGGCACCGTCTCGATGGCCGTACTCGCGGTGCAGACGCGCCACGGACCGCGCACCTTCGAGCGCCTCATCATCGGCCTGCTCGCCATCATCGCGATCGGTTTCAGCGCCGGCGTCTTCATCGCGCCACCGGAACCGGGCGGAGTGCTCGGGGGGCTCGTCCCACGCTTCGACGGCGCGAACTCGGTGCTGCTCGCCGCCTCGATTCTCGGCGCGACGATTATGCCGCATGCGATCTACGCACACTCGGCCCTCGCCCGCGACCGTTGGGTCGGGCGGGACCCCTCCCTCACGACGCGCCGTCTGCTCACGGCCACTCGGTGGGACGTCTCGATCGCGATGGTCATCGCGGGCTCGGTCAATCTGTGCATCCTGCTGCTCGCGGCCGCGAGCCTGCAGGGCATGGCGGGCACCGACAGCCTCGAGGGCGCGTACGTGGCTCTCGAGCAGTCGATGGGAGCGGTCGTGGCGACCCTGTTCGCCGTCGGCCTGCTCGCCTCCGGGCTCGCGTCCACCTCGGTGGGCGCCTACGCAGGCGCCGAGATCATGCACGGCCTGCTGCATGTGCGCATCCCAATCCTGTTGCGCCGCCTGGTCACCCTCATCCCCGCGCTCGTCATCCTCGGCAGCGGCTTCGAACCCACACAGGCGCTCGTGCTCAGCCAGGTGGTACTGTCGTTCGGCATCCCGTTCGCGCTCATCCCTCTCGTGTGGGTCACAACCCAGGCCGGGGTGCTGGGCGAGTACCGCAACCGATGGCTCACCACGGTTGCCGGCCTCACGGCATCCGTGCTTCTCGTCGCCCTCAATGTGACCTTGCTCGCGCTCGTCTTCACGGGCTCCTGATGGCCTTTCTGCGCAACACCGGCACCGGCACGGCCGCGTTGGCCGTAGATTGAGGCGCGGATCACCGAGACGAGGGAGCTGGAATGACGGGCTGGCGGCTCAGGGAGTTTCATGCGGACGACCTTGACGGTATTCTCCATCTCTGGGAGGCGCTACGGGCGGCCAAGGCCGAACCGGTCTACGCGCTCTCCGAGGTGCTGGCCTCCTGTCAGAAGGACCACGCCGTCGTCGCCGTCCACGGAGACGAGGTCGTCGGCGCCGCCGTCGGTCGGGCAGCGCACGATCAGGGCTGGATCGTGTTCCTCGCGACCGCCGAGGAATGGCGCAACCGTGGAATCGGTTCTGCCATGCTCGCCGCGCTCGAGAAGAGCATGGCGCCGCACGGGCTGACCAAGCTCTCGACCCTCATCCCCGAAGGCGAGACCCGGGTCGACGCCTTCCTGCACCAGGGCTTCGAGGTCAAGAAGAATCTGCGCTACTTCGAGCGCCGGATTCCGGTGCAACGCCAGGAGCTCAGCTCGCTGAGAGAACTCGGCGGGCGGATTCTGCCGCGGGACCTCTGGGAGTCCGTCGGCGGCATGCAGCGCGAGAAGGAACTGCTGGAGCGGCGCCTCGTGATGCCGCTCGCCGAACCCGATGTCGCGGAGGAATACGGGGTCGTGCCACCACGTGCCGTCGTGCTCTTCGGCCCGCCGGGAACGGGAAAGACGACCTTCGCCAAGGCGATCGCGTCGCGCCTGGAATGGTCGTTCGTCGAGGTGTTCCCCTCGCGCCTCGCGGCTGACCCCCGCGGCCTGGCCGGAGCCCTGCGGGAGACGTTCCTCAAGATCTCCGAGCTCGAGCACGCAGTCGTGTTCATCGACGAGGTCGAAGAGATCGCGGCCCAGCGTCAGGGCGAGCCGCCGTCGGCGCTGCAGGGGGTGACGAACGAGCTGCTCAAGATCATTCCGGCCTTCCGCGAGCAACCCGGCCGCCTGCTCGTGTGCGCCACGAACTTCATCCGCGCGCTCGACACCGCGTTCCTGCGCCATGGTCGCTTCGACTACGTGATTCCGATCGGCCTGCCCGACGATGCGGCCCGACTCGCGATCTGGCAGCGTTACGTGCCATCGGCGATCGTCGACACGGTGAACCTCGACATGCTCGTCGAGAAGAGCGCCGGCTTCTCCCCTGCCGACATCGAGTACGCCGCACGCAGGGCGTCCCAGAGCGCGTTCGAGGATGCCCTCTCCGCCGTGTCGGGTGGCGTGCACGGCCCGAGCACGAACGACTACGTGGAGGCCATCCGTTCGACGAGGACGACCGTGTCTGCGGAGATCGCCGCCGAGTTCCTCGAGGACATCGAGCTTCTCGCCCGGGTGTGAGACGCCGGGTGTGAGGTTTTCGGCCTGCCGATAGTCTGGGCTGGCCATGAAGCACACCACGCCAGCCGTCGAGGACTACCTCAAGACCATCTACGCGCACACCGAGTGGCAGCCGGAGCCCGTCACGCCGTCGGTGCTCGCCGGCCGGCTCGGAGTGGCGCCATCGTCGGTCACCGAGATGGTGAAGAAGATGGCGGCGCAGGAGCTCGTGCACCATGTTCCCTACGGCGCGGTCGTACTGACGGATGTCGGAACCCGCCGGGCGCTCGACGTCGTGCGACGTCACCGGCTCATCGAGACCTGGCTCGTGCGCGAGATGGGGTACACCTGGGACGCCGTGCACGACGAGGCCGAGGTGCTCGAGCACGCGCTGAGCGACCGCCTGCTGACGGCGATCGACGCCCGTCTCGGGCATCCGAGCCGCGACCCGCACGGCGACCCGATCCCCTCGGCCGATGGGATCGTCACGCGCATCGGCACCGTGCTGCTGGCAGACGCCGCGACCGGCCACACCGGTGCGGTCGTGCGCATCAGCGACCGCGACCCCGAAGTGCTGCGCCTGCTCACCGAACACGGAATCGGCCTCGACGCCGTGCTCACACTTCTGGATGCAGGCGTCGTGCGCCTGCCATCGGGCGCCGAGGTTCCGCTCGCACCCGAGACCCACGCGTCGATCTGGGTGACGTCGTAGCCCCGTCCGCGTCCACCCCAACGGCCCCCGCTCGCATCCACCGCCACCCGCTCGCACCCGCTCGCACCCGCTCGCACCCGCTCGCACCCGCTCGCACCCGCTCGCACCCGAGCAGCATCCTCTCCGCTCGCACCACCAGCCCCCGCCTCTCCGCTCGCACCACCAGCCATTTCCCGCATTCCACGCCACTTCCGACGGCGCAGAACGCAGAAAATGGCGCACGGCACGGAGCATGTATTCCGACCATCGCGCGGAAACGCAACCGTGACACCGCGTTAACCCGTGGGCACGGCATCCGCCCTAGGGTTGAGACATCGACGAAAGGATGCAGATGGGGAGACGCGACGAGATCGAATGCTGGCTCACCGACATGGACGGTGTGCTCGTGCACGAGAACCACCCATTGCCAGGAGCTGCGGAACTCCTGGAGCAGTGGCGCCAGGAGGGCGCACCACACCTCGTGCTGACCAACAATTCGATCTTCACGCCGCGCGACCTGAGCGCCCGGCTGCGCGCCTCGGGCCTCATCGTGCCCGAGGAGGCGATCTGGACGAGCGCGCTCGCCACAGCGGCCTTCCTCACCTCACAGATCCCCGGCGGTTCGGCCTTCGTGATCGGCGAGGCTGGCATCACCACCGCGCTCCACGAGGCCGGCTTCATCATGACCGAGACGAGTCCCGACTATGTGGTCGTCGGCGAGACGCGCAACTATTCCTTCGAGGCGATCACCAAGGCGATCCGCCTCATCATCGACGGTGCGCGATTCATCGTCACGAATCCGGACGCCACGGGACCAAGCGCCGACGGCCCGCTCCCGGCGACCGGCGCCATCGCGGCCCTCATCACGAAGGCGACCGGCAAGGATCCCTACGTCGTCGGGAAGCCGAACCCGATGATGTTCCGCTCCGCCATGAACAAGATCGGCGCGCACTCCGAGAACACGGCGATGATCGGCGACCGGATGGACACCGACATCGTCGCGGGCATCGAGGCGGGCCTGCACACGATCCTCGTGCTCACGGGCATCAGCGACCAGGCTGAGATCGACCGCTATCCGTTCCGCCCCGACGAGATCCTGAGCGGAGTGCACGAGCTGGTGCATTCCGAGCCCATCGAAAGCGATCTCTGAGGCGTACCGCGACGCCGCGACTGGGTCATGCGCGCCATTTCGTGCCTTCCGCGCCAGCGGTAACGGCGCGAAAGGCGCGAAATGGCGCGGAACTCAGCCCAGGAGACGGGGATGCGAGCCGACGGCGATGAGCGCGTCGCTCACGCTCATGCCGCCGGGCCGGGACCTGCCACGCTCGCGGTTATCGGCTCACCCGACGATCGCGTGATGAAGCAGTAATAGTTGCGCTGCCCGGCCGTCCACTGCTCGGCGGTGACCGGGTAGCTGCCCTGGAGCTGCAGATCGGGGAACGGCGCCGCCGCGGTGAAGTCGATGACACCGGGGGCACTGCACAACAGATTGATCTGCGAGGCGAGCGCCTCCTCGCCGGGGAACACGGTCGCCGCGTCGCCGACGAAGGAGCCGCGATAGACGAGCTGGGAACGATGCGGTGCACCGCAGTCGACGACCGTGAAGGTCCCGTCCCACGGCGATGTGAACGGATCGATGCATTCTCCGCCGAAGAGGGTGTCCCAGTCGTGCGTTCCCGCGGCCTGCGGCCCTGTCGGCACGGGAGGCGGGGTCGGCGTCGGCGTCTCACTCGTCGTCGCCGAGGGAGGAGCCGCGACCGGTTGGCCCCCGAAGAGAGCAGGCAGCTTGGTGCCGAAGACATACAGACCGATCAGCACCACGGCGAGGAGGAGAGCGGATGCCAGCCAGATCAGCGTGCGCGTCGTGCGCTTGCTCCCCCTCGCCGGCCTGCTAGCTGCTCTGGAGCCGGAACGCGCGACAGGCCCAGAGGGTGGCTGGATCGCGGATGCGGCAGTGAAAACTTCTGGCCCAGGGGCGCCGATCGAAGCCGAAACAGTGGGAGCGGCGGCGGACGCGAATCCGACGGGAGGCAGCGCAGAGGCGGAGACCTCTGGAGTGGCCGCAGTCTTGTCGAGGTACTGCGACTGCTCGAGACGCATCGTCGGCGTATCGGCCTCCAGAGCGGCATCGCCGCCTCGGTCGACGGCGTCCGGCTCACGGGCCACGCTCGGCGCGAGCCAATAGGCGAGATCGTCGTCAGAGCCCGCTCCGGCGGCAGGCTCTGGCGGTTGGAGCGACCGTTCAGCGAGAGGTGGTTCCGGCTTCGGCTCCTCGACCGGGACAGGCGCGACCGGGACAGGCGCGGCGGTCTGCGCCGGCGTAGGCACCGCGTCTCCGGGGTTGAGACCCCAGGTGAAACCCGCTTTGCCAGGCCTTCCCGCATCCGGCTCGATGTCCGCCGAAGGGTCCGGTTCAGACGCGCGCGGCAGAGGCCCCGAATCCGTCGACAGGGTGATCGGCACCGCGGGAATCGGCGCAGTGACGGCCGGATGCTCATCCGGCGGAGCAGGGGGCTGGAACAACGGCGGTTGCGCGGCACCGCGAGTCTCGGCCGGAGCCGCCCGAGGCTGGAACAACGGTGGCTCTGCGTCCGCATCGGTCTGAGCCGGAGGCTGAAATGACGAGGCCTTGGCCCCTGGGGCGACCGGCGGTACTTCGCCGGGAAAAGCCGGGTAGCTCGCCGGGACGAAGGCCGGGGGTGCGGGCGGATAGCTCGGAACCACGGGCGAGGCGGGGCGCGAGGCGGCACCAGGGAGAGCGGCGGGTTCAGCGGTCTCGAAGAAGTCGGGCTGGGTGGTCCCGAATGGCGGAGTTGTCGCCGCGACCGGGGACTGCGGGAACGGGACGGTCGTCTCGGCGGGGAGGGCCGGCTCGATGGGCGCGGCTTCGAGCGGCGCGAACGAGACCGTCGGCGCCGGGGCGGGACCCGCTGTCGTGGGGGCGATGGGCTCGATCGGTGGCGCATCGGCCACGGGAGCTCCGGCCGAAGCCGGCTCCGTGATCGGCCGGGCACCCTGTCGGCCTCCGTCGGCGGCGTCCGCGGTGGCATCCTCGCCGGTCTCGGGTCTGCCAGCGCCCGCAGCGGAGGCCGCATTCCGTCCGCCGTTCAACTGCGAGAGCAGCCAGTCGGTTCCGCCCAGCTCGGGCTCGAGGCCCGCGTGCTCGTCGCGTTCGTCAGCCATCGGAGAGCCCCAGATCTTTCAGGCCGATCGCGGAGTAATAGCGGTATCCGGCCGCTTCGATCACCTCACGGGCCCCGGTGTCGCGATCGACGACGACGGCGACGGCCGCGATCTCGGCACCGGCCTTTTCGAGGGCCTCGATCGCTGCGAGCGGGGAACCGCCCGTCGTGGAGGTGTCCTCGAGCACGATCACGCGCTTGCCCGCGAGTTCAGGCCCCTCCACCTGCTTGCCGCGCCCGTGGTCTTTGGGCTCCTTGCGCACGACGAATGCGTCGTAGGAGGCGCCGCGGGCGACACCCTGGTGCAGAATGGCGGCGGCGACGGGGTCTGCACCCATGGTCATTCCGCCGACGGCGGCGACATCCGGAACCTCGGCGATGAGGTCGAGCATGACCTGTCCGATGAGCGGCGCAACGCGATGGTCGAGGCTCACCTTGCGCAGGTCGACGTAGTAGCTCGCCTTCTTGCCGCTCGTGAGGATGAAGTCACCGTGGAACACGGCCTCGGCCGAAATGTAGTCGATGAGCTGCTGTCGTGCATCTGTCACGCCCACAACTCTATTGCCCACACCGAAGAAGACGCTTCTAGAACGGCGGTTCGCCCGGCTGCGGCTCTCACACGACGGCAACCGCATGGGGAAGATCGCGAGCCCCTCGCGGCGAGGTTCTATCGGCCGGAGCGGATGCAGGCGGGAGAGAATGCCGTCGCAGCAGGCCAATCACCTCGGCCTCTCCCGCAGCGAGCTGGCCATCCGGACGGCACGTTGGCGCGGCATCCGCCGATGTTCAGGCGATGCCGACCACTCAGAAGATGCGAACGAACGAACGCTCGGGAACGCGACCGTAACCGTCGCGAGCGACGAGCATGAGGCCGCCGATGATCGCGGCGGCGGCGATGATGCCGAGAACGACGAGGAATGCAAACACGTCAGTGCCTTTCAAGAGTTGGATTCGTCGAGTTCTGGATGCCCCATTGCGCGTATTCGACCCCGTCCATTACACGCCGATAAACCGTGCAGCACAATCGCATAATTATGCGCTGACCATATAGTTTGACTACATGGATGTGCGCCGCCTCGATCTGCTGCGTGAGCTCGCCGAACGCGGGAGCATCACGGCGGTCTCAGTCGCGACCCACCGCACGCCGTCCGCGGTGTCGCAGCAGCTCAAGGTTCTCGAACGCGAGGCCGGCATGCCGCTCACCGAGCGCTCTGGGCGCGGCATCGTGCTGACGAGTGCGGGGCACGCTCTCGCCCGCAGCGCTGTAGACGTCTCGGTCGCTCTCGAACGGGCATCCGCCCTGTGGGACGAGTTCCGCAACCATCCGAGCGGCGAGGTGAGCCTCGTCACCTTTCCGACGGCCGGGCAGATGCTGCTGCCCGGCGCGCTGCAAGACCTCGCCACCGTTCCCGGCCTCGTCGTGCGCTGTACCGACCTCGACCCTGAGCTCGCCGACTTCCCCGCCCTCACCGCCGACTACGACATCGTGCTCGCGCACACGATGCGCGGCCAGATCGCCTGGGGCGGTCGGGGCTTGCGCGTGCTGCCGCTCATGACCGAGCCCCTCGACGTGGGCCTTCCGCTCGGCCATCGTCTCGCCGAGCGCCCTTTCCTCACACCGGACGACGTCATAGACGAGACCTGGCTGGGCGTGCCGGCTGGGTTTCCTTTCGAGCGGATCCTGCACGAGATCGAGCAGATCGTGGGGCGACGGGCGACCGTCACGCAGCGATTCTCCGACATGCACGTCGTCGAGGCTTTCATCACGGCCGGCCTGGGCATCGCCCTCGTTCCACGGTATACATCAGGCGGCAGCCAGGCCGCCCGCCTTGTGCTCAAACCCCTGCTCGGCGTCGACGCCGAGCGTCAGATCGTGGCGCTCATGCGTCCGGATATCGCCGAGCGACTCGCCGTGCGCACCGTCGCCGACGCGCTGCTCTCGCACGCCACCCGCGTGCAGGCCGCGCACGCCCCGGCCGCCCGCCCAGGATAGGGCGAAAGGCAGGTATGTCGCCAGGCATCCCCGAGAGGCCGATGCCGGCGGGCGATCTGCAGCTCTTCGACATCATGCCGGGCACGGCACGCTCAATGGCTCCTCGGGAACCCGAGGTTGATGCCACCGTGGCTCGGGTCGAGCCACCGTGAGGTCACAGCCTTCTCGCGCGTGAAGAACTGCACGCCTTGCCGACCGTACGCTTTGGCGTCGCCGAACAGTGAGGCCTTCCAGCCACCGAAGGAGTGGTAGGCGACAGGCACGGGGATCGGCACGTTGATGCCGATCATGCCGACCTGCACTTCACGCTGGAACCGCCGCGCCGCGCCGCCATCGTTCGTGAAGATGGCGGTGCCGTTGCCGTACGGACTGTCGTTGATGATGGCGAGGCCCTCGTCATAGCCCGCGACGCGCACGATCGAGAGCACCGGGCCGAAGATCTCCTCCGTGTAGACCTTCGAGTCGGTGGGAACGTTGTCGATGAGCGTCGGGCCGAGCCAGAATCCGGATGCGTCGCCGTCGACCTCTACGACCCGACCGTCCACGACGACCGTCGCACCGTCGGCTGCGGCGACGTCGATATAGGTCGCCACCTTGTCGCGATGCGCCCGCGTGATGAGCGGTCCCATGTCGCAGGACCGGCGGCCGTCGCCCGTGCGCAAGGTGGCCATGCGCTCCTTCACCTTGGCGACGAGCTCATCGGCGACCGAGTCGACGGCGAGCACGACGCTGATCGCCATGCAGCGCTCGCCGGCCGAGCCGAAGCCGGCGTTGACGGCGGCGTCGGCGGTCAGATCGAGGTCGGCATCCGGCAGCACGAGCATATGGTTCTTCGCCCCGCCGAGGGCCTGCACCCGCTTGCCGTTGGCGCTCGCCGTCTCATAGATGTAGTGCGCGATCGGGGTGGAGCCGACGAAGGAGATCGAGGCGATGTCAGGATGCACGAGCAGTGCGTCCACCGCCTCTTTGTCGCCGTGGACGACGTTGAACACGCCGTCGGGCAGCCCCGCCTCTTTCATGAGCGCCGCCATCCAATTGGCTGCTGACGGGTCTTTCTCGCTCGGCTTGAGCACGACCGTGTTTCCCGCCGCGATCGCGATCGGGAAGAACCACATCGGCACCATCGCCGGAAAGTTGAACGGACTGATGACACCAACGACCCCCAGCGGCTGACGCACGGAGTAGACGTCGACGCCGGTCGACACGTTCTCGGAGTACTCGCCCTTCAGCAATTGCGGGATGCCGGTAGCGAACTCGACCACCTCGAGCCCGCGGGCGATCTCGCCGGCCGCGTCGGAGAGCACTTTGCCGTGCTCTGCGGTGAGGATCTCCGCGAGCTCGGACTTGCGTTGGCCGAGCAGCTCTCGGAATGCGAAGATCACCTGCTGACGTTTGCCGATCGAGGTATCGCTCCATGCCGGGAACGCGGTCAGGGCGGCCGCGACGGCCGTTGCGACATCGGCGGCAGTGCCGAGTCGCACATTCTTCTGCACGACGCCCTTCGCCGGGTCGAAGACGGGGGCGGTACGGGCGGACTCGCCCGCGACGCTCGCGCCGTCGATCCAGTGGTCGAGCACGGGGATGTCGGTCATGAATGACTCCTTTTAATTGTCTATCTCCGACGAGCGAGGTCTCTGACGAGCAACGGGATGCGGCCGGGTTCCGGCATGCTCAGCCGGCTGACGGCAGATCGAGGCCGAGCACCTCGTCGTAGATCGCGAGCGCCTCAGCGACCTCGTCGTCGGTGACGACGCACGGCGGCACGACGTGGATGCGGTTGTCGGCGAGGAATGGCAGCAGTCCGCGCCGCAGAAGCTCGGCCTTCAGCCGGGCCATCACGGCCGCGCTCACCGGCTCGCGCGTCTCACGGTCGGCCACGAGCTCGAGCGCCCAGAAGACGCCCTCACCGCGCACCTCACCGACGAGCGGATGCCGCTCGGCGAGGTGAGCGAGACCGTCTGCGAGCAGTTCTCTGCCCACGCGCGCTGCGTTCTCGACGATGCCCTCCGACTCCATCGCGTCGAGTGCGCCGACGATCGATGCCATGGCGAGCGGATGCCCACTGTAGGTGAGCCCGCCGGGAAAGACGGTCTCGTCGAAGTCGCGTGCGATCGGCTCCGAGATGACCACTCCGCCCGCCGGCACGTAGCCGGAATTGACTCCTTTGGCGAAGGTGATCAGATCGGGCACGACGTCGTAGCCGTCGAAGGCGAACCAGCGCCCGGTTCGACCGAACCCCGCCATAACCTCGTCGAGGATGAGCATGATGCCATAGCGATCAGCGATCGCCCGAACCCCCACGAGGTAGCCGGGCGGCGGGATGAGCACACCGGCCGTGCCGGGAATCGTCTCGAGCAGGATGGCCGCGATCGTCGTGGCGCCCTCGCTCTGCACCACGCGCTCCACGTGACGCAGAGCACGTTCCGACTCCTGCTCCGGCGTCTCCGCCCAGAACTCGCTGCGATAGAGGTAGGGGCCGAAGAAGTGCACGTGCCCCCGCGCGAACTCGTTGGGAAAACGCCGCCAGTCACCCGTCGAGACGATGGCCGCGCCGGTATTGCCGTGGTAGGAGCGATACGTCGAGAGCACCTTGTCCCGACCCGTGTGCAGCCTAGCGAGGCGGATCGCGTTCTCGTTGGCATCCGCGCCACCGTTCGTGAAGAACACCCTCTCGAACCCCGCTGGCGCCCGGGCGGCGATGCGCTTGGCCGCCTCACCGCGAGCCAGGTTGGCGGTCGCCGGCGACACCATCGTCAGCAGCTCGGCCTGTTCCCTGATCGCGGCGACGACGGCAGGATGCTGGTGCCCGATGTTCACGTTGACCAACTGGCTCGAGAAGTCGAGGTAGCGGCGTCCGGCATGATCCCAGACGCGGGAGCCTGTGCCGCCGGCGATGACGAGAGGGTCGGGACCGGCCTGAGCCGACCAGGAGTGGAACACGTGCGCCCGGTCGAGTTCACGAGCGAGCTCGTCGAGCTCCGGCCTCGGGGTGTCTGACATGTCTGTTCCATCTTTCATTTGCGGCGCGGCGTGCGCTGATGCCGCACGCCGCGCCGGTACGGACTACTAGTTGCCACCCTCGGTGAGGGTGACCTCGATGGGCGCGAAATCCGCACCCTTCACGTCGACGCCGTCCGCCAGGAGCTCATCCAATGCCTTCTGCACGTACTCGTTGGTGTGGGCGGTCGTCGGCGGTTCTGCCGTGATGATGGTCGCGCCGGTCTCGTTCTTCGTCTTCATGGCGATGTCGACCGTCTGCTGCCACGAGGCCTTGTCGATCAGCCCGATGCCAGCGGCCGACGGCCAGATCAGCTTGTTGACCTCGTTCGTCATCCACAGTTGATGGCTCGCGCCGAGCGTCGATCCGGATGCCGTGACAATCTCCGCGGCCTTCTCGGGGTTGTCCTTCGCAAAGATCCAGCCTTTGATCGCGGCCTTGATGAACTTGACCGTCGTGTCCTGGTAGGCCGTGTCGGCGGCGAGCCGGTCCGCATCCGCCCAGATCGCGTCCTGCAGCATGGCCGTGCCGACATCGTTCCAGTTGATGACGTTGAGCTCGGACGGCTGGTAGAGCTTGCCGGTCGTCGGGTTGATCGTCTCGAGCACCTGGGCGTACTCGTTGTAGGTCATCGCCTGTGCGGCGTCGATGTCGCCCGCGAGGAATCCATTCATGTCGAAGGCCTGCTGCACGAGCGAGATGTCGCTCAACTGCACGCCGTCCTTCTGCATGCCGGCGAAGAGCTCCCACTCGTTGCCGTAACCCCAGCTGCCGACGTTCTTGCCCTTGAGGTCGGCCGGGGTGGTGATGTTCTTGTCCGTGAACGAGATCTGCGTCGTGGCGCTGCGCTCGAAGATCTGCGCGACGTCGGTGATGTTGGCTCCCTGCTCGATCGATCCGAGCACCTTGGGAACCCAGGAGATCGCGTAGTCGGCATCGCCGGCGGCGAGCACATCCTGTGGAACGATGTCCGCCCCGCCCTCGAGGATTTCGACGTCGAGGCCCTCATCCTCGAAATAGCCCTGGTCGACGGCCGCATAGTAACCGGCGAACTGCGCCTGTGCGAACCACTGGAGCTGGAGCTTCACGGGAGTGAGTCCGCCGCCACTGCCGCTGTCGGTGGCCGGCCCGCTTGCGCTGCATCCGCTCAGAATCAACGCGGATGCCGCGGCGAGCGCGCCGATCCCGGTGATGAGCTTCGTGCTGTGCTTCATCTGTTCCTCCTTCTGGTGCTGACTGGTGCTGACATGGTGTGGTGCTTCGCCGTCGTGAGTTCAGGACGGACGTCTAGGCGGCCGGACGGTGCCGGGAGGCGAGGCTTTCGAGACCGAGGGTGACGCAGTAGAACACGAGTCCGAGCACGATCGAGCCGAGCACGTAGGCCCAGGCGAGCGCGTAGTTGCTCGCGCTCGCCGCCGAGGTGATCGCCTTGCCGAGGCCGCCGACCGGGCCACCGAAATACTCGGCGACGAGGGCCGAGATGACGGCGAGCGACGAGGCGACGCGCAGCCCCGTGAAGACGAACGGCAGCGCCGTGGGCAGGGTGATGGCTCGGGTGGCCTGCCATGGACTCGCCGCGTAGACCTTCATCAGATCGCGATGCACGGCACGCACCTGGCGCAGGCCGCGCAACGAGTTCAGGTAGACGGGGATGAAGACGGCGATCCCCGCGACGATCTGCCGCGCGGTCTCTGCACCAGCCCCGAACATCGTGTAGAGCACGGGGGCGAGTGCGACGATGGGGATGACCGCGAGCGCGGCGACGACCGCGACGGACAGCTCGTCGACGACGGGCGCGACAGCCGCGACGGTCGCGAACGACACGCCGAGGATGCCGCCTATGAGGAGGCCGACGATGGCGTTCGCACCGGTCACGACCGACGTTTCCCACACCGTGGGCAGGTTGTTCGCGAACTGCGTTCCGATCGCGACAGGACTCGGCAGCACGAACGGCTTGATCTGCAGCAGAATCACAGACAGCTGCCAGATGACCACGGCGCCGAGGCCGAGCACGAGTGGGGCCGCGACCGCCCGACCCCGGGCGACGGAGCCCTTCATCGCTCGACCCCCAATGCACCCGACGTCGGCGCCCCGTGGAGCAGTTCGCGAACCGCGCCGACCGACTCGAAGAAGGCGGCGTGCTCGCGCAGCGCCTCACCTCGGGCGTCTGCGGTGCCGAGCTTGACCGGCAGCACCTCGCGGATGCGCCCGGGCCGCGGCGACATCACGACGACACGGTCGGAGAGGAACACCGCCTCGGGGATCGAGTGCGTGACGAATACCACCGCGGCGCCGGTCTCTGCGCAGATGCGCACGAGCTCGTTCTGCATGCGCTCGCGAGTCATCTCGTCGAGGGCTCCGAAGGGCTCGTCCATGAGGAGCAGCCTGGGACGCTCGGCGAGGGCACGAGCGATCGCGACGCGCTGCTGCATGCCGCCGGAGAGCTGGTCGGGGAACTTCTCGGCGAAGTCCCCCAGGCCGACGAGTTCGAGCAGTTCCGAGGCACGGGCTTTGCGCACCGCGGCGCCGACCCCGTGCAGTTCGAGCGGGAGCTCGATGTTGGCCGCGACGGAACGCCACGGCAGCAGTCCGGCCTGCTGGAACGCGATGCCGTACTCCTGGTCGATGCGCGCCTGACGCGCACTCTTGCCGAACACGGTGATGGTTCCGGCCGTGGGGGTGTCGAGATCCGCGATGAGGCGCAGAAGCGTGCTCTTGCCGCAACCCGATGGGCCGATCAGCGAGACGAACTCGCCCGGAGCGACAACGAGGTCGATCTGCTCGAGCGCGTTCACCGCTCTCTCGGCCCTCTTGCCCGCGAAGATGCGACCTACTCCCGAGACGACCACGGCGGGCGATCCGGCGTCGAGAGGATCGGTCGACGCGACGCCGGACCCGGCCGGAACGGACTCGATCATGCTGGCACCTCTCCTCGACGGTATCGGCGCAGGAAAAGCCCGAGTACTCCGACGCAGCCGGCGGCGACCAGTCCGACGAGCACAGCTCCGAAGATGGGCGCCCACGGCTTGGCCGGGTCGCCGCCGGCTGCCGCGGCGAACTCCACGATCATGCGGCCGATCCCGCCACGCAGCCCGATCGACACTTCGGCGACGATCGTGCCGATCACGGCGGATGCCGCTGCGAGACGCAATGCCGGCAGGAGGTAGGGCACGCTAGCCGGCAGCCGGAGCCGCAGGAGGGTGCGCCACCAGCCGACGGCATAGCTGTGCATGAGCTCGACGTGGTTCGTGTCGGGCGAGCCGAGCCCCCGCAGCGCGCCGATCGAGACTGGGAAGAACGCCAGATAAGAGGCGATGAGCGCGACCGACATCCAGTTCTGCCACTGGAGATCCCCGAACTCGAGCTGAGACCCCCACCGTCGCACGAGCGGCGCGAGCGCGATGAGCGGAACGGTCTGGCTGAGGATGATCCAGGGCAGCAACGCGGATTCGGCTGTGCGGAAACGCTGCATGAGCAGAGCGAGCAGCAACCCGACGGCGAGGCCGGTGAACCAGCCGACCGCGGCGATGCCGAGGCTGAAGGCCGACGCCTGCAGCACGGCGAGCCACATCGGCAGCGAACCGGCAGCCGACGAGACGGGCTCGAACAGTCGGGTGACCATGTCCAAGACGTGAGGCATCGCGAGATCCGTCGTGCGGGGAAGCACCGTGACTCTCGCGATCACGACTCCATCGGCCGGCCCGAGAAACTTGTAGAGCTCCCAGGCCCCGGCCAGCAGCAGGATGCCGGCGGCAGCCACGCCGAAGCGACTCCAGGCCCGGCCGGGAGAGCGGTCGCGGATCACGGCTTGGCTCGTCGAAGGCCCACTGCTCGGGGCCGCCAGCCCGTAGGAGCTCGTGCGCGCCACGCCGGCGGTCATGCCTTCGCCGTGATGTGCTCAGACAGGGCGGGGATGATGGTCTCCCCGTAGACCCGCAGAGTCTCCTCTTTGTTGTCGTGCTGCAGGTATCCGGCGAACTGGTCGACGCCGAGCTCCTTGAGCCGGGTGAGCTTCTCGATGTGATCATCGGCCGTGCCGAGCACGCAGAAGCGGTCGACGATCTCGTCGGGCACGAAGGCGGTGTGGGTGTTGCCCGCCCGGCCGTGCTCGTTGTAGTCGTAGTCCTCGCGCCCGCGGATGTAGTCGGTGAGCGCCTGCGGAACCACACCGCTGCCCGAGCCCACCCCACCGCCGCCCGAGCCCGTCGAAGGGTCGCCGTACTTCGCCACGATGTCGGCCACGTGGTTTCCCACCATCCCGCCGAACCAGCGGCACTGCTCGCGCATGTGCCCCCAGTCCGCCCCGATGTACATCGGGGCGGCGATGCAGAACGTGATCGACATCGGGTCGCGCCCGGCGTTGTCGGCTGCATCCCGCACGGCCGCGATCATCCAGGCCGCGATGTCAAGGTCGGCGAGTTGCAGGATGAAGCCGTCGCCGACCTCACCCGCGAGCTTGAGCGCGAGCGGGCCGTAGGCGGCTACCCATACCTCGAGCTGCGAACCGGTGCTCCACGGGAACCGCAGGGTGGCCCCGTTGTACTCGACCGGCCGCGAGTTGGCGAGCTCGCGGATGACGTGGATCGACTCGCGCAGCGTCTTGAGCGTCGTCGGCGCCCCATTGGTGACCCGCACCGCGGAGTCGCCTCGCCCGATTCCACAGATGGTACGGTTGCCGTACATCTCGTTGAGCGTCGCATAGATCGACGCCGTGACCGTCCAGTCGCGCGTCGCCGGATTCGTCACCATCGGGCCGACCATGACCTTGCGCGTCTCGGCCAGGATCCGGCTGTAGATCACATACGGCTCCTGCCACAGCAGATGCGAGTCGAAGGTCCACACGTGCGTGAAGCCGTGGTCTTCGGCGAGCTTGGCGAGCTGCACCGTCCGCGCCGACGGCGGATTGCACTGGAGTACTGCTCCGAATTCCATGTGACTCCTCAGTTCGGTTCCGGACCTGACCGGCTCGTGACTCAGATCAGGTATTGGCTCAGTTCGCGCTTGACGAAGCGTCCGTCACCCGCTACGCCGAGGTAGGCGTCGTCGTCGATCACGACTTTGCCGCGCGAGAGCACGGTGTCGACATGACCGTCGATCTCGTAACCCTCCCAGGCCGAGTGATCCATACTCATGTGGTGACTCTTGCCATACCCGATGGAGGTGTGCCCGTCTGGGTCGTAGATCACCACATCGGCATCCGCGCCCGGCGCGATGACGCCCTTGCGGCCGTAGAGGCCGAACATCCGTGCCGGCGTCGCGCTCGTGATCTCCACCCAGCGCTCCAGCGAGATCCGACCGTCGACGACGCCCTGGTAGAGCAGATCGATGCGGTGCTCGACGGAACCGATGCCGTTGGGGATCTTGGAGAAGTCGCCCAGGCCGAGATCCTTCTGGCCTTTCATGCAGAACGGGCAGTGATCGGTCGAGACCATCTGCAGGTCGTTGGTGCGCAGAGCCTTCCACAGCTCGTCCCGGTGATGCTCGTGTCTGGAGCGCAGCGGCGTCGAGCACACCCATTTGGCACCCTCGAAGTTGCCCCACTCCGCACTGGAAGCCCCGAGGTTGTCCTCGAGCGAGAGGTACAGATACTGCGGGCAGGTCTCGCCGAAGACGTTCTGGCCGTCGTCGCGCGCTGCGGCGAGCTGCTCGACGGCCTGCTTGGCCGAGACGTGCACGACATAGAGCGGGGCCCCGGTGAGATTGGCGAGCATGATCGCCCGGTGCGTCGCCTCCTCCTCCATCTGCCAGGCCCTGGCCACTCCGTGGTAGTACGGGTCTGTCTTGCCCTGGGCGATCAACTGCTCGACGAGCACATCGATCGCCGGGCCGTTCTCGGCATGCATCATCGTGAGCAGTCCCGTGTCGTGCGACTTCTGCATCGCTCGCAGGATCTGCGCGTCGTCGCTGTAGAACACCCCGGGATACGCCATGAACAGCTTGAAGCTCGTGACGCCCTCGTCGACGAGGCCGTCCATGGCCTGCAGCGAGTCGGCGTCGACATCGCCGATGATCTGGTGGAAACCGTAGTCGATGGCGCAGTTTCCCGCGGCCTTCTCATGCCAGGCCGCGAGCCCGTCCATCACGCGCTGACCGTGGCTCTGCACGGCGAAGTCGATGATGGTCGTCGTCCCGCCCCAGGCGGCAGCCCGGGTTCCGGTCTCGAAGGTGTCGGATGCCGCTGTGCCGCCGAACGGCAGCTCCATGTGGGTGTGGGCGTCGATCCCTCCCGGAATGACGTATTTTCCCGTGGCGTCGATCACGCGATCGACGCCCGCCTTGAGGTCGGAGCCGAGCAGCACGCTACCCTGCTCCAGTACCGCGACGATGCGCTCGCCGTCGATGAGCACATCGGCCCGGCCACGGCCGGTCGAGCTCACGACGGTTCCGCCTGTGACGAGTGTCGTGGTCATCAGACTCTGCCTCCTCTGCGCGGATGCCGGTTACGGAGCGACGATCGGGCCGTAGGAGTCCGGTCGCCTGTCCCGGTAGAACTGCCACGAGTTGCGCACCTCGCGGATGAGGCCGAGATCGAGATCGCGAACGACGATCTCCTCGGTGTCGGTGCTCGCCACCTCACCCACGTAGTTGCCACGGGGATCGACGAAATAGGAGCTGCCATAGAAGGTGACGGCGTCGTCCCCGAACTCCTCGGTCTCTGTGCCGATGCGATTGTTCGCGGCGACGTAGTACTGGTTGGCCGCCGCGGCAGCGGGCTGCTCGAGCTGCCAGAGCCGGTTGGAGAGGCCCGGCTTGGTCGCCGAGGGATTGAACACGATCTGGGCGCCGTTCAGGCCGAGCACGCGCCATCCCTCGGGGAAATGCCGGTCGTAGCAGATGTACACGCCGATCTTGCCGACCGCGGTGTCGAACACGGGATAGTCGGCGTTGCCGGGACGAAAGTAGAACTTCTCCCAGAACTGCGCAAGGTTCGGGATGTGGTGCTTGCGGTACTTGCCGAGGTACGTTCCGTTGGCGTCGATGACAGCGGCCGTGTTGTAGAGGATGCCCGGCTGCTCCTCCTCGTAGACGGGGAGCACAATCACCATCCGGTGTTCTCTGGCGAGCGCCTCGAACCGCTCGGTGGTCGGGCCGGGAACCGACTCGGCGTACTCGTAGTACTTCGAGTCCTGGACGATGCCGAAGTACGGCCCGTAGAAGAGCTCCTGGAAGCAGATCACCTGTACCCCCTGCTCAGCGGCCTGACGCACGAATCCCTCGTGCTTGGCGATCATCGATTCCTTGTCGCCGGTCCAGGTGGCCTGGGTGATCGCCGCGCGGATTGTCGAACTGCTGCCGGTCATGCCTTTGCCTCCACTGCTGTCGAGTCGAAACGGTCGAGCCGGCGATGGCACTGCCTGCAGTCACCGACGCCGAGCGGTTGAGCCGAACCGGACCACGTCGTCCGTTCTGTTATTGTTCGGCGTAAACATTTCTCTTTTGTTTCACTATGTGACGCACGCGTTAATCATCCTGTTGCCACAACCGGTCGGGAGGCAAGAGTTCATGGACACCTTTCTCGAACGGATCGACGACACATCGCCGCGCGGGATCGCCGCGGCGCTCGCCCGACTCATGACCTCTGGCGAGCTCGCGCCCGGCGAGAGGCTCCCGACCGTGCGCGAGCTCGCAGAGACGCTCGGCGTCAGCCCGGCGACCGTGAGCCATGCCTGGCAGGCGCTCGCGCGAGCGGGGCTCATCGAATCGCGGGGAAGAGCGGGCAGCTTTGTGCGGTCCGACCGACCCGGGTGGCTGCCGCCCCGGATGCTGGGACTGGCCGGCCCCGTGGACCACGCCCACCTCGACCTCTCCCGCGGCACCCCGGATCCGCTGCTGCTGCCCGCCCTCGGTCCCGCCCTCTCCCGCGTCTCGGAGCGCGCCGAGGTGAGCAGCTACCATGAGCTGCCCGTCATCCCCGAGCTCGGCCGCGTGCTTGGGGAGACCTGGCCGTATCCGGCCGAATCGCTCACGGTCGTCGACGGGGCGCTCGACGCCGTCTCGCGCAGTCTCGAGGCCGTGGTCGGCTTCGGAGACCGCGTCGTGCTCGAGAATCCCGGCTTCCCGGCGTTCTTCGACCTCGTCGACACGCTCGGCGCCGAACGCCTCCCGGTGGGGCTCGACGAGTCGGGCATCCTGCCTGAGCAGCTCGCCCGTGCCCTCGCGCTGCGCCCGCGCGCGATCGTGCTGCAGCCGCGGGCGCACAATCCGACGGGCGCGTCGATGACGGTGGACCGGGCGCGCGAGCTGGCGAAGGTCATTCGTTCCAGCCGTCATGCGGACGAACTGGTCGTGATCGAGGACGATCACTCCGGGCAGATCAGCACGGCGTCGGATGTCAGTCTCGGTCGTTGGCTGCCCGATCGGGTGCTGCACGTGCGCAGCTTCTCGAAGTCGCACGGGCCCGATCTGCGCATCGCCGCGGTCGGCGGCCCGTCCCGGCTGATCGACCGCATCGTCGCCCGGCGCATGCTCGGTCCCGGCTGGACCTCCCGCATGGTGCAGCGGATCCTGTTCGAGCTCTTGACCGACGGCGATTCGCTCGCAGAGGTGAGCGAGGCACGTCGGCAGTATTACGCGAGGCAACGTGCGCTCGCGACCGCGCTGACGACGTGGGGCGCCGAGACCGTGCGGTCGGACGGTATCAACACCTGGTTGCAGGTCGCCGACGAGCGGTCGGCACTCGTGCAACTCGCTGCGGCGGGCATCAGGGTCGCGCCAGGATCGCCGTTCCTCGCCGGAGAGCAGGAGAGCCCGGAATTCGTGCGGATCACGGTCGGCATGGTGCGCGAGGACGCCACGGGCGTCGCGGCGGCCCTCGCGGCCGCGGCGCTGCCACGCGCGGGCAACGGCGGCTACACGCTCGACTCGCGCTGGGCGTAGCCGTTGCAGCCGTGACCACTGCCAATCCGGCATTCCGTCGATGCGAGACGTGTACTGATCCTCTCGTCGCGCCAGGCGCACTCGGGCGGGTGCCATTCTCGAACCCGGGAACCCGCGCATCTAAGGTGCATCTAAAAAGTCGGTGAGTGCGGCTGGCCCGGGTGGAACCATCTCGTGTGGGATGGATCCCGACGAAGCAGGCCAGTCGTCGCCGGGCCGACGCCGCGAAGTACCGCGGCGGCGAGAGCCTCGGCGGTGTCGACGTCGAGCCGCACCGTCGAGGCGGGATCGACCGGCAGCGGCACGTAGCCGAGGCTGTGGTGCCTGGCCGCCGAACCCTCGCCGAAGGACGGGATCAGCGCGGCGCCCGCTGTCGCGGCGACCATCACTGTCCCCTCCCCGGAAGCGTCCGGCACCATCGAGAGCGGATGGAGCGCGGCGACGGCGAGCGCCGCATCGAGATCCGCCGCCGTGAGTGCGGGCAGATCACCCACGAGCACGGTGACAGCGGAATCCTGTCGCCCGGAACGCACCTCGGCTATGCCGCGCGCGATGGCGGCATTCATCCCCGCGTTCGGGTCCGGCACGATGCGCAGCCGTCCGTCGGCGAGAAGCGCCGGCTCAGCGACGAATGCCGAATCGTCTCCGACCACGAAGACCCGCGCAACAGACGACGCCGCGAGCACCGCCCGAATCGTGTCGCGCGCAAAGGCCGAGGCCAGCGCCGCCCGCACCGCCGGATCGGCATCGAGACGGGTCTTGGCCCCATCGACGCGCTTAACGGGGACGACCACGCTCCAGACGGCGGACGATCTCACTCCGACGCCCGCCTCCGCGCGGCCTCCGCACGTGCTGCAGCGAGCCCCTGTGCGTAAGCCTCGTCGCTTCCCCAGCGAAAGAGGTCGCGCTCGGCGGGGCGCACGATGCTCGCAGCCCCCGGGAGGTCGAGGCCGCCGACGAGCCGGGCGAGCCCCCGCACGACCGCGACGGGACATCCGCTCGTCTTGCCCTTGACGAGATCCGCTGCGGCGGCGAGCTCATCGGCGACGCAGGCGACGGTCATGGTCAGAGGCCGCCCGTGCGTGTCGGTGCTGCCACGGAAATCGTCGACGACGTGCACTCCTGCCGCCCCGATCGCGACATCCGTCTGCCCCTCCCGCCACGGCCGTCCGAGCGTGTCGCTCACGATCACGCCGATGCGCGTCCCGCTCCGTCGCCGGATCGCGGCACAAAGCGCGTGGGCGGAGGCGTCGGGGTCGAGCGGGAGGAGCAGCACGGTCCCCTGCGGCGTGTTGCTCGCGTCGACGCCGGCAGCGGCGGCGACGATCCCGAGCCGGTTCTCGACGATCCGCGTGACCCCGTTCCCGGTGTCGCGGGTCGCCACGACACGCACGGTCTCATCGGCGATGGCCCGCTCCCGGTCGGCGGCAGCGACGATGCGTCCCTCCGCCTTCGACACGATCTTCGAGGTGACGACGAGGATGTCGCCGTCCTCGAGGGCGCCGCCAACGGCCTCCGCGATGACCGCGGCGAGGTCGGTCCCCGCGACGATCTCGGGAATCCCCTCAGGGGCCCAGACGGTGAGCACGACGCCCGGCATCAGCGCGTGATGGCGGGCAGCACGTCCCGCCCGAACACGTCGATCCACTCGCGCTGGTTGCGGCCGACGTTGTGCAGGTAGATGCGGTCGAAGCCGAGGTCGGCGAACCGCTGGATGGAGGCCCGGTGCACATCGGGGTCGGCGGAGATGACCATCCGGCCCTCGAAGTCCTCCGGGCGCACGAGCTTCGCCATCTGTTCGAGCTCGAAGGGGGAGCGGATGTCGCCCTTCGGGAACCTCATGCCGCCGTTGGGCCACTCGACCATCGCGTTCCGCGACGCCTCCTCGTCGGTGGGCGCCCAGGACATGTGCAGTTGCAGCACCTTGGGCATTGTCGACGGGTCCTTGCCGGCCTCGCGCGCACCCTCGTCGAACTTGGCGAACAGCATCGCGATCTTCTCGAGCGGGGCGCCGACGGTGATGAGGCCGTCGACGGTCTTGCCGGCGCGCTTGGCCGTGACGGGGCCTGCGGTGGCGACGAGGATCTCGGGGGCGACCTCCGGCATGGTCCAGAGGCGCGTCGACTCGAGCTTGTAGTACTGGCCGGCGTGCTTCGTGTCGCGGCCGGCGAGCGACGCCGCGAACAGCTTCTTGATGATCTCGATCGCCTCGAACATGCGGTTGATGCGCTCGGGCGCCTCCGGCCAGTACTGGCCGACGATGTGCTCGTTGAGCGCCTCGCCCGAGCCGAGGCCGAGCCAGTGCCTGCCGGGGTACATGGACGCGAGCGTCGCCGACGCCTGGGCCACCATCGCCGGATGCCAGCGGAACGTCGGCGCGGTGACGCCGGGACCGAGGTCGCCCCTCGTGCGCTCGGCGATCGCCGCCAGCACGCTCCACACGAACGACGACTGCCCCTGCGCCGGAACCCACGGCTGGAAATGATCGGCGGCCATGACCCCTGAGAAGCCGTGTTCTTCGGCGTAGTGCGAGAGGGCGACCGCCTCGGCGGGGGCGAACTGCTCGAGCATCGCCGCGTAACCGAACTGCACATCCGTCATGGGGCCATCCTGCCTGTCGCTTGTTTCCTGATCATTGCACGTCGTTCCCACATCCGGGAGCCCGAACGCCTCGGCCCGCCTCAGCCCGCGAGCGGCTCCTGCCTGATCGTCGTCGCGACGACCCGCGGCCGACGGAGCCGACAAGCCTCGCCCGTGACGAAGGTGCTTCGATCTCCACGAAAGCAGTGCGTCGGCCGCGGCGAACATCCACACCGCCGAGCCGGTCACCAGCACGGCGGGGCTGTACCGCGGCCGGCCCAGAGGGCAGTCGGGTCAGCTACATCGCTGCGGTCCGAGCAGCTTCGGCGAGGACGTCACGTCGGCTCAGCGCATCCGAGCGCAGCACTCCTTGGCCTAGTCTCGGGGTAATAGTCGAGGTGACGCAGACGGGATCGGCGCAACATGGAAATCTCATCAATCGTCAGCGGACTGATCGTCCTGGTCGCGGTCGTCGCATACGTCACTCTGGCAATCCTGGCTCTGACGCAGATCGCCAGAGCTGACTTCCCAGACGCGAGTACGCGTGTGCTCTGGATCCTCGCAGTCCTGGTGGCACCGTTCATCGGCTCGATTGTGTGGTTCGCAGTCGGCCGCCCGGCGCGACTGTAACTCGCCAAGAGCGACGACATCGGAAGCGGCGGCGCACGCACGAACTGCAACGTCGACACCTGGGTCGGGCTCGTCTCGATGGGCCTCAAGGCCAACTACAATGTCAGCAGCAACACCGTATCCAGCGTCTGGGGTGCATCGTGGACGATCGGCGGCTCGTGCTCGTCGTCGTTGGCCTACCTCGGACGTCCGAACAGCAACACCGGCCTCGAGACCGTTTCCGCGCAGATGTGTGGCGTGCCCTACGCCACGTCGTTCAACCTTCAGGTCCAGGTCTCGGGCGGCACGGCAACTGAGAGTTGGTGGTGATCTAGATGCTCGAATGGCATCTGCTTGTCGCAGGACAGGTCGTTCTGCTCGCTGGCGTAGTGACTGCGTTGGTGATCTGGGTGCGTCGACGCAACCACGCTCGGCAGCGATAACTCGAGCTCACGACCAGGGCCGGCTCTCCCAGGGAGGGCCGCCTTCGTGCGCCTGCTTCGGGTGTCGCAGCGTAGCTCAGCGACAACTCAGCCCGAGCTGACCGCACCACGTGCCTGCTCGACGCTCATGTCTGGCCATCGCACGGGAGGCTTTCGGCGGTAGCGGAGGCCATTGTGGTGAAAATGTCCCTCCCGAGCACGCGAAGGCCTCCGCTCCGGCAGGCCGGAGCGCTCTCTGACGTTCAGACCCGTTCGATGGTCTCGGCCCAGGCGAGAGACCGACCAGCATGACGGAGGAGGCGCGAGGGGTTCGGGAGGGCGGATATGCCACCCCTGCACTCGGTTGAACCCCCGCACTCCGCGCCGCAGCCGGCTCACTCGCCCGCACCCTCGCGGCGTTCTGCCGCGACCTTCGGCACCAGTCGAACGAAGAGCACCATGCCCATCAGCTCGATGAGTGTCTGTGTCACGACCGCGAGCGGAGCGATCGCGAGCTCGGCCGGCAGAGCCAGCGCGAGTGGAAGAACGACGAGCGAGTTACGGGTGGCTCCGCTGAAGATCAGCGCGCGGGTTTCAGGCACGCCGAGCCGGATGACCCGGCCGGCGGCGAGTCCGACGAAGAGCATGACGATGAGGAAGGCGAGGTACAGCGGTACGACCCGGAGCAGCGCGGGTGCCTCGCCGCCGACAGCGGCGATCTGCGAGCCGATCACCACGGCGAGGGTGAGCATCAGAAGGGGCACCATCGCGCCGGCCGTGACGTGCTCGATGGCTCGGCCGGCACGATGACTCCGAGCCAGTGCCTGGACGAGCACGGCCGCCAGCAACGGAATCACGATGACGACGACGAACGCCTCGATGAACGGCTCGATCTCGATGTGCTGCACCGCATCGCCGCCTGCGAACAGCCACAGGTACGCGGGCAAGAGCACGATCTGCAGCACCATCAGGAGCGGCGTCGCCGCGAGCAGTCGTGCTTTCGCGCCGCCGGCGAGCCCGGTGAACACGATCACGTAATCGACGCACGGGGTCAGCAATGCAAGGAGCATGCCGATGAGCAGCCCTCTGTCATCGGCCACGAATCGCGACAGCCCGAACACCACGAACGGTACGAGCACGAAGTTGACGACGAGCACGGTCCCGAGGAATCGGGCGCCCTTGAACGATCGTCCGACCTCGATCATGGGCACGCCGAGGAATGTGGCGAACAGCAGGATCGCGAGCACCGGATTCGTCGCAGCCGCGAGTACGGGAGCTGCGCTCGGGGCGAGAAAGCCGAACACGCCTCCGACGACGATCGCAGCGACGTACAGGGCGACCTGGTGCGCGCCCCACCAGTCCACGAATCGCAGCATCCTCTCAGCCTAGAGAGCGCTTGACCTTACGAGAGACGTGAGGCGCGTTGGCCGATGGCCGATGGCGTGTCGAGAGAGCAGGCTGTTTCAGCCGGTCATAGTGCGCTCTCGAGGATCGTTGCAGAGCTCGAAATGACTACAACGAAACTGCGGGCGGGCATCAGGGCGGCGTGCACCTCGTGCGCTACAAGACAGACCGGATGCGGATCGTCGACGTCGACCCCGACTTCCCGCTGGCCGACGAGCGCCGCCTGTACGGCGAGCTCGACGCCTCGGCGATGGGTCGCCTGCTGGTGGCCGAGTTGCTCGAGGCGGGCAAACCTCTGCCGGCGCGGCTCTCGGCGGCCGCGCGCTCGGCGTGACCTCGATTCCAGAACATGATCGCCACCATCGAGAACGCCGCCCACCCGGAGCCCTCGACGTAGTCCGACAAGCAGCGAAGGCCGCGAGTAGCGGCTCCTGACGCCGCCGGTCTGCCGCGCCCGCCTTTCACCGTGGTGCAGGAGATCGGCCTTTCGTGAGAAGAGCCGACGCGGTGCGCGAATCCGTCACCAGGGTCGTGATCACGCCGCTGCGGAGCGCCGCAGAGATGGCCGCGATCTTCTGCTCGCCGCCGGCAAGGGCGATCACCTCCGGAACCGCTCGGAGCTCGTCGGAGCTGATGCCGATCGCCCGTTCGAGAGCCGGCGACCGGAGGGCGACGCCGTCGGCGTCGAACACGACGGCGCAGACATCCGCGACCGCGCCCGCGGCGAGCAGCTGCGCGCGCTCGGTCTCGGTGAACTCGCCGTAGAGCGAGGACTTCGGCGGCTGCCAAGAGCCGATGCCCACCAGGGCGATCGAGAGCCGGGCGAAGCGGTCGATCGAGTCGGCGAGGCTCGGATCGCCCCGCAGCTCCTCGGCCATCGACGCGCTGCGCACGAGCAACGGAGCGTGCAGCGGATACGCACGCCCCCCGGTCTTGCGAGTCAGTCGACGGACGAGCTCGACGCCGCTCACGTCCATCGCGGCCGCACGCACGCCGCCGACCATCTGCACGACGTCGGCCGGTGCGAGCGTGGCGACGGCATCCACGAGACCGGTGAGGCTCGTGCCCCAAGAGATGCCGAGCACGTCGTCGGAGCCCACGATGCCACCGAGGTATTGCGCCGCGGCCTCGCCGATCAGCGAGCCCGTCGCATCCGGCGCCTGATCGATCGTGCGCACCACGATGGCGCGATGTATGCCGAAGGCGCGAGCGAGCTCCTCGCCGATGGGCAGGTCGATGTCGGCGGGCATATCGACGTAGATGCGCACGATTCCGCTGGCCTTGGCCTCGTCGAGCAGACGGGCGACCTTGAAGCGTGAGAGCCCCAGCTCGGCGGCGATCTCGTTCTTCTGCTTGTCGTCGAGATAGTAGCGTCGCGCCACGATCGCCGCTTCGAGCGAGACAGCCGGCCGGTCGCGGTGCGGTTCGTCGGTCATCACCTCGTCCTTTGCCTGGCGCCGATCCTTTGACGCGACCCGAAAGCCAGTGTACTGTGACGTTATGCTCTTATGAGCTATCTATTCACTTGTGAGCGGAGAGCAATGTCGACCGACGTTCGAGTCCCCACCGCCGGGGGCAGAGGGCACCCTCGAAGAGTCCGCGTTAGGCATCCGATGCCGACCTTCCCGTATTCGTGTCGATCGCTGACACCGTCTGCCCCCGAGCCGGGCTGGAGGACGCCGTGAAGCTCTATGCAGACAGCGCCGACACCGCGCAAGTGGTGCCGATGCTTCGCGATGGCCTCATTCGCGGGGTGACGACCAACCCTTCGATCATCGCTCGCGACGGACTCACCCGCAACGATCTGCCCCGGTTGTACGACGAGTTCGGCGCCGCAGGGGCCGACGAGATCTTCATGCAGGCGACCGGCGGCTCACGCGCAGAGCTGCTCGCAGATGCCTCTCGCATTGCCGACTTCGGCCACCGCATCGTGGTGAAGGTTCCCGCGACCCCCGACGGCTTCCGAGTGGCTCGCGAGCTACAGCAACGCGACGTACGGGTGCTGCTGACAGCGGTCTACAGCCTCGCCCAAGCCACCTTCGCCGCCGCACTGGGTGTCGACTACGTCGCTCCGTACTTCGGGCGACTCGTCGACTCGGGAGAAGACGGCCTCTCGAAGGTGTCGAACATGACTCAGGTGCTCTCCTCAACCCGCACCCGGGTGCTCGTGGCAAGCGTGCGTTCCCCTAACGCCGCGGCGACCCTTGCGCTCAACGGGGTCAGCCACATCACCGCCGACGTCCCCGTGCTGCTCGCGATGATGCTCGATCCTGCAACCGAGCAATCCGCTGCCGAATTCGAACGAGTCGCCGGGGAGTCCTCGCATCGGTCGGCCGGAACCGAGCATTGATCAGCGGCCCGCAGCGGATGCCCCGGAGCCGCGTCGGGCGACCGCGCCCGATGTGAAGCCGGCTCCAGGGCAACGGTTCCGTCAGCTTCGCGCCGACGACCGTCTGCAGGCGCCATTGGATGCCGGCGGTCGACAATAGGCTGGGATCATGCGCATCGCCACCTGGAACGTCAACTCGATCCGCACCCGCGTCGGCCGTGTCGTCGACTGGCTCGTGCGTGAGGACATCGACGTGCTCGCCATGCAGGAGATCAAGTGCAAGCCGGAGCAGTTTCCGGCCGCTGCCTTCGAGGATGCCGGCTACGAACTCGCCGTGCACGGTCTCAACCAGTGGAACGGCGTCGCCTTCGCGAGCCGGCTGCCCCTCGACGACGTGACGACGAGCTTTCCCGGCATGCCGGGATTCCTGAAGGGCGAGGAGGGGCCCGGCCTTCCGCTCGAGGCACGCGCACTCGGGGTCACCGTTGGCGACGTGCGGCTGTGGAGCTTGTATGTCCCGAACGGACGGGCGCTCGACGACCCGCACTACCGCTACAAGCTCGACTGGTATGCCGCGCTCACCGCGCACACGCGTGAGGAGCTCGCGCGGCATCCCGGGCTCGCCCTCGCGCTCATGGGCGACTTCAACGTGGCGCCGACCGACGCAGACATGGGCGACCCCAGTTTCGTTCCCGGCGTCTCGACGCACATCTCGCCTCCTGAGCGCGCCGCGTTCGAGGCGCTCGAGGCCGCTGGGGTGCAGGACGTCGTGCGTCCGCTCGTGCCGCAGGGCTACACCTTCTGGGACTACAAGCAGCTGCGGTTCCCCCGCAACGAAGGCATGCGCATCGACTTCATCCTCGGTTCGTCTGCCTTCGCCGAGGCGGTGACGGATGCCGCCATCCACCGCGAGGAGCGCAAGGGCGACGCCCCCAGCGATCACGTTCCCATCGCCATCGATCTCGGACTCGATGCGGACGACGACGACCGGCCGATGATCTTCTAGTTCTGGCTCGCCGGCTCGCAGCGCGCTCAGTCGAGTCTGGCGAAGGCCGAACGCGAAGCGACCGCGATCAGGGCGGCCAGTCCGAGCAGCGCGAGCGTCAGCCAGGGGAGCAGCCCCACCCCGTACCCGTCGAGGGCGATTCCACCGACAAAGGCGCCGATAGCGATCGACCCGTTCCACGTCGCCACGACCATCGACTGAGCCACATCGGCGGACGAGCGGGCGATGCGCGCTGGCGCCGCCTGGAACAGCGCGGGCGCGCCGCCGTAGCAGAAACCCCACAGCCCGATGGCGACGAACATCACGGCCGGGTTCGAACCGGCGACACCCATCGCCGCCATCGCCGCCCCGAGCAGCGCCGCGGCTATCAGCACCATGGCACGCAGGTGACGGTCGACGAGGGTGCCTGCCGTGAGCACCCCGCCGACGGCAAGCACCCCAAACACGAGCAGCGCGACGTCGAGACGGACGACGACGCCCGACGCCACCGTGAGCGGCGCGATGTAGGTGTAAGCGACGTTGTGTGCGAGCACGAAGGCCGCCGTCGTCGCGAGCACGCCGACGAGGCCAGGAAGGCGCAGGACCGAGAGGAGCGACGGACGCTGTCCGGCGCGCTCCCCAGCGAAACGCGGCAGGGCGATAGCAGCCCACAGTGCGAGACCGACGCTCACGACGGCGATGATCGCGAACGATGCGCGCCATCCCCAGACCGTTCCGAGCGCCGTCGCGATGGGCAAGCCGAAGGCGAAGGCGAGCGGGGTCCCGACCATGGCGACCGACAGCGCCCGGCCGGCGCGTTCCGGCTCGACCATGCGCATGGCGTAGCCGGCAGCCATGGCCCAGAGCAGACCCGCGAGCATCCCGCCGACGATGCGGGCGACGAGGATCACGACGTAGCTCGCGGCCACGGCGGTCGCGGCGTTGACGAGGGCGAAGCCGAGCACGAGCGTGACGAGCAGCAGGCGCCGCGGTACTCCTCGCGTCAGTGCCGTGAGCGGGATGGCGGTGATCGCCGTGGTGATCGCGTAGACCGCGACAAGCGAGCCGACCTGGGATTCCGAGATGCCGAGGTCCGCGGTCATCTGCGGAAGCAGCCCGGCGGGGAGTATCTCGGTGACGACGCCGGTGAACACCACGGCGGCGAGCGCGAGGAGGCCACCGAGCGGGAGCCGGGTGCGAGGCGGGGAAGAAACGGACGGCGCCGGATCGGCGAGAATGGATACCATGTCGACAGTGTCGAACCTTCACACTAGTGTTAAGGTCAAATCGACATCCGGAGGCGGCATGCGCATCGGCGAACTCTCCTCACTCACCGGCGTCCCCACCCGCCTGCTCCGCTACTACGAAGAGCAGGGGCTTCTCTCGGCGCGGCGTGAGACGAACGGCTACCGCGAATACGCCGATGACGCCGTGGACCGCGTCTCGCAGCTGCGCGGGCTCATCGAGGCCGGCATCCCTACCGCGGTCATCCGCGACATGATCCCGTGCCTCTGCGACCCCGCGATCGTCGACGCACCCGTCATCGCGCGCGAGCTCGCCGAGACCCTCGATCAGCGCCGCGAGCAGCTCGAACGCCGGATCTCCTGCCTATCGCGCAATCGCGACGCGATCAGTGCATATTTGTCGCGTGCTACCGTGAGCCCATGACGGGCCTGCTTCACCGATGACGACACCCAACCCTCCGGGAGGACCGATGAGCGCGACGACGACGCCGACCAGGCGCCTCGCCGTCTGGGACCTCGTACTGACGATCGTGCTCGACCTCATGCTCGTCGGGATCGCCGCGGTCGCCACCCTGTTCAGCGCGTTCCTGGTGATGGCGTCCGACTCATGCGGGTCGTCCGTCGAGTGCGACATCGGCATGTTCGACGTCGGATGGCTCATCGCCTTTGCCTCGCCCGGGGTGTTCACCCTCATCGTGCTCGTGATCAGTGTGATCCTGCTGATCCTGCGCCGCCGGGCGTTCTGGGTGCCGCTCGCCGGAATCGTCCTCGTCGTCGGGGTCTGGTTCCTCGGCGTGTGGCTCGTCATCGCCTCCATTCCCGGCGCGACGTTCTGAGCCGTCGCGGCACCCGGCCGCCGAGGCCCGCTCGCTGCCGAACCGGTCGCCGGAATCCGCGGATGCACTCGCCACTCGCAGCCCATAGGCTCTGACCATGCCTCATCTCGACATGCCCGGTGCGAGCCTCTACTACGAGACGGCGGGCGGGGCATCGTCTCCCGCCCTGCTCCTGATCCACGCCGGCATCGCGAGTCTGCGCATGTGGGACCCTCAGGTCGACACGCTCGCCCGCGACCACTACGTCATCCGCTTCGACACGCGGGGTTTCGGGCAGACCTCCCAGAGCGACGTGGAGTTCTCGAACCGCGCCGATGCGCTCGGCCTGCTCGACCACCTCGGTGTCGAGCGGGCGACGCTCATCGGGTGCTCCCGCGGCGGTGCGATCGCCATCGACCTCGCCGTCGAGTCGCCAGAACGCGTCGCCGGGCTCGTGACGATCGGCTCGGGACCGAGCGGCTTTCCCGAGATCGAGCTGACCGCCGAGGAGGACCGTCGTTTCGACGAGCTGGACGCCGTATTCGAGGCCGGCGACTGGGTGGAGCTCGCACGACTCGAGGCCTCGCTCTGGGACTTCGGTCCGCTCCGCCGCGAGCACGACCTGGACCCAGACTTCGTCAGCCAGGCATATGCGCTCAACCGCGTCAACGTCGTGCACGCCGAGGAGGTTTCGACGCCCCTCCCACTCGATCCGCCCGCCTATGATCGGGTGGTCGACATCGAGGCCCCCGCACTCGTCATGGTTGGTGAGTACGACATCACGCCTGCGCTCGCCCAGTACGAGTACCTCGTGGACTCGATCCCCAACGCGACCGGATGCATCTTCCACGACGCCGCACACATTCCGAGCGTCGAACATCCTGCCGAGTTCCTGCACGTGCTGAGCGACTGGCTTGCCGAGTGGGGGCTCTAGCCTCGGCTGCCCACAGAAACACTCAGCGCCCGGTGAACCGGTCCATGCTGGAGTAGACACCGAAGACACGACCGGCGATCGCATCCCAGGCGCGCAGCGGAAGCACCCCGCGCAGCACTTTGGAGAGGCCGACAGACCAGGGCAGGAGCAGCATGGGCTTGCCGGCGAGCATCGCCCGCCACACCCGCTCGACGACGTGTTCGGGGGTCAGGATGGGGGCGAGCAGCGACCCGCGCGCACCGTCGCCGGTCGAGATGTAGCTCGGGCACACCGTGGTGACCTTGACATTGCCGTGGTCCTGCTGTTCGAGCTCGAGGCGGAGGGAGTCGCTCCAGCCGATGAGCCCGGCCTTGGATGCCGCGTAGACGCTCATCCGGGGTTTGGCGATCATGCCGGCGGCCGAGGCGACGTTGACGATGCGGGCCGCGCGGTAGGGGCGGGCGATCATGCCGGGAAGGAACTCGCGAGTGATGTACATGGGCGCGAGGGTGTTCACCTGAACGGTCGCCCGGGTGTCTTCGCCGTTGTCATGCTCCCAGAAGAAGCTGTTGCCGCGCACGATGCCGGCATTGTTGATGAGAACATCGGGGTTGCCGACCTCGGTACGCACCTTCTGCGCCGCCTGTGCGATCGAGCCCAGATCGGCGACATCGACGACATAGGAGTGGATCCGGGTGCGTCCCCGCGACTGCGAACCGAGTTCGGCCACCGTCGATGCCAGCCGCGCCCCGTCCCGATCCCACAGGACGAGCACCCTGGCGCCTTCGAAGACCGCCCTTTCGGCATAGAGCCGCCCCATGCCCATCGCCGCTCCGGTGACGAGGACGGTTGCACCGGCAACGGTTCGGCTCATGCGCCCATTCTTTCATCCGGAGGAGGCGGGCACGAAACGAGAGACCCCCCGCGCCGAAGGGTGCGGGGGATCTCGTTGCAAGACGACGGCGTCGAAGCGACGGCGCCCGGCACAGGAGCCTAGTAGCCGGTGACGGCCGTGTTGCTCGCGGCGATGACGACGGCGACGATCATCACGATGACGAAGACGACGATCGAGAGAAGGCCGATGATGACCGCGGCGAGCGCGAATCCGCGGCCACGCTCACCCGACTTCTTCACCTGGCTCAGACCGATGAACCCGAGGATGACGGCGACGACGTTGAATCCGATAAGCGACAGGACGAACCCGACGATGGACAGGACGTTCCACGGTGCCTGGGCCGCCGGGGCAGGCGAGGGAACTGCGGGAGGAACGGTCATGATGATGATCCTTGCTCTCAAGTTGACAATTGTCGTTCGCCATCGTGGCAGCCTCGCGCCGAAGTGTCAACGACCACGCTGCAGGCTCACGGTCGGACGCATCCGGCTCAGGAACGCAGACCTCGATAGTGCGCGCGCAGCTCGGGGTCGAGATGCTCGGTCGCGTAGCTCAGCTCGGTGCGCGGCATCCTGCTCGCGTGCTCGTCGAGGAAGGCGATGAGCAGCGCACGGTCGACGCGTTTGCCCACCTCGCGGAGCATCCAGCCGACGGCCTTCTGGATGAGGTCTTCACGGTCGTCGCGCAGCACGGCGGCGAGCTCGAGAGACGTCGAGGCGTCTCCTCGGTCGATGAACCCCTGCGTCGCGATCATGCCGACGCGACGATGCCACAGGATGTCGCTGCCCGCGAGCTCGAAGAGCACAGCGCGCGAACGGTCGAACAGCCATCCGCCGAGGATGACGGGAGCAGAGCTGTCGACGATATCCCAATTGTTGACGCGACCACGGCGCACGACCGCGAGATACCAAGCGGCGAGTCCTGCACGCACGGCGTCGTCGCAGAAGCGCGGCCCGCTCGCGCGCTCGAACTGCGCCGAGGCGACGATGACGCCCGTGAGCCGATGCTCGTGCACTTCGCTGTCGAGCAGTAGGTCGATCTCGCGGAGCGGCAGCGACCCGAACCGTTTCGCGACGACGCGCTGTTGCGGCACGGTCACGCCGATGAACACGTCGCCGGCGCCGTACTGCCCGGCGGCGGTCTTGAAGAACCGCTGACTCGAGCGTGCTCGCTCAGGATCGGCCAGGGCGGCAAGTGCCGCCCGCACCCCAGCCGCAGTGGACGGCTCGGCTGTGGAATCCGTAGACATGACCGCACTCTAGCCCGCGCGAACGGTTGCGATCGTGGGAACCGCCGACGATCGTTCCGCGCACGAGAAGCAGTGCGGCGGCCGAGAGTGCTCGTCGTTTCGAACGCTCGCGCAACTCTCTTGCGACGATTCGCAAGAAAAGACCGCAATCCCCCGGCTACGCTGGATATGGCGCATCTCAGCGTCGACTCTGTCATGTCTGTCATGCCAAGAGGCTCGAGCAACGAGAAACGGAGGTTCCAATGTCGCAAGCCGCACTGTCCCAGGTCACTGCCGAAGCTATTGTCGGAGAGCCCGAGGTTCTCGAGGACCGCGCCGCCTTCACGCCGACATCGGACACCAACGCGCTCGCCGCAGAGGTCGCGTACAGCCCGGCCTGGCTGCGCCTCAAGGCTGCAGCGACCGCGCTGCAGTCGCTGCAGTCGCAAGACGGCTCCGTGTCTGAGACCGAAGACAAGCCGGCCGCGACCGAGAAGGTGGCCGCCATCGTCTCCGCCATCGGTGAGCTGGCCCCTTTTTTTCCGCACGACGCCGCCTACCTGGCCACGCTCGCGACAGACTTCGAACGCTGGTCGGCCGAGGGACTGGGCGTTCCGGACTTCCTCGACTCGCTCACGGCCTTCCAACCCCAACAGCACCGCGTCGACGGCTTGCGGCACCTCGTTGTGTTCCCGATGTACACGCAGAACGGCAGTTCCAACCGTTTCGTCGAGGCGGTGCTGGTCGAGGTGATCTGGCCCGAGTTCATCGAGGGACTCGAAGCGGGCGCCTACTCGAACAAGTTGTTCGTTCCGCTGCGGTTCGTGGACTTCACGCCCGGCTATGACACGAACTCGGCCGTGCTCTTCCCCGAGACGGTCGCGATGCGCGAAATACCTCCCTTCACCTGGGGCGCGATCTTCCAGGACCGCGAGGCAGCCCGCTACCGCGCGGTCGTGCGGGCGGCATCCGAGATCACCAAACTCGAGCTGCCGGACGACGCGGCGGCGCTGCTGGACGATCAGCACCTGGCCGAGGAGACCTTCGTGATGTGGGATCTCATCCACGACCGCACCCACATGCGCGGCGACCTGCCGTTCGACCCGTTCATGATCAAGCAGCGGATGCCGTTCTTCCTGTACTCGCTGGAAGAGCTGCGCTGCGACCTGACCGCGTTCCGCGAGTCGGTCGCGATCGAGCGCGACGAGAATGCGAGTGCCGAGGCGCGCAAGCACGCAAAGCTCGTGCAGTACGCGGTGATCTTCGACAGGATCTTCCGCTTCGCGATCACGGGGAGCCGGGTGCGCAACTACGATGGTCTCGGCGGCCAGCTGCTGTTCGCCTGGATGCACCAGCACCATGTGCTGCACTGGACCGACACGCAGCTCGCCTTCGACTGGGATGCCGTTCCAGACGTGGTGGTCGCGCTCGGCGCGCAGATCGACGAGCTGTACTGGAAGTCGATCGACCGGCCCAAGAAGGCGCACTGGCTCGCCGCCTACGACATGATCGCCGAGACGCTGACCCCGAACCCCGCCTCGATGTGGGCGAAAGGCCTGCCGGAGGAGGTCCTCGCGGGTGCCCCGAAGGGTTACACCGACCTCGTGCTAGATGACGAGTTTCCCCTGTCGATGTTCTTCGAAGCACTCGACAAGAAGATGAAGCGCGTGATCGAGTCGACCGTCGGCATCACCGGACATGCCTGACCCGTGCTCGCGGCGAGGTGCAGAGCTTCGGGGGTGCGGCGGTCCGCGCACCCCCGGGTTCTGCCGCATCAACGGAAGTGACCGAGGATGGAGACGAACATCGTGACGGATACCGCGGCACAGGGCACGGGACAGCACGAGGTCGGGGGCCGCACCGTGCTCATCGCCGGCGCGAGCAGCGCCGCGGGGCTCACGTGCGCCTCGGCCCTTCTCGACTCGGGGGCACGGGTGATCGCGGTCGGGTCCAACGCCGAGCATCTCGCGACGGCCCGGGCGCGGCATCCGGGTCTCGAGACAGAGCAGTGCGACCTCGCCGACCTCACCGCCGTCGAGGCGCTCGCCGCACGCGTGCACGATCGGTTCGGCCCGGTCGATGGTGTCATCCACCTCGTCGGGGGATGGCGCGGCGGCGGCGGGCTCGCCGGTCAGAGCGACGAGGACTGGCGTTTCCTCGAGAGCGGATTCGCGACGTTGCGCAATACCACCCGGGTCTTCGACGGCGACTTGCTCGCCTCGGCCGCGGGCCGATTGGCGATGGTCTCGTCGACCTCCGTCGACAACCCGCTTGCCGGGGGTGCCAACTATGCGGCGGCGAAGGCGGCCGCCGAAGCGTGGACGAAGGCCGTCGGGCAGGGTTTTCGCAAGGCCGGGGCTCCCGCGGCAGCCGTGATCTTCGTGGTGAAGGCGCTCGCCGGGCTCGAGGACGAACTCGCGGCATCCGTCGTCGATCTCTGGTCGACGGATGCCGCCCGGCTCAACGGTTCACGCATCCGCCTCGGCGCCTGAGCCGGATCGCACCTGAGTTCGCGCCACGCCTCGCACGACGCCGCGTCATCCCGTGGCCTGCGGAGGCACCTCGCTCGTCACCTCGGGCGTCGATGATCCGGACGCATCACTGGCCGTGTCGGCCGCGACCTTCTGCCGACGGCTGCCGAAGAGGAATGGCACGGCCAGCAGTTCGATGACCCCTCCGAAGAGCAGCGAGGTCGGGTAGCCGGAGAGGTCCGCCGAGCGGCCGAGCACCGGCTGGACGACCACCCCGCCCGCACTGCCCATGAGGGAGTCGAACGACAGCACCGTCGCCCGCTGCTTCGAAGGGATCATGTCGTTCAGGTACGCCTGTCGGATCGGCCCGCTTGCCGCGAAGACCATGCCCCACACGGCCAGCAGAACGAGGGCGACCCAGAAGTTGCGCGTCACGCCGAGCACCGCGAGCAGAAGAGCGCTCGTGACGGTGGCGAGGATGAGCGCCGTGGTGCGCTTGTGGAACAGCCGCCTGATGCGCGGGGCGAGCCAGCCGCCCAGCACCTGGGCCCCAGCCACGATGGCGGCGGCGAGTCCGGCGATCGAGTAGGCGCGGGAGTCGCCGTAGAGTTCGAGCAGGTAGGGCTGGAGCGCGTAGAAGGTGTAGATCCCGACGCCAGCGGTAAAAGGCGCGGCGAGCATGACATAACGCACCGGTTTGTTCTTCAGGCCGTGTTCGATCGATTCGGAGAGCACCGTACGCGTCGCGCGGATCGGATGGGCCATGGGCGAGCGGGTGAATCCGAGGTCCCTCATCAACCAGGCGGCGATCGCGAACATGACGAGCAGCACACCGACGCGCATGAGGAAGGGCACCCCCAGATTCGTCGCCTGCGCGACGACCCCGCCGAGCACAGAGCCGCCGAGCATCGCGGCGCCGGAGATCATCTGTCCACGCCCGAAGACCGTCTCGAGACCGCTGTCGTGGCCGACGGAGTGCAGGGCGTCGACGAGCCAGGCGTCGACGGCGCCCGAGAAGAAGGTGAAGCCCAAGCCGAGCAGGATCGACACGACGGCCCAGCTCCAGAACGGTGCCGAGATCTGCCACATGACGTAGTAGAGGTAGGTGGATGCGGCCAGGGTGATTGTGCCAAGCAGATACGAGACACGCCGCCCCCAGGTGTCCGCGACGACACCAGTCGGCACCTCGAAGATCACCATGCCGGCCGTGAAGAAGGCGTTGGCCGCGAAGGCCTCGAGGTTGCTCAGCCCCGCGTCGAGCAGGAACAGGGTGTTGATGCCCCAGATGAACGAGGCCGCGAGGGTATTGCCCAACAGCAACGTCAGATAGATGCGTTGGATGCGGCGGGCTGCGGCGTTCATGGCCTGGCCGCTCACGTGAATCCTCCACGACACCTCACATGCTCATCATCCTCGTCTCGGGCGCTTCGAGCCAGTCCCGCTGGGAAGCACCCCGTCACCGGCCGGAACGAACCCAGGAGTCCGAGCTCGCGCGTCGAACCGGCTTGACGCCGGCTTGACGCCGCCTCGGCCCCGGTCTACCCACCGATATGCCCGCCGACTCGGCGACCGGGCGGTCATCCCCCGGATGCTGGTGGCGGAAGGCGACACTGACCGAACAGCCCAGTAAAACACTGGGGAGTCACGGTATGACAGCACAGTTTCTCCGACTGTGACCGCAGACCACTCGCCCTGTCAAGCCCCTGGTTCAGAGAGGGGAACTCGCTGCCGCACGATGACCATGATGACGTGGAGATCGTTCCATCGCGCGACATCCTAGGTCCGTCGAACCCGACCCGCGACATGGCATCCGTCAGGCGGCGGATCCGCGCAAACGCCCACGCCCGGTAGCGTGAACGGCATGACGACCGTGGTTCCTGAGAGCAGCTGGCGCAGGCCCAGACCCGATCGGGCCGGGTATCGTCGAGACGCCCTGGTGGCGATCGTGCTCGCGGGGGCGACCCTCCTCAGCGTGCTGCTCTCCCGCGCCGCCGGAATCTTCGACGGCGCGCCGCTGTGGCAATCGGCCGTCTGGGTCGCGTGCATGTCCCTGCCGCTCGCCTTTCGCCGCCGCTGGCCCGAGGCCGCCGCGATCATCGTGACAGCGGCCTTCTTCGCGGGGGTCACCCTCGAGGTCGCCGAACTGCTCTTCTCCAATATCTGCCTCTTCGTGGCGATCTACTCCCTGGGCGCCTGGGGACGCAACCGGGCGCGCGCCGCTTGGCTGCGCGGCGTCATCGTCGTCGGCATGTTCGGCTGGCTGTTCGCGCAACTCATCATCGCCGCCGGTCAGCCGGACTACCTTCCCGAGGTGTCGCGCAGCGGAACGCTCTCTCCGTACCTCGCCGTCGGCCTCATCCAGATCATCACCAATGTGCTGTACTTCGGCGGCGCCTACTACTTCGGCAATGCGGCCTATCGCTCGGCGCGCGAACGACACGAACTCGAGCGACGCACCCAGGAGCTCGCCGCGGAGCGCGAGCGCACCCAGGCTCAGGCCGTAGCGCTCGAACGGGTGCGCATCGCCCGTGAGCTGCACGACGTCGTAGCCCATCACGTGTCGGTCATGGGGGTTCAGGCCGGCGCGGCGCGGCGCGTGCTCGATCGCGATCCAGCACAGGCCGCCGCCTCGCTCAGCGCGATCGAGGCGAACGCGCGCGAGGCCGTCGACGAGTTGCACCTGCTGCTCGGAACTCTGCGTGCCGACGAGGCAGACGAGGCAGACATCGGTGCCACTCTAAGCACGAGCACGCGTGGCCTCCATCAGCTCGACGAGCTGGTGGCGGATGCCGCTGCGGCGGGCCTTTCCGTCACCATGAGCACCGTCGGCTCCTCGCGCACCGTGCCGACGACCATCGGATTCACTGCCTACCGGATCGCCCAAGAGGCACTCACGAACACGCGCAAACACGCAGGACCCGATGCCTCTGCAGACCTGCGGGTGCGCTATCTGCCCGACAGTCTCGAGCTCGAGGTGAGAGATCACGGCACCGGAACGGCGTCCCTCGGCCCCGTCCACGGCTCCGGCCCCGCCCGCAACTCCGGCCTCGGACTGATCGGCATGCGCGAGAGGGTCGCCGCGGTCGGCGGCACACTGGAGCTCGGGCCACGAGCGCGCGGCGGGTATCTCGTGCGCGCCCGGTTCCCGCTGCCGACCCCGGCCGTCGCGGTCGACGATCACAGCCAGGGAGAATCCGGTGACTGACCCTGCCCTGATCCGCGTGCTCCTCATCGACGACCAGGAGCTGGTGCGCGCTGGTTTCCGCATCATCCTCGAGTCGGAGCCGGGCATCGAGGTCGTCGGCGAGGGCGAGAACGGTGAGATAGCCATCCGGCTGGCACGGGAGCTGCATCCCGATGTGATCTGCATGGACGTGCAGATGGCGGGCATGGACGGCCTGGAAGCCACCCGCATGATCACCTCCGACGACGGAATCGCCGCCCATGTGCTGGTGCTCACGACCTTCAATCGGGAGGACTACCTGTTCACCGCATTGAAGGCGGGCGCGAGCGGCTTCCTGCTCAAGAACGCGTCTCCTGAGGAGCTCGTGCACGCCGTGCAGGTGCTCGCGCGCGGTGACGCCCTGCTGTCACCCGACGTCACCCGACAGGTGATCGAACGAGCCCGGGATGCCGTTCCGCGGGCGACCGCTGCTCAGGAGCCGATGCGTCCGGTCCACGGAGCGCCACCCGATCGGCCCGCCCGGTCCTCAGCGATGTTCGACGTCTCCGGCGAGGGACTGAGCCATCGACGCGGTCATCCGGCGATCGTCGAGCTCACGGATCGGGAACGCGAGGTGCTCCACCTGCTCGCCGGCGGTCTCTCCAACGCCGAGATCGCCCGACGGCTCTATCTCGGCGAGGCGACCGTCAAGACCCACGTCTCCAAAGTGCTCATGAAGCTCAACCTGCGCGACCGGATCCAGGCGGTGATCTTCGCCTACGAGCACGGGCTGGCGAACCCGGACGCCTCACCTCGAACGAGCCCTTGACCACATCTCCCCGTCGTTCTGAATTTAAGTAATCAGCTAATTAAGGAATGGCTTACATGGTGGTCGTGAGGGACGAGCTGAGTATCGTCTTCACGGCGCTCGCCGATCCGACGATGCGCGCGATCCTCTCACGTCTCGCCCAGGGACCGGCGACGGTCGGTGAACTCGCCGAGCCGTTCTCGGTGAGCCGCCCGGCGATCTCGCAGCACCTCACGGTGCTCGGGTCGGCGGGCCTCATCGAACGCACGACGGAGGCCCAGTGGCGGCGGTGCACCATTCGCACCGCACCGCTCGATGAGGTCTCCGAGTGGGTCGACCGACACCGGGTCGCCTGGCAGCCCTCTACGCTGAGAAACGGACTCCGACCGGACTCCGCCGTGCGACGGAGCGTTAACCGTCGCACAGCGGACCTGCGGCGACCGCCCTGCCCGTAGCGTGGAGGAATGCTCGAACTCCATGACATCACCAAGCGCTACGGCGACAGGCTCGTTCTCGACCGGGTGACGTTCACCGTCGGTCGGGGTCGGATGACCGGCTTCGTCGGCGGAAACGGCGCCGGCAAGACCACGACGATGCGTATCATTCTCGGGGTGCTCGCCGCCGACGGCGGCGCCATCGCCCTGGACGGCTCACCGCTCACCGCTGCCGATCGACGCCGCTTCGGGTACATGCCCGAGGAACGCGGCCTCTATCCGAAGATGAAGGTCGCCGAGCAGCTCGTCTACCTCGCCCGGCTGCACGGCTTCGGCCCGGCCACCGCTCAGCGCAATGCGACGGCCCTGCTTGAGCGGCTCGACCTGGGCGAGCGCGCGAACGAACCCGTGGAGCGGCTCTCCCTCGGCAACCAGCAGCGGGCGCAGATCGCCGCCGCCCTCGTGCACGACCCCGAGGTGCTCATCCTCGACGAGCCATTCTCCGGTCTCGACCCGATGGCCGTCGACGTCGTGCTGAACGTGCTCAAGGAGCGCACTGCCGCAGGCGTTCCCGTGCTGTTCTCCTCCCACCAACTCGACATCGTCGAACGGCTGTGCGACGACCTTGTCATCATCGCAGCGGGCGAGATCCGCGCCGACGGCCCCCGCGAGCGGCTGCGCCGTGAGCACAGCGAGGACCGCACCGAGATCCTGCTCTCAGGCGACGCCGGGTGGCTCCGGGAGGTTCCCGGCATCCACGTCGTGGACTTCGACGGCGGCTGGGCTCTCTTCGAGTCCGACTCGGAAGAGGCCAGGCAAGCGGTGCTGAATCGCGCGCTCCGCCACGGCGATGTGGTGAACTTCGGCCGCCAGCAATCGACCCTCGCCGAGATCTTCAAGGAGGTCGTGAAATGAGCACCGTGCGGAACACCGCCCGCGCCGATGCGCCGGCCGAGACCCGACCGGCTGCGCCGGGCACCCTCGCGACGATCACACTCGTCGCCGGGCGCGAGATCTCGACCCGCCTACGCAGCAGGTCCTTCATCATCTCGACGGCCATCCTCATGCTCGTTGTGCTCGGTTCCGTGGTCGTCGGCGGTCTCATCAGCCAGAATGCGGAGGCGCCCAAGGTCGCCGTGGTCGGTTCCGCCGCAGGCGTCGTGGCGGGCACTCCCGGCCTCACCGCGATCGACGCCGCCGACCGGGACGCCGGCGAACGGATGCTGCGCGCCTCCGAGGTGTCCGCGGTCGTCGTGTCATCCGGTGCGGGAAGCGATCCCGTCGGCGTGACCGTCATCGGCCTGGACTCTGCCCCGCGAGAGGTGATCAACGCCCTGAGCCTGCGCCCGACGGTCGAGATCCTCGAGCCTGCGTCGCAGGACGGCGCTCTCATCTATTTCGTCGCCCTGGGCTTCGGCCTCGTCTTCCTGATGTCGGCCCTCACCTTCGGTCAGACGATCGCGCTCAGCGTCGTCGAAGAGAAGCAGACGCGCATCGTCGAGATCCTCATGTCGACGATCCCGGTGCGCACCTTGCTCGCCGGCAAGGTGATCGGCAACTCGATCATGGCCTTCGGGCAGATCGTCGCCATCGGAGCCCTCGCCGTCATCGGCATGGTGGCGACGGGGCAACGTGTGCTGCTCGGCAGCATCGGCGCCCCGATCGTCTGGTTCATCGTGTTCTTCGCAATCGGCTTCGTGCTGCTGGCGGCCCTGTTCGCCGCATCCGCCGCCCTGGTGTCGCGCGCCGAAGACGTCGGAGCGGTCATCTCACCGGTGACGATGCTCGTGATGATCCCGTACTTCCTGGTGATCTTCTTCAACGACAATGAGACGGTGCTGACGATCATGAGCTACGTTCCGTTCTCGGCACCCGTCGGCATGCCGATGCGCGTGTTCCTGGGCACCGCCCAGTGGTGGGAGCCGCTGCTCTCGCTCGCGATCCTCGTCGCGACGACCGTGATCGTGCTCGGCTTCGCAGCACGGATCTACTCCAACTCGCTGCTGCGCACCGGCGCGAGGGTCACGCTCACGGAGGCCCTCAAGGGATAGGCGGCGGCGACGCGACCGACAGGGGATGCGAGCGGCGCCACCGGAGTGGTGGCGTCGCACGTGCGAGCGACGAGCCGGCGACCGCAGGCTCCCGCCTGTGGAGGAGGCCCGGCGGGCTCAGCCAACGGTGAGGGCGCTCGATAGACCGCACTTGGGCGACTGCCGAGATCGTCGTGAAACAGCGTCAGCTCCTGCAGTTGCGCATACGCATACGCATACGTCAGCGTCAGCGTCAGCGTCTGGAAGACTGGAGGGCGTGACCGAAACCCTGCACGACCTCGCTTCTCGCGGCTTCGCCTCCGACAACTATTCGGGGGTGCACCCCGAGATCATGGCCGCGATCGCCGCCGCGAACGGCGGCCACCAGATCGCCTACGGCGAGGACGCCTACACGGCACGCCTGCAGGAGGTGTTCGCGAAGCACTTCGGCGCGGGAGTCCACGCATTCCCGGTGTTCAACGGAACGGGTGCGAACGTCACAGGCCTGCAATCGATGCTGCCGCGGTGGGGCGCCGTGATCTGCACGAGCACGGCGCACATCCACAGCGACGAGAACGGCGCCCCGGAGCGCATCGGCGGCATCAAACTGCTGACCGTCGACACCGAAGACGGCAAGCTCACTCCCGCGCTGATCGACAAAGAGGCCTGGGGCTGGGGCGACGAGCACCGCGCGCAGCCCCTCGTCGTCTCCATCACCCAGACCACCGAACTCGGCACCGTGTACACCGTCGACGAGGTCGCCGCGATCGCCGACCATGCGCACGGACTCGGCATGAAACTGCACATGGACGGCGCACGCATCGCCAACGCCGCCGCCGCGCTCGGAGTGCCGTTGCGCGCTTTCACCCGCGACGCGGGCGTCGACGTACTGAGTTTCGGAGGCACCAAGAACGGCATGATGTTCGGCGAGTCCGTCGTAGTGCTCAACCCCGAGGCATCCGACGGACTGATCTACCTGCGCAAGCTGAACATGCAGCTCGCGTCGAAGATGCGGTTCGCGTCCGCCCAGTTCATCGCCCTCCTCGACGGCGACCTCTATCTGCGCAACGCAAGCCAGGCCAACGCCATGGCAGCCCGCCTCCGCGACGCGCTGGAGAACGGCATCGCCGAGGGCTCGATCCGGGGGCTGACGTTCTCGCAGGCCACCCAGTCCAACGCCGTCTTCGCACGGCTTCCCGACGGCGTCGCCGACCGGCTGCGCGAGAACTTCCGCTTCTACGACTGGGACGCCTCGAAGAACGAGGTCCGCTGGATGTGCAGCTACGACACCACCAAGGCCGACATCGACGCCTTCGTCGCGGCTCTCAAGCGTGAACTCGCCGCGTAGTCGGGTGGTGCCGCGCTCGTGGAGCGCGAAATCCGTGCGAAGTTCGATGCGTCCTCACGGAATAACTCCCGCCGCCGGGCGTTGAGTCACCCGGGGTCAGTGTCGTCCCGCCGTATTCCGCCCGAGAGAAAGCAGGAGGACGATGACCATCGTCACCGACATCACCACCCGCAACGCCGCCACCGACGCGCCGCTCATCGGCCCGCTCGCCGAACGCTGGAGCCCGCGCGCCTACGATCCTGCCGCGGTGATCGACCCCGTAACCGTGCAGACCATTCTCGAGGCGGCTCGCTGGGCGCCGTCGGCCAGCAACACCCAGCCCTGGCGCTTCATCGTCGCACAACGCGGCAGCGCCGAGTTCACCACGATCCACGAAGGTCTCCTGGGCTTCAATCAGGCCTGGGCCGACTCGGCGGCACTGCTCATCGTCAACATCGCCGAAGTCACCGATGCCGATGGCAAGCCTCGCCCCTGGGGGCGCTACGACCTCGGGCAGGCCGTAGCCCACCTCAGTGTGCAAGCACAGCACGAAGGACTGCACACCCATCAGATGGGCGGGTTCGAGGCGGCACACCTGCACGAGGCCTTCGGCCTCGACGACTCGCTCGAGGTCGTCTCGGTCATGGCCATCGGAGTGCTCGGCGATGTCGAAACGCTACCCGCGGCCCTGCAGGAGCGCGAGAGCGCACCCCGCAGCCGCAAGCCGCTCGACGAGATCGTTCTGCGCAGGGCTTAGCCGCACCCCTGCCATCCGCCGCGCCGCGGCTACCAGTGCTGCGGTCGAACGAGCTGCGCCGGAATCCTCGTGCCGGCATCCCCGATCGCCGCGTTGACCTGAGCCTGCGTGAGGAAGAGGCATGACGATAGATCGGCGCCGCGCAGATCGGCGTCCCTGAGATCCGCACCGATGAGGTCGGCCGTCCGCAAGTCGGCATCGTGGAGGTCGGCCGCGATGAGGTACGCCCCACGCAGGTTCGCCCCTCGCAGCCTCGCACCCCCGAGAGCGGCTCCCGTGAGATCGGCACCCCGCCTGTCCACGCCTCGGGTTCCGGCGCGAACCAGCCCGCTCGTGCGTATCAACAGTTCGTTGACGACCGCACGGTGGGCGGCGACATCGAGTGCCACGAGCACCTCCGGCTCGCCGAGCGTCAGGTGTTCGGTCTCGTCGAGAGCGGCTCTGAGCTCGACCTCCAGCGCTCGGGCCTCGATGCGCGTCAGCGCCTCCGCCAGGTACCAGAGCAGCTCATGGAGCTGCCGCATGATCGGCAGCAGCTCGAACATCCTCTTCGCGGTCCGCGGCGCGGCCCGCCAGTCCACACCCCCGTAGCTCGTCTGAGCCACCTTCTGCCCGGCGCCGAAACAGTCGTAGACGGTGCAGCCGCGAAAGCCCTCTGGTCTGAGGCGCTGGTGGATGCCGCAACCGAAGTCGGCTCGCAGATTGCTGCAGGGCTCACCGACCGCCTTGTCGACGGGGAAGTCCGAGGAGGCGGTGAACGCGAGCGCGACGCAGCAGAGGCCGAAGCAGTTCGCACAGTCTGCGTGCAGCCCGAGACGCTCCCTGTCGGGGATCCGCTCCACTCGTCCGTCCGGCGGGCTGCTCGGGGCTTCGCTCACCACGTATCGCCTTCCGCCGCCTCACGAAGATGGCGCCGCCGACCGCTCGGGCGCCCGTCTGTCCGAGTATAGAGGCCAGCCGCCGGTGGCTCGGCACAGGATCGACACCCGGCCGGACAGGCACAGCGGTCGTCACCTCTCTGAGGGATCGACCCGGTTCACCGTGTCGATCCCCGGCCGTTTGGCGACCACGGGAAACGCACCCGTGTAGCCCTCGCGGGCGGCGGCGACCTCGGCGATGCCCTTGCGGGCGATGAACCACCCGAGCACGAGCGCCGGCACGATGAGCACCAGCGAACCGATCGTGAAGGTTCCAACGGGATAGTCGAAGGCCATGAGCACGAGCACACTCACAAGGAAGGCGAGAGTCAGATACGAGGTGAACGGAGCCCCGAACAACCGGAAAGCGGGCCGAAGAAGGCGACCCTGCTTCGCCCAGCGCTGCAGTTGCAGCTGGCACAGGATGATCATTCCCCAGCCGGTGATGATTCCAAGTGCCGCCACGTTGAGCACGATCTCGAAGGCCTGCTGCGGCACGACGGCGTTGAGGGCGACACCGAGAAGCGTGACCGCTCCGGTCAGCAGAATGCCGCCATAGGGCACTCCCCGCTTGTTCATGCGCGCGGTGAACGCCGGTGCGGCACCGTTCATCGACATCGAGCGCAGGATGCGCCCCGTCGAGTACAGCCCCGCATTGAGGCTCGACATCGCCGCGGTCAGTACGACGAAGTTCATGATGGTTCCCGCTGAGGCAGCCGTCTCGGGCGAGCCGATGTGCGAGAAGAACGTGACGAACGGGCTCTCGTCTGCCGAGTAGGCGGTGTACGGCAGCAGCAGCGACAGCAGCAGGATCGAGCCGACGTAGAAGACCGCGATGCGCACGATGACGGTATTGATCGCCTTCGGCATGACCTTCTGCGGCTCCCTCGTCTCCCCAGCCGCCGTTCCGACGAGCTCGATCCCCGCGTAGGCGAAGACGACGCCCTGCATCACGACGACGGCAGGCAGCAGGCCCTGCGGCAGGAAGCCGCCGTTCTCGGCGAGCATCCCGAAGCCCGTCGCGCCGGCATCCGTCGGAAAACCGAGCGAGAGGAACACGATTCCGATGACGAGGAAGATCACGAGCGCGACGACCTTGATGATCGCGAACCAGAACTCCATCTCGCCGAACACCTTGACCGAGACGAGGTTGAGGCCGAGCACGATCGCCAGAGCGCTGAGGGCGAGCACCCATTGCGGCACCGAAGTGAACGCCGACCAGTACTGCACATAGAGCGCGACTGCCGTGACATCGACGATCGCCGTCATCGCCCAGTTGAGGTAGTACATCCAGCCAGCGACGAACGCCGCCTTCTCACCGAGGAACTCTCGGGCATACGAGACGAACGATCCCGACGACGGCCGGTGGAGCACGAGCTCGCCCAGCGCACGGAGGATGAGAAAGGCGAAGAATCCGCAGACCGCATAGCTCAGGACGAGGCCAGGACCTGCGATGTTCAGTCGACCACCGGCACCGAGGAAGAGTCCGGTTCCGATCGCGCCGCCGATGGCGATCATCTGCAGCTGCCGAGGCTTGAGCGAGGTGTGGTAGCCCTTCTGCTCCGAGGAGAAGTCCTGCACCGAGAGAGCGAGGTCGCCGAGATGTTCCCTGCTGTTCTCGAGATCGTCGACAGGATCGTGATCCGGCGGCACCGGACGCTCGTGCGGGCGGGGGTGTTCGGCCATGACTTGCTCCATTTCCTCGCCGCCGACGACGGTTCGTCGCACGGCGCAGTAACAGGCTAAACCGGGGCAAGGCGAACACGGCAATCAGACCGAGGGCTCGGCGGCAACCCACTCTCTCGTGCGCCGCCGACCGATTCAGACCCGCCGGCGGCGGAGAACAAGGAGGGCGACGATGCCGATCGCGAGGGCGAACAGCGCCAGCATGGCTAGCAGCGTCACATTCCCCGCGACCCCCGTGCTCGACAGACCGCTCTTCGCACCGGAGCCGAACGTCGTGCCGGAGCCAGGCGTCGCCGGTGCGACGACGACGGTGTCCGCCCGCAGAAGCCGGGGCCCGCCGCTCGCCGAGACACCGCTCGCCACGAGAGAATGCGGGCCGGCGTAGTCCCCGGGGATCGTGACAGTCACGGTCACGGCACCCGTCGCATCCGCAACGGCCGACGCCAGCGCGACCGGGCTCGAGTAGATGCCGAAGGTCACCGGAGCGCCGACAGCGAAGCCCGTGCCGGTCAGGTTCAGCACCTGCCCGGGAGCGACAGTCGAGGGCACGCCGCCCAGCGCCCCGTCGCCGACAGGCACCGTGAGCGGCAACGGCACGACGGCGGCATCGGCGACGACGAAGGTGAACGCCTGCACGGCATCGAGGCCGACCACGCCGTTGCTCGCCGTGATCGACAGCGCAACGCTTCCGACCATGGCGGTCGTCATGCCCAAGAGCGTCGCCGACCCGTCGCCGTTGTCGGTGAAGGAGACCCCGGCGGGAAGCGCACCCGTCTCACTGAAGCTCGCCGCGGACGGATAGCCGGCTGAGCTCGTCACCGTGAAAGACATCGTCGCGCCCCGCACGAACGTCGTGGTGTCGGCGCTCGTGATCGTCGGCCCTTCATTGAGCGTGAGGGTGAAGGCGTGCACCGCATCCGGCTGCACTCCGTTCGAGGCCGTGAAGGTGAGCGGATATACTCCGCCCGTTCCCACTGCCGGAGTGCCTGCGAGAGTCGCGGTGCCGTCTCCGTTGTCGGCGAAGGTCACCCCAGCCGGCGGCGCACCGGTCGATGTCAGCGTGATCGACAGGGGGTAGCCGGTCGTCGTGACGGGCACAGTGATCGAGTCACCGACGTCCTGGGTCAGGCCAGTGGCCGCCACAATCGTCGGTGCCTCGTTCACGGTGAGCACGAAAGGCTGTGAAGCGATCGGCAGGAAGCCGTTGCTCGCCTCGATCGTGAAGGGGTGCTGCCCTCCGCTCGCCGCCGGGGGCATTCCGTGCAGGCTTGCCGTGCCGTCGCCGTTGTCGTCAAGCGCGAGCCAGGCCGGAAGCGTTTCGACTGTGGTGAAGGAGGCGTCGGGCACGCCCGTGGCGGTCACCGTGAAGAACTGCACTCCGCCCCCGACGACGAAGGCCGCCGCCGCCGCGCTCGTGATGGTCGGCTGCGTGCCGACGACCAGCAGTGCAGACACCGACAGAACGTCGACCCCATTGCTGAAGAGCGCGCGATAGAGATTGCCGTCCTGCGCTTGTACTGCTGTGAAGCCGAGGGTCGTAGAGGTTGCGCCGACGATGTCCGCCCAGCTCACGCCACCCGTCGTCGACACCTGCCACTGCACCGTCGGGAACGGGAACCCGCTTGCGCCGGCCGAGAAGCTCGCCGGATTGCCTGCGTTGACGGTCTGCGGCGATGGCTGCAGGGTCACGACCGGAGCCTCTGTCACGGTCAGCGTGAACGGCTGCACGGCTGGAACGGTGCCGTTCGAGGCGGTGAAGGTGAGGGGATAGGAGCCGCCCTCGCCTGACAATGGCGTTCCGGAGAGCGTCGCGGTTCCCGATCCGTTGTCGACGAAGGTGACCCCGGCAGGCAAGGCCCCTGTAACGTTGAGCGTGGTTGCGACGGGGAATCCTGCGTCGGTCGTGACGGTGAAGGTTCCGGCCGCGCCCACGGAGAAGGTCGTATTGTCCGCACTCGTGATCGTCGCGCTCTCGTCGACGATCACGGTGAAGCTCTGGCTCGCATCCGGCGTCACACCATTGACGGCCTCGATGGCAAGCGGATAAGGTCCGCCGGTTCCGGCGTCCGGGATGCCTGCGATCGTCGCAGTGCCGTCTCCGTTGTCGGTGAAGGTCACTCCCGCCGGAAGGGCGTCCGCCGTCGATATCTGCGAGGGCATCGGGAAGCCCGCCGTCGTCACGGTGAAGCTGCCGGCGACCCCGGCCGTGAACGTCGTCGTCGTCGCACTCGTGATCGACGGCGCCTGAACGACCTGTAGAGCGAAGTTCTGCACGGCGTCAGGAAGGTAACCGTTCGTCGCCGTGAAGGCGAGCGAGACGGCGCCGGTCACGGTCGGCGTGCCCGAGATCGTCGCCGTGCCGTCTCCGTTGTCGGAGAACGTCAGTCCGGCCGGCAAGGCACCCGTCGTCTGGGCGAGCGACGGCACCGGATATCCGCTCGTCGTGAGGGTGAACGTGAAAGGCGCTCCGACGAGAGCATTCGCCGACGCGGCGCTCGTGAAGAGCGAGGCCCCTGCGATGGCGATCGGCACGACCACTCCACCGTCGTCGAGACTCGCCTTCACCGAGCCCAGGCCGAGCGCGCCGTTCGGGAGGTACGTCGTCGAGGCGACCCCCGCCACGATCGGCGAGCTCGATGACGCGACGCTCGACGCACCGGGGGTGAGATCGCTCCAGACCACGGGGAGGCCGGCGAACGCGCCGAGGTCGGAGGCGACGATCGCGCTGCCGCCGGAGTTGAGCAGCAGATCGGCGGTCACGGCCGTCGAGGTTCCCCCTGGCAGGATCATTGCCGGTGTCGCACGCGCGTTCAGGGTGAGGTACGGGGTGTAGGCGGAGGCGTTCGTCACGTCGACCGTATCGCATCCTGAGTTCCCAGGGCCGGCAGGGCAGCCCCACCAATTGTTCGTCGCGTCGACCGAACCCGGGCCCTGGAAGACAGCGACGCCGCCGACGTTGTCGTCGAACCGGTTGTAGTGGGCGTTGAGCGCACCACCGGCGACATGGATGCCTGCACCCGCGGCCGGCGGACCACCCGCGATCTGGTTGCCGGTGATGCTCGAGCCCGTGATCGAGAGCGTGCCGCTGTTGAGCTGAATGGCCCCACCGCGGGCCGGATTCGCCGCTGCGCCGGTGACCGTGTTGCCGACGAAGGAGGTGCCGGTGATGCTGAGCGGTGCCGTGCCCGAGAGAACGGCGAGGTCAAGCGCGCCGCCGCCGATGGCGGCCGGGGTGGTCGACGTCGCGGCGTTGCCGGTGAAGGTCGATCCGGTGATGATCAGGTGCTCACCGGGAAGGCCCATCGCCTGGTAGGCGATCGCCCCTCCCGAGCTGGTGCCCGAGGAGTTGTTCTGGAAGGTCGAGTCATTGACCTCGAGGGCGCCACCGATGAACTGGATCGCGCCTCCTGGGTTCGCGGTCGGGCCGGCGGTGGTGTTGGCCGAGTTTTGGGTGAAGACCGAGTCGTTCACGACGAGGGTGTCGCCCGTGGCCGCCGAACCGCCCGAGCCCGCGATGATCGCGCCGCCGCCGAAGGTGTTGTCGACACCGCCGTCGAAGGTGAGCCCGCTGAGCTCGACGGTCACCGAGCCGACGAGATTCTGATCGATGTTCATGAGCTGATGCGTGCCGTCGCCCGTGATGACCGTCGCCGCCGCGGAGGCGCCCGTCACCGTGACAGCGGATCCCGTCTGCGTCCCGAGGGCGAGCGGTCCGCGAGCGCCGTCGAGCAGATAGGTCCCTGCGGGCACGATGACCTCGACGGCGGTGCCGAGGTTGCTCGCGACGCAGAGCGCGTTGCGGAGAGTGACGGGCGAAGCCGTGTCGACGATGCTGCCCGCCGCGCAGGCGCCGTTGCCGTCGGCATCCGCCGTCGTCTGAACCGTGATCGGCGAGGTCGCCGCCGCGGCAGCCGGCTCGGCGGCGACCAGGGCTCCCGCTGTCGCGAGTCCGAAGGCCGTCAGAACGGCGAGGATGCGGTCCCGAACGCGGACGTGAGGCGAGGTCGAGGGGCTGGCCACGTTCATGGATCGGACCGTGCTTTCTGCGAACACCGGGGGGGCTGCCGGAGCTGCTGTTCGGACTGGGCGCTGTTGGGGATCGAACGCCGTTGGGCGAGCATGAGGGTGCCCGGACTGCGGGAGGTGCGACTGCAAGCCATGCTGAGAGGCGCCCACCGCTGTAGCCCGATCGGGGCAACGGAAGGAGACCGTCTCCGCATGTTCATGCTGGACAAGGAACATGGTGGCAGCCACACTGTGAAAGTGCAAGAATTCTCATGTTAAACGGAGGGGCCACCTATGCTCGAGATTTCCCGACGCTCTGTCGTGAGCGCAGCCGTCGGCTCCGCCGGAGCGGCGGCGCTCAGCGCTGCGGCCCAGCCACTCGCGGCGAATGCGAACGCGCGGGCGACGCCGACCGGCGGACTTCCGGTCAGGTCGCACTTCGTCCCGCACATCGGCCGGTCGTTCACCGCTGACTCCGGCTCGACACGCACCCGGCTCAGGCTGTCGGAGATCGACGACGTGCTCCCCCTCCTCGAGGAGGACGACGAGAACCGGTTCAACCTGATCTTCGAGTCCGAGGGTCTCGACATCTCATCCGGCATCTACGAGGTCTCCCGACCGGGCGTGCCGACGGCCGTGCTGTTCCTCTCCGAGGTCGGCTCCGACACGGCGGGGGTCACCCTGCAGGCGCTTGTCAATCGGCTCTCATGACGACGCTCACTCCCGCACGGGCGATCACGCTGCGCGCCGCCGCGCCCGCCGACGAGTCTCTGCTGCGCCGGATCTTCGAGCAATCGCGGTCCGCGGACTTCTCCGGTTTTCCGGCCGGGCTCCGTCCCGCACTTGTGGACATGCAGTACCGGGCGCAGCAGGCGCAGTACTCGGCGCAATACCCGGAGGCACGGCACGAGGTGATCCTGGTCGACGGTGCCGTTGCCGGTCGCATCCTCGTCGACGAGAGCGGCACGGCGTGGCGACTCATCGACATCTCCGTGTCGTCAGAGCATCGCAACGGCGGCATCGGAACGGCAGTGCTCTCAGAGGTGTGCGAGCGTGCCTCGGCATCCGGTCGCCCGGTCGAGCTCTCCGTCTGGGCCGGCAACCGGGCCGCCAGGCGGCTCTACGAACGGCTCGGGTTCTCGGTTGCGGCCGAGCGCCCGGACTACCTCTCTCTGCACCGCGCGCCCGACGCGCTCCCCTCAACGGCCGGTCACAACAGAATCGCGAGGACCTCATGAGCACCCCGTTCATCGGAGAGATCAGGCTGTTCGGAGGCAATTTCGCGCCCGCCGGCTGGGCCTTCTGCAATGGACAGCTCATGTCCATCGCCGAGAACGATGTCCTCTTCACGCTCATTGGAACCACCTACGGCGGTGACGGACAGCAGACATTCGGGCTCCCCAATCTGCAATCGCGTTTTCCCAGGCACGCGAGCAGCGGCCTCCCGCTCGGACAGGCCTCCGGAACCGAAAGCGTGACGCTGACATCGGCCCAGATTCCCCCGCACAGCCATACGGCCCTCGCCGCGACCGGAGCGGCGGCGACGGGCGATCCGAGCAACGCGAGCTGGGCAGCCTGGCCCGATGTGCCCTACAGCACGGTCGCACCAACGGTGGCCATGAATGCCGCCGCGATCTCTCCGAGCGGCGCGAACCGGCCGCACGACAATATGTCGCCGTACCTCGCCGTGAGCTTCATCATCTCGCTCTTCGGCATCTTCCCGACGCAGAACTGAAAGCGACTGACCATGAGTGAACCCTTCATCGGTGAGATCCGTATGGTCTCCTTCAACTACGCCCCGAAGCGCTGGGCGCTGTGCAACGGCCAGCTGCTGCCCATCGCCCAGAACCAGGCACTCTTCTCGTTGCTCGGCACCTACTACGGCGGCAACGGCCAGACGACCTTCGCCCTTCCCGACCTCCGGGAGCGCATCCCCCTGCATGTCGGCGCAGGCTTCATCCAGGGGCAGACGGGAGGCGAAGCCGCCCACGTCCTCACGATCGACGAACTCCCGTCGCACGCGCACGGCGCGGTCGCCGCGACCACCGCCGACGCGATCTCGCCGTCGAACGCCTACTGGGCAGGGCCGAGGAAGCCCGCCTACGGACCGAACCCCGGCACGCCGCTCGCCGCGGCCTCGCTCGCCTCGAGCGGCGGCGGTCAGCCGCACAACAACCTGCCGCCCTACCTCGTCGTCAACTTCGCGATCGCCCTCACCGGCATCTTCCCGAGCCGCAACTGATGACGACCCGACACATTGCGCAGCTGCGCACCCGAAAGCAAAGGCCAGCACATGACTGATCCATTCGTCGGCGAGATCCGAGCCGTCGGGTTCAACTTCGCTCCGACCGGATGGGCGCTCTGCAACGGGCAGCTCCTGCCGATCTCGCAGAACACGGCGCTCTTCTCACTGCTGGGAACGAACTACGGCGGCAACGGTCAGACCACCTTCGCACTCCCGAACCTTCAGGGCGCGAGCCCGATCGGCCAGGGTCAGGGGCAGGGGCTCAGCAGCTACGACCTCGGTCAGCAGGGCGGGTCGAAGTCCGTGACCCTCCTTTCCGCAGAGATGCCGTCTCACTCTCACGTGGCCCAGGCGGTCGCAGCGCTCGGCACCACGAGCACACCCAACCAGAACGCGTGGGCCGAGCCGCGCTATGGCAGGGCCGCCGAGCGCAACTACGCAGCGACATCCAACACGACGATGCATCCGCAGTCGATCGGCGTGGCCGGGGGTAACCTTCCGCACAACAACATGCCGCCGTACCTGGTCGTGAACTACATCATCGCCATGCAGGGGATCTTCCCTCCCCGCCCATAGCGCTCGCCCCCCTCGCTCGCCCCCCTCGCCCCCCTCGCGCCCCCCTCGCCGAATGTGGCCTCTTCCGACGAGTATGTCCGGTATGTGGGGCACGGTCGTCGGAAAAGGACACATTCGCGAACCGAGGCTACGGTCGCAGCCCTCACCCCCAACCCCCGTCCCCCTTCCCCCGTGCCTCCCACTCCCCCCGTGCCTCCCACTCCCCCCGAGACTGCGTGAATCGTCGAAAAGCAGGCTCTTTTCGACGATTCACGCAGTCTCGCGCAAGGGGGAAAAGGGGGAGGGGCGGGGGCTACACGACCGTAAGCCCCTCGCCGCCCTCAGCGAGATCAACCCGAACGGTGTCGCCGTCGCGGATCGTTCCTGAGAGCAATGCCCGTGCGAGGCGGTCGTCGATCTCGTGCTGCATGAGCCTTCGCAACGGTCGCGCCCCATAGACGGGATCGTAGCCGCGTTCGGCGAGCCAGCTCCGAGCATCCGGGGTCACGGCGAGCTCCAGGCGCCGCTCGCCGAGCCTGCGAGACAGCCGGTCGATGTAGAGCTCGACGATCTCGCCCAGTTCCTCGTGCGACAGAGCGGAGAAGACGACGATGTCGTCGAGCCGGTTGATGAACTCGGGCTTGAACGCCTGTCGCACGAGTTGCTGCACGGCCTGCTCCTTCTCATCCTGCGACAGGCTTGGGTCGACAAGGATCGGAGAGCCGAGATTTGAGGTGAGAACCAGGATGACGTTGCGGAAGTCGACCGTTCGTCCCTGCCCATCCGTCAAGCGCCCGTCGTCGAGCACCTGCAGCAGCACATCGAAGACCTCAGGGTGAGCCTTCTCGACCTCGTCGAGCAGGATCACTGAGTAAGGACGTCGGCGCACCGCCTCGGTGAGCTGCCCGCCCTGCTCGTAGCCGACGTAACCGGGGGGAGCGCCGACGAGGCGGGAGACGGAGAACTTCTCGCCATACTCGCTCATATCGATGCGCACCATGGCCTTCTCATCGTCGAAGAGAAACTCGGCGAGCGCCTTGGCGAGTTCGGTCTTGCCCACACCCGTCGGGCCGAGAAACAGGAAAGACCCTGTCGGACGGTCAGGGTCCGAGACCCCTGCGCGAGTGCGGCGCACGGCGTCGGCCACGGCGTTCACGGCGCGCTTCTGACCGATGAGCCGCTTGCCGAGCTCACTCTCGAGATGGAGCAGCTTCTCGGTCTCGCCCTGCAACAGGCGGCCGACCGGGATGCCGGTCCAGGCGGCGATGACGGCGGCGATATCCTCGGCAGTCACCTGATCGTTGACCATGAGCGGACCATCGCTCTCGATCTGCTCCGCGACGGCGAGTTCCCGCTCGATCACCGGGATATCGCCGTAGAGCAGGCGGCTCGCGCGCTCGAGGTCGCCTTCACGCTGCGCACGATCGGCGTTCACACGCGCTTCGTCGAGCCGACCCTTGAGTTCACCGACGCGGTTGAGCGATGCACGCTCCTTGTCCCAGCGCGCCTGCAGTTCGGCGAGTCGCTCCTCCCGCTCGTGCAGGTCCTCTCGCAGCTTCTCGAGTCGCTGCTTAGACGCGTCGTCTTTCTCCTTCTTGAGCGCGAGCTCCTCTAGCTTGAGCCGGTCCACCCCGCGCCGCAGCTCGTCGATCTCGACAGGAGCCGAGTCGATCTCCATGCGCAGGCGGCTCGCAGCCTCGTCGATGAGATCGATCGCCTTGTCTGGCAGCTGGCGGGCGGTGATGTAGCGATTGCTGAGGGATGCCGCGGCGACGAGCGCGCTGTCGGCAATGGCGACCTTGTGATGCGCCTCGTACCGCTCCTTGAGTCCGCGCAGGATCGCGATCGTGTCCTCGACGCTGGGCTCGCCCACGAAGACCTGCTGGAAGCGCCGCTCGAGCGCGGCGTCCTTCTCGATGAACTCGCGGTATTCATCGAGCGTCGTCGCACCGATGAGTCGTAGCTCACCACGGGCGAGCATCGGTTTGAGCATGTTGGAGGCCGCGACGGATCCCTCGCCACCGCCGGCGCCCATGAGGGTGTGCAGTTCGTCGACGAAGGTGATGATCTGGCCGTCGGCGTCGTTGATCTCCTTGAGCACGGCCTTGAGTCGTTCTTCGAACTGACCCCGGTACATAGCACCGGCCACGAGTGCGGCGAGGTCGAGCGCAACGAGCTGCTTTCCTTTGAGGGACTCGGCGACGTCGCCGGCGACGATGCGCTGGGCAAGGCCTTCTACCACGGCGGTCTTGCCGACGCCCGGCTCGCCGATGAGCACTGGATTGTTCTTGGTGCGCCGGGTCAGCACCTGGCTGACCCGCCGAATCTCAGCGTCGCGCCCGATCACGGGATCGAGTTTGCCGCTCTTCGCTATCTCCGTAAGGTTCACGCCATACTGCTCGAGGGCGCTCTTGGCTTCTTCTTGCGGAGGCTGTTGCCCTGGCTGCATTAGCGAATTCCTTTCAAAGTTGAGTCGATATGACTCAACTTTATCAAGCGCGACGCGGTTTCGCCAGACCTCTCTCTTCTTCCCTCACCCTCACCGCCTTCCTCGAGACTGCATGAATCGTCGAAAAGAGCCTCCTTTTCGACGATTCACGCAGTCTCGAGGGGGAGGGAGGGGAGATAGGGAGGAGAGGGGGTGGGCGCGCGGCGGATGAAAGGATGGACGAATGCGGGGGAAACAGAGACGGATGCGGGAGACGCAGAGAGGATGGACGGAATGACGGCACAGCACATCGAGGTGGCCGTCGTGGGGCTCGGCGCAATGGGGGCGAGCGCCCTCTGGCGACTCGCCGAACACGGCGTCGCCGCCGTCGGCTTCGAGCAGTTCGCCGTCGGCCACGCGCTCGGGTCCACGCACGGAGCGACCCGGCTCTACCGTGAGGCCTGCCTCGAACACCCCGATCTCACCCCTGTCGCACAGCTTTCGCGTGAGCTGTTCCGCGAACTCGAGGAACACAGCGGTGAGGAGTTGTTGCGAATGACCGGCGGCGTGATGATCGGGCGGGAGGACTCCGACGTGGTGCGCGGGACGCTCGCCGCGGCATCCGCCCATGGGGTCGAGACCGCCCGCATCGGCAGCGCCGAGCTCTCCGAACGCTACCCCCAACACGCCGGCCTCGACCCGGACGATGTCGGAGTGCTCGTGCCGGGCGCTGGGATCGCATTTCCCGAGGCAACCGTGGTCGCGGCCGTCGCACGCGCTCGGGCGCTCGGCGCTCGCACCATCGAGAACACGCGAGTGCTCGAAGTCGACCCCGGCGACGACGACGTGCGCATCCGCACCGCTGAGGGCGAGTGGATCGCCGATCGCGTGATTCTCACCCAGGGAGCATGGCTCGCCGCCGCCGTTCCCGGTCTGCGACTGCAGCCGGTGCGCACCCCGATGACCTGGTTCGAGCCGAAGGCGGGGGGCGACGACTACCGAATCGAACGATTCCCCGTCTTCGTGCGCCAGCTCGGCCTGCGAGATGTGCTCTGGGGCCACGGCTCCGTCGGTACAGGAGCCCACGGCGACCTCGTCAAGACGGGAGTCGGCGATATCTGGCACGAGCGTGCGACCCTCGATCCCGACCGGATGGATCGAGGAGTGCGGTCGAGCGACTGGAGCGAGGTGGCCGGGCTCATGCGCACGGCCCTGCCGGGTATCGATCCCGCGCCCGCGCGCGTTGACCCATGCATGATCACCCTCTCCCCCGACGACCAGTTCGTCGTCGGCCACTCACCGCTCCACCGTCGTATGGTGGTGGGCGGTGGCGACAGCGGCCACGCGTTCAAACACGCACCCGCGCTCGGCGAAATCCTCGCCAGGGCGGCCATCGGCCTCGAACAGTCCATCGAGACGGGCTTCATGGATCCCCGGCGATTCTCCGTCTGAGCGCGACGACACGAAGGAGCGAACGAATGCCACTCACGGGCGAGTACGAGCGTGGAACGGCCGACTGGGCCAGCGAGCAGGTCGAGACCTACGAGTCGTCCGGCGGCACGGCAGGCACCACGATGCGCGGTCGACCGGTGGTCGTGCTCACCTCGGTGGGCGCGAAGTCCGGCAAGCTGCGCAAGGTTCCGCTCATGCGCGTCGAGCATGACGGCGATTACGCTGTCGTCGCCTCGCTCGGCGGAGCGCCGAAACATCCCGTGTGGTACTACAACCTCGTGACCAACCCGCACGTCGAGCTGCAGGACGGCCCGGAGAAGCACGATTACGACGCACGGGAACTCTTCGGCGACGAGAAGGCGGTCTGGTGGGCGCGCGCGGTCGCAGCCTGGCCAGACTACGAGATCTACCAGAAGAAGACGGCGCGCGCCATTCCGGTGTTCCTCCTCGCCCGCCGAGCGGAATGAACCGGATCACGAGAGTGACGGCGCGGCACATCCGAAGGCCGTCGCGCGACGCTCGTCGGATTCTCAGCTTGACGTAACCCTCACCCCTTACGATGGGTGCAATGAGTGCGCCTAATCGGGCTGCCGCCGCAGCGAGAGTTCGCCCATGATCCGCCAACCTCAGACCCGTCGATCACAGACCGGTCCCGTGCCGTCAGACACCCCACCGCCTGACAAGCGGCGTTCGGCGGCACTCAGGCATATCGGCAAGCGTCTCCCGCCGAACGCTCGGGCGCGACTGTGGGCCTGGATGCAGCGGCCCAGGACACTGCTCTGGGGCTTCGTCGCGTTGCATCTGCTCTTCCTCGGCGCGATGCTCCCGACGATGATCGACGGTGGGACGATGGGCGACCTGCCGCTCTACCGGCGTTGGGCGATGGACGCCATCGAGAGCGGCTCATGGCCCGGCATAGACTTCGAATGGGTCTACCCGATCGGCGCACTGGCGCCGATCGTTCTGCCCAACATCTTCGGCTCGGCCCTTTACCTGACGGTCTGGTTCCTGCTGCTCACCACGGTGAACGCGGCCTCGATCTGGGTGATCACCGACGGCGGACGACGTGCCGCAGGCTTCACGGCCGCCTGGTGGTGGATGCTCATCCTGCTTCTGCTCTCGCCGGTGGCCCTGCTCAGGCTCGAGGGATTCACCGCCCCTCTCGTCATCATCGCGATCGTGCTGCTGGCGCGTCGCCCCGTCGTGGCATCCTTCATGCTCGCAGCCGCCACTTGGATCAAGGTCTGGCCGGCCGCCGTCATCCTGGCCGCGATCACGGCGGGCGTGCGCCGCAGGGCGATCATCGTCACGACCGCCCTCTTCTCACTCGGGGTAGCGGGCGCCGTCTGGGCGGCGGGAGGGCTCTCCTTCCTCGCTGGCTTCGCGACGATGCAGTCCGACCGAGCCTTGCAGCTCGAAGCACCCGTCGCTACACCCTGGCTCTGGATGGCGATCGCCGGGGTTCCGAAAACTCGCGTCTACCAGAACTACAACATCGCGACGCGGGAGGTCACCGGGCCAGGCGATGTCGCAGCGATCGCCGTGCTCACCCCGCTCATGCTCGCGGTCGTCGCAGCCATCGCGATCTTCGTCGTCTGGGCGAAGCAGCGTGGAGCGGACCCGCAGCGCCTGCTGCTCGTGGGCGCCCTCGGACTGACGAGCGCGTTCGTGGTCTTCAACAAGGTCGGCTCGCCGCAGTACATGCTGTGGCTCGCGCCCATCGTGGCCGTCGGACTCGTGAGCAGCTGGCCCCACTGGCGGGCCCCGGTGCTGCTGCTCACGGTGATCGCCACGCTCACAACCCTCGTCTTCCCGATCTTCTATCTCGCTCTGATCGACCTCAATCCGATCGTCGCCGGAGTGCTCACGGCGCGCAACGCCCTGCTCGTGGTGCTGCTCGGATGGTGCATCCGCGAACTCTGGATCATGGCAAGACGCGGGCGGGCGGGCGCCGCGATCGATGCTCTGGATCCTGTGGCCTGAAAAGGACTCCCCGGCGTCCGCGGGGGATCTAGCCACGCCGCCGCGAGGCCGTGATGGTGAACTTGCTGTTCCGAGCGATCTGGCGCGTCGATCCGATCAGTCGTTCGAGCACTGGAACATAGGCGAGGTGGGAGTTCCACACGCACCAGAGCTCGCCTTCCGGCGCGAGCACGCGGCCGACGTCTTCGAAGAGCTTGAGCGCGATTCCAGCGTGCACGGCGGGCCCGAGGTGGAACGGCGGGTTGAGCACGATGAACTCCGCGGAGCTGCTTGCCTGCGCGCCGAGCGCGTCGTCGCGCACGACCGACACCCGGTCGTTCACCTCGTTCGCACGCACGGTCGCCAGAGTCGATGCGACGGCGGCGGCCGACTGGTCGCTTGCGATCACGCGGATTGCCGGCCTTCGCATCGCCAGCGCCGTGCCCAGGATGCCCGTGCCACAACCGAGGTCGATCGCCGTCTCCGCCTCAGGACTCGCATCGTCGAGGTGCTGGAGCAGGAACCTCGTGCCGATGTCGACGCTCGTACCCGCAAACGCATCACCATGCGCCGCGACATACATTCCGATGTCGGAATGAAACTGGACTCGAGGCCAAACCGGGTCGAGCTGCCGCCCCTGGACCGGGGATCGGACGACCGAACGCCGAAGCTCGCCCGCCCTCAGCACCCGGGACTTCTGGCGAGCGAGCGAGACGTCGACGCGAACGAAATGCCGACTCAGCACGTCGTTCATTGCCGGCGTCATGTGCTTGATGCGTCCACCGGCATACACGACGACCGACGGCTCGGCGGTGAGCGCGATCAGTTCCACGATCTCTTCGAGCGCGGCCAGCCCGCGCGGCAACTGCATGAGCACGAGCCGCGCGCCCGAGAAGAGCTCGCCGTCGAGGTCTGCGGAACGGTAGCTGCCTGAGAGCCCGAGAGCTTCCGCGTTCGCGGAGAGCGCGAGTTCGCCCGACAACGGATCCTGGTGCACCCGGATACCGCGAAGACCGTGCAGGGCGGCAGCGGCGAGCGCGAGCCCCCCGTAGTGGTCACCGACGACGACGAGCTCACCCGGGCCGAGCAGGCTCAGAGCCCCGGCGGCCTCGTCGAGCAGGAGACGATCCGCGGCATCCACCGCATGCAGATTGGCGGCCTCGACATCGGGAAAACGACGGAGAGCGTCGGCGTCCCATATGGCATTCACCCCCTGATCGTAACGATCGGGGCTGAAAGCAACCGTTCAAAAATAAGAATTGCCTTTCTCGTCAACAACTGTAGAATTACCGCCACGACACATCGGAGTGGCGTTTGACTCGGTTCCTGGAACCGCGACATTCGCGAACCTCGTTCCGTCGGAGCGCTGAGCGCGAATGAGGGACGAGCTGCACCGCTCGAGCGATTTCCTCGATAGATCCACACCCCCACCACCAACGCCCTGGCAACCGAGAGAAGAAAACGATGAAGAAGGCATCATTCGCGGCGATACTGGCCGCAACAGCACTCATGCTGACCGCCTGCTCCCCCGGCAGCGACAGCAACGACAGCGGCTCCCCGAACACCGGCACCACCGATCTCAAGATCGGCAACTTCCTCGACGTGAACTCCTGGGACCCCGCTCTCGCCGACATCGGCTTCGACGGCCCCTACCTGTCCGCCGTCTACGACCCGCTCGTTGCCCTCGATTCCGACGGCAACCCGATCCCGGCTCTCGCCACCGACTGGAAGGTCTCCGACGACTTCCTCACGGTGACCATGAACCTTCGTACCGACGCGAAGTTCAGCGACGGCGAGGCCTTCGACGCGAAGGCGGCCGTCGCGAGCCTCAAACATCTCAAGGCAGGCCCCCGCTCCGGCGAGGCCTACCTCAGCGTCGCCAGCTTCACTGCGGTCGACGACGACACCGTCGAGTTCGCTCTCACCAGACGCGACGACACCCTGCTCTACTTCATGGGCCTCGGCCGCAGCTACATGATGTCGCCCTCCGCCATCACGGCGAACAGCCTCAAGGACGCCCCCGTCGGTTCTGGCCCCTACACCCTGGAGGCGTCGACGAGCGTCGCCGGCGCTGAGTACCACTTCGCCAAGGTCGCCGACCACTGGGACTCGAAGACCTATCCGTTCACCACCCTCACGATATTCCCGATCATCGACGCCACGGCACGGCACAACGCCATGCTCTCGGGTCAGATCAACGTGAACTTCGCCAACGCGACCGACATCCCGCAGGCCGAGGAGAACGGCTGGAACGTGGCGTCGAAGGTGTCCGGATGGGTGGGACTGCAGTTCATCGACCGCACCGGCGCAACGCTCAAGCCGCTCGGCGACGAACGCGTGCGACAGGCCCTCAACTACGCCTTCGACGGCGCAAGCATCCTGCAGTCGATCGGCAGCGGCGCTGGCGCAGCTTCCAACCAGGTGTTCCCGGCCGGAGGCACCATCGACGACAAATCGCTCGACGACATGTACGCCTACAGCGTCGAGAAGGCCAAAGCACTCCTCGCCGAGGCCGGCTACGCCGACGGTTTCGCGCTGAACATGCCCATGTCGCCCGTCTTCCAGACCTGGCAGGCCGTGGCCGAGCAGTCGCTGGCGGCGATCGGCGTGACCGTGACCTGGGACGACATGCAGCAGCCCGACTACCAGCTCAACGCGCCGACCTACCCGATGTTCATCACCTTCCTGGCAATGGACTCGAACCCACTCGCGACCGTCGCCCGCCAGGTGACGAGCGCCCAGTGGTTCAATCCCGCCCCGCAGTACGACCAGTTCCCCGATGTGAAGGCCCTCGTCGATGAGATCTCCACGTCTCAGGGCGACGACCAGCTGAAGGCCGTCGGAGAGCTCGACACCCTGCTCACCAAGAAGGCCTGGTGGTCGGTCTGGTACCAGGCCGAGAACACCTACTTCAGCTCCGACGGCATCACCGTGACCCCGGTCACGGGCATGATGTTCCCAACCCTGCGTTACATCCAGCAGGGCTGACCCACCGCCGGGCGGGTCGTCGCCGCCTCGCGACGGCCCGCCCCTCACACAGGAATCGACATGATCTGGTTCACGGTCAAGAGACTCATCTCGGGCGTCATCCTGCTTCTCGCGGTGGCCACGGGAACGTTCTTTCTCGCCCACCTCGCGATCAGCGACCCGACTGCCGGCCTGCTCGGCGACATGGCGACCCCAACCCAGCAAGCGGCCCTCGCGGCTAGGCTTGGCCTCGACCGGCCCATCCTCGTGCAGTTCTGGGACTGGTTCAGCCATGCTGTGATCGGCGACTTCGGCACCTCCTGGCGCAACTTCCAGCCCGTCAGCAGCCAGATCGCGCTCAAGCTACCCGTCACGCTCTCCGTGGTGACCTTCGCCACGATCCTCTCAGCGGTCTTCGGCACCGTCTTCGGCCTTATCTCCGGCCTGCGCCCCGGCAGCGTCATCGACCGCATCGTCAAGACCAGCACCGTCGTGCTGTTCGCCCTCCCCGGCTTCTGGGTGAGCCTCGTGCTGGTGATGTGGTTTGCCGTACAGCTCAAGTGGTTCCCCGCCGTCGGCTACGTGACACCGGCGCAGTCGGTCGACGGCTGGCTGCGCTCCATCACGCTTCCCGCCGTCGCGCTCGCCCTCGGCGCCATCGTCTCCGTCGCCGAGCAGCTGCGCAACGCGGTCATCTCCGCCAACAAGCAGGACTACGTGCGCACGCTGCGCAGCCGCGGCCTCTCCAACACCCGGGTGACGCTGCATCTCCTGCGCAACGCCTCTCCCGCCGCGCTGACGGTGCTCGCCCTCATGTTCGTCGGGCTCCTGAGCGGTGCGATCGTCGTCGAGGCGATCTTCAGCCTGCCGGGAATCGGACAGCTCACGAACTCGTCATCGCAGATCGGCGACATCCCCATCCTGCTCGGCATCACCGTCGTCTCGGTCGTCTTCGTCGTGATCGTGAACTTCCTCCTCGACGTCATCCTCGGCTGGATCAACCCGAAAGCACGCATGCAATGACGACGACCGCGATCACAGAGAACATCGACGTCCGCCTCACGCGGCGTGGCACGATCTACTCCCGCTTCCTACGCCGGCCGGCCGGGGTCGTCGCGCTCGCGATCTTCCTCGTCGCGCTCGCCGTCGCGCTCGTCGCACCCTGGATCGCACCCTACGACCCCAACCTCGTCGACCTCTCGATCACCAAGGCGCCACCGAGCCCCGAGCACCTCATGGGCGGCGACTCCACCGGCCGCGACATCTTCAGCCGCCTGCTGTGGGGCGCACGCACCACGCTCTACGGCGCGCTCGTCACGATCGTCACGGCCGTGGCCGTCGGCGTTCCCACCGGCGTGGCGGCCGGCTACTTCGGTGGCGTCTTCGACCGGGTGACCACCTGGATCAGCGATGCCCTGCAGGCGATCCCCGGCATGATCATCCTGCTCATCGTCGCCGCAGGAACCCGTTCGGACTTCACGATCCTGATGGCCACGATCGGCGCTTTCATGGCGCCAGGATACTTCCGCCTCTCCCGCTCGACGACGCTCGCCGTGCGCAACGAGGCCTACGTCGACGCGGCCAGGGTCGCGGGACTCACCAACGGGCGCATCATGTCGCAGCACGTCGTCAAGGCCGTCTATGCTCCCGTCATCATCCAGACCGCCCTCACCGCGGGAATCGCCATGGGCATCCAGGCCGGACTCCAGTTCCTCGGCATCGGCGACGCCAACACCCCGGGCTGGGGTGCCATGATGAACGACGGCTTTCGCACCATGCTCACGCAACCGCTCATCCTGCTCTGGCCCTCCGTCGCCCTCGGTCTCACGATCGCGGCGCTCGCGATCATCGGCTCCACGCTGGCCGACCTCGTGAGCGTGCGCACGCCGACAGTGCGCAGGAAGCGCGATGGGCGCACGGCGCGAAGCCGTTCGGCCGCCGCCGGTGCGAGCCGCAGGCCCGGCGAGGAGTCGCGAGCCATGACCGTGTCGACCGGTGTCGTCGCGCATGCCGCCGAGAAGTCCGCCGTGCGCGTCGAGAACCTGCGAGTGAGCTATGCCGGCGTCGGTGAAGACACCGAGGTCGTGCACGGCATCACCCTCGACGTCGCACCAGGAGAGGTGCTCGGCATCGTCGGTGAATCCGGCTCGGGCAAGTCACAGACGGTGTTCTCGATCCTGGACCTGCTGCCAGCCGGAGGCGACTACGTCACCGACGGCATCTGGATCGGGGGCCGCGAAGTGACGCATCTGACTCCCGCCGAGCGGCACAAGATGCTCGGCACCGAACTCGGCTACATCCCGCAGGAACCGATGTCCAACCTCGACCCGTCCTACACCATCGGCCACCAGCTCATGGAACCGCTGCGCTCGGTGCACAGACTGCCACGTGCGGAGGCCCGCGCGACGGCCGTCGCCATGCTCGAGCGGGTCGGCATCATCGACCCAGCCAGGGTCATGCGCTCCTATCCCCATCAGATCTCAGGAGGCATGGCGCAGCGCGTGCTCATCGCGGGCGCCATCGCGGGCAAGCCGTCGGTCATCGTCGCCGACGAACCCACGACGGCACTCGACGTCACCGTGCAAGCCGAGGTGCTCGAACTACTGCGCGAGCTGCAACAGGAGTATCGGATGGCCCTCGTGCTCGTGACCCACAACTTCGGCGTTGTCGCCGACATCTGCGATCGGGTCGTGGTGATGAAACAGGGCGAGATCGTCGAGGTCGGCGAGGTGTCGGCCATCTTCCGGCATCCCGAGAACGACTACACCCGAGAACTGATCGGTGCCTCGCTCGACGGCGCAGAGAGCAGAAGCGAGCTCGACGCAGCCAAGGCCGACGCCGGAAAGGCGGTGCAGCTATGACCACACAACCCCTGCTCACCGTCGAAGACCTCGTCATCGACTACGGGCATTCCCGCAAGAAGAGCTCCTTCCGCGCCCTGCACGGCGTCTCGGTCGACGTTGCCGCCGGCGAATGCGTGGGCCTCGTCGGAGAGAGCGGATCGGGAAAGTCGACGCTCGGCAAGGCCATCCTGGGCCTTGTCCCCGTGACGAGCGGTCGCATCCTGTTCGGCGGGCAGGACATCACGCATGCGAGGGGGGCGGCGCGGCGGCGGCTCGCCAGCAGCATCCAAGTGGTCTTCCAGGACCCCTACGGTTCCCTCGATCCCACGATGACGGTCGGCGACATCCTCGCGGAGCCGCTCGTCGCCTCTGGCACCTCGAAGCGCGAAGCCGCGAAGGCCGTTGCCGAGATGATCGACCGGGTGCGACTGCCCGGGAACGTCGTAGGCCGCTACCCCAGCGAGTTCTCGGGCGGCCAGCGCCAGCGCATCGCCATCGCACGCGCCCTCGTGCGCCGCCCGCGGCTCATCGTGTGCGACGAGCCCGTGAGCGCGCTCGACCTCACCACCCAGTCCGCCATCATCGACCTGTTCATCGAGTTGCAGCGCGACACGGGCGTCTCATATCTCTTCGTATCGCACGACCTCGGCGTCGTGCGCCGGATCTGCCACCGGGTCGCCGTGATGTACCGGGGTGAGATCGTCGAAGCGGGCGCGGGGGAGACGATCACGCGCGAGCCGGCCCATCCGTACAGCCGGCGGCTTCTTATGGCGTCACCGGTTGCAGACCCCGTCGAGCAGGCGGCGCGCCGTCAGGCGTGGCTCGGATTGCGGGAGCCGACCGCCGTCTAGCGCCATGAACCCGGAGAGTCTGCCCGAAGGCGGCTGTCTCGCTGTCAGCTCAGCGACGCCGCAACGGAGGTGATCCAGGCACGTTGACGTCGCGTCTCGACAGCCCGTGGGTGATGGTTCGCGCGCACCCAGGCAACGACGGTGTCAGCCGGGAGTCCGCTCATCATGGCGAGGACGGCGATCGCAGCTCCTGTTCTGCCGATTCCACCGCCGCAAGCGATCTCGACCCGTTCGTATGCAGCTCGCGTGTGCGCTTCCCGTAGCGCGTCGTGGGCGTCCTCGGTGGAGGCGGGGAGGCGGAGGTCGCGCCACCCCGCACCGCGGGTGGGTGCAGGAGGGCAGGAGGGCAGGAGGGCAGGAGGGCAGGACAAGGATGCCCTGGGGCGCATGACCGCCTCTGGGCATCTCTTTTCGTCGTTCAGGTGGCGGAGAGTTCGCGGGCGGGGCCGAAGACTTCGTAGTGCACGCGTTCGGGCGCAATACCGCGTTCGGTCACGAACCGGTGAACGCTGGCCATGAACGGCAACGGCCCGCACAGGTACACCTCCGCCTCCTGCGGGACCTCGACGTGGGAGAGGTCGATGCGTCCCGCACGCAACAGCTCGTCGGGCTCGCGGGACCCCAAGTCGCCATACCACCGGTGCAAGGTCGCCGACGGCAGCGCCTGGACCAGTGCGGCGAGCTCGGTGCGGTGCGCGTGACTGGCCGGGGAACGGTCGGCGTGCAGGACCGTCACTGTCCGAGTGGACTCAGTGCGCATGAGATGGCGGAGGAATCCGATCATCGGGGTGATCCCGATCCCAGCGGATGCGAAGACCAGTGGCCCGTCGCCGCCATCGAGGGTCAGCTCGCCGAACGGTCGCGACACCTCCAGCACATCGCCCTCGAAGACGTTCTGGTGCAGGAAGTTCGACACCTCTCCTGCAGGCGACTCCAGTGCCCCGTCCCGGCGCATCGGGACGGCCTTGACAGAGATGCTCACCTGTCCCGGTGCGGCGGTGCCGGTAAGGCTGTACTGGCGGATCTGTCGTGCGCCGTCGGGCACGGTCACCACCACGGAGATGTACTGTCCCGGACGGCCCGAGGCAAGCTCGCCGCCGTCGGCAGCGGCGAAGACGAACGACACCGTATCCGGCGACTCCTGCACACGCTCGCGCACGATCACCGACTGCCACACGTCTCCCGGCTCAACGCCGGCAGAGGCATACAAGTCCTGTTCGATCCGGATAAGAGCGTGGGCCATGTCCCAGTACACCTCGTCCCAAGCGGCGGCGACCTCGTCGGTTACGGCGTCACCAAGCACTTCAACGATCGCAGCGAAGAGGTGCTCATGGACGATCACGTACTGCCCGGGCGTGATCCCCAGCGATGCGTGCTTGTGCGCGATCCGCGGTAGCACCTCGGCCGGATCCTGGCCGTCCTCGGACACCAGCAATGTCGCGTACGCGGCGATTGCGGCTGCCAGAGCACGCTGCTGATCACCCTGTGCCTGGCTGCCCCGGTTGAAGAGGTTCTTCTCCAGCTCGGGGTGCGCGGCGAACATGCGGCGGTAGAAGATCGGCGTGATCTCGCCGATCGCGGCGCCGATGACGGGAAGCGTGGCGCGAACAACCGCGGCAGAAGCTGACGAAAGCAAGGACTTTCCTTCCAAGATATGACGAAAGACAATTAGGCCGGACGAGCGGCGATGGTCAACAGCAACTGTCGGGTAGGCGGTGCGGCAACATCTGCCACGGTCACCGAGTCCAAGGATGCAAAGAACGCCTCTCGCGCTACGCGAAGTGCACTCCTTAGCCCGCACCCCCCGCGCAAGGGACAAGGACTTGCACCCTCGCACGTGACCACCTCGCGAGGCCCCTCAAGTTCCCCAGCGAGAAAACCTATCGATACGCTGCCGGCGCCATCCGCAAGCCGGACACCCCCGTTGCGTCCCCGACGAGACTCGACGACACCCAGTCTCTGCAGCGCCGCCATTGCTTTCACAGCGTGAGAGTAGCGCACGTCGAGTTCCTGAGAGAGCGCCTCCGTGGTCGTGGACACGCCAGGTTCAAGCACCACCAGCCGCATCAGGAGTCGCAGAGCGAGGTCAGTGAATCCCGTCAGCTGCATTGCTCCACGCTATCAAATCTGCATCTTGATTGCATATTAAGAATGGCTAGGGTTGCGAGACCGGGTAGTCGCTGATTGAGGCAAGCTTCTCATAGGGGCCGCTGAATCGTCACTCCGGCGAACAGCGCTCGGGCTCGCGGTCCGTCTTCGCGCCCTGGGCCGGGTGTTTCCGCTACGCGTCGCCAGGAGCATCCACGCCGCCGTCATGGTCTCTTTCGTGGCGTTTGTCATCGCGCATGTGACTCTCATGTTCGCGACAGGGCGCCCCGCAACCTCAACCACATGGACGCCGTGCGCGATGACGGCGGTTGGGCGGGATTCTGGGTGTTCGCGGCATCCGTCGCCGTCACGGCGGTCTTCTGGGTGGCGGCCCGACCGGCCGTGCTCGAATCGCAGACCGGGCTGGGCGGCGGGGTCGAGAGGCGCTAGCTCCGCTCGCTCGGCCGGGCCCCGCAGGTGGCGGTGGCGGGTCTCTACCCTCTCCGCCGCGCAGTTTCTCCCGCCTCGAGGTACTCCCGCCTCGAGGTACTCCCACCGCGGCGTCAGGCCGCCGGAATTGGTGCAATCACTCGAGGCAGCCTCTCATATACATCGGATGACTAGATCCTTAATCTGCCGCAGGTCTTGCCACCAGCTCGCTTAATCCGGTATACCTGACGGTGATTAGTCCGATGTATATGATGAGCAGCGCGGTCGACACGACAGTCCGATGTCCAAGTGACGTGCGCGGTCAGCTACCCGTCGACAGGAGTCAGAATCGTGCCAGCCCCTTCTTGCCATCCGGTCCCTGTTGCTCGCCGGATGCCTGCTGCTCGCTTTCCGAACCACCGACGTGATCAGGAGGGACGGCTACCCGGTCACCGGCCGACCCACCGACAACATCGGCTGGGTGCGGCGGGCAGGCCTGTTCGACCTGCAGCGCGACGCCGGCGGCGAGCCGTACCGTTCCCTGCCGGACCGGGCCCGGACCGTGGCGGATGAGCTCTGGGGCTTGGACGACGTCATCCTCTCCGTCGAGCGGCTTGACGGCATCAGCACCACCCCCTCCGTGCTGTGGACCACTCGCGTATGCCACGGCCGCAACGACCTCTTCCCCGTCAACCCGTTTACGGCGACCAGGGCCAGGCCACCTTCACGATTCCCGGTCTGTTCCAGGCCCGAGAGCTGGGCCAGAGCCGCTGGCAGACGGCCGACACGACGCTCAGGGTGGCAATGTCCGCACTGGCCGTCCGGCTCTGCGAACTCAAGACGCTCGGCAACCGCCCGTAACCGATCCGATCCGAAGGAGCAATGATGAACGACGCACACCAGCAGCCATTGCAGGCCTCGGGGGCAACCGCCCCCGAGGGCATGCCGTCCCGGGGCGGGACGTCCCGAAGATCGGTGCTGCACGCCGGCCTCACTATCGGCGCGGCGGGGCTGCTCGCGCCGGCGCTGGCCCCCACCCGGGCTTTCGCCAGCGAAGGCGCCCAACCCGCCGCAGCTCCTTTCCTCACCCCGCCGGAGCCGACCCCCGAACTCATCTACCAGACGTCGTTCGAGGACTCCTCTGACAGTAGCTGGCTGACCCAGGCCACCAGCTTCGACACGGCCCAGCAGTACAGCGGTTTGGCGTCGCTGAAGTACACCCGAACGGACGCGACGAGCTACGTGTTCACCGGCCCGCACATCGCCGGAGCTACGTCACGTTACGACGAGATCTCGGCGTCGGTCTGGGTGAAGACCGCGGGCATCACCGACGGAGGTGCCTCGTTCTGCGTCGAGTGGTACACCGCCGACGACTGCTATCTGTCCGGCAACTACACGAACTCCACCTCGTCGACGGAGTGGACGCAGCTGACGTTGGCACCGTTCGCGGTGCCGATCGATGCCGCGTACATGAAGGTGATCTTCTTCCTGGGCCGCGATCACGCCGGCACCGCGTGGTATGACGACCTGGCCGTGTTCCGATCCGCGCCGAGGCTGCTGCGCGCCAAGCTGGCGACGCCGTCCTATCGCGGCCTACTGATTCCAGGCGAGTCCGAGGACATCGATCTTCGCGTGCAGCTCTTCGCACCGGACGACACCCCACACGACTACCGGGTGCGCGTCGAACTCCTCGACGCGAACGGCGGGCAGGTCAATGTGCGAACCCTGGCCGGGCAGCAGGATCTGCGGTACACGTACTCGAGTTCGAACCTGGCTTACGGCGACTACACGCTACGGGTGTCCGCGCTGGCGTCGGCGGGCAGCGTCGTGGGGCGGCAGGAGACCCTCTCGCTGAAGAAGCTGCGCAGCAGCGAGGTGCCCGCCTCCTATATCGACTCACACGGCCGGCTGCGACGCAACGGTGAGCTGTTCTTCCCCTTGACCGCCTACAACTATTCGCCCACGACCCAGAACCTGGATGACCTGGCGTACGCCTCGTTCAACAGCCTGATCTCGTACGGGGCGCCGACCCAGGCCCAGATGGACCTGACGCAGGCTAAGGGGCTGTCGGTCGCCTATATCCATCAGAACACCGACGTGTCGACTGTGCAGCAGTTCAAGAATCACCCGGCCCTGCTCGCCTGGTACATCAACGACGAGGGCGATCTGAGCACGCGGCCTGCCGAGCTGCGTGCACGGTATGAGTCGGTCTTGAACAACGACCCCGACCATCCTGCCTATTCGGTCGACTACCGCGTGTGGCCCGGCGGCGACGAGGAGTACGTCACCGACGCCTATGGCACCGACGGGTACCCGATCTTCGGCTTGCCGACGGACCGGCCTCAACGGGTCAGTCGACTGGTCGGGGCGACGGTGGAAGAGATGCCCAACCGCATGATCTGGCCCGTGATCCAGATTTCCAACCAGGGCAACTACGGTCCGGGCCGAGGGGTACGGCCTCCGACCCAGGTCGAAGTGCGAAGCATGTGCTGGCAAGCCATCGCCAAGGGCGCGACCGGCCTTTCCTTCTACTCCTACTTCGACCTCGTGACGGACAGCAGCGGTGTCTCGCCTCAGACGCTGCTCGATCAGACCAAGGCTGTGGTCAGCGAGATCAGGTCGCTGGTGCCGATCATTCTCGCTACCGGGCGGCTTCCGAACATCAAGACGACGGCCAGCGACGACTTGCTCACCTGGACCACTCGGGAGGCCGACGGCCGACGTTTCATCTTCGCTGCGAACACCGCGAAGGAGAGCCAGCAACTCAGCTTCGGCAACATCCACGCCCGGTCGGTCGTTGCCTTGGCCGAGAACCGGACCATCGCGGCACCGAACAATGCGTTCCAAGACACGCTGCCTCCACTCGGTGTCGGTCTGTACGAGCTGCAGGCCTGACCTCGGTTATGCAGGCGTGCGGTCGAGTCTTCGATCGCACGTCTGCGCCGGGGTGATCGATCGGATATCTGGTGTGAGAACCGACCAGGTCTCCGTTGCTCAGCACGGTCGGCCCCGAAACCAGGATCTATCTTCAGGCGCGGGTGATGTCACGGCCGGCTGCACTCCGGATATCCGCGGGGTAACCCAAAGGATGGGTGAGATGCCGTTGTCACGGAGGCGCTCGTCGGCGGCCTGGACTCCGGCTTGTAGCCAGACATTGACGCGTTCGACGGCTTCGACGTCGCGGATCGGGTCAAGATGCGCTGCGTCAGCAGCGCGACCGCGCTCAAAGCGAGAGCGGTCCGGCCAGGCTGTCTCTTCCTAGTCATGATGATGTCTCCCTTGATCCGTGACTTCTGGAGACGAACTCCGCCCCCCGTCGCGCCGCACGAGCCATCACCGTTGGCTAACCCTGTTGGCGAAAACCCTAACCACGGCTAAACTGTAACAGTCGACCGACACAGTTCGAACTGTATCAAGTTCCTAAAACAGTTCAGAGGTGTTTTCAGGATGAGAGGAGAGCCGCATGCTAATCGCGGCCATCACCGTCACCGCCGGACTCATACTCGTGTTGGTATGGACCGCGGTGCGTTTACGTTTCTTCGTCCCGCAAGCCAGCGATGCCGCCCGACCAGTCCCCGTCGACCGCTCCGGGCTGATCCGGTCTGCGCGGCGTCGCATCACGCTGAGCATCGCCCTGACATTAGCTTCCGCGGCGACCGCCGTCATTCTCAACCAATCTCACCCGACGGCACTGGGTCTTATTCTGGCGCTTGCTCCCGGCGGCGCTGCGATCGCGGGTCTTGCCGCGTTCGTTGTCTACCCGTCGCCTGCCATCCAGAAAAGCCCACTGCGCACTGCGTCGTTGCGCCGCCGCACGCCGTGGAGCTTCGGAGCCCGCTGGGAGTTGCTGATGCCCGTGAGCGCTGCAGTCGCGCTCATCGCCTACCTCGTCACGACCGGCCTTTCAGCTAGCCTCGACCAAGACGGGCTATCGCGAGCTTTGTCCCGAGCGGATCCGCTCAGTACTCGCGTCACGACCCCTTACCCCGGCTGGTATTACGCCGCCCCCCTCATCGCCATGACCATCATTCTTCTTCTCTGCGCGTGGATTGCGCTGCGACGCATCGCAGTTGCACCGGCACCATCCGATGAGGAGTCCGCGATCGCGGACGACTACTGGCGCCAGCGCACCACCCGGTTCATCGTGCTGCTGACCACCAGCGCGATACTCAGCTATGCGGCGGGCGTCCTCGCCTTCGGCGGCGCCGCCACCACACGCATAGCTACGAGCATCGACGCAAGTGGCACACCGGTGACGACAGCAGACGACCTGGTAGCAGGTATCGTGCAGATCGGGATCTCGATCCTCTTCGCAGTTGCCGCAACCGGCATGCTGGGGAGCCTGATCAAACGCGTCGTCGCCTTCTGGACGGTGAGGACGCCGGAAACCGTGAACGCGTGATCACGATCGACGAGAGCAGCCCGGTTCCGGTCTTCGACCAGATTTGCCACCAACTCGATGGACTGATCCGCACCGGCTTGCTCCCTGCCGAGCACAAACTACCGTCCGTGCGACAACTCGCCGCCGACCTCCAGATCGCCCCTGGCACGGTCCTGCGCGCCTACGCCGAACTCGATACCAAAGGACTCATCGAAACCAGACGCGGACGCGCCGCTCGCGTCAAACCCCACCAGCAAGTGCCCGCCGATGTGGTCGCAGCGGCGCGAGCCCTCGCCGATGCCGCGCACGCCAACCGGATCGACCTCACCTCAGCACTCGGCGCCGTCCGCGCCCTCTGGGACAAGGGATCATCCTCAGCGACGCTCTTCTAACCCCGACGCATACGACCCACCCTGATACATCACCCTCTGATACATCACCGGGATCGCAGCAGCGCGGGTTGCGATCTCACCACCAAGCGAATGCAGGACTAGAGGCACGTTGAGACCAGGGGAGCCCCAGCGCACCTCTTGTCCTGCGTTTCTGCACGGGGCGGGGCCGGAGCCCGCGACGACGGCTCTATGGGGGAGACCTGCAACATGACTCGTGACAGGGATCACCCTCCGAGTGAATTCTTGTCGCCCTCCCCCTTGAGGTGCACACGGGCCCTGGGCACTACCGGTGCGGAGGGCGATCGGCGCGGGTCGGATGCTCGGCGTCGATGGCGGCCAGCATGCTCTCCTGCAGCATGCCGAGCCACTCGTAGACGCCAAACACGGCCTGGGCCGCCTCCGACGCGAGGTCGGGCGCATCCGCATCGTCGTGGATGCCCAGGCGCTCGGCGAGGGTGAGCCGGAGCTCCGTGAGCAGACGCAGCCAGGTCCAGCGCGCGGGCTCGTCGACCACGATCTCGATCGCCGGCGAGTGGGGGTCGCGTGGCGCAGCCGCGAGAGCCGAACGGACCACGTCGACACCCGCGAGACGGGTCGCCCGCAGCTCGTCACGGGTGAATCGGCTGAACTCCGACGATGCCCGAGAGTCATCGGGGTAGGCATCCGGAAAGAGCCGGCCGAGTGCAGGGTCGCCGCCGACCGGTGCGCCGTCAAGGAGCGATGCGTATTGCCTGGCGAGATCCTCGAGGACCTCGACCTCCAGAGGCTCGAGAAGCACGAGCACCCGGCCGTCCGCCTCGAGCCGCACGCCGATCACACGTCCGCCTTGACGACCGTCGCCCACAGCCCGAAACCGTGCATCGCCTCAGCGTGGCGCTCCATCTCCTCGCGATTTCCGGTCGCGACGACCGCCCGCCCCTCGTTGTGAACGAGCAGCATCAGCCTATCCGCCTCCGCGCGCTCGTATCCGAAATAGCTTCGGAAGACAAAGGACACATAGGACATGAGGTTGACGGGATCGTTCCAGACGATCACCTGCCACGGAACATCGGCGAGCGCGACCGGATCGACATGCTCGCTGACACCGGGACGTGCCTCGGTCAGCTGCATCGTCGCGTCCGCCCGTTCACGAATGATCGAGTGGGCGCCACACGACGACCGCATTGGACCGACGCACGCGGGTGCCTGTCTTGAGTGAGATGACATCGCCCTCCGTCCCGGCGGCGAAAACGCGCCGCCCGGGGCGGTTGAGCATCTCATCGGCGAGCGCCGCCTCGAGCTCGTGCACGCGCGCGGTGAGCGTGGTGACCCGATTCTCGAGTTCGAGAATGCGGCGGATGCCCTCAAGGCTCACTCCCTCAGCGCCGAGCCGCGCGATCTCACGCAGTTGCAGAACGTCGTGCATGGAATAGCGCCTCGACTTGCCCGCGGTGCGGGTCGGCGACACCAGTCCGAGACGATCGTACTGGCGCAGTGTCTGCGGGTGCATCGCGGCGAGTTCGGCCGCGACCGAAATCACGAAGATCGGGGCGAACTCGTCCATGGGCTTCAGCCTCGCGCCTTGGCGAGCAGTTCGTCGCGTGGGTTCTCATGGGGAAGGGCCGCGGTGAACGCTTCGAGCGCAGCCTCGGCATCCTTCGACAATCGGGATGGGACGGCGACCTGCACGACCACGAGCAGATCGCCCGTGCCCTTCGCCGTCGAGACACCACGCCCCTTGACTCGCAGAACCCTCCCGCTCGGCGTTCCGGGCGCGACCCGGAGCTTCACCGGATCGCCGCCGAGCGTCGGAACCTCGATCGTCGCGCCGAGCGCGGCCTCGGCGAAGGTGACCGGCACGGTGACCCGCAGGTTGAGTCCGTCGCGCTCGAAGACGGGGTGCTTGCGCACCGTCACGGTGAGGACGATGTCGCCGGCCTCGCCACCGTCCGGCGACGGCTGACCTTTGCCGCGCAGCTTGATCTTCTGCCCGTCGGCGACGCCGGCGGGAATCTTGACCTTGATCGGACGGCCGTCTGAGGCCTGCAGGGTGATCGTGTCGCCCTTCGTCGCGGTGACGAAGTCGATCGTCGTCGTCGCGGTCACGTCGCGGCCCCGCGTCGGCCCGCCGTAGCCGCGGAATCCACCGCTCGTCTGACCGAAGCGCCCGGTGCCGAACACGCCGCCGAGCAGGTCGTCGAACTCGCCGCTCTGCTGGAACGTGTACTGCTGACCTCGGCCGGCGTTGCCGAACATGCCGCCGAAGACGTCTTCGAAACCACCGTGCTGGCCGGCCCCGCCCGCCGTGAAGCGGGCGCCGCCGCCCATGGCGCGCACGGCGTCGTACTCCTTGCGCTGTTCGGGATCCGCGAGCACGGAATGCGCCTCGCTGATCTCCTTGAACTTCGCCTCTGCGGCAGCGTCACCCGGGTTGGAGTCCGGATGATACGTTCGGGCGAGCGTGCGATACGTCTTCTTGAGCTCGGCCGGTGTCACATCCTTGGAGACGCCGAGGATCTTGTAGAAGTCCTTGTCAAACCAGTCCTGGCTCGCCACCGACGCCTCCTTTCCTGTTGTGTCGCCGCGTGGTCAATGGTGCCCCGAACGGAGGCCTCCCCGCGAAGCTACGCGGGAACCTTCACGACGACCTTGGCCGCGCGCAGCATCGTCGACCCGAGATAATAGCCCGTCTCGACGACATCGGCGACGATCTCAGCCTCGACCTCGTCGCTCGGCTGCTGGAAGATCGCCTCGTGGATGTTGTGGTCGAAGAGGTCGCCGACGTTGCCGAACGGTGTGAGACCGAGCCGCTCGATGCTGGAACGCAGCTTGGCCGCGATCGTGGCGAAGGGTGCGTCGCTCTCGAGGTCGCCGTGCTTCTCGGCACGATCGAGGTCGTCGAGCACGGGCAGCAGCACACGCACCGCTTCACCGATCGCGCGCTCCCGTTCCACCTCCCGGTTGGCCTCGGTGCGCTTGCGGTAGTTGGCGTACTCTGCCGTCACCCGTTTGAGGTCGTGGAGGTGCTGCTCTGCGAGATCCTCGGCGCTGCTTTGGCCGGAGAGGAAGCTCAGGTCGGCTTCACTCAGGCTCGTCTCGACGTCTGGGCCTTCATAGCCGTCGTCCGCCAGGCCGTCGGCCTCCGCGCTCTCGCTCTCCTCGCCCTCGGGAGCCGGCACGCTCTCGTCGGCGCCATCGGCATCGGGCTGGCGAACCTCACCGGTCTCCGGATCCGGTTCTCCCGAGCCTGTCGAAGGGTCGTGGTTCTGCTCGGACATGGCTACTTCTTCTTCTCTTCTTCGTCCTCGACGACCTCGGCGTCGACGACGTCCTCGTCAGAGGAGGGCTCGCCAGCGGGATGCTCCCCGGCTCCTGGATTGCCGGCGGCGGCCGACGCATCCGCCTGGCTGTGAGCGTAGATGGCCTCGCCCAGCTTGCCCTGGCTCGTGTTGAGCTTGTCGAACGCGGTCTTCACCGCGTCGTCGTCGTCACCGGCGAGTGCGCTCTTGAGCGCGTCGACGTCACCCTGCACCTCGGACTTGACGTCTTCTGGCAGCTTGTCGTCGTTCTCCTTGATGAGCTTCTCGATCGAATAGCTGAGCTGCTCGGCGTTGTTGCGCGTCTCGGCGGACTCGCGGCGCTTCTTGTCCTCGGCGGCGTGCTCCTCGGCCTCGCGCACCATGCGCTCGATGTCGTCCTTGGCGAGCGACGAGCCGCCCGTGATGGTCATCGACTGCTCCTTGCCCGTGCCCTTGTCTTTTGCGGAGACATGCACGATGCCGTTGGCGTCGATGTCGAAGGTGACCTCGACCTGCGGGATGCCACGGGGAGCCGGGGCGATGCCGGTGAGCTCGAACGTGCCGAGCGGCTTGTTGTCGCGGGTGAACTCGCGTTCGCCCTGGAAGACCTGGATCGCGACGGACGGCTGGTTGTCGTCAGCCGTGGTGAAGGTCTCGCTGCGCTTGGTGGGGATGGCCGTGTTGCGCTCGATGAGCTTGGTCATGATGCCGCCCTTGGTCTCGATGCCGAGGGAGAGCGGGGTCACGTCGATGAGGAGGACGTCCTTGCGCTCGCCCTTCAGCACGCCGGCCTGCAGGGCTGCGCCAACGGCGACGACCTCGTCGGGGTTGACGCCCTTGTTGGGCTCCTGACCGGTCTCTTTCTTCACGAGATCGCTCACGGCGGGCATACGCGTCGATCCACCGACGAGCACGACGTGCGCGACATCGCTCAGCTTGATCCCAGCCTCACGGATGACGTCTTCGAACGGCTTCTTGGTGCGGTCGAGCAGGTCGCTCGTCATGTTCTCGAACTCGGCGCGGGTAAGCGTCTCATCGAGGTTGGCCGGACCGTTCTCGGTGAGCGAGAGGTAGGGCAGCTGGATGTTCGTCTTCATGTTCGACGACAGTTCCTTCTTGGCCTGCTCCGCGGCCTCCTTGAGGCGCTGCTTGGCGATCTTGTCGTTCGAGACGTCGACACCGGTGGTGTCCTTGAACTTCTTGATGAGCCAGTCCACGACGCGCTGGTCCCAGTCGTCGCCGCCGAGGCGATTGTCGCCGGAGGTCGCACGCACCTGGATGGTGCTGAAGTCGTCGTCCTTGCCCACTTCGAGCAGCGAGACGTCGAAGGTTCCGCCACCGAGGTCGAAGACCAGGATGAGCTCGTCTTCCTTGCCTTTGTCGAGGCCGTAGGCGAGGGCGGCGGCGGTGGGCTCGTTGATGATGCGCAGCACGTTGAGACCCGCGATCTCACCGGCCTCCTTGGTGGCCTGGCGCTCGGCATCGTTGAAGTAGGCGGGAACCGTGATGACGGCATCCGTCACCGTGTCGCCGAGGTACTGCTCGGCGTCGCGCTTGAGTTTGGCGAGGATGCGCGCCGAGATCTCCTGCGGCGTGTACTTCTTGCCGTCGATGTCGGCCTTCCAGTCGGTGCCCATGTGGCGCTTGACGGAGGCGATCGTGCGGTCGACGTTCGTCACTGCCTGACGCTTGGCGGTCTCGCCGACGAGCACCTCGCCGTCCTTGGTGAACGCGACCACAGAGGGGGTGGTGCGGAATCCTTCCGCGTTCGCGATGACGGTGGGCTCACCTCCCTCGAGGACGCTGACCACCGAGTTGGTGGTTCCGAGGTCGATACCTACTGCACGTGACATGTGTTTTCTCCTTCTGCCGGCCGCAGATCCTGTCTCACCACCGACGATTGGCCCGGCCTTCCTGGCCCGCGACCGAAGTCATTATGTCAAGACTTGAGCCTTAACGACTCAAGTGTCGCAGGTAGCGTTTTCCCTGTCAAGCTGACAGAGAAAGAGTTGAGTCACTCTGACTCAACTCTCAGGAAGCCTGCCTCCCGACGGCATGAACACCCGGTGGCTTGAGGCAGCGTGTAGTTCCGAGTCATCTCGTCGGTTTCCAGGCCTGTCGGTCGCGTGTCAGTCTTCCGACCCTCTTGTGAGGGCGGGACCTGGCGCGCGACGACGTCCACGGAAACAGAGACCGTGGTCGTGCCATCGGAAAGCGTGACCGACACGGAACGTCGCAGGCACAGGCTTGCTCGATCTATCTTTCTGTATCCACTGAAGCGGCTAGTAGAACTTGGTTCGGTTAGTCCGGCGCGCCGGGAGCAGGTTCAGTAGATGAGGAGAAGGATGATCGCAGTCCGGAGTTCGCGGAGAGCGATCTTAGGAGGCGATCGAGGCGCACGATAAGGAAGACGATCGCGGGCAGCCCGGCAAGCGACACCTTGTCCGTCGACGGTTGGTCCAGGCTGAAGTACGGGGAGGCAGCGAGCAGCGTCGAATCTTCGACGTGCACCGGAATGCCCTGAAGGGTCGAGGTGATTGAATCGAAGCGGTAAGCACCGACCGGGAGCCCATCGACGCCGCGGGCCAACACGACGATCTCGGTGGGGTGTCGCTTGCCCGGGCTCGCGTAAGCGAGCCGCCCCCCCAGCGGACACGATGCCCGCGGACCATGACAGCAGGGTTGCGAGGCACTCGAGGTCGAGGGAGCCCGCGTAGCTCCCGTATGCGCTGTGCCGCGCGAAGACAGCCTCCGACAAGAGTCCGGGCAGCGAACCAGGAAGGAGCGGGAACAGGGCTCCGAGGCTGGGGCGCGTGGACTCCGGGAGCCCCGTGTCAACCGGGAATTGATCTGTCTTTGATGCTCCGTACTTACTGGCGTCCAGGTACGCGAGGTCGGCGCGGGTGGGGCCGGATGACCGATCGGCGCCGAAGTACTGTGCGGATGCGATTCGCGACATCAGCCAGGCAAGCATCCGCTCATCATCGATCCCCACCGCGAGCCGATTGTGGAGCATGTGGATCTGGGACCACAGGATGCGCTCTTTTGGGCTGGCGAGCGGTTCGCGTCGGGCCATTGCGGCGAGGTCCTCGAGATAGCTGCGCAGCGAGTGCGACCACATGGAGTAGAGGTCATCGCCGCCGAACGCGGTCACGGCGGTGAGCTGCTTCTGGCGACCGAGCCAGCGGGTCTCTGACGACTCGAACTGCGGTCGGCGTGAGCACGCAGCGCACTCGCGTCCCACGCCACAACTTCACCGGAGTAGTCCCAGGATGCGTAGTAGCGGCGAGTTTCGCGCACGATCTGCTCGTTCGACCAGCCCGCGGAATCGAAGGCTATGAGGAGCAGGTCAGCGGCGATAGCTACTCGCCTGGACATGCTGTCTCGAGTGCTCGCGATGATCGCTAGGGAAATCCTGGAGCTTTCGCAGAAGAACTCTTCGGCCCGCGGGAGGGCTGCAGGCCCGCCATAGCGGCCCGTCTCGGGTTCATAGCCTTCAACAGTAACCATGCCGTCGTCGTTCCAAGCACTCAAGGAGACCGCCTCGAATCGCGCGTAGAAGTTCTCCGGGCGATCGTGGATACCACTCTCCCGACCTCGGCATTGGTCCTCCAGCGCTGTGCGAGTGCGGATAGGGTGACCTCCGATGCTCCACTCAATCTGACTCGTAGATGCGGGCCTCCATCCCAGTAGCGAAGGAAGTACCAGAGCGCTGTCGTTGTCCTCACCATGCACAACGACCATGTCCTTCGAAGCCAGCTTCTCGGGGCTGGAGCAGTCGACTACCTCACAAAGGACGTCGACCCGCGACAACTGGCAACCTGTGTGCGAACGGCCCGCATGAAACTCACAGGCCTCGATGAGAACCCTCAACCTGCAGTGGAAAAGCCGTCGAGCGTTCTCTCTATCCGAGAAATCGAGATCCTACGGATGGTGGCTCAAGCGCACTCGAACCGTGAAATCGGCCTCAGGCTGGTTATCGCTGAAGGCACGGTAAAGCGCCACACAACCAACATTTATCTGAAGCTCGGCGCCACATCCCGGATCGACGCCGTCAGGAAAGCCCGCATATTGGGGCTCCTGGGCTGAAGTTCGAGATTTAGAGCCGGAGGGTTCCTCAATGCTCGGAGCGGCATTGAGGGGTATTGACAACGAGCATGTATGGGATCGCGGTGACACCACATGGGACCTTTGACGCCAGTAGGTGGCGGCAGTTGGCCTTCCGCTTCCTCTTGCGATCGAGTTCACAGTGCTGCGCCAGCGGCAGCTCGCGTCTCGCCTACCGGCTCACGGGATGTCGTTGAGCATCTTCTCGAGGGAAGCCAGACGCGTGTCGATTGTGTTGAGCTGTTGCCTGATCGCGTCGAGCTGTGCCTTACTGACCCCCGCGTTGAGGGCACTACTCGGCGGATGCCCCATGTGACGATGAAGGTGAGAGGGATTAGCCCCCAAATTAGTGCCGATACCCATGTCCAGTCGTTCATGTCAGTTCTCGCTTTCTCGCGTGGTTGCAGATCGGGGTTCGGATTCGACCGTCGCGCGGATGCTCTCGGGGGTCACAGTGATGGTGAATGGCTCAACCTCGTAGACTTTCAGAGCTTTGCCGTCGTCGGACAACATGAGGCGCCCGGTGAGTAGCCCGGCTTGTTCGAGGCGTTCCAAGTGCAGATAGAGCAGCGCGCGGGACATACCTACACGCCGGGCCAGTTCGCTTACGTGCGTAGGCCCCGCTGCGAGTTCCGCAATGACGCGAAACCGCTGCACGCTGGCAACCGCGGTCAGTCTTTCCACTTCCTCGCTCAGTCTGATGCTGGCCTCCTTGCATGCGCAAGTTAATCATAACAGGTGCAAGCAGAGGACGCATCCAGAACAATAGCGTGGCGGCCAGGCGCCTGGCCGTTTGCCACACAAAAGCCGCGGACCACCACGCTAAGCGACACTGCTAAGCGGCCATCCACAACATGCTGCGACGAATCGACGACCCGGCAGATCACGGCAGCCGGTCCTACCTAAAGAGGTTTTGCTGCTGACGTACGAGTCCTTCGTCGCTGAGCGTCGCTGGGCGCTTGCGTTCTTGGATCGGGTGCGGTCGGGTAGTTATTCTCTTGCATCCGAAAGTATCCTCCCGCGACGGACCGTGGTTGGTCGGATCGCACCGACGCCTTTGAGATCGAAGTCATAATTTTTTCGCGATGCTCTGCGGTGGGCGGGTCCGACCGCTTACGGTTGAAGCAGCGGGCGTTACAATCTGAGGTCGCGGTCACCGTGTGGATCTGGCCGCCGGTCGGGGCCGTCGTCCGGGCTGGCTAGTTGTTCTCGGCGCTGCGCGCGGGCATGTTCTGCCGCGGCTTGTCGGGCTTCTGCTTCGGCATGTCGGTCGCGGATGGTCTGGGCGGCTTGTTCAGCGGGGAGGGTCGCGATGATACTGAGGCCGTCGCGGAGGCTCTCAGCGTGTTCGCGCCATTGAGACAGGAGCGTGTCTGCGCCGCCTCGCAGATACTGGCGTGCCGGTCCGTAGAGGCGTTTGCGAAGTTGTTCCCGCTCGACGAGATGACGGTTGGCGGCTTCGGTTGCGCGTGCCCGGGTTCGCGTAACATGTTCTTTCGCGGCTACCACCGTGGGGAGCGTGTCGGCGTGCTTCCTAGCGACGGTCTCGGCCCACTCCTGCAGCCCGTCGGGGGTGTGCGGGGTGGTGCTCCATCGTTTCCGGACCCTTTCTTCAACGGTGGCACTCGTGCGGTTGGCGGCACCCGACGTGGGAATGGTACAGTGCCGCGTACGGTGCGGGGTTCAGCAAGAACGAGACCAAGGACCTCGCAGTCTGGGGCGGGGTCACGGGGTTCTGTGTCGCATTGCCCGGCCCCCTCGCCTTCGCATGCGGAATCGCCGGTGCCCAGTGGTTCTTGCAAGCCAGTCTTGCCGCCAACGCCAATGCATGCGTGTTCATCGCGGCGGTACCTGCGCCGCTGGCGCTCCGCTGGATCAGCAACAATTGCCGCTAGCACTGCGCATCTAGTCGAATAGCCTGGGTGGAGGAAGTTTGGGCCTCCCCTCAGGCTTCCCGGGAAGGAACTCACTTTGCTTTTAACTGCCGTACTCATTGCAGGACTCTGCATCGGGGTCCTGTCTGCCTGTGCTCGCGTGCCACATCCGAGAATTGTGTCCGGCATCTGCGCCACAGTCTTGGCAGTGCTCGTCGCCCTTGCCTTGTTTATGCTCGATCCCTCGAACCTGTGGCTTGCGTTGACGTTCGTTGCCCTCGTCATCCTCGCGTCAGCGGCATACTCAACGCTGCTCTGGTCGAAGGAACTGGGCGAGACTGCACCGCGTGTGGGCGCCCTCTTCATGCAGGTGCTCTTTCGTCCGGGCTACGTACGACAGACCTATGAAGCTCGACGGTCAGAGCCCGTCAACGCCCATCCCCGGGACTACAACTAGGCTAACGGGGATCGGCTGATGCCAAGGTGAATGAATTGCGCACCTCCTACGTGACAGTCATCGTGGTTGCTGGCAGGAGTACTGTTCTCGGGATAGCAATTGCATCCACGACCGGGCAGCACATCGGTGTCTTCCTGGTGCAGATGGCGTTTGCCGGTCTGTTGCGGCCTGGTACCTCCGCATCAAGAAGCGCTCCACCGCCAACAAGTAGTTCGCGACACGACCGCCCGAGGGCCCTGTGCTGAACGCGGCAACGGCTCGCAGGTGCTCTACAACTACCAGCCCCTGACCGACATCTCGACGTCCGACTATGCCCCTCAACTCAGCGGAGGTAAGGCCCTCTTTCGCGCCAAGGTGACCGTCAAGCGCGGTCCCGCTCCCGGACTCGGAGGCAACTGGTCGACCAAAGAAGCCATCGCGTACTTCCGAGCCAACGGTGCCGGCGTCTACGCCTCCGGCTGGATGTAACCTCCTCAGGGGAATGCAGTGTCGTCCCGCAACGGGGTGATCGCAGGGCAGCCCGCCGCCCCGCCGTCGGACCAGCCACCAACCCCGATTCCCGCGCAGCATCTCGTGGGGCGCCAGAAGAGGACCAGGCAACGACTGACCGTCACCGGTCCTGCTATCGTGACGGCACGGCCCCATCCGGGAATTCAGCGGTAACGCTTGCACCGATAGCCCACTTTGCCACCAGGATTGATGCAGGAAGCAACGACCCGGGTGGTGAGCCAGAATCTGGCTGACCTTACGGGGGTGCCGAATCGGCACCCCCGAGCCGACTCCCATCTCGCGGCGTTGTCCGCCGCCACAACTCCAATGGAGCGATATAGCACCTCGATGATCGTGCAAGCACCAGATGTGGTGGGTCAGGGTGCGCACCCGTCAGGTATGAACTCCCGCGTGCGGACCACAGCCTGGACCATGACGCCGCGATCGGATGAGTCCCGACGTGATGTACCCCGGCTCGGTGAGCCTCTGCGCGCGGCTCTGGCAGGGGCAGGCAGCGAACTCGCCGGGCGCAGCCGACGCGAACAAGGCCTGCCAGCGCACGTAGAGGATGCGGAAGCCGTGGCGGCGTTTGTTGAACTGTGGCAACGCCCCGACCCCTCCGCACGCCCGGTACCTGTGCGGATGCCGACGCCGGCCGCGGCCGGTAAGTGTCTCAACGCGTCCATATCAGGTCGACCCGGTGTGCCATGATCTCCTTCCTCAGCTCGGCGTGCCGGGCGTCATGGCCCTCGAGGGTCTCGCCCTTCCGACGGTTCGTGGTCGACGCCATCCCTCTCGGGTGCGCGTGGATCACAACCCGGTCCAACAGGAGCCTGGCGGCGTGATTCTGCCAGGCCGGGGTGTGCTCGGCCCATTCAGTGGCGACGGTGGCAACGTCAAACGCGGCTGTAGGCAGCAGCGCGGTCGTCTGCTCGATGACCGCCTGATTCTTCACGATGCAGTCCTGGATGCGGGCGCGTTGCCGTAGCCATGTCGCCCGATCCACCAGCCCGTCGTAGTGGTCATCATCCAGTCTGGACAGTGCGGCGCGGTCCGTGGCGAGTTGCTTCTGTACGTGTTTCGCTTCCTCGGACACCGTCGCCGCTCCGGTCAGGCGATCCATGATCCCGGGCGCGGAGAACGCCTCGGTGAGTGCGCGAGAATCACAGCGTTCGTCTGGGCGAAGCTGATGCGCCGTGAGCATGCGCCCCGCTCGGGCATGCAACACACGTAGAAGTCGGATTGTTTGCGCATCACAATCCCGCACCGCTCGCAGCGGATCATTCCCGAAAACGGGTAGAGGCGCGTCCGCCCTCGCCTCTCGACCCGGTACGCATCACCCCGGGAGGCAATGACCTGGCCGACCTTCTCGAACACCTCTCGATCGAGGAGGGGCTCCCAGATCCCCTGCGTCGTCAACACCACCTCTTTCGACAGGGAGCCGTCATCAAGGATCGGCCGGTACGTGCGGACCCCGGTGATCGCCGGGTTGGTGAGGATCTGCCGTAGTGCGGTGGTTGCCCATTTCGTTCCCTTCGCCGAGGGGATGTTCGCGTCGTTCCAATCCCGCACCACCCGGTACAAGCTGTCCCCGGCCAGAATCCTGTCCGCACCCTGCCGCACCAAAACAGCGTCCTCCGGGACGGGGATGAGGGACGAGTCTTTCATCCGGTACCCGAACGGGGCCATCCCGCCATGCCAACGGCCATCCTCGGCCTGCTGCTGCGATGCCCGCTTCACCCGCCGCGCGGTATCCGCACTCGACTTATTGGCCATCGCCACCAACACCCTGGCCATTGCAACATCCGCATCGTTCTCCAACCGCAGACTTCCGGTGGTCGAGCGCACCTGGAACCCGGCGAGAACCTTCGTATCGATCAGATCCTCCAAATCGCGCGGGTCACGCACAGCCCGGTCCAAGTCGTACGCGATCAACGCCTCCGCACCCCGCCGACCCAGCAGAGTGAGCAACTCCCGGAACTGCGGGCGGATCACCCGCCGCACCCGCTCACCGGTCGGCAGCGTTATCGTCTTCTGCTTATACGCCGATGTATCGTTCTCCCGAAACACCCGCACGACCTGCCATCCGAGCAAGTCCGCGAGAATACGGCAATCCTTCTCCTGCCGGTCCACGCCCTTCTCCAACCCGCCCGGATCGCTGCTGATCCGCACATATAGCACCACCCGCAGGGCCTTCTCCTGCGCTTCCTTTCGCCTTGCCACCATGAACTGCACCTTCCGTCGGGCGTCACTGTCGCCGCCTGTTCCAGTCATCCACGACTGGTGGTCACATCGCATCCGAGAGCTGGCTCGAGCCCTCGAGGCTGTGGCTCGCCGATACTCGACCACGGGAGTTCCCACATCGCTGCGCAGCCCTTCCGGCTTTCAAGCGAGGCGACAAAGCACCGGATCGTTCACGACGGTCGCGACGCGGATCCCTGCCGTGTCGAGTTCGATACTGGCGCGTGCGTCGGCAACCTCACCGACCAAGCAGTCCGGAGAGATTGTCACCCTCTCGCGGCGACAAGTCTCATCGTCTGGTGCCGACGCCAGGCTGAGCGGTGGGTCACCAACGATCGCTTAGGGCCGGCCTCATCAGATACGACATTCCCGCCTGGATCCCTTGAGAACCCGCCCGAAGAACTCCTCCTGCTCCGACACCGAAAGTTCACTGTGCGCCACTAGCCTGGTGCGATGAGCGACTCCTCGGGGCGAGATGGCGACGAGGCCGCCGAGGCCCGCACCCCCCGCAGCTTTCCGCCGACACCCCTGACCGGGGCGGATGCCGCAGCCGCGACAGTCGACATCGACACCGCCCAGGTAGCCGCCGTCGCCCAGCAAGGCGCCAGAAAGGGGCGCATCCTCGCCTGGGGGCTATGGGACTGGGGGTCCGCCGCGTTCGACGCCGTCGTCACGACCTTCGTCTTCTCGGTCTACCTCACGAGCGACGCCTTCGGCGACGAAGCGGACGTCGAGGCGCAGCTCGGCTGGGCGCTCGCCATCGCGGGTCTGATGATCGCCTTTCTCGCGCCGATCACGGGCCAGCGTTCCGACAGTTCGGGACGCCGCAAGCTCTGGCTCGCCGTCAACACCTACCTCGTGGTCGGCCTCACATTCGCGATGTTCTTCGTGCAGCCGGAGCCGGGCTTCCTGCTGCTCGGCCTCTTTCTGCTGGCCGCCGGCAACGTGTTCTTCGAGTTCGCGGCCGTCAACTACAACGCGATGCTCGCCCAGGTGTCGACGCCGAGGTCGATCGGCACGGTCAGTGGATTCGGCTGGGGTATGGGTTACATCGGCGGGATCGCACTACTGCTCATCATGTACTTCGGTTTCATCCAGCCGGATGTCGGCTGGTTCGGGGTGACGGGCGAGAACGGCCTCTCGGTGCGCGTCACCATGCTGATCGCGGCGACCTGGTTCGGCCTCTTCGCCCTGCCCGTGCTGTTCGCCATACCGGAGAACGAGGCTCCGGCCGGTGCGCGGCGCGAACGGGTCGGCTTCTTCCGCTCCTACGCGGTGCTTGCCGGCGACATCGCGCGGCTCTGGAGGGAGAGCCGTCACACGGTGTTCTTCCTGTTGGCGAGCGCGGTCTTCCGCGACGGGCTCGTTGGGGTCTTCACCTTCGGCGGGGTGCTCGCGGCATCCGTCTTCGGCTTCTCGCCCCGCCAGGTGATCATCTTCGCGATCGCAGCGAACGTGGTCGCGGGTATCGCGACGATCACGGTCGGAGTGCTCGACGACCGGCTCGGTGCGAAGCCCGTGATCATGGCATCCCTCATCGGGCTGATTGTGTGCGGCCTGATCGTGTTCTTCCTGCACGACGGCGGCGAGCTCGTGTTCTGGACGGCCGGCCTCGCGCTCGCCGTGTTCGTGGGCCCGGCCCAGTCGGCGAGCCGGACGTTCCTGGCCCGGCTCATCCCGCCGGGGCGCGAGGGCGAGGTGTTCGGCCTCTATGCGACGACCGGACGCGCCGTGAGCTTCCTCGCCCCGATGGCCTTCGCGATCTTCGTCACCCTCGGAGGCTCCAGCTACTGGGGCATCCTCGGGATCGTGCTCGTGCTCGCCGTGGGCCTGGCTTTGCTGATTCCGGTCAACCCGCGCCAGAAGAGACTCTCGTCCCACTGACTCCGCCCATCGCCGGCCGCCCCGTCTGCCAACTCACTTGAACCAACTCACAACTCACGTGAACCAACTCACAACTCACTGGAACCAACTCACTGGAAGGGAGGCCTTCGCACGGAGAGGAGGCCCCAATCCGGAAAACTGACCTCTCCTCGATACGAAGGCCTCCCTTCCGGGTGGCGCTGGCGCTGGAACCCTAGCGAACCACGAACCGCGGCGGCGTCACGAATCGAGATACTGTGAGCGGTCGGGCCACGACGACATGACAATGAGGGCATGAACACAACACTCCCGGCGCTCGTGGGCATCTCCCACGGCACCTCGTCGCCCGCGGGCCAGGCCGCGGTCGCCGGGCTCATGCGCGCCGTCTCCCACAACCGACCCGACCTCCATACGGCACTCGGCCATGTGGACGTACAGCTCCCCGACGTCACCCAGGTGCTGGCGGAGCTGACTCCCGGCCGTTCCGCGATCGTCGTGCCCCTTCTGCTCTCGGCCGGCTTCCACGTTCACGTCGACCTCGGCCGCGCCGTGCGGGCCGAACCCAGCCGCCGAGTCGCACTCGCCGACGCCCTCGGCCCGGACGATCGACTGGTCGATGTGCTGCGGTATCGCCTCACTCAGGCTGGAGCAACCGACGACGACACCCTCGTGCTCGCCGCCGCAGGTTCGAGCGACGCACGCGCCGTGGCGGACTGCCGGGCCGTCGCCGAGCGCCTGACCGAGGCATCCGGCCGCGTCGTCACCCTCGGATTCCTCTCCGCCGCGAAACCGCGCCTCGAAGCGGCGATCGCCGCCGCGCGTACCGAACACCCAGACAGCCGTGTCGTCGCGAGCAGCTATCTGCTCGCCCCCGGCTACTTCCAGGCGCTCGCCGAGAAGGCCGGCGCCGATGTGACGACCGCGCCGCTCCTCGTCGACACCGAACCCGTGCCGCCCGGCCTCGTCGAACTGGTGCTCGACCGCTATCTGACCGCGGCGAACCGGTCATTTTAGACCGCTGCGCGGCAGGCCGCGCGCGTGTGACGCCACGCTACATTCTGAGACCGGCTGTGACGTGACCCCTGGCGGCGGGGATTCACCATGGCCTACCGTCGCTCCCATCCCTTCCGGCGCAGTAGACCGCCTTCGCGCCGGAGAACACCGGGGAACATTGAGGAGCAGAACCGTGTCAACCAAGCTGACGGAAGCGACGGATCGACCGGTGCGCCCAGTCGGGCGCCCTGCAGCACGGCCGCACGGCCAATGGAAGGTCGACGGCGCCACCCCTTTGAACGGCAACGAGGAGTGGAAGCAGCAGGACGGCGGGCTCAATGTGCGCGAGCGCATCGAGCAGGTCTACTCCAAGCAGGGTTTCGACTCGATCGACGGGACGGACCTCCATGGCCGCTTCCGCTGGTGGGGGCTGTACACGCAACGCAAGCCCGGCATCGACGGCGGAAAGACAGCAACCCTCGAACCGCACGAACTCGAAGACAGCTATTTCATGCTGCGGGTGCGCATCGACGGGGGCCAGTTGAGCACCGAGCAGTTGCGCGTCATCGGCACGATCTCCACCGAGTTCGGGCGTGACACCGCCGATCTCACCGACCGGCAGAACATCCAGCTCCATTGGATCCGGGTCGAGGACGTGCCCGAGATCTGGCGCCGGCTCGAAGCCGTCGGCCTCGGCACGACGGAAGCGTGCGGCGACGTGCCGCGCGTCGTGCTCGGTTCCCCCGTCGCCGGCATCGCCGCCGACGAGCTGATCGACCCCACCCTGCAGATCGAGGAGATCACCGCCAAGTACATCGGCGACCCCGAGCTCGCCAACCTGCCGCGCAAGTTCAAGTCGGCCATCACCGGGCACCCCAGCCAAGACGTTGTGCACGAGATCAACGACGTCGCCTTCCTCGCGGTGCGGCATCCAGAGCTCGGCATCGGCTACGACGTATGGGTCGGCGGTGGACTCTCCACCAACCCGCGTCTCGCCGAACGGCTCGGCGCCTTCGTCGAACCCCACCGGGTGGCGGATGTCTGGTATGGAGTCACCGCCATCTTCCGCGACTACGGCTACCGTCGGCTGCGCAACAAGGCCCGCCTGAAGTACCTGTTGGCCGATTGGGGCGTCGAGAGGTTCCGGGAGGTGCTCGAGAACGAGTACCTCGACGCGCCACTGCCCGACGGGCCCGCCGCTCCGCGCCCGGAGACCCAGGGCGACCACGTCGGGGTCCACCGTCAGAAGGACGGTCGTTTCTACATCGGCGTCGCCCCGACCGTCGGACGTGTGTCCGGCAGCATCCTCACCTCCATCGCCGATGCGCTGGAGGCGCACGGCTCCGCCCGGTTGCGCACCACGCCGCATCAGAAGCTCGTCATCCTCGATGTAGCCGAAGAGCACGTCGAACCGCTCATCGCCGAGCTGGATGCCCTCGGGCTCTCGGCCCGGCCCAGCCTGTTCCGTCGTTCGACCATCGCGTGCACGGGCATCGAGTTCTGCAAACTCGCGATCGTCGAGACCAAAGCCACGGCTGCCGAGGCCATCGCCGAACTCGAGCACCGTCTCACCGACATCGAGGTGCCGCATCCGATCACGCTGCACGTGAACGGATGCCCTAACTCCTGCGCGCGCATCCAGACCGCGGACATCGGACTCAAGGGCCAGCTCCTGCCCGACGGCAACGGCGGCCAGGAGCCGGGCTTCCAGGTGCACCTCGGCGGCGGCCTCGCCTCCGTGGACCGCGAGGAGGCCGGTCTCGGTAGGACCGTGCGCGGCCTCAAGGTGACCGCGGCCGATCTCGCCGACTACGTGGAGCGCATCGTGCGCCGCTTCCTCGATGAGCGCACCGAGGGCGAGACCTTCGCGGAGTGGGCGCACGGCGCCGACGAGGAGTCCTTGCGATGACCACCGCACTCGCCCCGCGCGCGGCCGACCGGCTGCGGACCGCCGAGGATCTCCAGGCCCTCGTCGAGGTCGGTCAGCGCGAGCTAGGCGAAGAAGCAGGCGCCAAGGCATCCGCCGCCCGGGTCGTCGAATGGGTGGCCGAGAACTTCTCGGTGGATGCCGTGGCCGTGGCCTGCTCGATGGCCGACGCCGTGCTACCGCACCTCGTCGCCCAGCACCTGCCGGGAGTCGACGTGCTGTTCCTCGACACCGGCTACCACTTCGTCGAGACCACCGCCACTCGCGACGAGGTCTCTCGCACCTTGGAGGTGCGGGTCGTCGATGTCCTGCCGGAGCAAACCGTGGCAGAGCAGGATGCGCAGTATGGCGCAGAGCTCTTCGCACGCGACCCGGCTCAATGCTGCGCGCTACGCAAAGTCGCTCCGCTGCAACAGGCCCTCGCGGGTTACGAGCTGTGGTTCACCGGGGTTCGCCGCGATGAGGCGCCGACGCGCGCGACCACTCCACTCGTGGCGTGGGACGAGCGCAACGGGGTGGTCAAGGTCAATCCGCTCGCCGCGTGGAGCTTCGACGAGTTGCTCGACTACGCCGGACAGCATTCCGTTCCCGTGAACCTGCTCATGGCCAATGGTTATCCGTCGATCGGCTGTGCACCGTGCACCCAGCCCGTCGCCGCTGGCCAGGACCCCCGTTCCGGCCGCTGGGCCGGGCTCGCCAAGACCGAATGCGGACTGCATCTATGACCAGACATCTGTTTCGGCCCAACTCGTCGATCACACCCGATCTGGCGCCGCTCGAAGCCGCCGCCGCGCCGCCAGATCCGACCATCGTGCCGCAGAGCTCTGCACCGCTCAAGCCGACCCCCACTCCGAGTGAGCTTGTCGAAATCGGCGTCGCTCAGCCGGTTTCGACAGGCTCGACCGACGGGAGAACAGGCTGGACCGAGGGGGAGACAAGCTCGGCCGGAATCGCGGTCCCGGCCGAAGGGGCGGCATACTCGATCACCACCGAGACGACCACGACCCGCCGAAACCGGCTCTCGGTGCTCGACGTGCTCGAGAGCGAGTCCATCCACATCATTCGCGAGGTCGTGGCCGAGTTCGAGCGACCGGTGCTGCTGTTCTCCGGCGGCAAGGATTCGGTCGCCGTGCTGCATCTCGCCGCGAAGGCGTTCTGGCCGGGCCGGGTGCCCTTCCCGGTGCTGCACATCGACACCGGGCACAACTTTCCCGAGGTCATCGCGTTCCGGGATGCCACGGTCGGGCGCCTCGGCCTGCGCCTCGAGGTCGCTCGCGTGCAGGACTACATCGACGACGGCCGTCTCCAGGAGCGTGCCGACGGCACTCGCAACCCGCTGCAGACCCAACCACTCCTCGACGCGATCGCCGCGGGGCGCCATGACGCCGTGTTCGGCGGCGCGCGCCGCGACGAAGACAAGGCGCGGGCGAAGGAACGCATCCTGAGCCTGCGCGACGAGTTCGGCCAGTGGGATCCGCGCAACCAGCGCCCCGAGCTGTGGAACCTCTACAACGGCAGGCACACCGTCGGTCAGCACGTGCGTGCCTTCCCGATCAGCAACTGGACCGAACTCGACGTCTGGAGCTACATCGAGCGCGAGGGCATCGAACTGCCGCCGCTCTACTTCGCCCACGAGCGCGAGGTGTACCGTCGCGACGGCATGTGGCGCGCCGTCGGCCCCGTCTCGGAACCGCGCGCCGACGAGAAGGTGGAGATCCGCTCGGTGCGTTACCGCACCGTCGGTGACATGAGTTGCACCGGCGCCGTCGAGTCGTCTGCGGCATCCGTCGCCGACGTCGTGCGCGAAGTCGGGCGCTCCCGCCTCACCGAGCGCGGGGCCACCCGTGCCGACGACCGCATCTCGGAGGCGGCGATGGAAGATCGCAAGAAGAACGGATACTTCTGATGCCGCAGACTCACGACCTGCTTGAGGACTCACCGTTGATCGAGGATGCCACTCCGCCGGCTGGGAACACCGCTCCACCGGTCGAGCCCGTCGAAACCTCGGCGACGACTTCGACGAGCTCGATCAACGTCGAGACAGGCTCGGCCGGCGCGCAGACAGGCTCGGTCGGCGCGCATGCCGGCGCATCCAACCTCCACGCTTCGACACACTCGTCCGAGATGCCGTCGAACGCGCTCGACGCACCTGCAGCCCCCCTCGACGCACCGTCGATCGCACACACCAAGCCCACCGGCCGATCACCGCTCCGCTTCGCATCGGCCGGCTCAGTCGACGATGGCAAATCGACCCTCGTCGGCCGGTTGCTGCACGACTCGAAGGCGATCCTCGCCGACCAGCTTGAAGCGGTGGCGCGCACCTCGGCCGAGCGCGGCTTCGGCGGCGACGCCGGCGGCCTCGACTTCGCGCTCCTCACCGACGGCTTGCGGGCGGAGCGCGAGCAGGGCATCACCATCGACGTCGCCTACCGCTACTTCAGCACAGGTCGGCGATCGTTCATCCTCGCCGATTGCCCCGGTCACGTGCAGTACACGCGCAACATGGTCACGGGCGCGACGACGGCCGACGCCGTCGTGGTGCTCGTCGACGCACGCAGGGGAGTGCTCGAGCAGACCCGTCGGCACCTCTCCGTCGTGCACTTGCTGCGCGTTCCGCACGTGATCGTCGCGGTCAACAAGATCGACCTGCTCGGCTATGACGAGAGCGCATTCGCAGACGTCGCCACCGAGGTGCGAGATGTCACGAACGAACTCGGGCTGGACGGGGTGCACATCGTTCCCGTATCCGCACTCGAGGGCGACAACGTCGTCGACCGCTCGCCGAACACCCCCTGGTACGACGGGCCGGCCCTGCTCGAGCTGCTCGAGGAGCTGCCGGCGATCGACGACCTCGAAGCAGGGCCAGAGGACTTCCGTTTGCCCGTGCAACTCGTGATCCGCCCGCAGGGCGCCCTCGCCGTGCCCGCCGAGGAGGCGGGAGCCTACCGCGACTACCGCGCGTATGCAGGACAGCTCACCTCGGGGTCGGTGAGCGTCGGAGACGAGGTAAGCGTGTTCCCCGGCGGCGCGACGACGGTCGTGACGGGCATCGATGTCGCGGGAGCCATGCTCGACGAGGCGGTTGCCCCGCAATCGGTGGCGCTGCGCCTGCGCGACGAGCTCGACATCGCGCGCGGCGCCGTCATTGCGGCATCCGGAACTCTGCCGAACCCCCGGCAGGACGTCGATGCGGCACTGTTCTGGCTCGACCAGCGACACCTCGCGCCCGGTGCGCGGCTGCTCATCAAGGCCGGAACCGCGACGGTCCAGATGCTCGTGAGCGAGATCACGGGACGCCACAACCTCGACACCTTCACCATCGAGGCGGCCGACCGGCTCGACGCCAACGACATCGGGCACGCTCGACTGCGACTGGCCTCCCCGCTGCCGCTCGAGGACTATGCCGTCAATCGGCGGTCCGGCGCCTTCCTCGTCATCGATCCCCAATCCGGCGCCACTCTGGCTGCCGGCATCACCCTCACTCAACCGTAGGAGGCACCCATGAGACGCCGCACAGCCATCATCGAAACAGCACTCGGACTCGCCGCCGCAGTAATGCTGTGCGGCTGCGCTGCTCTCGCCAACGCCACCCAAGCCGGCTCTCCGGCCTCCTCAGGGTCGACGAGCGCCGGAACGGCCGCCGCTGAGCTGCGCCTCGGCTACTTCGCCAACGTGACCCACGCACCGGCGCTCGTCGGCGTTGAGGAGGGGTTCCTGCAGGACGCCCTCGGCGACACCCGGCTGAGCACGCAGGTGTTCAACGCGGGTCCGGCGGCGATCGAGGCACTCAGCGCGGGGGCGATCGACGCCACCTACATCGGTCCGAACCCCGCCATCAACACCTTCATCAAGAGCGGAGGCGCATCGGCGGTCGTCGTCGCCGGTGCGGCGAGCGGCGGCGCGGCCCTCGTCGTGCGCGAGGGCATCGATAGCGCCGACGACCTCGCCGGAACGACCATCGCGACGCCGCAGCTCGGCAACACGCAAGATGTCGCCCTGCGCTCCTGGCTCTCCGCCGAGGGCTACACCACCGACACGATGGGCGGAGGGGATGTGCATATCACCCCGACCGAGAACGCCCAGGCGCTCGCCCTGTTCCAGTCGGGGCAGCTCGACGGTGCCTGGCTGCCGGAACCGTGGGTCTCCCGGCTCGTGCTCGAGGCGGGCGCCCACGTGCTCGTCGACGAGGCCGAGCTCTGGGACGACGGCTCGTTCCCCACGACGGTGCTGCTCGTGAACAGGCAGTTCTTCGACGCGCATCCGCAGACGGTGCGCGACCTCGTTGCCGGGCACGCGGCATCCGTGACCTGGCTGAACGATGATCCGGATGCCGCGGCAGCCTCGATCAACGCGCGCCTCACCGCGGACACGGGCAAGGCCCTCTCCAATGAGGTGTTGCAGCGGGCGCTCCACCACGTGAGTTTCACGACCGACCCCGTCGCAGCCGCCTTCCCCCAGCTGCTCGAGGCCGGGGTGACGGCCGGGACCGCCAAGAAGGGCGAGCTCGATGGGCTCTTCGCGCTGTCGATTCTCAATGCGCTACGCGCCGACGCCGGTGAGGACCCCGTCTCGGCCGGCGGGCTCGGAACGGAGTGAGCGTGGGCACGCAGCCGGCGATCACCGTGAGAGCGCTCGGCAAGCGCTTCGGCACGGCTGGGCTTCCTGCGCTCGACGACGTGAACCTCACGATCGAGCGCGGCGAGTTCGTCTGCCTGCTCGGCGCATCCGGTTGTGGCAAGTCGACGCTGCTCAACATCATCGCTGGCCTCGAACAGCCGAGCAGCGGCTCCGTAGAGCTGGCGAGCGGCAGCGCCGCGGTCATGTTCCAGGAGTCCGCGCTGTTTCCCTGGCTCACCGCTCGCCGCAATGTGGAGCTCGCCTTGCGTCTGCGCGGGGTACCCCGTGGTGAGCGCCGCGCGCACGCGCTCGAGCTGCTCGACGTGGTCAACCTCGCGGACGCCGCGGAGAAGCGCCCACACGAACTCTCTGGTGGCATGCGTCAACGGGTCGCACTCGCGCGGGCTCTCGCACAGGACCGTGAGGTGCTGCTCATGGACGAGCCGTTCGCCGCCCTCGACGCCATCACGCGCGACCTTCTGCACGAGGAGCTCGAGCGGGTGTGGCGCGAGATGTCGCGGACCATCGTGTTCGTGACCCACAACGTGCGCGAGGCCGCCCGGCTCGGACAACGCGTGGTGCTGATGTCGAGTCGGCCCGGCCGCGTCGTCAACGAATGGCGGGTCGCCGACAACGGGCCCCGCAGGATCGAGTCGCCAGATGTCTCGCGTCTGTCCATCGAGATCACCGAGCAGCTCCGAAAGGAGATCCGCCGCAATGCCGCATGACCTGTCGCTCGTGGCGCCGACCACTCCTCCGGTTGACAGCGCCCCACCCGCTGAGCCTGTCGAAACCCGGTCGACCACAGATCCTGAGCTCGACCCCGTCTCGCCAATCGACCCTGCCGTGTCGGTTGCCTCCACCGTGCCGGTTGCCTCCACCCCGCAGCCCGAGCCTGTCGAAGCCCCCTCGGCCGCGAACCAAGACCCCGATGAGCTCCGCTCCCTCGAGGCCGGTTTGGACCGTCTGCAGACAGGCACGATCGTCGTGCGGAGCGGCTGGCGCCGGATCCTCGACGGTGTGTTCCCGCCCGTGGTGTTCCTCGTGGCGCTCATCGCCGTCTGGCAGCTCTGGGTAGTGATCGCCCAACCACGCCCCGATCTGTACCCCGGCCCGCTCGATGTCGTGGCGGCGCTCGGCGACGGCTGGCAGAGCGGTCGCCTGCAGCTCGCTGCGACGACGAGCCTCGAGCGTGGCGTCTTCGGATTTCTCATCGCCGTTGCCGTCGGAACCCCGCTCGGCCTCCTGCTCGCAGAGGTCCGCCCGTTGCGACGAGCGGTCGGCCCCCTCATCTCCGGCCTGCAGGTGCTGCCCTCTGTGGCGTGGGTTCCCGCTGCGATCATCTGGTTCGGCCTCACCGACGCCACCGTGTACTTCGTCGTGCTCATGGGCGCCGTGCCCTCGATCGTGAACGGCCTCGTCGCCGGAGTCGACCAGGTGCCTCCGCAGTTGCGCCGTGTTGGAACAGTGCTCGGCGCGAGCAAGCTCCAACTCGCGACGGTCGTCGTGCTCCCCGCCGCCCTCCCCGGCTATCTCGCCGGGCTCAAACAGGGCTGGGCGTTCTCCTGGCGCTCCCTCATGGCTGCAGAGATCATCGCCGTCGGCGGCACGATCGGCTTCGGACTCGGCTCACTGCTACAGCAAGGTCGGGAGCTCGCCGACCTCGCGAGCGTGCTCGCGACCATCCTGCTCATCCTCGGGATCGGAATCCTCGTGGAACTGCTCGTCTTCGCCCCCGTCGAACGGCGCCTGCTGCGCCGTCGTGGGCTGCAGCCGGGAGGCACACGATGACCGAGCTCTACCCTCTCGGACTCAAGGTCTCCGGTCGCCCCGTCCTCGTCGTGGGCGGCGGACCCGTCGCCGCTCGCCGCGCGGCTGCTCTCATCGCCACCGGTGCACTCGTCACGGTGGTCGCTCCTGAAGCCGGCGCGGAACTGCGCGCGCTCGCGAGCACCGGCGCACTCAGCTGGCGGGCACGCCCCTACCGCACGACCGACCTCGAGGGCGCGTGGCTCGTGCACACGGCCACCGGAATCCGGGACGTCGACACACGGGTCGCGACCGAGGCCGAAGCCGCACGACTCTGGTGCGTCGATGCCTCCGACCACCGCGCATCGGCTGCCTGGGTGCCGGCGGTGACGCGCCGCGACGACGTGACCGTGAGCGTTTCCGCCGGCGGCGACCCCCGCAGGGCCATGGCCATTCGCGACGCGGTGGCTCACGCGCTCGACACAGGTGAGCTTCCTCTGCGCCGCCACCGTCGGCCGACCGCCGGGTCGCGCACAGCGCTCGGCACCACCGCACGAATCGGATCCCCATCGGCGGAGGAGCCTCCGCCGCCGGTGGAGCCCGACATGTCGGTCGAGCCCCGCACGCCGACTGAGCCTGTCGAAACCAACATCGCAAACTCTGATTTCGACAGGCTCGATCAGCGGACGGGCACGCAGGATCAGCTGACGGACGCGCTTAGCCGACGGACAGGCACGCACAGCCAGCCGACAAGCGCCCCCGGCAGGCGAGTCGCCGCCGCCGGTGGCCGCGTGTTCCTCGTCGGCGGCGGCCCCGGCGATCCTGGACTCGTCACCGTGCGCGCCCGCCGCCTGCTCGCCGAAGCCGACGTCGTCGTCGCAGACCGCCTCGGCCCCCGCTCGCTGCTCTCCGAACTCGGGCCAGAAGTGCTCGTGATCGACGTCGGCAAACTGCCCGGCCACCATCCCGTGCCGCAGGACGAGATCAACGCTTTGCTCGTCGAGCACGCCAGCGCCGGAAACATCGTCGTGCGCCTGAAAGGCGGCGATCCCTACGTGCTCGGGCGCGGAGGCGAGGAGGAACAGTTCTGCCGCGCCGCCGGCATCCCCGTCGAGGTCGTTCCTGGTGTCACGAGTGCTATCTCGGTGCCCGCAGCAGTCGGCATCCCGGTGACCCACCGCGGGGTGGCGAACGGCTTCACCGTCATCACCGGACACGAGCAGCTCACCGCCATCCCCGGTGGGCGCGATCACACCGTCATCCTGCTCATGGGGGTGAGCGCCCTCGGCACCAGTGCAGCGGCTCTCGCCGCAGGAGACCGCGGAGGAGAATGCCCCGTCGCCGTCGTCGAAGACGGCTACGGCCCCAGACAGCGCGTGACGATCGGCACACTCGACACGATCGAAGCGCTCGCCGCGGAACGCGGCATCCGTTCGCCCGCCGTCATCGTGATCGGCGACGTCGTAACCCTCAGCCCGCACGCTCAACACTCCCGAATCCCTCGAAAGGCACTCGCATGACCCGCCCTCTCCGTGTCGCCATCATCGGTGCCGGCCCGGCCGGAATCTACGCCGGCAACATCCTCAGCAGATCGGTGCACGACATCGGCGGCGAGGTGTCGATCGACCTTTTCGAATCGCTGCCGGCACCATACGGCCTCATCCGCTACGGCGTCGCTCCCGACCACCCGCGCATCAAGGGCATCGTCAACTCGCTGCACGAGATGCTCGACTCCGGCAGCATCCGCCTGATCGGCAACGTCACCGTCGGTGTCGATGTGACGGTCGACGAGCTGCGGGCCTACTATCACGCGGTCGTCTTCGCGACGGGAGCGATCCGCGACGCCGAGTTGGACATTCCGGGCATCGGCCTCCCCGGCTCCTGGGGCGCCGCCGACCTCGTCTCCTGGTACGACGGCCACCCCGACGTGTCCCGCGAGTGGCGGCTCGACGCCACCGACGTGGCCGTCATCGGCAACGGCAACGTGGCCCTCGACGTCGCGCGGGTTCTGGCGAAGCACCCGGCGGATCTGCTCCAGACAGACGTCCCTGCCAACGTCTTCGCGGGTCTGCAGGGCTCTCCCGTCACCGACGTGCACGTGTTCGGCAGACGCGGACCGGCACACGTGAAGTTCACGCCGATCGAGCTGCGCGAGCTCGGCGAGGTTCCCGATGTCGACATCGTCGTCTACGACGAGGACTTCGTGCTCGACGAGCACGCCGAGCAGCTACTGGCCAGCAACAATCAGGTGAAGGTCATGGTGCGCACCCTCAACGGCTGGCGCGCACGGGAGAGGGGCGCGGCATCCCGCCGCCTGCACCTGCACTTCCTGCACAGCCCGGTCGAGATCTATGGCGACGGCCGCGTCGAGGGCATACGGTTCGAACGGAACGCACCGCAGGGCGACGGTTCGGTGCGCGGCACCGGCGAGCTCGTCGACTACCCCGTGCAGGCGGTCTACCGCGCCGTGGGCTACTTCGGCTCGCCCGTGTCCGGAGTGCCATTCGACGAGCGCGCCGGGGTCATCCCCAACGTCGGCGGGCGGGTCACGCATGAGAACGGCGCACTGCTGTCCGGCCTCTATGCGACCGGCTGGATCAAACGCGGCCCCGTCGGCCTCATCGGCCATACCAAGGGCGACGCGATGGAGACGATCGCGAACCTCGTCGCCGACCGCGAGACACTGCCGCAACCCGTGGACGCCGACCCCGCCGCGATCGTCGAGCTGCTCGACAGCCGCGAGGTGCGACACACCTCCTGGGAGGGCTGGCTCGCGCTCGACGCCCACGAGCGAGCCCTCGGCTCCGCCTTCACCGAGGAGGCCGGCGGCACGGTGGTGCGCGAACGAGTGAAGGTCGTCCCGCGCGACGAGCAGCTCGAGATCTCGCGCGAGGGAGCATTGGTCGCCCCATGACCTATGTCATCGCTCTTCCGTGTGTGGATGTCAAGGATCGTGCGTGTGTGGACGAGTGCCCGGTCGACTGCATCTACGAGGGCGAGCGTTCGCTCTACATCCACCCCGACGAATGCGTCGACTGCGGAGCCTGCGAACCCGTCTGCCCCGTCGAGGCGATCTACTACGAAGACGACCTCCCCGAGCAGTGGGCCGACTACTACACCGCCAACGTCGAGTTCTTCGACGACATCGGCTCACCCGGCGGCGCAGCCAAGATCGGCGTCATCGCCAAAGACCACCCCATCATCAGCGCACTCCCACCACAGAGCCACTGACGATGACAGATCCGAATCGCGTGGACACGCTCGTCGTCGGAGCCGGTCCAGCAGGTCTCTCGGCCGCCCTCAACCTGGCACGAGCCAGGATGCGGGTGCTCGTCGTCGACAGCAACCGGCCGCGGAACGCGGCGACGATGATCTCGCACGGCTTCCTCACCCGCGACGGCATCCCGCCGCACGAGTTGCGGCGCATCGCGCGCGAGGAGCTCGGGGCCTACCCCGAGGCCGAGATCGTGCAGCGCTCGAGCGTCGTCGGCATCCGCCGTATCGACCAGACGGGTGCCGCCACCGACGCGGATTCCCACCCGTTCCTGGCCACCGTGCGTGGCGGCACACAGGCTGGCGACCGGCTCGTGCTCGCCCGCACGGTGCTCGTCGCGACGGGCCTGCGAGAGACGCTGCCCGCGCTTCCGAGCATCCGCGCGTTCTACGGCATGAGCCTGTTCAGCTGCGTCGCCTGCGACGGCTACGAGCAGAGTGACCGCCCTCTCGCTCTCATCGGCGAGACGCCCGACCTGCTGGCCCGTGCGCTTCTCGTCTCCCGCTGGAGCAGCGACCTGACCGTCTTCACGAACGGGTTGGCCGAGCTCGAAGCCGGTGATGAGGAGCACCTCGCACACCGCGGGATCCGCGTCGAACGTCGCGCGATCGACGATCTCGAGGGCGAACGCGGCAGCGTCACGGCCGTGCGCCTCGTGGACGGCGAGCGGGTGCCGATCGACGGCGGCTTCGTGCGGCCCCTGTGGCACCCTGTCGTCGACGCGCTCGCTGAGCTGAATCCGGCGTGCGACGACGACGGACACCTCGTGACCGACCGTGACGGCCGCACGAGCCTGCCAGGAGTCTATGCGGCGGGCGACGTCGCGGCCCCAGGACCTCAGCAGCTCATCGTTGCCGCCGGAGCGGGTGCACGCGTCGCGTCGGTCATCACTCAGGACCTGCTGGGAGTCTCGACGTCGCACTGACGACATCCGCACCCACGCACCCACGCACCCACGCACCCACGAGTGTTGCCGTTTCCGACGAGAACGTCCAGTAAACCGGACACCCTCGTCGGAAACGGCAACACTCGCGAGGGGACACGCGGGTGCCCCGACGCAGAGGTGCCCCCACGCAGAGGTGCCCCGACGCAGTCCGCGTCAGGTGATGCGCGTCGCCTCGACGTGTTCCGTGAGCTCCCAGTTCGAGCCGCCGTCATTCGAGACCCAGCCATCCCACACATACGAGTCCGCCGTGATCTCGCTGAAGTTCCAGCGGATGGGCCGCTCGTCGGTCTGTGTTCCGTCCTGACGAATGCCGCCACGATAGCTCGTGGCGATCAGGTGGCAATACTCACCCGTTTTCGGCGAGAAGAAACTCACCCGCCACGCGCCGGCGAGCGGATCGTAGACACGCACGCCGGTCGCGACCGTCTCCCTCTTGCCCTGCTCCGTCTCGACGACCTCGATGTCCTGCACGGCACGCCCGTCGAGGATGAAGGCGACGATCCAGGTGAACTCACGGTCGTGCCATTCCCCCGTGGCCTCGTCGAGCCGGTGCCCTCTCGCGGCCCAGGAGCCGACGAGCTGGCCGAAACGCCTCATCCGCGCCGGGTACTCGCTTGTCGCATCCTCGGAGACGAGTGCCTCGGTGAACGGAGATCCGGCTGCGGTCGTCATGACCCGATTTTACCTGCGACAGGTTTCCGGCACATGACAGACGAGAAACGGACCAACCGCAGCCGGGCAGGTCGGAACGCGACGCCCCGATCGCCGTCGGGGTGCTCCCAGAGGGGGGGTGCGCCCAGAGGGGGGCGGGAGTAGCCCGGCGGCGCGTCGGTCGAGTCGAGTAGCTCGCCAGGCAGACGCAAGTGGTCAGGAGCGATGACGTCGTCGTGAGCGAGGAAAGCCACGTCATCACCGCGCGCGTCGCGCGGGCGACGCTTGCGGTTTCCATGGCCGAAGCCCGGACCCTTGGGCAGCTCGAACCATCGGATGCGGACATCCGAGTAGGAGGCGCCGACCTCCGCCGTGTCGTCGGTGCAGCCATCGCGACGACGGGCAGCTCGAAGTCGGGCTTGTCTTGGGCGAAGCGCTCGCGATGGCGATATGCAGGGTCTCCGGCCGATTGCGGGTCAGCGACCGCGCTCAGTCGCCGGACGGTCCGGCCTGACTGAGGCTCACATCCGTGCGATGGAAGTTCTGGAAGGAACGCGACGCGGTCGGCCCGCGCTGATCCTGGTAGCGGGAGCTGTACTCGCTCGAGCCGTAGGGCTTCTCGGCCGGTGACGAGAGCATGAAGAAGCACAGCTGGCCGATCTTCATGCCGGGCCACAGCTTGATGGGCAGGGTCGCGACGTTGCTCAGCTCGAGGGTCACGTGGCCCGAGAAGCCGGGGTCGATGAAGCCGGCGGTCGAGTGGGTGAGCAGGCCGAGACGGCCGAGCGAGCTCTTGCCCTCGAGGCGCGCGGCGATGTCATCCGGCAGGCTCACGAGCTCGAACGTCGAGCCGAGCACGAACTCGCCGGGGTGCAGGATGAACGGCTCGTCCTGCTTCGCCTCGATGAGACGGGTCAGCTCGGGCTGGTCCTCCGCTGGGTCGATGTAGGGGTATTTGTGGTTGTCGAAGAGCCTGAAGTAGCGGTCGAGCCGCACATCGATGCTCGACGGCTGAATCATCTCGCGATCGTAGGGATCCAGGCGGATGCGAGCTGCGGCGATGTTGGCGGTGATGTCCTGGTCCGAGAGAAGCACGGTGCCAGCCTAGCGGCGGCGACCGGGCCCCGTGCCGCGGCCGTGTTGCTGTGCAGCCGCGCCGCCGCTCTCCACCCTGCAGCCCCCACCCACTGGAGTCCCGCCGCTCGAGACCCCGCCGCTCGAGACCCACACCGCCGGTAGAGCCTGTCGAGCACGTCGAGACCCCGCACCTATCGAGCCCCACCGCAGACCGAGCCGGACCCCGGTGGTCGAACCGGTCGAGACCTCCGCCCCGCGCACCGACCTTGCTAGGATGGTCTCCGTTCCTAGTCCGGCGACGGATGCGGGGCACGCGGATGTAGTTCAATGGCAGAACTTCAGCTTCCCAAGCTGATAGCGCGGGTTCGATTCCCGTCATCCGCTCTTTGCGATGTGTCTCAGGACGTTGTGAACGGTTGAACCCCGGATTTTAGGGGTTCAGCCGTTTTTTGTTTGCCTTGGTATTCCCGGTCGGGGGATCCCTCTCGGACGTGAGTCGACGTGGGGCTGCAACCCTCGATCATCGGTTAGGAGGTCCCTGCTTGGGGTTCGGCAGCGGCGGAAGGAAGCCGACCGGTGAGGAACGGGCGCAGGATTACCGCCGCGGTCGCAAGGAAGGCGACGCAGGTGATTGCGACGACAGCATCCGGCAGCGGGTTCACGGAGAGGATGGTCGTGAAGTCGGCGGCGGCGTGTACCAGCACTAGCGGAAGCACCCAGCGGAAGCGGTACTGGAACGCCGCCAACCCGATGCCGTAACACGCGGAGACGAGAACGTTGAGGAGGACATCGTCGGCCGTGCGTGCGGTGGTGGCTAATGCTGAGAGGTGCTGGAGGCCGAAGAGGGCGCCGGTGAGCGCGACGGCACCGGCGGGGCCGAAGGAACGCCGCATCCGCTCCAGCACAACGACGCGGCTGATGAGCTCTTCGTTCAGACCGACGAGGAGCAGAGTGAGTGCCCAGAGCCCGAACCCGGGCGGGCGCTCGACGAGACCGCTCGGCACCGCCCACAGCAGCACCTCGACAACGAATGGCACCAGGAACAGGGCGGCGGCTCTCCCCCGCCACAGCGAGAACAGGCCGGACGCGCGCCACTGTCCGCGCACGGTCACGAGCACAACGGCAAGGAGTACGCATGCGAAGTTGACGGCGAGCCCGAGGTGCCAGCCCGAGATTCCCAGCAGCGGCGCGAACGCGAAGGCTCCCATGATCGCCCCGAACCGAAGGACGTGCACTGCCGCGCCGAATCCGAGCGCCCGCCAACGATCAACTGTCACCCGCGCACGCTACCAGACCGTAGTGCCCTGTCCGTGAAGTAGTGCCCTGTCCGTGAATGCGGGGAGACGGGTCATGCGAGGTCAGGGAGATGCCCATACCGTGCCGGATGCCGTGATCCTCACGACGGCACCGCCCCAGCGCGAGGGGTGCCCTGCCAGTACCCGTTTCATCAGGGACTCCCGCTCGCCAATGAAACATCTTTGACTTGTCGTAATCGAAGTCGTACCAGAAGGTCATACCAGAAGAGGGAGATACACATGTTTCATCACAGCCGCAATCGGTCCGCGTTCGTCACGCAGGTTCAGCGCGCGTTCGCATCGTTCGCACCGCTCCCCGTGGCTATCTGGGCGTTTCAGACGACCCGGCCGACGAGATCGAGAAAAGTCGGGGTCGACTGGGATCTGGCGTTGGGCCGGCTCACCTCGAACGAGATGCCGTGAACCTCTATGCCTCTGAAGGCAACTTGTCCTCACCCGAGGTCTTGTTCCGTCAGCGCGGATGGATGCTGACCCCGCGATCATCGCGCGGACCGGCGACACCCTGGTCATGACCGTCTTCCGCCGAGGTGCGCGCCGAATTCAGCCGAGGTCACCAAGTGCCTTCGAGAAGAGGTCGCTACACCAGTAGAGCGAGCGATGCGGATCGCTTGGCGACGATCGGGCGAAGGCCGTGATCGATCGAGTAGCGGCCTGCTCCCGTCAGGATGATCGACACGCACATCGCGATCAGGATGAAGTTCAGCTCCCACCCTCCTGTCGATGTCTCGACGAAGAACCCGTTCGGCCCGTTGAAGACAGCGACGGCCACGGCCATGTCGATTGCGATACATGCTGCGGCAATCTTGCTGAGGAACCCGACCGCGAGGGCGATCCCCCCGGCGAATTCCACGAGTGCGACGGCGATCGCCCAGAGCGTGGCCGGTTGAACAGCAAGCGACTCGAAGAATGCCGCCGTGCCGGGGATTCCTCCTCCCCCGAAAGCGCCGAACAGCTTCTGTGATCCGTGGGCGACGAAGATGAATCCGAGGACCAGCCGCAGCACCAGCGGTGAGGCATCGTTGGCCATGCGAATTGCGGTCGGTTCGGGAGTGGTGGTCGTTGTCATAAAGGTTCCTTCGCGTCTCGCCGGCGCCCAGCACGCGTTATGCAACCGCCTCGATGTGCCAGTGCCGCCGTATGGAAATCGGTGAGGCGGCAGTTGCTACGCTGCCACCTGGAACTGGGATGAGCGTGTGAAGCGGTTGAGTAGACGGTACGTTGCGCAGACTCGCCTCAGTTGTCGTCGAAAGAACAGTCCTTGCCGACGAACGCACCCATGGCCAGCTAGACACGCTCGGTGTGCCGATGGCGCGGGCCGCGAATCTCCGTGACCCGCAGAGTCCACAGACGGCTCCGATTCAGCTCGTACCTGGAAAGATCAGCCTCGGCGAACGCTGAGGGCGCGCCAGCCGTCAGGTATCTGTGCTCTCGCCGCGGCGAGAGCCGTCGGTTCATCGACACCATCCGCCTCAACCACGACAGACTCACCCGAGGCGGGATTGGTCGCGATGATGCTCACCTTCACGGCTCAAAGCTACGCCGGACTCTCGCGCAGTGAAAGCGTGATGTCATCCGACCGCGACGGTTCCGGCTCATTCGCCTCGGTCGAACCACGGTCGACGTACCTGCTGAACAGACGCGCTCGCGACGCGCGGCCAGCATCCCAGCCTGGTTCACGTCGATCGCCGCGCACGCCGCCCCATAGGCGGCCTCGAGGAGAACCGCCCGGCCGTGATCGGCGCCGCCGGAGTCGAACCGCCGTCACCACGCCCGCAGCCGAACTCCTCCGTTGCGTGCCTGCTCGGGTTTCCCGATCGCGATAGGCGGGACGAGCGCGGTACGGAGGGACGTGGGCGGCAGTACGGAGAAGGGCGCGTATGGCACGCGAACAGTGCGAGGGCGACTCGGAGATCTGCTCGATGCCGCGGTCCCGTCGGGCATGGCCCCCGAACGTGGGAGGTGTACCGCACCTCACCGCGAGCTGAAGGACAACCATGCCAACCGACATCGACGAACCTTGTGAGCTGAACGACGATGACACGATCCTCTGCGCAGTGCGCGCGGGTGACCTCTCCGCCTATGGCGAGCTGTGGCGTCGCCACCGAGCCGCCTCGCTGACCCTGGCCCGAGCCTGCTGGCCGTCCGCCCCCGAGGACCTCGTGTCGGAGGGCTTCACCGCCGTGCTCGCCGCCATCCGCGCAGGCGTCGGGCCACGGTATGGCTTCCGGACCTATCTCTTCGCCGTGCTCCGGCGGCTCGCCGCCTCTTGGGCTCGGGCGAGGCGCGAGACGACTATCGACTTCGCCGACGAACTCCCCGCACCCGGCGATTCGGGTTGTGATCCGGAAGAGCACGCAATCGTGGCCGACGCCTTCCAGCGGCTGCCCGACCGCTGGCAGCTCGTGCTGCGGCTGTCGGTCGTCGATGGACTCAGCCCGAGCCTCATCGGAGAACGTCTCGACATGACGGAGAACGCAGTCGCCGCGCTGACCTTCCGCGCCAAGGACGGGCTCCGACGGTCCTGGGTCCGCGCACAGCTTCCGGAGCGACCCGGCTCACCCGAGCACGTCTGGGCCATGGACCATATCGTCCCCCATGTCCGCTCCCGACTTCGACCGCTCGAGGCGAGACGCCTGCGCCGCCACGTCGATGCGTGCGCGAGCTGCGCCTCGGCTCTCTCCACGGCCGCGAAGCTGTGGCACTGGGTGGCGGCCCCGATTCCATCACTGAGACTGAGAGCGCCGAGGACTCCGAGGGCGTCGCACCGATCGGAGCTGCTGCTCGGGGACGAATCAGCCGATCCCGAGCGCGGCGTAGGGATCGATGCCGATCACGACCTGCGAGAGCGATGGCGGCTCGATGACCGGTGGCTCATCCAGCTCCTCGAGCCTGACATCGGTCCCCGAGCCGTCGCCACGCAGTGACTCGACGCGGCTCACTCGCACACCGTCCGATACCGCATCGATCGTCAACCGGGTGGTCTCGACCTCATCCTCGTAGACGAAGATATGCGTCGTGCCCTCTCTCACGACGCCGATGGGCTGTTCCAGCGCGTTCGCGGAGGCGACCGTCTGCAGGAACAGCCCGAAATCGGCGAACTTGGTAAGCTCGGTTCCCAACGAGCCGGGCACAGGAACGTAGCCGTGGCTCGCGGTCTGCGCCGGCGCATCCGGCAGTCCGAGCCCCATCCAGTATGGGGCGGGCGCACGCAACCACACCATGCTCTGAGCGGCTATCACGTCTAGGACGATGCCACCGCTATCGATCGTGCCACGCCAGGCGAGGAGGTCCCCGCGGACCTCCGCCTCGCCCGCGAGGGTCGTGCCGGCGAGGGTCGCCTGCAGGGTCGCCTGCATGCCCTTGCCGTTGGAGAGGCGTGCACGGGCCTGCTTTAGAAGGCCGAGATCCTCCGCTCCCGGCCGGGGCGCATCCTCTGAGGCTACCGAGGAAGTCGGCGTTGCAGAGCCGGGCGGCGCGCACCCGCTCAGCGCGACGACCGCAAGTGCGGCGACGCCGCCGAGGAGGCGTCTCATCGGACGTCGCCGCCGAGAAGCGGGGCGAGGTCGAGAGAGCAGCGACTCTCTATATCGGCTCGGGCACTCTCAACCGCAGATATCACCGTGAGACGGAGATCGCCGAGCGCGCTCAGAACAGCCTCGGTCAAGAGGCTGCCCCCGCTGACTTCCAGCCCCTCAACGGCAGCGCCGGTCAGCTCGGCGGCCTTCGCCCAGTTCGCCGCCTGTTCCGGAACCTGTGAGATCTCGGCGAGGCGCGCATAGGCCTTCTGAGACTGGGCGAGCACCCCTTGGAAGCTCGCCTGCGCCGCCTCTCCACTCAGCGAACCCATCGCCGTATCGATCTCGATGAGCGAGCGGAAGGCCGTGCAGTCGTCTTTCGCGTTCAGCACGGCCGAGTAGTCGCCCCCCACCTCCTTGTCCTTTTCTGGCGCTGCCGAAGTAGGCGGCTCGGGCGTCGGCGTCAACGAGGCCGACGCGCTCGGCGTCCCCCGGTCGTGAGGCTTCTTCGACTCCGGCTCGCTCGAACATCCCGTCGCGGCCGATGCAACGATCACTCCGGCCGCGACAGCCGCGATGACTCTTCCCCTCATCATTTCGGTTTCCCTTTCTTCACTCGATTGTTTGGGACGGAGTCCCCACGGTGGGGCGGAGGTCGAAGCCACCCGCCCCACCGAGGAGACGCGCCATTAGGCGTCGGCGTCTAAGTCCTGATCAACGTCCGCATCCGCGGAGTCCCGACGCTTGAGGTAGGCGCCGAGCCCGAGGGCTCCCGCTCCCAGAGCGAAGGCGAGTGCCACGAACCAGGCCAGGATCGGGCTCAGTTCGAACCCGGTTTTGGCGAGCGAGTCGGAGGTCTTGCCCTCGGCGTTCGTCGCAGAGCTTGCGTTCGCCGACGTCGACGTGTTCGCCGCAGCCGTGGCGTTCGTCTTCGAGTCAGCCTTCGAGTCGGCCTTCGAGTCGGCCTTCGTCGATGCCGAGGCGTTGGCAGCCGGAGAAGCCGCGGCAGTCGTCGCGTCGCTGTTCGCACTCGAACTCGCTTTCGCAGTCGCGTCCTTGTTCGCAGTCGCGGTCGCGTCCTTGTTCGCAGTCGCGGTCGCAGTCGCGTCCTTGTTCGCTGTCGCGGTCGCGTCCTTGTTCGCTGTCGCGGTCGCGTCCTTGTTCGCAGTCGCGGCAGTCGACGCCGAGGTGTCGGCACTCGTCGAGCTCGCGGCGTTCGTCGCAGAGCTTGCGTTCGCCGACGTCGACGTGTTCGCCGCAGCCGTGGCGTTCGTCTTCGAGTCGGCCTTCGAGTCGGCCTTCGTCGATGTCGAGGCGTTGGCAGCCGGAGAAGCCGCGGCAGTCGTCGCGTCGCTGTTCGCACTCGAACTCGCTTTCGCAGTCGCGTCCTTGTTCGCAGTCGCGGTCGCGTCCTTGTTCGCAGTCGCGGTCGCGTCCTTGTTCGCAGTCGCAGCAGTCGACGCCGAGGTGTCGGCACTCGTCGAGCTCGCGGCGTTCGTCGCAGAGCTTGCGTTCGCCGACGTCGACGTGTTCGCCGCAGCCGTGGCGTTCGTCTTCGAGTCGGCCTTCGAGTCGGCCTTCGTCGATGTCGAGGCGTTGGCAGCCGGAGAAGCCGCGGCAGTCGTCGCGTCGCTGTTCGCACTCGAACTCGCTTTCGCAGTCGCGTCCTTGTTCGCAGTCGCGGTCGCAGTCGCGTCCTTGTTCGCAGTCGCAGTCGCGGCAGTCGACGCCGAGGTGTCGGCACTCGTCGAGCTCGCGGCGTTCGTCGCAGAGCTTGCGTTCGCCGACGTCGAGGCGTTCGCGGCAGCCGCGTTCGCCTTTGCGTTCGCAGCCGCAGCCTGGGCGGTGGCGTTCTTGTCGCCACCGCCGCACGCCGCGGAGGTCTGAGCCATGTTTGCCGCGACATCGGTCCGCATCACGCCGATCTCGATTTTGCCGACCGCAGGAAGGAACGGAATGCCCAAGAAGCTCGCGGAGAGTGTCAGCCCGTTCATGGTTCCACGGGCTGAGGTGCCGTCGGGGTTCTCATGGACATCAGTGAGACCGTCGTAGGAGATCGAGCCCTTGAGGATCGCGGTGATGACCTTCGGGAACTCGTCGCCGATCTCGATGGTCTTCCCCGGCTTGATCGAAAGGGAGGCGCCGCCGGTCGAGACCGTCATTTTGTCGGGCATAGAGCCGATCTCAACCGAGGCGCCGCCCGGTCGGCCATTCGCGCGCGCCGCGATGTGCGGCGGCCTTTCGGCACCGGCGCCCCACGAGACACGGAGCAGGTCTCCGAGCAGACTCGCCTCGGCGAACTGCCACTCCGAGCTCGACTTGACCGCCAAGCACTTGTCGCCGACGAGCTCGACCGTGCCGCTCGTCGTTCCGAGGGTTGCGGAGGCGAGTGGGAAGATTCCTCGGAGGACCGGAGGTTTGATTCCCGGAACCAGAACCAGACGTCCCGTGGTCTGCTGCGCGGAGCCGAGCAATCCAGACCCGGCGTTGACCGCCGAGTTCCAGTGAGACTCAGCGGTGCCGGTCAAGGCGTCGAGGCTTCCGAGCGGGCCGAGGTCGGTCTTGAGGAAATCCTGGACGACCTTGCCTCCTTCGAGCGTCGTCGTCGAGAACGACTGCGCCTTGACCGGCGTGATCGGAATACCGAAGGCGCCGATCCCGATCGGCGAGCTCCGTGCGAACGAGCGTGCCGCTGGGTTCGAGGCGATCGTCGGCGGGACCGCGAACTCACCGGGACCGGTACCGGCGTACTCACTGAGGCCCCCACTGTCGGCGACGACGACGGACTCGGCGATGTTCGCGCGTTTGTTGATGAGCCCGAGGATCGACGTGCTGGCGAAGACACCGTATGCGCGGACGGATCCGCTGAACTCGACATCGGTCGGAGTAGCTGTTGCAGGAGCGGCACCGAGCAGGGCCGAACCGCCGAGACCTGCGGCCACGGCGAATGCAGCACCCGAAAGGCACGCTCGCGAGCGTACCTTCACTGTGTTCGGGCCACCCTCAGGTTTCCCAGCCCAGAATATGGATTTCATTCTTCCTCCAAAGTGTCGCTGAACGATGAGGGAGCGAACTCGGCCGACCAGACAGTCAGCGCTGCTCCCGACATGCACAAGACGGTCGAGGCGGAACCATTACGCGCGGGAGGGAAACTCGCGCCGCAGTCCGTCCTCGGGGTCGACGAAAAGCGAAGAGAATGCGGCGAGCTCATGACGACGTTCAACGCGCGCCTTGCGCATTACGTGATGGAGATGGCTCTCGACTGTGCGCACGCTGATGACGAGCTGCTGCGCGATATCCGCGTTGCTCATGCCCAGGCTCGCAGCACGCGCGATCTGCGCTTCCCGCGGGGTCAGGTCGAGATGCCGACGAGCGAAGCGCTCGGCGTCGGCTCCGGCGAGAATCTCGCACTCCTCGAGTACGTGGGACTCCGCGCTCGTACGTTCGGCGACGGACCCGCACGCAAGCGTGACCGCGGCCCGCGCGGCCGAGCGGGCGTGGCCGTACAGTCCGAGTTTCTCCAGCCGTTGTGCGACGTCCTGGAGATCGTCGACCGACTCGGTGAAACTCGCACGGACGAGCGCGAGCAGCACGGTGACAAGCCCGCTGTCTACGGCACGAGCCCGCCTCTCGACCTCGGCGAGGTGGACCTCGTCGCAGCGCACGTCGAGCGCGGCGAGCAGATCGACGAGGCCACCGAGCCGAGCCCCACGGCCCCAACGATCAAGACCGGATTCCCAGAGCATCGCGAAGGCCTCGTCGATGTCCGCTCTGCTCGCGGCCAGCTGCGCGCGCACCCATGCCGATGAGATGCCCGCCGATCGAGACCCCGCCCCGGGCTCGTCGACGCGTCGAAGCAGTTCATCTGCTGTGCTGGACCGCCCCCGGCGGATTTCGACGAGAGCGGCGATGGTCTGGATGGCGCGAAACGCGGGTTCCGGAATCATGGCGGGCTCTCCGAGCGCGAGCACAGAGGCATGCAAGTGCGGGATCTCCTCGTAGCGACCTTGAAAGAGGAGTGCGAGCATGAGCGCGTGCGTGGTCTCGCGGATCTCGCCGACTCCCAGCTCCCGCCGTGCCTGCTCTCGAGCGTGCCGAGCGCGGTGCTCCGCCTCACGCACCTGGCCATCGGCGATAAGAAGCATCGCCTCGTGCGAGCGCACATCTACCGTGGACTGGCTCCGTAGTCCACGGATCGTCTCCAGCGATGCGGCGGCGTCGCCGACGAGGCCGAACATCAGCTCGAGCGTGAACCGCTCGTCGATCGCGCGCTCCACGATCGCAAGCGGCGTTCCGCTCGGAACCGTGACAGCAACCTCCTCGATGCCGATCGGATCGCCCAAGCTCCGACGCAGGCAGATGGCCTCCACTCGGATCAGAGGTGCAGCCAGGCCGAGCATGTCGGCGTCGGCATGAAGCAGGGTGAGCGCGGCGTCCAGCCCACGTCCGGTGTAGGCCTCCCACCACGCGCGCCGCACCACGAGCTCCGCCCGATCCAGGTCCGAGCCAAGGCCCCACACCACGCCGGAGAGGATCTCGTCGACCCGCTCGCGGACGACATCGGTGTGCTGGAGCTCGTCGAGAAGGCGAACGGCGGCGCCTGCGCTCGGCTCGAGCTGCCAGAGGTGCTGCAACTCCCCGATAGTCCGACGACGACGCTCGCGGATCATGCGCACGAGGAGCGCATCGTCAGCCGGCGGAACCGCCCCCGGATCGACCGAAGCGAACCCGGTTCCGGCCCTGTCTTCGCCGTGCGCGGTGACCAGACGCACGGCGACCCCTCTGTTGGCGATCTTCGACCGCTCCCTGCGAAGGTACTCAACGATCAACGGCGGCGAAATGACGACAGCCGACCCCGAGCCGGCGAACGCAACCCTGATCAGCTCACGCCGCTCGAGCGACTCGAGCACCCCTGTCTCGACCGTACGGCGCAGCTCCTCGACATCTGTATGCGGGTCGAGGGCGATGAGGCCTACCGCATCGCGCTCCGGCCCGGTGAGCGGAGCGAGGCGCTCCTCGGCGACGCCGGCGAGCGCAGGAGTCCAGAGTTCTGAGATGACCGACCACTCTCCATCCCGGTCGCGAACGAACCGGCCCTCGGCCGAAACAGCGTCGACAATCGCATTGGCGAGGCCGACGATGCCCGCCGACTTCGCGAAGATCCGGCTCATCGTCTCAAGAGCGACGCCGCCACCGAGTCGCTCGCACATGGCCGCAGAGAGGTCCTCGTAGCCGAGTGGAGTGAGAGTCACACGCAGACCGTGGTGCTGCGGCGCAGGGGAGTCCGGTCGTCGTGCGCTCACGATCGGGAACTCATGGTCGGCGTGCGCGGCGAGGATGACCGCCCAAGAGGCGTTGTCCAGTTCCTCGGCGTCGTCGACGATCACGCACAAAGGTCCGGCGATCGAGAGATCGCAGAGCCCGCGGACCGCGGCTGCGACGCCGTGCCGCCCGTCGCGGCTGACGCCGATGTCGCGGATGTGCAGCGCGACAAGCGGATACTCGTGGAGCGCGGCGAGGCCCGTGAGCTGAACGACCTTCCAGTCACGATCGGACAGGCGATGCGAGACCGCGCGGAGGAACGTCGAGCGCCCCGCCCCTATCACCCCGGTGACATCGACGTTCCACCCGGAGAGCACGTGCGCGATCGTCGCGTCCAATTCCGCTGCGCGACCGCGCATCCGCGGCGAATTGCCCGTCTGGGAGGCGCGCGCATCGCTCACGGATACCCCGCTCGACCCGCTTCGGCCTCACGTCTTGCGGCCGAACGCGTGAACGTGTCGCGGATCCCAAGATACGCGAGCGCGTGCCGAGCCGCATGGTAGCCACCCATGCCGTGCACGCCGGGGCCTGGCGACGTAGACGCCGAGCAGAGGAAGACCCCCGGCAGGGGCGTGCGCCACGGCGACGGGCCGAATCGGGGCCTGGCGAGAAGCTGGCGTAGGCCGACCGCCCCGCTGCCGATGTCGCCGCCGACGAAGTTGCGGCTGAGTCCCGGCATCGCTATCGCGGCCCGCACGGTGGCCCCTCGGATGAGGTCGCGGAAGCCGGGCGCGATCTCCTCGATCGCGCGGGTAACCTGTTCGGGATCGGACTCGTCGTCCCAGGCGGGAACATGCGCGTACGCCCAGGCGACATGCTTGCCGGCGGGCGCGCGCGCGGGGTCGAACACGGTCGGCTGCGACAGCAGGATGAACGGCCGATCGGCGCGTGAGCCGTGCAAGACCGCGTCCTCGGCCGACTCGACCTCTGCCGCCGTCCCGCCGATATGGAGCGTCGACGCCCCCGCGAGCCGGGCATCCTGGAACGGGATCTGGCCATCGAGCGAATAGTCGACCTTCATCACGCCGGGGCCGAAGCGAAAGCGACACGCGCGCCGACGTTCGCGGGAAGAGAGATCCGAGGCGGCGATGTCGCTGAACGCATGCGGGGTGAGATCGAGAATGACTGCCGAGTGGCCTTCTAGCTCACGGAGGTCGCGCACGACGGTGCCTGTCTCGACCCGCCCGCCGCGGAGGCTCAGTTCCGCGAGAAGCGCGTCGGTGATCGCCTGGGAGCCGCCGATCGGGATAGGCCACCCACGCGCGTGCGCGTGCGCGGCGAGGGTGACGCCGACGATCGAGCCGGCGAGGGAGCGTCCACCGTTCATCGCGTGGGCAGATAGGCCCGCGAGAAGCGCCCGCGCTTTCTCCTCCCGAAAGACGCGCCCCCGCAGGGCGGCATCGACACAGGCGCCGAGACCGACGGGGACGAGCGCGGCGCTCGCTCCCGAGAGTCGAGCGGGCGGCGCCAGGGTCGCCCGCGCGACCGCGTCGACATGACGCACGAGCGGCTGGAACAGGCGACGCCAGGGCGCGCCGTCACGGCCGAGGTCGGCGACGGTGAGGTCGAGTGAGCGGTGGGCGAGCGCGACGCTGTCAGACCCGAGGACGTGCGCGAAGGAGATCCCCGGCGTAACGAAGCGCACCCGCGCATCGAGTTCGAACATCCGGAAGAACGGCGAGGCGAGCGCCATCGGGTGGACGGCCGGGCCGAGGTCGTGGCGAAACCCGCTTTCGTGGAGCTCCTCCGTGCGAGCGCCTCCGCCTGGAACCGGGCTCTCTTCGTATACCCGCACGCTGAGGCCCGCACGGGCGGCGACGACAGCCGCAGCCAGCCCGTTCGGACCGCTCCCGACGACGGCGACGTCAGCCACGGTCGTCCTCCGGGACGAGTGGCTCTCGCCGGGCGTCCGACACGACACGCCGCCACAGGGTTTCGGCGCGGCGGGCGAAGCCTCGCCACGACCGGTCGCGCACGAAGATCGCATCGAGCGCGATCATCGCGAGCGAGAACCATGGCAGTCCCATCATCACGCCGATCGCGACATGGAAACCCATGATGACCATGAGCGCGAGTATCCGGGTCCCCCGGCGGAGCAGCAGCAGCGGGAATGCGGACTGGATGACGACAGTGCCGATGGTCGCCATGCCGACGGCCGGGCCCCACGCGGTGGCGATATCGCTCAGGATAGGCCAGGTGCCGAACTGCGCGGTCTGCAGCGGCGCGTACACGGCGGTGCCATCTTGCCACGGTTCGCCACCGGCCTTGAAGAGGCCTCCCGCCGAATAGACGAAGCAGATCTGCGCACCGAGAACGACGATGCCGAGGTTGTGTGCGAGGACGCTGAGCCAGGAGGGCAGCACGGGGAGCCCGCGCCACAGGCGGAGGAGGACGTTCCCGTCACGGCGGGCGAAGCGCTTTCCCCGCCGCGCATCGAGCGACCAGTGGTCCGAAAGTCCGCAGAAGGCAAGCGCGATGAACGCGATGCGGGTGAGGTTGTCGCTCTGGTTCTGCACATAGGTGCAGAGACCGAGGAAACCGACCCAGACGACGAAGAGCGGGATCATGACGAGCCGTGTCCGATAGCCGACCGTGAACAGCACCCCGAGCAGGAGGAGTATGGCGAAGACCGCGAGCAGTCCTGCCGGCGTGTTCGCCAGCTCCCGAGTCACGCTGAACGGCCACATCGCAATGAAGTCGCTCTGCGGTTCGGCGATCTGGCCGGTCCATGCACCGCCGACGCCGTAGGTGTAGTCCCGGGTCGTGAACTCGCCGAGGGTGGTGCCGAGGATCGTGATGCCGAGGAGGATCCGGGTCACCGCGAGTCCGTAGAGCGCATGCTTGGCGTCGAGGAGCCACCCCTCTCCGCGGCGCAGGAGCGCGGTGATGCCGGAAACGCTGTGCCGCCAGACGCTGACGAACCCCGCATCCCCGATGACGCCGTTCCCGCGACTCGGCTCCTCGTGAGCCGACGCATCCCGGTCCGCCACCTCCGCCCGGCCGCCGGTGACCCCATCGGCCACCTCCCGGACGCCCCCCTCCTGAACGCTCATCACTTCTGCTCCAGGTGCTTGTAGGTCTCGCGGAAAGTGGCCGCGAACGCCTCATTGGACTGCCCCGGCAGCTTGATCAAGCCGCGCCATCCGGTGTCGACGAGCTGTCGCGGCGGGCGCTTGGCGTTGGGATCGTTACGCTTCTCGAAAGGAACGACGTTCTGCCTGCTCACCTCGAACTGTGCATTCGTCACACCGTCGCCCCACACCGCGAGGGCGACCTGCGTCGCGTATGCCGCGGAGTGGCGCTCCTGCACGACGTATTCGTCGACAGCCTGGCTCCCCGCGACCGTCATCGCCTCACGCATCCGGCCGAGCCAGTTATCACCCGCGTAGTAGTCGAGGGCCACGATCTTCCGTTGGTCCTCGTTCAGCGCGTCGTAGCTGTCCTTGAGCAACGATGCCTGGTGCGTCGCAAGTCCCGCGGCGCGCGGAGGGAACAGGTTGTAATGCGACATCGACAGCTCCACGGCTGTCGCATCGACCCACTCCGTCGTGCGAGACCTTCCCTCCCCGTCCGCGAGGTTCGCACGTACTCGGAGGCGGTAGTCGCCGTTGATCGGCGCGGGAGCGAAAACGCTCCAACTCTGGCCGAACCACGGCAGCATGTAGTTCGACAGGAGGCTCCCAGGCACCAGCTCACGCAGAGTGCTCGGCGGACTGATCCAGAGGAAGGAGGCGAAGAGGTGCCAGGCCGTGAAGAGCACCGCGACCGCAGCGGTGGTGCGAACGATGAGCGTCTTCGGCGGACGCTCGGCGGGGGAATTCGACAACTTGGCTCCAGGGGTGCAAATCTTCGAGGCGAGCATGCGCACGAATCGGCGCAAAGGTCCTGACGGCCTCTCCGATAAGGTTCGAGCATCACCACCTCTGCTCCGTACGAGGAATCACGGGTGTCGGTAGTCAGATACCTCGATCTCCGTATCGCGTCCCCGGAAGTGCGCAGCCACTCACGAAACAATCCGGGCTCGCGAGAGAAAACCTGGGCCGCCGGTGGCACGGAAACATCGTAAGATCTTTCTAGGCCAAGGTCGGTTATGACCGTGACGCCAGTGGGGGGGGTATCGTGTTCGTCGAGGTTTTAATCCTGGCAAATCTCGCAGACCAATCGCTCAGCCGGGGTATGCTCGAAAGCGCGGTGCTCTCGGTCGCCCCGCTCGTTGACGCGGCATTCACCTCGAACGATCTGCACCGACATCTCGCCAAGCTCGAGGCCCACGGACACGTCGAACTCGCTCACGCGCACGCCGACGCAGGCCATTACTCGGAGCTCTGGCACCTGACTCCGGCCGGGCGCGCCTCGCTGACAGAGTGGATCGAGTCGGAATACCGGCCTTCGATCCACGTGCCGGATACCGAGTTCCTGGTGCGCCTCCCCGTCACCGCCGCGCACGATCGTCGCCGCGCGATCCTCCTCATCGAGCAGGAGCTGGAGCACCGGCGGCTCCAGTCACGTTGCAGGGCGAAAGGATCGAGGTCACCTCGAGAGCTCGAGCCCGACCGCACGACCCTCGATGTCACGACACAGTCGCTGATGGGGTGCTACGACGCCACTCTCCTCGTTTGGATCGCTACGCTCGAGGACATTCACACCCGGCTCATCAACCAAGAACGGTCTCCACATCGCGCCGTGGTCACACGCACCGAGTTCTGAGCTGCGGGCGCAGGCGTCTCGACCACGCGCCCCGGCGAGTCCTCTTCTCACTCAGCCAGATCGACGACGCCGGCACCGAGGGCTGCTCACCGAAGCTCACACGCGAATCAGGCGAGCTGCGAACCGAGCGTTTCCCCATACCAGGCACGTGCGGACCCGGACAGACGGAACGGCATCCGGAACACGATGCCAGCATCTCGGGCGAGTCGCGAGCTATCGAACGAGTGATCCACCGACAGCAGGCGCAGCGCGTTCTGCAGTACGACCGAATGGCCGACACGATCCTCGGCCTCGGCCAGGCGCACCTGCCCGGTCGGCAGGAAAACCCCCGCGCCACGAAGCTCGCTGACGAGCTCGCACACAGACACGGGTCTCGAATTGGCGACGTGATAGGCACCATGGCACGAGGCAGCGGCACTCAGACCGACGATGGCCTCGGCGAGGTCGGCGACGTCGATGACGGAATGCACCGCGGTTCCGCCGTCGACGAGTCCCTCGATGGCCGAGGTGAGCGCCAGGATCCCACTGCCCACCCACCGATCGCCGGGGCCGAGAACAAGGTGGGGCCGGACGACCGCGCCACCGGCATCGAGCACGATGCGCTCCGCGACGGCGCGACTCGAGCTCAGCGCCGAGGCCGGCGAAATCCGAGCGGCGCGCTCCGTGACGAGCTCGAACGGCCCACGACCGTAGACGGCGGCGGTGCTCACGTAGACGAGACGCCCGATGCCGCACGCCTTCGCCGCAGCGACCACGTTCTCTGTGCCGCCGACGTTGATCTCCTCGCAGAGCGCCGCATCGCCACCGATGTAGGACGCAGCGTGGACAAGCGCATGGCTTCCTTCGAGGGCGCGAAGGGTTGCACGGCGATCTCGGATGTCGGCGTTCACCGTGCCCGGTCCACCGAATCGGCTGACCGGCCGCGCGAGCCAGCCGCCGATTCCTCGTCCAGCGACCCGCGTGACGCACGAACCGATGAAGCCCGTTCCACCCGTGACTGCGAGGACCGGCCTGTCGTCGTCACGTGTGGCTAGCGATCGCGAGTCGCGCCCGGAATCGTCGTCCGACCCCATAAGACGGTTCGTTAACATGGAGTGAGCCCGCAACGGACGAGGAGAACTGGTTCATGGTTCAGCAGGAGCGAGCCCGGCTCACGCGCGAGAAGATCCTGCTCGGCGCGGCCGACGTGATTCGACGGGTCGGATACGCGAAAGCCAGCCTCGGACAAATCAGCGAGACATCCGGCGTGACCAGGGGCGCGCTCTACTTTCATTTCGGGTCCAAGTTGGACATCGCCGCGGCTCTCGTGGACGAGCAGCACCGCATCACCCGCGAGGCATCCGAGATGATACTCGCCACGGATGCCTCCGCGCTCGAGTTGATGATGCACCTTTGCCTGGACCTCGCGCAACGGCTTGTCGCTGATCCGATCGTTCGTGCCGGAGTACGCCTCACCAGCGACACTTCGACGTTCGATTCACCCATCGGGGACCCGTTTCGGGACTGGATCGAGACGTTCGGGGCGCTGGCCACCCGCGCACAAGACAATGGTGAGACGACAGCGACGGTACCGCCTGACATGGCGGCCAGGTTCATCATTCCCGCCTTCACCGGTGTGCAACTGGTCTCGGACACACTCACCGGACGCGAGGACCTTCCCGGTCGCGTCCGTGAGATGTGGGAGATTCTGGTGCGCGCCCTCGTGGCAGCCGAGAACCTCGCGACAGCACTGCAGATGCTGGACGATGTGTTCACTGCGCCGGGGAGTGACGAGGAGGCGATGCGATGACCGCATGGCCTCGCACAGCAACTGTGTCGAATTGGCGCACCTCGAATCTGGCGCTGTCCCGGAGGGTGATCGAGACGGTGGCCGAAGCATCGAATTCGACCATGCGATAGAAGGTCGACTCGAAGGTGACGAAGTCCGCGTCGGGATCCTCCACCTGCAGGCAGGCCATCTGCCTGCAGGCTTCGATCAAGGCGACCCCGGGCACGTGATCGAGCTCATGATCGAAGAAATAGGGGTTACCGGGATCGATACTGACGTGTACGCCGTCGGGAGCCGCGGAGACGACGACATCCTCAGGTGTCGTACGACCGACTGCGGCCGCGGCGACCGGCGGCGACCCTCGCTCTGCGGGCATTGCCGCCGAGATGAACTCACCGCGCATTCGCCTGTAGGTGCACTCGTCGACGAGTACCGCATCGCCGTGTCCGGTCGCGACGAGCCCGTCGTCGTCGGTGAACCGAGCATCGATGCGGACACCCCGCAGCGCACCGCCTCCGCTCCTTCGCACGTTCGCGGTTCGAGTGCTCGCTCTGATCTCGATGGCCTTTCCACGCGGACGCGCAATCGCCGCACGGCGCAGTTCGAACCCCATTCCCGTCATCAGAAAACGCGTACCCAGCGGCACATCCAGGCCTGCATGCAGGACGTACACGGTGACTTGCCGTATCGACTCAGCGACCAACGGCGAGTTGAGCGGGGAGACGGAGTACATGCCATGCCGCCGCGGCCACTGCAACGCGACCTCGAAGGCGTCCGGACCTCGCACGAAGAGATCGGTGGGCAGCACCTCGCCCGTCGAGCGCTTGTGCACCAATTGTCGCGAGACCGCCTGGTCGAACGTAAGCGGAACAGCTGACACGGACCCCCCTCGTGCTGACCGCCACCATTGCCATGGCCAGAACGACACGATGTCGCTCGGCCGGCCTTGTTTCGTTTTTTGCGATCAGCCGAATCTACATCACAGCCGCCGCAACGTCACGAGGTGGCTACGAAATGTTCGTCGATGGCTCTGCGCCGCGCCGATGCAAGGGGCCTTCTCAGGCCGGTCTGGGCCAGCCGGACGATACAGCAACGCTGGTCTGCGCCACGCCGATGGACCGACGACCGACACCGTCACGCCGAGCTTCTTCGGAGGTCCGATCGCGTCGCCCGACGCGCTCCGGCCCGAGGGGGACCTCATCATCGTCGCTTCCCACACTGCGTGATACGTCTCGACAGATGCTCAGTATTTGATAAGGTTAGCCTCACCTATTTTTTAATCGCCGAGCCTCGAGGAATCCATGAACCGAATGATCCGCCCCGCCATCGCCGCCATCGCCGCCATCGCCGTGGCGACTCTCGCACTGACGGGATGCTCGGCGGGATCCGCCCCCCAAACCACCCCGACGCCCGAGTCGATCGATGGCACCTCGATCACGGTCTACAACGCGCAGCACGAGGAGCTGGCCCAGGAGTGGGCCGACGAGTTCTCGAAACAGACCGGGGTCACCGTGACGCTCCGCAACGGCTCGGACTCCGAGCTCGGCAACCAGCTCGTCCAAGAGGGGGCGGCCTCCCCGGCCGACGTCTTCCTGACCGAGAACTCCCCCGCGATCTCTCTCGTCGACAATGCGGGCCTCTTCGCCGGCGTCGACGCCGACACACTCGCCCAGGTTCCGGATGCCTACAAGCCCTCCACCGGCACCTGGACGGGGATCGCCGCACGCTCGACCGTCTTCGTCTACAACCCGAGCCTGCTGCCGGAGAGCGAACTCCCGAAGTCCATGCTCGACCTCGCCCAGCCGCAATGGAAGGGCCGTTGGGCGGCCTCGCCGAGCGGCGCGGACTTCCAGGCGATCGTGTCCGCGGTGCTCGAGAAGGAGGGAACGGCCACGACCGAGTCCTGGCTCGCCGGCATGAAAGAGAACGCCGCGGTGTATAAGGGCAACAGCACGGTCATGAAGGCGGTCAACGCGGGCGAGGTGCCTGCAGGCGTCATCTACCACTACTACTGGTTCATCGATCAGGCCGGAACCGGCGAGAACAGCGCCAACACCAAGCTGTTCTACTTCAAGAACCAGGACCCAGGCGCGTTCGTCAGCGTCTCCGGCGGCGGCGTCCTGAAGTCCAGCAAGAACCAGGCGGCCGCACAGGCCTTTCTGAAGTTCATCACCGGCAAGGCCGGCCAAGACATCCTGCGCACGGGAACCAGCTTCGAATACCCCGTCGGCAGCGAGGTCGAGCCCAATCCCGCCCTGCCCACGCTCGGCACGCTCGATGCACCAGTGATCGACCCCTCGAAGCTGAATAGCACCGAGGTCACCGATCTCATGACCGCGGCGGGACTCATCTGAATGCAGCTCCAGCTTGATCGGTACCGTTGCTGACGTGACGGTTCAGATCGAACGGAGGGGTGCGGCGGCGGAGACGTCGCGCCCCTCCGCGCTCCTGCTCACCGTGTCGATACTGATCGCCGCGGTGACTCTCGTGCCCGTCGGCTTCGTCGTCATCACGACGGTTCAGACCGGCTGGGACGTACTGGCGCCTCTGATCTTCCGCCCGAAGGTCGGCGAGCTCCTCCTGAACACGATCCTCCTCGTCGTGATCGGCGTGCCCCTCTGCGTCGCGGCGGGCGTCGGAGCCGCCTGGCTGGTCGAACGGACGAACTTGCCGGGACGCCGCTTCTGGGCGATCCTGTTCGCCGCCCCTCTGGCGATTCCGGCGTTCGTCAGCAGCTACGCCTGGGTGAGTCTCCTTCCTTCCATCGGTGGCCTCGGCGGCGGGCTGCTCATCTCCACCCTCGCCTACTCCCCGCTGGTTTACTTCCCGGCCGCCGCGACCCTGCGCGGACTCGATCCCGCGCTGGAGGACTCGGCACGGTCACTCGGTCTGACCACTCCCCGGATCTTCGTCCGCGTCGTCCTCCCGCAACTCCGTCTGGCGATCTGGGGCGGCGGACTCATCGTCGCGCTCCACCTGCTTGCGGAGTACGGAGCATTCGCCCTGATCAGGTTCGACACTTTCACGACGGCGATCATCGTGCAGTACCAGTCGACGTTCGCCGGACCGGCCGCGAGCGCCCTCGGCATCGTCCTCACCCTGCTGTGCCTGCTCGTGCTCACCGCCGAAGCCACGACTCGCGGCCGGGCCCGCTACGCACACATCGGTTCCGGGGCCCCGCTTCCGCCCGAGCGTCACCGCTTGGGTCGCGGAACAGCGGCGGCAGTGCTCGCGACGATCCTCTACACGGCTCTCGCGATCGGGGTGCCGCTGCTCAGCATCGGACGCTGGCTCGGCGTGGGCGAGCCCTGGGCGCAACCCGAGATCGGTCCTGCGCTCATGCAGACCGTGTTCTTCGTCGTATGCGGTGCGGTTCTGACCGTTGCCGCCGCTCTGCCCCTGGCCTGGCTGAGCATCCGGCACCCGGGTTCGGCGAGCCGACTCGTCGAGAACTCCACCTACGTCGCGAGCAGCCTGCCCGGAATCGTCATCGCGCTGGCCCTCGTCACGGTCACCATCCGGCTCGTGCCCGAGCTCTACCAGACAGTCGCCACCGTGCTGCTGGCGTATCTGATCATGTTCCTGCCCAGAGCGCTGGTCACGCTGCGCGCCGGCCTCGGACAGGCGCCGATCATCCTCGAAGAGGTCGCGCGTTCACTCGGCGACCCGCCGGTCATCGCCCGGCTGCGTGTCACCGTTCCCCTGCTGACTCCCTCCCTCTGGGGAGGAGCGGCCCTCGTCGGCCTCGGCGTCGCGAACGAACTCACGGCGACCCTGTTGCTGGCCCCGAACGGCACACGAACCCTCGCCACGCAGTTCTGGTCGGCGAGTTCCTCCGTCGCCTACGCGGATGCCGCGCCCTATGCGCTCCTTCTGATCGTCATCTCGGTGCCGACCGTCGCTCTCATGTCCATCCCGTCCCAGAAGCGAACGACCCTATGACGACCCTGACCGTGCACGAGATATCGAAGACCCTCGGCGGCTCGGCCGTTCTCGACAACGTGTCGCTCGTGATCCCGACGGGAACGCGTACCGCCCTCGTCGGCGCGTCCGGCAGCGGCAAGACGACCCTGCTGCGCCTGATCGCCGGCTTCTCCCGGCCGGATCGTGGCACCATCGCCCTCGACGACACCGTCGTCTCCGGGCGAGACGTCTTCCTGCCTGCGCATCGTCGCGGCGTCGGCTACGTCCCGCAGGACGGAGCCCTGTTCCCGCATCTCACCGTCGAGCAGAACATCCGGTTCGGGCTCCGACACGCGCAGCGAGGCTCGACGCGGATCGCCGAGGTCGCCGAGCTGGTCGCACTCCCTCTCGAACTGCTGAGGAGGTTTCCGCACGAGATCTCCGGCGGGCAGCAGCAGCGGGTCGCGGTTGCCAGGGCGCTCGCCCCTGCACCGAAGATGATCGTGCTCGATGAGCCGTTCAGCGCACTCGACACGAGCCTGCGCGAGCACTCGCGCCTCGCCGTCATCGCGGCGCTCGAGGCGAGCGATGCGACCGCTGTGCTGGTGACCCACGATCAGGACGAGGCGTTGATGTTCGGCCACCAGATCGGCGTGCTGGCCGACGGCCTTCTCCTGCAGCACGGCCATCCCTCCGCCGTGTTCGACAAACCGGTCACGGCCGAGGTCGCGGCCTTCTTGGGCGATGCCGTCTTCCTCACCGCGCGGATCGACGACTCCACGGCGATCACGGCGTTCGGAGCCGTCGCAATCCGACACCGGGCATCCGTCGCCGGGTCCCGCGTGATGCTCCGACCGGAGCAGCTGAGCGTCCGCACCGATGGCGCGGCCAACGGTGTCGTCCGGGCGATCCGGCCCCGCGGAGCGAGCTCGTACATCGAGATCGAGGCGCTGGGAGGCGGCGAGCGCGTGACGGTGAGCGTTTTCGCGGCGGAGTCGGAGTGTCGAGTCGGCGACGAGGTCTCCGTCGTCATTCGCGGCACGGTCGTGTCGTACTGACCCGATCCGCTCCGACCGCGTCCGCTCGGCCCGGCGAAGGCACCCGCGAGCGCGAAACGCGCCGCACGGAGTGGCCGGTCGCCGCATCCACCGCCCCGGTCGCGATCCAGGGCGTGCCGACGAGGATCTTGGTTCTGGACGTGACGACGTCGACTTCTCTCGCAAATGTATATTTTCATTGACATTTTGTCTGCTTTACTTTACATTAGAGATCAGCGATACTTCATACGAGACGGGAAACAGCAATGTCCTACGAAGAGAAGGGCACGTGGGTCTACCTCGTGGTCAGCGTCGGCGCGTACGCGGTCTATCTAGCGCTCGTGCTCACGCAAGCCGCCACCATGCCCATCGCCGAGGCTCCATACATCACGCCGTTGCTCTGGACCATCGGCATCGCTATCGCCGCATCGATCGTCGGCCGCATCGTGATCGAGATCGTCAAGCCGAGCGAGGGCCGCACGAGCGACGCGCGCGACCGAGGGATCGGTCGCTCCGGCCTGTACGCCGGACTGTGGTTCGTCGTCGGTGGCGCCGTGGTGGCGCTCGGCCTGGCGATGGTCGAGGCGGACTACTTCTGGATCGCGAACGTGATCTACCTCGCCTTCGTGCTGTCGGCGATCCTTCAGTCCGTCGTGAAGATCCTCTCCTACCACCGGGGGTACACCTCGTGGTGAAGCCGACCAGGGTCACGAACGCGATCCGCACCCTCAGATTCGCGCACGGAGAGATGACCCAGGCAGAACTGGCCAGACACGTCGGCGTGACGCGCCAGACCGTCATCGCCATCGAACAGGGCCGCTACTCGCCCTCCCTCGAGATGGCATTCCAGATCGCACAGGTGTTCGCGGTCCCGCTCGACGAGGTCTTCCAGTATCCCGCAGACACGAGGGAGAACCCGTGATGGCAGCCGTACCGTCGCCATGGGCCGCGGGCCGCGCCCGTCGCCGTCGCGGCGGATCGGCCATAGCCTCGCCGGGCACGGCTGGGTACCCTCGAGGTATGTGCCGAAGCATCCACACGCTCCACAATTTCGAACCGGCCGCCACCGACGACGAGGTTCACGCGGCCGCACTGCAGTTCGTGCGCAAGATCAGCGGCTCGACCAGGCCGTCGAAGGCGAACGCCGAGGTCTTCGAACGGGCGGTCGAGGAGATCGCCCACATCACGCGCCACCTGCTCGAGGATCTCGTGAGCTCCGCCCCGACGAAGAACCGCGAAGTGGAGGCGGAGAAGGCCAAGGCGCGCTCCGCGAACCGTTTCGCAACCGCCTGACCCGCCTGCGCCCGCACCGCGCTGGCTCCCAGGACGCCCAGGACGCCTCACAGGGTCTCGCTAACGGCGCGCGTTCGTGAAACGTCTGCCAGAGACGGTGTGTGGGACGATCCGCACGTAGTTCCGCTTCTCCGTTGGGTCCAGAGTATGAAGCCCGAGAATCCCGGACTCCTCGATGTCGGTGTCGAACCCCATCCGCTCAGCCCGCCCCTTGACCACGACGCTCCACCGGTCGCGACGCGCGGTACCATCCACCTCGAACGCGACTGGATGCTCCGCGATATTCATGAGCTTCGAGCCCGGCGCACTCTTGAAGAAGATGACCCGATCCTTGACGAGGTAGTTGACGGGAAAGATGTCGACCTCTCCGTCGACGAGGAGGGCCAGCCGCCCGATCACTGCCGATCCCAGAAGCTCCCAGCATGACTCCTCCGTCAACTCTTCGACCATCGCCTCCGGAGATGCGGGCATCGTCTGGCTCCTTATCGTCGGGCGACCATCGTGATCAACGATCTGGTAATTCTGCCTGCATCCGGTGCCGGCGCGCAATCGCTCGCGAATCCTGCGAAATCGCCTCCGTCGCATTCTGCGCCCCGGGTCGGCCGGGCCGTCTTCGACTCCGATCCGGCCGTCGAGTTTCTTCGCTTGCGGCGCGAGCAGCGCGCCCCAGTCCCATGCCCTGACGAGCTCGCCGTCATCGATCCGCCGCCACGACCGGAGCACTACTAGACCACACCCGTCGTTCCGAGCAGCATTCCGATAGTGAAGGTGACGGCGAGCGCCAGCGCTCCCCCGATGACGACGCGGAGCATGGCGCGAAGACGCGAGCTCCCGCCGAGGTGCGCGCCGACCGCGCCCGTTATCGCCAGGGCTGCCAATACCGCGACGAACGTCACGGGCACACGCCAGGCCTCGGGCGGGAGCAGGATCGCGAGGAGCGGGAGGATCGCGCCGATCGTGAACGCGACGGCGGAGGCGAACGCCGCATGCCAGGGGCTTACCACGTCTCTCTCATCGATGTGAAGCTCAGCCGAGAGGTGGGCGGCGAGCGCGTCGTGCTCGGTGAGCTCGACGGCGACCTGCCTCGCCGTGGCGGGAGCCAGCCCCTTCGCCTCGTAGAGTCCGGCGAGTTCGGCGAGCTCCTGCTCAGGCATCTCCGCGAGTTCCCAGCGCTCCTTCGCGATGAGCGCTTTCTCGCTGTCGCTCTGGCTGCTCACGGAGACGTACTCTCCGAGCGCCATGGAGATCGCACCGCCGAGGAGCCCCGCGACACCGGCCGTGAGAATGGGAGCCGTCGCCGTGGTGACACCGGCGACGCCGACAACGATGGCAGCCACAGAGACGATGCCATCGTTCGCCCCGAGGACGCCGGCGCGAAGCCAATTGAGCCGCTGCGCCACGCCGCCCCGATGCGGCTCGTCGGCATGCGGCTGTTGTGAGGACGCGTTGGCGGTGTCGCTGGCCATGACGCCACTCAACCACGAGCACGCGGCTGCCGCCAGTGAGGCCAGTCACACCTCAATCCCACGCGACGAAGAAAGCCGGAAGAAAAACAAAGCTCTGCCTGTCCGGCTTAGCGCTGGCCTATGATCGTGACCGCCGCCCGGGTGCGTCCCCGGGCGGCGGTCACGTCGCTGGCCTCGCTAGATCTGAATCCAGTTGCCGAAGCTCCCACGAGTGCTGTCTGACCGACTCCCACAATTCGCCCGCCGGCGATTATGGAATAGAGGGCGATGAGTCCAGACGGTGTCATGACGGCGCTCGGATCGCCAACGGCTCCGCCTCCGCCAGTACCGACAATCCGCACCGGTAGAGCCGGAGCGTCCCGGCGAGGCGACGAAGGCGAGTCTTCCCAAACAGGCCGCGACGCGGGCCGGCAGCCGTACACTATGCCGCATGAGTATGACGAGCGCCCGTAGGGTCCCAACACGAACCTGGCACGAGGAGCAACGTGATCGGCTGACCCGCGGTCAGCGGGCCGCAGATCGCATGAGAAACTTCATGGGGAGCTGGGGGTTCGTCGCTGGCTTTCTGATTTTCATGGTGCTGTGGGCGATCGCCAATGCCTCCGACCATTCGTGGGATCCGTATCCGTTCATCCTCCTCAACCTCTTTCTCAGCATGATGGCCGGTCTGCAGGGCGCGATCCTTCTCATCGCAGCGAGGCGGCAGGATGCGATCGCGGCCACCCTCGCACAGCACGACTTCGAGACCAACAAGGCTGCGAAGGCCGACATCGAAACGGTGCTCGAGATCAACCGTCAGCAGCTCACCACCATCAACGAACTGCGCGATGTGTTGCAGAGGATGGTGGAAAAGGATCAGGATGGAAGCTAGGCCCCTGCCCCCATCGACGGCGCGGGAATTCCCGGAGCCGGATTCGTCGCGAATGGAAGGAACCATCATGTGGCAGGGTGAAGGTGAGGTCGCCGAGCTCTCGGAATCTCAGTGCTGGGATTTGCTCCGGGAGAACGAGCTCGGGCGCATCGCGACGTCCGTGGGTGGAGTCGTCGACATCTTTCCGATCAACTACTACGCCGACGGATCGACGATCCTCTTCAGGACGACACCCGGAACCAAACTCGTCGAGCTGACCACGAACGAGGAGGTGGCCTTCGAGGTCGACGGCCACACCGATGTCGAGGCCTGGAGCGTGATCGCGAAGGGGCCGGCTCACGCGATCGAACGGCAGTCGGAGATCGCGGCGGCCGACGCCATGCCCCTGCACCCCTGGATACCGACGCTGAAATACAGGTTCGTGCGGATCACGCCGGGGTCTCTCTCCGGCCGCCGCTTCCAGCGTGCGCCGGAACCCGACCGGTACTAGGGTCTTCCGCGCGACCACGCAGGATACGGACGTTCCGGGATACCGGACTTCGGCGCGCCGGCAACTCCGGCAACGAAGTCGGCACGTCGACGGTTGGATGCCGCTCATCAGGCCCGGCGGTTCACCGAGACATCGTGGAGCGCGAACCACTCGAGTTGCCGCAGCACGAGCGGCGCGAGCGCTCGCACCCGCCAGCATCCAGCCAGAACCGACGGCGAGGATCCCGTCGTGCCGTCGGCGCCGGCCGCCTCGATACCGAACGGCGTCGTGCGGTCTGCAAGGAGCGGCTCGGCATGCGAGAGCGCCGCTGGATACCACGTGCCGCCGCCGTGACTCCACTCGACCGCGAACGCATCCTCCTCGGCGGGAACGAGTGCCGTCAGCGTCATGTCGGTCACGCGCGCAGGCACCGGGAGAGCCTGGCCGAGCCATTCGCCGCGCTCGAGACGGACGCCGGACGCACCGTCGTCGGCACCGTCGTCGAACGCCCGCTCCGGCCGGGTCACGCCACCCGAGGCGATGGTCGTGGCTCGCGAGGACAGATCTCGGTGCCACGGCACCACGTCGACTTCCGCCGCCCGCCAGATCTGCGCGTCATGCGACGCGTCCTCGCGAAACCAGAGATCGAGCTCGCGGTCCCCGGTGAGCGCGTCGATGGCGAGCACCGGCCGCTCGAGCGGTGCTCCGTCGAGCTGGGCGACGGAGAGGAATCGGGCGCCTGGGGTGGCCCGATGCGCTCGCACCCGCAGTGTTCCGCCCCCATGCCTCCGCACGGTCACGTCGTCGAGCAACGGCGAACCGATGCGCAGCTCGCCCGAGCCGAGCTCGAGCGGGTAGAGGCCGAGCGCCGCCCAGAGCCACCACGCGCTCATCTCGCCGTTGTCTTCGTCGCCGGGATATCCCTGGCCGATGTGGCCCCCGGCGAAGAGCCGCCCGGCGAGGCCGTGCACGAGGGGCGCGGCTTGCCACGGACGATCACTGTGCAGATACATGAACGGGATGTGGTGCGCAGGCTGATTCGACAGCGCACACATGCCCGACCGCTGGGCACGCGCCTCGCGCTGCTCGTGGATGACGGTGCCATAGGAGCCGCCGAGCTCAGGTCGGGCGGTCTCGGGCTCGGCGAAGAGCCGGTCGAGGTGGGCCGCAAGCCCGGCCGGACCGCCATAGAGGGCGGCGAGCCCGGCGCCGTCGTGCACGGGTGCGACCGACATGCCCCACGCGTTGGTCTCGACGTAGTCGCCGCCCCAGACACGAGGATCGAGCGCGGTCGCCGCGAACGCCCCACGCTCGTCCCGGCCGCGGAAGAAGCGTGAGCGGGGCTCGAAGAGCTGACGATACGACCGGGAACGGTTGGCGAAGTACCGTGCGTAGGCCCGGTACCGGGCGCACGCATCCGGTCCCTCCTGCCTCGCCTCGGCCGCCTGCGTGCCGAGCTGTGCCGCGAGACGCGCGAGGCCGGCATCGCTGATCGCGTTCTCGAGGCTCCATGACATGCCTTCGCGCACCTCGCTCGCGACGTAGCCCGTGAACCGCGCCCGATCGATGCCCTTTCGCCCGGCATACGGATGCAGGCTCGGCTCGCATGCGTTCTTCCACCCGCTCTCGAACGCAAGCACCGCCGGGAAACCGCCGACGCCCCAGCGCGCGGCATCCGCGAAGATCTGGTCGCTCGAAGTGCCGACCATGCTGTCGACGTAACCCGGTGCGCTCCATCGCGCCATGAAGCCGCCTTGGCGGTACTGCTCGAGCTGCCCGTCGAGCAACTCGCCCGCGAGCGCCGGATCGAGCAGGTGCAGCGCCGGCCATGCGGTGCGGTAGGTATCCCAGTATCCGTTGTTCACCGCGAGACGACCGGGGACCACCGGGGCGCCGGTGTATGACTCGCCGTGCGGTCGCGCCTCGGCGAAGACGTCGGCGAAGAGCCAGTCCTGCTCGTCGGCCGTGCCGGCGTTCTCCCCCGCATGGCTCGGGTAGAGGTGCAGGCGGTAGAGGTTGCCGACGAGGGTGGCGAGGAGCTGTTCGTGCGCGAGACCGCGCCTGGCACACTCCTCACGAGGCGGCGTCGGCACGGTCACCTGGCCGAGCAGGTCGTTCCATGCCGCGTGCGCGTCTTCGCGCAGGCGCTCGAAGCTCGTCGAAGCCGGGGCCTCGAGCTCGAGCGAATGCCTGGCCTGCTCGATGGAAATGAACGAGGTCGCGATGCGCACTTCGAGCGCGCCGATCGCCGTGAGCGCGCCGGCGACCCGGCCACGGCCGGCGTCGTGGAGGGTCTCGGCATCGACGACCGGCTCGATGCTCGCTCCGGAGAAATACATGCGCGGTGCATTTCCCCAGTGCGGATCGCCCTCGGGAACCCAGCCGGAGAGCCGCACCCGACCGTCGTCGCCGTGTTCCATCCGCAACCGCCCGCGATCGTCGAGCTGGTCGAGCACGAAGCCGAGCCGACAGCCCTGATCGTCTGAGCGCACGCGGAAGGCCGCGGCGTGGTCGCTCACCGTCACCTCGAGCTGCAGTCCGCCGTCGAGCTCCGCGGCAAAGCGGTGCGGTCGCGCGACCTCGGTGCCCCGGCGGATCCACCGACGCCGCGCGTGCCGATCCGACCGCGGCTCCCCCGCGAACGGCATGAGCTGCAGCACGCCACGGTCGCCGATCCACGGGCTCGGCTGGTGCGAGAACTGCACCGCTTCAAGGCGTCGCCCGGCTTCGTCGTCGTGCAGCGACGGACGATACGGCCAGCGAGGGTTCGCAGCATCCGTCGCCGGGATCACGAGATTGAACCCATGCGGCCATGCCACAGCCGGCACCGTGTTGCCACGGGAGAACCGGTCGCCCGAGTGGCTTCCGCGCCGGGTGTCCACCCGTTCGGCCGGCGTCGGATCGTCCGGCTGGCGGCGGTCGACGAGACGTACTTCGAGGAACCCCCTCGCCGAGCGGCCGACGCGGTCGCCCGCCGCCGCCAGAGCTCGAAGCGGGCCGGCGCCGAGCACGGCTTCCACCGTCGCGATGCGCCGGCCCGCCCAGGCGGCCAACGACACCGTGTCGGCGTTCCACTGCTCGGGCATGCTCCAGCGGGCGTCGAACTGGGCGGTTGCGGAGACCTCGAACCCGTACCGGTCGAGTGGGGCGAGGGCTGGGGCTCCGACTCCGCCGGGACCGGTCTCGAGTCGCGTGCCGTCATCGAACCGTACGTCGACGCACACCGCGAGCGACGCATACGGTGCGTTGACGGCGACCGGGTCATCCGCGTAGAACGCCCAGTGCAGCTCGGTGAGCGGCGTCACCGCGCCCGCGAGCGCTACCGGAAGCTGCACCCGCTGCTCTCCGAGGGCAGGATCGAAGCGGTACGCGAACACCTCACCGCCGAGGACGCCGGCGCGTGGGCGTGACGACGGCGGGTCGGCCGGCCCGGCGGCTCGACGGACGGTCGCCACCCTCATCCCTTCACCGCGCCTTCCTGCACACCCTTGAAGAAGAAGCGCTGCGTGATCGAGAACATGACCACGAGCGGAATCAGGGCGATCATTGTGCCGGCCGCGATGAGCCGCGGGTCGGCCTGGAAGTTGCCGTTGAGGTAGGCCATGCCGACGGTCAGAGTGTACTTGGCCGGGTCGCTCAGCACGATGAGCGGCCAGAGGAAGTCATCCCACGCGCCGATGAAGGCGAAGATCGCGACGACGCTCACCATGCCGCGCACGTTCGGCCACACGATGTGCCGGATCCGCTGCCACGTCGTGGCCCCGTCGACGGTGGCGGCATCGAGCATCTCGCTCGGGACGGACCGGCATGCCGTGGCGACGAGCAGCACGTTCATGGCGCTGATCGCGCCGGGCAGGAAAACGCCCAACAGGCTGTCGGCGAGTCCGAGATTGCGGATCGTGAGGAACTGGCTCGTGACGGTGACCTCGCCGGGCAGCAGCAGTGTCGAGAGCAGGATCACCAGCACGATGCGCTTCCCGCGGAATCGCATGCAGCCGATCGCGTATCCCGCGAAGGTCGCGAGCACGGTGTTGCTGAGCACGGTGCCGAGCGCGACGAGCAAGGAGTGGAACGCGTAGAGATAGACCGGGATGAAGTCGGTGACCCGTACATAGTTCGATAACGTCGGGTCGGTCGGGATGAGGTTCGGCGGGAAGGTGTATATGTCGTCACCCGGCCCTTTGAACGAGGTCGAGAGCTGCCACACGAGCGGACCGACGACGAGCACGGTCATGCCGAGCAACAGCGCATAGCGACCGATCAGGCCGCCGAGCGTCGGCCGCGAGAAGTCACCCGACCCGCGACGACGGAAGGGCAGCGGCCGAGGGATGCGGCGCGGCGCGAGTGTCCCGGTGGCCGTCGAGGCGTCATCGGCGTTCGATGGTGCCTGCCGGGTGACGGTCGCTCTCATGCCATGGCCTTCTTCTCGCGGTTCATCCAAGCGATCGCGACGAGCGGAAGCACGGCGATGAGGAAGAGCGCGACACTCAGCGCCGACGCGTAGCCGACGTTGCCGTTCAGCCCCTGGCCCACCTGCCGAATGAGCATGACGATCGAGAGGTCTTGGCCACCGGGACCGCCGGTGCCGTTGGAGAGGACCTGCAGTTCTGTGAACACACGCATCGCCGCGACGGCGACGAGCGCCGAGATGAGCAGCATGGCGCCGCGGACGCCCGGGACGGTCACCGAGATGAAGCGACGGAACGCTCCGGCACCGTCGAGCATCGCCGCTTCGTGCAACTCCCGCCCAACATTGCCGAGCGCTGCGAGGTACACGACCATGTAGTACCCGAGCCCCTTCCACACGGTGAGGAGGATCGCGCAGGCGAGCAGCCACCAGCGGTCGACGAGAAAGGCGACCGGCTTGTCGAGGAGGCCGAACGCCTGCAGCGTCTGGTTGACCACGCCTCGGCTGTCGAACATCCACGTCCAGATGAGGGCGACGACGACCACGGAGGCGATCACCGGGAAATAGAACGTCGTGCGAAAAAGGCTGATGCCGGGAATCACCTTCTCTACGAGGAGCGCGAGCAGCAGGGGCAGGATCGTCAGGAGCGGAACGCACACGATGACGTAGATGACGCTCGTCGTCATTGCGTAGCCGAACAGTTCGTCGCCGAACATCTTCACGTAGTTGTCGAACCCGATGAAATCGCCCGGGCGCAGAGGCCGGGAGTCGGTGAAGCTCAGGAGGATCGTGTTGAGAAACGGCCAGAGGCCGAACACCAGCACCCAGACCACAGCGGGCGCCACGAGAAACCAGGGTGTATACCACTTGTGCGATCTCATGTTCGCCTTCCTGGGTCGGGTGCTGGTGTCACGATCATCGCATCGGATCAGTATCGGATCAGTACTCGACGAGGTTGTCGTTCGCGTACCCGACGATCTTGTCGAGCGCTTCCTTCGGGTCCAGCTCGCCCTTCAGCGCGAGCGCGAGCTGCTGGTCCATGTACGTCTTCATCGCGCCGGTCCACTGGAACGGCGTAAGGATGCGAGCCGTCTTCATAGATTCAGACACGATCTCCATCGCCTCCTTCTGCAGCGGGTCGGTGACGGACTCGCTGAGCGACGCGGCATCCGCGCTGCCGTCGACCGTGCCGGGCATGAAGCCGAGGGCGAGCTGGGCGAAGGCGACCTGGTTCTCGGTGTTCGTGAGGTACGTCGCGAACGCGAGCGCGGCCGGCTTGTTCTTCGAGTCGTTCGACACCGAGACGCCCTGCACGAACAGCGGCGCAGCGCCGATGCGGGGCGAGGCGATCACGCTCTCTCGGATCGTCGGCGCATCGCGCTGCAGGTCACCCGCGAAGCCCGAACCGGCGGTCGTGTACGCGACCTTGCCCTGCTTGAACATGTCGGCGTTGCCACCGTAGTCGCCCGTGAGCGCCTCGGCCGGGATGGCGCCGGCCTGGTATGCGGCGGCGAAGTCGCCCACGATCGCCGCCGCCCTATCGGTGTTGAACACGAACCGGCCGTCGTTGTCGATGATCTCGACATCGCTGGAGGCGAAGAGATCGATGGTCGGCATCGACGAGAGCAGCGGCATCTGACCGCCGGATGCCTCGCCGACCTGCTCGGCCAGGGCGATGAGCTTTTCGTTCGTGGTGGGCAGGGCGGCGGTGTCGACGCCGTACTGCGTGAGCGCGGCACCGTTCCACCAGTTCAGGTCGGTGCCGAGGTACCACGGCAACCCGTAGACGCCCTCGATGCCGGGGTAGGAGTACGAGGCCCAGGCGCCCGGCACGTAGACCTTCTCGAGAGAGTCGTCCGCGGCGGCCAGGTCGACGAGCTTGCCTGCGGCCACGAGCGGGTAGGCGATGTCGGGCGGCAGGTTCACGACGTCGGGCAGGCTGTTGGAGTTCGCCTGGCTCAGCACCTTGTCCTGGTACCCGTCGCCGGGCTGATCGAGCCAGTCGACGGTGACCTTCGGGTGTTCCTTCTCGAACGCGGCGATGAGGTCTTCGAAGTAGGGGGTGAACTTCTCGTTCTTCAGCGACCAGCTCTGGAACTTGATGGTGCCGCTGAGTTCGCCGCTCGTGTCGATGGATCCGGCGCCGTCGGCGCCGCTCGGGCCAGAGCAGCCGGTGAATGCGAGCGCTCCGGCAGCGAGCATAGCCGCTGCCGTCGCGAGACGAGTCGAGAGTTTCATAGAGCTTCTTCCTTGAACCAATGTCGAAACCGTCACGCGACCGCGTTCCGGGCCTTGCACGAGAGTTTTACTACAGCGCTTTAGTCGAATACAAGCATCACGTCCGGCTGTTGTCAATCATGCGATTCGACACGGGATGCATGACTCCACCGCATCACACCGCGAATCAGCGCGGCGGCGCGGTCGACTCCCGCTGCACGATAGCGGCCTCGACGGGTGGCTGCTCGACCGGCTCGTGCGCGAGCAACTGGAGCATCTCGGCCGCGGCGATCTTGCCGAGCGTGACGGCGTCGCGGTTGAGGGCGGTGAGGGTGGGATGCAGCACCTGACAGGTCGTCGAGTCCTCCCACGAGACGAGCGACACGTCGGCCGGCACCGCCACGCCGAGTTCGGCGAGCGTGCTCATGCCGGCGATCGCCATGACCTCGCTGTCGTAGACGAGTGCGGTCGGGGGCTCGGGTGAGGCGAGCAACCGCTTCGTCGCGTCCTTGGCGATGGCCGGGTCGAAGTTCCCCGCGAGCGTGTGACCCCACACCCCGTTGTCGATGCAGAACTCCGCGAACGCGTCCATGCGCTGTTGAATGTGCCAGAAGCTCTGATCGCCGGTCACATAGGCGATGCGCCGGTGGCCGAGCGCGAACAGGTGTTCGACGATGAGCCGCATGGACCCACCATTGTCGACATGCACGCTGCGCACCGTCTCGGTCTCCACCTCGCCGCCGACGACGATCGTCGGATACTCGAGACCGGCAAGCGCCCGCACACGGGGGTCGTCGACCCGCGGATCGAGCACGAGAACGCCGTCGACCCTCCCGTCGGCGATCCAGTTCTCGTGAATCGAGATCTCGGAGGCGATGTCGGCGGCCATCTGCAACTGTAGCGAGTAGCCGCGCTGGCTCAGCACCGATTGCACCCCCGCGATGAACTTCGCGAAGAATATCTCCTCACCGATCACCTCCTCGGGGCGGGAGAGCACGAGCCCGATCGTCTCGGCGTTCTTGCCCATGAGCGTCTGTGCGGCGTGGCTCGGGCGCCAATGCAGCTCGTTCGCCACGTCGAGGATGCGGGCCCGGGTGGCGTCGGAGACGCCGCGCTTGCCGTTGACGGCGAAAGAGACGGCTCCGCTCGTCACCCCGGCCCGTTCAGCGATGTCGGCGATCGTTACCCGCTTGCGCTTGCGCGGCTCCACCGCGCCGGCATCCTCACGCACCGTCATCGCGTCCTCTTCACTCGATAGCTTGAACTCTCACTCTAGTGTTGCGCCTGATGGGGCAGATATGGTTGATTTACTCAAGCGCTACAGCAATCGGGGGGGGGCACTCCGTCGGCGCCGCAGGGCTCGGCGCCGCGAGACAAGACACAGGCAAGGCTGCAGATGAGATTCGGCGTCAACTACACGCCTCGGGTGGGCTGGTTCCACCACTGGCTCGATTTCTCAGAGACGGAGGTCGCCCGGGATTTCGACACCATCGCAGAACTCGGCGTCGACCACGTGCGGGTCTTTCCCCTCTGGCCACTCTTCCAGCCGAACCGCGCCCTCATCCGCCCGACCGCTATCGGCGATCTCGAGCGGATGCTCGAGATCGCCGGCGAACGGGGCATCGACGTCGTCGTCGACGGATTGCAAGGCCACCTCTCGGGCTTCGACTTCCTGCCGGCGTGGCTCACGAGCTGGCAGCGACGAAACCTCTTCGTCGACCCGGTCGTCGTCGACGGGGCCGCAGAGTACCTGCGTACGATCGCTGCGGCCTGCGCGCCGCACGAGAACTTCATCGGCATGACGGTCGGCAACGAGATCAACCAGTTCACGGGCACCGTGCACCCCGAGCCCTATCCGGCAACAAGCTCCGAGATCGGGCACTGGCTCGAGACCATGATCGCGGCGTGCCGCGAGGGCGCCCCCGATGCGATGGCGGTGCATGCCTGCTACGACGCGACCTGGTACGACGACACCCAGCCTTTCACGCCTGCACACGCGGCGCAGCTCGGCGACGCCACCGTCGTGCACTCCTGGGTCTTCAACGGGACCGCCCAGCGCTACGGCGCCGACTCGTTCGAGACGCGGGCGCACGCGCGCTACCTCATCGAGATCGCACGCGCGTTCCAGTCCGAGCCAGGCCGGCCCGTGTGGGCGCAGGAGCTCGGGGCGCCCCGCAACGTGCTGCCCGAGGCATCCGTGACGCCTTTCATCGAGCACACCGTCGCGCAGCTCGCCGAGGCGCCAGGACTCTACGGCATCACGTGGTGGTGCTCGCACGACGTGAGTCGATCGCTCGCCGACTTTCCCGAGCTCGAGTACGACCTGGGTCTCATCGACGAGCAGGGCGCGATAAAACCCGAGGGCCGCGTGCTGCGATCGGCTATCGGCGAAGCCCGCGCTCGGGTGGCGAACGCCAGGGATGCCACGCCCAGCCCTCCCCGTTCCTTGCGTCTCGACCTCGGCGAGGTGGGCGGACGGGCGGGCCTCGCACCCGGCGGCGCGTTCTGGCTGCGATACATGGAGGAGGCGCGGATGCACGGGCATCCGCTGGTCGAGCTCGCGAGCTGAACCCGCCGCCGCCTCGCATCCGCTTGACTAGTCCTGCTCGCACCGACACGGGAGACATGATGCACGAGAACCAGACCCTGACCATCGGACGCGCCCTCCGCGTGCTCGAGGAGCGCTTGCGCCCGGCGGTCCATTCGCGGCCGCACCGGCTCCAGCTCGCAAGCCACGTCGTCGGCGGCGAGCCGATCCCCGTCACCGAGGGACTCGCGGCGGACTACGAGCCGATCGGGATCGGCGCCTGGTGGGGCAGAGCATGGGACACCACCTGGCTGCGCATCACCGGCACGATTCCCGCCGAGTTCGCCGGGCGACGCGTCGAGATCGTCGCCGACCTCGGCTTCGACGTGAACATGCCGGGATTCCAAGCCGAGGGGCTCGTCTACCTTCGCGATTCGACGCCGGTGCGCTCCCTGAACCCGAGGGCACAGTGGATCCCCGTCACCCGCGAAGCCGCGGGCGGCGAGGCGATCGAGTACTTCATCGAAGCGGCATCGAACCCGGTGCTGCTCGACTATCACCCCTTTCTGCCGACCGAACAGGGTGACTGGTCGACGTCGAGCGAGGAGTGCCTCTACCGCATCCGCCGCGTCGATGTGTGCATCTTCGAGGAGGAGGTGTTCGAGCTCGTGCACGACATAGAGGTCCTGCTCCAGCTCGCGCAGCAACTGCCGGCCGACTCGACGCGACGCGCCCGGATCCTCCGCGCGCTCGACGAATCGCTGAACCGAGTCGACTTGCAGAACGTCTCCGGCACGGCCGTCGCAGCTCGGGACGAGCTCCGCGAGGTGCTCGCGAGCCCGGCAGAGGCGAGCGCACACCGACTCACGGCCGTCGGGCATGCCCACATCGACTCGGCCTGGCTGTGGCCGCTGCGCGAGACCGTGCGCAAGGTCGCCCGCACTTCCAGCTCGATGACGGCCCTGCTCGACGAGGACGACGAGTTCGTCTACGCGATGTCGAGCGCCCAGCAGTACGACTGGCTGAAGCGAGCGCGACCCGAGGTCTACGCGCGGGTCAAGGACGCCGTCGCTGCGGGGCGGTTCGTGCCGATCGGCGGCATGTGGGTCGAACCCGATGCGGTTCTGCCCTCTGGCGAGTCGTTCATCAGGCAGATCAGTTACGGCCAGCGGTTCTTCCGCGAGGAGTTCGGGATCGAATGCCGCGGAGCCTGGTTGCCCGATAGTTTCGGGTATTCGGGGTCGCTCCCCCAGCTCCTCGCCGGCTCGGGTTTCGACTGGTTTCTCACCCAGAAGATCTCCTGGAACCAGGTGAACCGCTTCCCGCACCATTCCTTCCTCTGGGAGGGCATCGACGGTAGTCGCATCTTCACCCACTTCCCGCCGATGGACACCTATAACGCACAGCTCTCCGGAGAGGAGGTTGCCCGAGCGGCACGCCAGTTCAAAGAGAAGGCCGTGGCCTCCTCCTCGCTCGCGCCGACCGGCTGGGGCGACGGCGGCGGCGGCACGACACGAGAGATGCTCGCACGCGGCAAGCGTATGGCCGATCTCGAGGGCAGCGCTCGCGTCGTGTTCGAATCCCCCGACGCCTTCTTCGACCGTGCGATGGCCGAGCTGCCCAGCCCCGACGTGTGGCGCGGAGAGCTCTACCTCGAGTTGCACCGCGGCACTTTCACGACCCAGCACAAGACCAAGCAGGGAAATCGGCGCAGCGAGCAACTGCTCGCCGAGGCCGAGCTCTGGGGTTCTGCCGCCGCCGTGCGGGCCGGCTACGAGTTCCCGCACGACGAGATCGACGAGCTCTGGCGCGAGGTGCTCCTGCTTCAGTTTCACGACATCCTGCCCGGCACGTCGATCGCCTGGGTGCACCGCGAGGCCGAAGAGCGCTACGCCGAGATCGCACGGCGGACCGAGGCGATCATCGCCGAGGCGCTCGCCACACTCGGCGTCATACTCGATGCCACCGATGGTTCGGCCGTGACCGCGGCGGACAGTTCGGCGAACGCCTCTGCGCGGGCCGTGCTCGTGAACGCCGCTCCAGTGGCATGGAACGGTGCGCCCGCCTCATCCGCCATCCTCGCACCAGTGGCGATCGGCGCCGCGGCCGCGCGTCGCGAGGGCGATCGTTTCGTGCTCGAGAGCGGGCAGGTGCGCATCACCGTCGACACGAACGGACACGTGCTGAGCGCGCTCGACCTCGCCAGCGGGCGTGAGGCCATTCCAGCCGGCGGACGTGGCAACCTGTTGCAATTGCATCAGGACTTCCCGAACATGTGGGACGCGTGGGATGTCGACGCCCACTACCTCGGGATGCGTGAAGACCTCGACAGCGGTGCGCACGTCGAGCTCGACGACCACACGATCGTCGTGCGCCTCGCGTTCGGCGAATCCAGCATCGAGCAGCGGCTCTTCCTCGACGACGACGGTCGCACTCTGCTCATCGACAACACGGTCGAATGGGCCGAGACCGAGAAGTTCCTGAAGCTCGCGTTCCCTGTCGATGTCTTCGCCGACCACGCCGTCGCAGAGACGCAATTCGGCGTCCACAGCCGCACGACGCACACGAACACCTCGTGGGAGGACGCCCGGTTCGAGACACAGGCGCAGCGTTGGTTCCTCGTCGAGGAGCCGGGCTTCGGCGTCGCGTTCCTCAACGACTCGAGTCACGGCTTCGACGTCTCGCGGGTCGAGTCCGACGGCCTCGTCACGCAGCTCGCCCGGTTCTCCATGCTGCGGGCCCCGAAGTTTCCCGAACCCCGCACCGACCACGGTACGCAGACGATGCGGTTCGGCGTGCTCGTCGGCGCCGACGTGGCGAGCGCCACCGAGGCCGGTTGGCGGTTGAACATGCCCGCTCGGACCGGCCACGGCACCCCGATCGCGCCACTCGTGTCGAGCGAGAACCCGGCCGTCATCGTCAGCGCGGTCAAGCTTGCCGACGATCGCTCGGGCGACCTCATCGTGCGGGTGTACGAGTCGAGAGGCGGACGTGGGCGCGCCGTGCTGCGGCTCGACGTCCCCGGCCTGCGGAGTGCCTCTCACACCGATCTCCTCGAGCGGGCGCGCGAGGAGGCGGCACCCCTCGCGCTCCAGCAGGACGACGGAGCCTATTCGATCGAGCTCACGCTGCGCCCCTTCGAGGTTGCGACCGTGCGGCTGTCACGCTGACCCGACACAACTCTCCTCCAGGCAGAGGGGTCTTGCCGTTCGGTCAAGCCGTATCGCCGCAACGGCGTCTGGGATTTTAGGCCGTAGCGGATGCTTGAGAAGCGAAGTGCGCCACAGCTGAATGACATTGATACCGAGCAGAAGAGGAACCCCAGGGGTGTCGTCCCCGGCGTGCAACGGCTAGCCTTTTTGCGTGGGGTCTGCAGAGAATGACCTCGGTGAGGCGGTGGATCACATGGGATCGAACAGTCGGACCGGAATCGTGCGCGATGGACCGTGGGGTTTCATATTCTTGTTGGCGTATGTCGGAGCGGCCATCTACTTCATCTCCGTGTCGAACGGTTCGTTCTGGGGTGTTGTGCTCGGGCTGCTCCAAGCGATCGTCTGGCCGGTGTACGTCGTCTACCACGTGCTGATGATGATCGGCGCATGATCCGCACGCAGCCTTAGCTGCTCCCAGCCGACCGCGCATCCGTCGGCGACCCTGCGGCTGTCGCACTGAGCCAGCGCGTGGATGCGGCTCAGCCGGCAGGTGCAGGCTGGCAGACCGCTGCGGCCTTCAGTGCAGCATTTGTCTGCTCGACAGACCAGGGCAGCTCGATGACGGGGGCCGTCCGACCGGAAACCGCCGGCGCCTTCGACGCGATCGAGGCCAGCTGCAGCGCAACCGTCTGAGCGAATTCGTCCCCGGCCGTCGAGTTGTTCAGCATGACGACGACGGTCAGGCCACTCTCGGGGTCGCTGAGCATGGTCGAGATGAAACCGGGGATCTCGCCGTCGTGACCCCGCAGCGGTCCGAGCTGCAGAGCACCCAGACCGTACCTCTGCCATGACGGGGCATCTCCGCCAAGCCCGACGGTCGACCACTGCGCCTTCGCCGACTCCTCCGACAGCAGACTGCCGGTCGCCAACGACTGCACCCAGATCTTGAGGTCCTCGATCGTCGAGACGGCGCCACCGGCGACCCAGCCCATCGAGTTCGAGAGTTGCGTCTCGTCGAGGATCCTGGAACAGTCGCGCGTGCCGTCTGGGTTGACCGCCGCCGCATAGCCGTGCGGGTGAGCGCCAGGCATGTCCATGTCGGTCGGGTCGGGGAAGCTCGTGTCGGACATGTCCAGCGGATCGAAGATGTACTGCTTGTAGAGGCTCTTCCAGTCCTTGCCCGTCGCAGCCTGCAAGGCCATGCCGAGCCCGGCGAATCCCGTGTTCGAATACGACCAGGCTTTGCCGGGCGCCGCGATCCTCGGTGAGGCGAGCCCGTTCGAGAGCAGCTCCATCGGCGACCACTCCCGCTCCGGGTTGTTGACGAACTGCGCTCCGAGCTGAGCGAAGTAGTCGGCGAGTCCCGAGGTGTTCTGGCAAAGATGGCCGAGCGTGATGCCGTCGAGACCGGCAAGCCGAGGCAGGTGCTTCGATACGAGATCGCTCAATGCGACGACGCCTTCGTCCGCGAGTCTGAGCAGTACGGTGCAGGTCATCGATTTGGTGTTCGACGCGATACGGAAGCGCATGTCGGGACTGAGCGGCGCCGAGCCGTCGAGGGTCGTCGTTCCTGGAGACACGACCCACTCACCGGCCCATGGCGCCCAGACGCCGGCGATGGCGCCGGATGCGCCGGCGAGCTCCATCGCTTCGGCGAGCGTCGCGTCCAGACGGTCCGACACCTCCGGCGGAAGCGGCACATCGGCCTGCGGGGGAGGACCGGGCGCGGCCGCGCTCCGCATGGTACAGGCCGAGACTCCCAGCATGGCGACGACGACGAGTGCGAAAGACGCGATCCTTCGGATGCCTTTCGGCAATTTCCCCATCACAAACTCAAGAACGTTCCTCATTGGCCCCCCAATGACTGGAATTCTAGCCCGCGAACAACAGTGAAAGCCGGTTCCAGCACATCGAGCGGCCATACCGTGACCAATCTGTTTCCCCGGTGACCCGAACCCCTCCCAGCACGGCGACCACCGCGCTACTCATCAAGGAGGAACCAGAAATGCCCACTCCCCCAACCGGCTGCCTGAAACCAGCTTCGGCGCGGTCTCTGTCCTCGTCGACCTGCTGGGTTCGCCGCCGACACCGAACTGACCGGCAATAGCAGCCTCGGCGGAGCGCTCATCCACCGGAGGATCGCATCCACCGTGTCGGCCGACCTGGCGATCGTCCTGCTCGGAGTCGGCTCGTCCAGGCTGGGCCTCGCGATGCTCAGCGCCGGACGGATCGTCACAACGAGGGCAGCCCTGGCGGCGCGCTCGCTCCGATCGTCGGATGGGTGGTCGCCGCGACGGCCGTCGGCACGACGCACCTTGCGGTTGCCCCCGTTGCCGGGATGACCACGTTCGCCCTAGCTCTCACGCAGAAAACGACGAACGTTCTCGTCGACGATGATGTCGCTCGGGCGCAGCGGGCGCGCGAGATACAGTCCATCCAGGCTCGTCAGCCGGCTCAAGGCGACGTATGTCTGACCGGGGCTGAAAGCCCGGCCGCCGAGATCCACGATTGCCGTGTCGTAGCTCGCGCCCTGAGACTTGTGGATGGTGACAGCCCAGGCCAGCCGCAACGGGAACTGGGTGAACTCCGCCACGACGTCTTTCACGAGCCTCTTCGTGACAGGGTTGTAGCTGTACTTGAACTTCTCCCAGGTGGCCGGCTCCACCTCATGCTCCTCGCCGTCGATGTCTACGCACACGGTGCCGGTGAGGCGGGTGACGGTGCCGATCGTGCCGTTCACCCAGCGCGACCCTCCGTCTGTCGGACTGTCGTTGCGCAGGAACATGACCTGAGCGCCGATCTTGAGCTCGAGTTTCATGTCGGCAGGGTAACTGCGTCCGCCGAAGTCGCCGAGCACCTCGGCTTCGGCCGTCCGCGTCGTTCCCGCGAGGCGGTGCAGCGCCGTCGCGTTGATGCGGTTGACCGCATCGTTGCGCGTCGCGAGCGTGATCGCGCCCTCCTCCGGCAGTGGCCGGCGCGCACCCGCCGCATTGAGCAGCCCGGCGATCTCCGCACTCACCCGGCCATGCCGCACGGCATTGAGCATGGCCTTGAACTCGTTGTCGTGCTGACGGTGGATCTCGGTGAGCTCGAAGATCCGCAAACCGGCGTCATGCCACACCTTCGCGTCGAAGAACCACATGGAGCGGTAGTTGTCGGCGTAATAGGCGCGCTCGTCGGCGTCGCCCGGCACGGGGGAGAGTTGGTACGGGTCGCCGAAGAGCACCAGCTGGACGCCGCCGAAGGGATCGTTCGGCTTCTGCCTGGCCTGCCTCAGACTGCGGTCCATCGCATCCATGAGGTCGGCGCTCACCATGCTGACCTCGTCGATCACGAGCGTATCGATCGTGTTGAGCAGTTTGCGCGTCTGGTCGTTCTGTTCGAGTTCGTGGTCGGCGATGAGACCGATCGGCAGGCGAAAGAGCGAGTGGATGGTCTGACCGCCGACGTTGAGCGCCGCGACGCCGGTGGGCGCGGCGATCACGATCTGCTTGCTCGTGTTCCAGTTGAGGTGGTTGAGCAGCGTCGACTTGCCCGTTCCGGCACGACCGGTCACGAAGACATGGTCCCGGGTGCCTTCGATCGCCTCGAAGACGGCAGATTGCTCGGGCGACAGGGCGATCTGCGACACGGTGGCACTTTCTGGGCGACGGTAGGTGCTCCCACTGTAGCCGCGGAGGGCGGATGCCGCAGCATCCGCCCTCCGATGACTCCGGGTCGCGCACACCGACACTCCCACCGTTCTCCGAGTCGCGGGCACCGTAAGATATGGGAGTGAGCACGGGGCCGGGTGACAAGCGCGAACAGGCGGTAGAGACCTCGATCGTGCCAACCTCTTTGCCCTCGACGAGCCCGCAGGGCATCACCGTTCCCGTGCAGATCGTCTCCGATCGAGAACTCGGGATCGGTCGTAGCGGCGCGCACGCGGCCGAAGCGGCGACCGCTCCCCCGGATGCCGGTATGCCTATGGCGCCCCCGCCCCCGCCCCCGCCCGTTGGCCCGCCCCTCATGATCGCGCCCATCGCGCTCTGGAGCGGCCTGGTGATTCTGCTCGTCGTCGCTTTGGTCGCCGGGATCGGCGCGCTCAGCCGCGACATCTTCAGCGCCTCCGGGTTCGTCCACCAATATCTGAGCGCGCTCGCCCGCAACGATGCCGAAGCCGCGCTGGCCTTCCCCGGGGTAGAACTCGACGAAACCAAGCTCCAGGCGGCCGGTCTGCCTTCGAATGCGGCATCCGTCCTGCTTCGCGACTCGGTGCTGAACGCTCCGCGCGAGGTGCGGCTCGTCGGAGAGACCGAGAAGGAGCCTGGGGTGCACGCCGTGAGCTTCGAGTACGAGCTGGGCGGGCAGAAGCTGACGAGCGAGTTCACGGTCGAGCACACGGGTAGCTGGTTCGGGATCTTCGACAATTGGCGGTTCGCGAGCAGCCCGCTCGCCGTGATCTCGGTCTCCGTGTTGCACGACGCCGTCTTCACCGTGAACGGGCTCACCCTCGACACTCGGGCGCATGCGCCCGAGAATCAGGCGCCGAGCTTCTCGAACAGCGCGTCCTACCTCGCGTTCACCCCTAGCCTCTATGAGTTCAGTCACGATTCGAGGCTTCTCCATGCGAGTCCGACGGTGGTTCCGGTGACAACAGGAGGTGCGCGGGAGGTCTCGGTCGACGTGCAGCCGAGCGCCGCGTTCGTGAGCGATGTACAGAACGAGCTCAACGGCTACCTCGACAAATGCGTCACGCAGCAGGTGCTGCAGCCGGCCGGATGCCCGTTCGGCATCACCATCGACGACCGGGTAGTCGGCCTTCCGAGCTGGTCGATGCTGGAGTATCCCATCGTTACGCTCACCGGAGGCAAGACGGCCTTCGAGATGCCACCGACGTCTGGAACCGTCCATGTGGTCGTCGAGGTGCAGTCGCTCTTCGATGGCGAGATGTCGACGGTCGACGAGGACAAGCCCTTCGAGATCGCCCTGGCCGTCGTCATCCGCCCGAACGGCTCGCTCGCGATCGAGCTGCACTGAGCCTGACTTCGCACGAGGATCCGGCTCCTCAGCGTCGCGCGACGGCCTGCTCGTCGTGTTCTGCGATCCTGGCCAGACGCGCGTTGTACTCGGCGAGCTCGGCCTCGCCGGTGCGGTCGGCGTTCCGGTCGCGCCGCTTGGTCTCCTTGGCGTCCGAACGACTCCACTGGATCGCCACCGTGATGGCGAGCGCGACGGTCGGGATCTCGCCGATGCTCCAGGCGATACCACCGCCCAGCTGCTGATCCACGAGTGCGGTCGGCCCCCAGGGCCGACCCATGGCGCCGTACCAGTCCGCGAGTAGCAGCCCCGTTCCACTCATGATCGCGAGTCCGAAGAAGGCGTGGAAAGCCATCGTACCGAGCAGCAGCAGGAGCCGGAAGGGGTATGGCAGCCGGTACGGCACCGGGTCGATGCCGATGAGGGACTGCACGAAGAGGTAGCCCGTGATGAGGAAATGCACCGTCATCCACTCGTGGCCGAGGTGGTCGGTCGTCGCCCAGCTGAACAGCGAGGTGTAATAGAACACCCAGAGCGAGCCGGCGAAGAGCACAGCGGCCACGACGGGATTCGCGATGACGCCGGCGAACTTCGAGTGCACGACCAGCAGGATCCACTCACGAGGACCACGACTTCCGTCCTTGCGCGGCTTGATCGCGCGCATCGCGAGCGTGATCGGCGCACCGGGCACGAGCAGCACGGGAACGGCCATCGTGAGCACCATGTGCGCCATCATGTGCACGCTGAACAAGTAGGTGCCGTAGACGTAGACCCCACCGCTCGTGATGTAGAACAGCACGACCATCCCGAGCACCCAGAGCACTGTGCGGTAGACAGGCCAGGCGTCGCCGCGCTTGCGCAGTCGCCACACGCCCGCGAGATAGAAGAAGACGCCGAACACACAGACGAGCAGCCAGAGCAGATCGATGCTCCACTCCGTGAAGTACCGCGAGAAGTCGAGTTCCGGCGGCAGCCGCTCGCCCGTCAGAAACTCCGCAGGCGTCCTCGTGCCGCTGACCACTTGTTTGACGGGGGTCGCCGTGCGCCCGAGAGCCGCGGCGACACCGGTGGCTACGCCCATGAAGCCGAGCTCAGCGACGACGAGCCCCCAGAACCAGACCGAGACAGATGCCCCCGGCCGCGTCAGCCGCTCTATGAAGTAGCGCCGCTGCACAGCGCCGAAGCAGCCGAGTGCGACGAGAGCGGCGACTTTGACGAGCACGAGCACGCCGTACGGGGTGAGGAGGGCGTCGAATGTTCCCAGGCGGAGTGCCGCGCTCACGTAGCCGGAGACCGCGACGACGACGAAGCAGAGGAGTGCGACCGTGGAGTAGCGTGCGAGCACGGGAACGAGTCGCCGCGCGCCGAGCTGGCGGCGCAGCAACACGATCGTGACGAGGCCGCCGAGCCAGGCGGCCGCGAAGATCAGATGCAGGCCGAGCGCGATGATGGCCGCGTTGTGACCCGCAGTTCCGGCCGCGTGGCCCTGTTGCGCCATCGGAACGAGGGCGGCGACCGCCAGCACGGTGACGAAGACGAGCACGGTCTGGTTGCGGACGGCGAAGCAGAGCACCGTGACGGCGGCACCGATGAGCGTCGTCGCGAGCCAGGCCTGGCCGAGTTCGATCTGGGTAAGGAATTGGCTGAGCGACGCCCCGAACCGGTCGTCGAAGCTCGGGGTCGCGTTCGTGACCGAGAGGTAGGTGAGGAATCCGGTGGCCGCCGCGGCGACCGTGAAGATCGCGGCGAAGGCTGCGGCGATGTCGAGAGCGACGTTGAATTCGTCCTCGTCGGGGCTGAGAGCGAAGCAGGCGAGCACGAGCGCGCCGATCATGCCAGCTGCGCCGAGGTTCACGAGCAGCTTCGCGACCGGCAGGCCCCAGCGCACGACCGCACCCGGATCCTCGAGCAGTTGCGGGCTGGCTCCACCACCATAGTCGAGCCCCACGACGAGGGACACCACGGCGACTACGAGGAGGACGGCGGGGCCGAGGATGCGGGTGTAGCGGAGCACTCAGCAAGCCTAACCGTCCGTAGACCGAGCGCTCCCCTCGCGAGACCATTCCAACGAGTGTGGCCGTTTCCGACGAGATCGCCCGGTGTACCAGGCACGCTCGACGGAAAAGGCCACGCTCGACACGCGTCGCGGAACGACACACGGGATGCCGCCAAAAGGCGACATCCCGTGTGAAAGAGGTCGGAAGACCGAAGTGGTCGGGACCCTGCGGTCCGGACTACTTGGCGGCAGCCTTGAGCTTGCTTCCAGCGCTGACCTTGACCGAATAGCCGGCCTTGATCTGGATGGTCTCGCCGGTCTGCGGGTTGCGGCCGGTGCGAGCCGCACGGTGGGTACGCTCGACGGCGAGCCATCCAGGGATCGAAACCTTGGTGCCTGCAGCAACCGATTCGGCGAGGGCCTCGAAGAGACCGCCGAGAACGGTGTCAACGGTGGCCTGGCTCTGGTTGGTCGCAGCAGCAACCTTGGCAACGAGCTCGGTCTTGTTAAGCGACTTGTCAGCCATTGAGTGTCCTCCTCGGACCTTCATCTGTAGAGAGTTACAGCAATCGAATTGGAGGGGAGGAGGCTTGACGAGCCGTTCCCCGTGGTCGGTTGACCGCCTCGAATGTAACAGAGATCCCCGGAATTACGGGGATTTCTACGCCTTTCGCGCACATTCTCCCGGCATGTTCGCTTCAGGCTGAGCCGTTTCGGCCGTCGCGACCACGGGCAACCACTCCCCGACGAGCCCAAGCCAGCGACGAAAAGAGGGTGCCGGCCGAAGCCGACACCCTCTCGTGGCCTATACGCCCGCAGCTACCAGCTGGACTTGGTGATGCCGGGCAGCTCGCCCTTATGAGCCATGTCACGGAAGCGAACACGGCTGATGCCGAACTTGCTGAGCACACCGCGGGGACGGCCGTCGATGGCGTCACGGCTGCGCAGACGCACGGGCGACGCGTTGCGGGGAAGCTTCTGCAGGCCGACGCGCGCGGCCTCGCGGGACTCGTCGGTTCCATTCGGGTCCACGAGAGCCTTCTTCAGCTCGAGACGCTTCGCAGCGTAACGGTCGACAACAGCCTGACGCTGCTGGTTGCGGGCGATCTTGCTCTTCTTGGCCATGTGTTAGCGCTCCTCGCGGAAGTCGACGTGCTTGCGCACTACGGGATCGTACTTCTTGAGCACGAGACGGTCGGGGTCGTTGCGGCGGTTCTTGCGGGTCACATAGGTGTATCCGGTGCCCGCCGTCGAACGAAGCTTGATGATGGGACGGACATCCTGCTGCTTTGCCATTAGATCTTCTCCCCACGGGCGAGCAGGTCCTTGACGACCGACTCGATGCCACGAGCATCGATGACCTTGATGCCCTTGGCGCTCAAGGTCAGAGTGACATTACGACGCAGCGACGGCACGTAATAGGTCTTCTTCTGCACATTCGGGTCGAAGCGGCGCTTCGTGCGACGGTGCGAGTGCGAAATGTTGTGTCCGAAGCCGGGAACGGCTCCGGTCACCTGGCAGGTTGCTGCCATGGTTGTCCTCCAATACCGAAGGGCGACTGCCCTTCCCAAGATCCCTTGTCGGCACGCTCCATTCCCGACGTTGCAAGAACCGGGATGTGCGCGCGATCCGAGCGGGAGAGACCCGCTCAGCCAAAGAGCGATTCTATGCGATTCCGGGCGTGTGGCGCAAGCTGGCGGCCCGGTGCCGCCGCGAGGGAATGGTCAGCGGTCGGAGTGGTCGGCAGCCCTGGATGCAAGACTGTTCTCATCTCACGCGGATGCCGCACCGGCTGCCAGCAGCGCAGAGCAGCTCGCGCACAGCCCGAAGACGTCGACGACGTGGGCAGCCTGAGTGAAGCCGTGCTCGGCGGCGACGCTCTTGGCCCAGGTCTCGACCTCGGTAGCCGAGATCTCGACGGTGAGTCCGCAGTTGCGGCAGATCAGGTGGTGGTGGTGGCCGTCGCTGCTGCAGGCGCGGTAGAGACTCTCGCCATCCGGCGATTGCAGCGAGTCCGCTTCGCCCTGCCCGGCGAGGTCGGCGAGCGCACGGTAAACAGTCGCCAAGCCGATCGGCGAGCCTGTCGCGTGCAGGCTCGCGTGGAGCGCCTGCGCGCTGATGAAGCCCCCGGTCGAGTCGAGTGCCCCTCGCACGGCTTCGCGTTGCCAGGTGTTGCGTTTCACCCCCCTAGGTTAGCTCGCCTGACTCACGAGTCGCCGCGAACCCCGTCGAGTCCCTGTCCTTCGCACCCCGACGAGCCGACAGACCACGTAGATCGCGAACGAGATGGTCGTCACATATGGGCTGATCGGCAGGGAACTGCCGAGCGCGAGCATGATGCCGCCCACCACCGAGGCCAGCGCGAAGGCCACGCTGAGCAGCGGGACGACCAACGGCGACGATGAGACGCGCATCGCGGCGGCGGCGGGCGTGACCAGCAACGAGAGCACGAGCAGTGCCCCTACGATCTGAATGGAGACCGCCACCGCCAGCCCGAGCAGGATCATGAACGCCAGCGCCAGAAAACGCACCGGCACGCCGCGCGAGGCGGCCACATCCGCGTCCAGGCTGTCGAACGCCAGCGGCCGCCAGATCAGCAGGAGCCCGAGCAGCACGATCGCGCTGATGGCGATGAGCCAGCCGAGTTGTGGGTCATCGACGGAGACGATCTGTCCGGTGAGCAACCCGAACTTGTTTGCACTGCGACCGGGGTAGAGCGCGAGGAACAGGATTCCGAGACCGAGGCCGAAGGGCATCAGCACGGCGATGATCGAATTGCGGTCGCGTGCCCGCGCACCGAGCAGGCCGATGAGGACAGCGGCGGTGAGCGAGCCGGCGAGGGAACCGAGAACGACGTTCGCACCGAACAGTAGAGCGGCAGCGGCCCCGGCGAAGGAGAGCTCGCTGATGCCGTGCACGGCGAACGCCATATCCCGCTGCATCACGAACACGCCGATGAGTCCGCCCACGATGCCGAGCACGGCGCCGGCGATGATCGAGTTCTTCACGAGCACGAGCAACTCGCCATAGTTGGAGAAGTTGAACAGCTGCTGCCAGAGGTCGGGGGATTCGGCGAGGTGGACGATCATTCGACCGGCTCCGGATGGCGCTCACGGCTGTGCTCGTGGTGAGCATGGGTCTCCGCGTCAGGAATGCCCACCACGACGATGCGGCCTCGGGTGCGGATGACGTCGACAGACGTTCCGTAGAGAGCGGAGAGCACCTCACTGCGAAGCACCTCGTCGGGCGTGCCCTCGCGGAAGCGTCCGCCGGCGAGGTAGAGCACCCTGTCGACCATCCCGAGTACGGGGTTCACGTCGTGGGTGACGAATATCACGGCGCTGCCGTGCTCGCGCCTACGTCGGTCGATCAGCTCGCTCACCCCGCGCTGGTGCTGCAGGTCGAGGGAGAGCAGCGGCTCGTCGCAGAGCAGCAACACCGGATCCCCGGCGAGCGCCTGCCCCACGCGCAGCCGCTGCTGTTCGCCGCCGGACAGACTGCCGACCGGAACATTCGCGTAGCGGCGAGCGCCGACGGCGTCGATCAGCTGCTCGACCTGCTTCTGGTCCCGGCTCGAGGGGATGGGCAGCCCCCAACGGTGACCGTTCACGCCGAGTGCTATCAGGTCGCGAGCGCGCATCGGCGTTCCCGCGGCGATGAGCTTCTGCTGCGGGATGTAGCCGAGTCGCCGGTCACCCCGCCGCACCGGGTGCCCGTCGAACTCGATGGTGCCAGAGTCGAGCGGTTGCTGGCCGAGGATGGTCCGGAGCAGGCTGGTCTTGCCCGAGCCGTTTGGTCCGAGAACCGCCACGAACTCGCCGGCGCGCACGTCCAGATTCAGGCCGCTCCACAGCGTGCGAGTGCCGAAGCCGAGATTCGCGTCTCGAAGCCGCAGAACCATAGGGCGCTCCGATGGTTTCGAGACGGGCTCATGCGGCCCGGCGTCGGTCATGCGCCGAGGGCTTTGGCCACGGCGTCGAGGGTGGCGCGCATCCAGCTGAGGTAGTCCTCGCCGTTCGGGAGCGTCTCGGTCACCGGCACGACCGGCACGCCCGCTCCCTCCGCTGCGGCGAGCACCTTCTCGGTTTCGGGACCGCTGGTCTGCTCGTTGTAGACGAGCAGCCTCACGCTGCCGCCGACGACGGCGTCGATGGTCTCCTGAAGCACGGCGGGGGAGACGTCTACGCCCTCTTCGACCGCTTGGCTGAACGCTTCTGGGGTCTTGTCGACCAGACCGACCCCCTCCAGCAGGTAAAGCGGAACCGGCTCGCTGACCGCTACGCCCTGTCCGTCATACTTAGTCTTGAGTTCGGCCTGACGGCTCTCCAGTTCGGCGAGCGTCTCTGAGAAGCCCTTACCATTCTTCTCGAAGGTCGAGGCCCCGGCAGGGTCGGCCTTCGACAGTGCCTCTACCAGTGCGTCCTTCAGCTTGCCTATCGAGGCGAAGTCGTACCAGACATGCTCGTTGACCCCGTCGGCCTTGCCCGAGATGTCGAACACGTTCAGCACCACGGCGTCCTCGTTGCCCGACGCGTCCAGCAGGGTTCCCATGAAGTCGTCGTAACCGCCGCCGTTCTCTATCACGATGTCGGCCTTCGACACGGCGAGCTGATTCTGAGCGTTGACCTCGAACGAGTGCGGGTCCTGCGCGGGGTTGCTCATGATCGAGGTCACCGCGATGTTGTCGCCCGCGATCGCAGAGACGATGTCGCCGTATACGTTGGTGCTGGCCACGACCGAGACCTTTGCGTCGTCCGACGCTCCGGCGGACGCGCCGGACCCGCCCGACGAACAGCCGGTGAGCGCGAGCGCAGCCGTCAGAGGAACAGCGAGGAGCGAGACGAAAGTTCGCGTCTTCATAAGCGTTGGCCTGCCTAAATCGATGGATGCGTTCCGGAGTTCGGGAGCCTTTCGACGCTAGTCCTTGTTGATAATGATTGTCAAAACAGCTCCTCTCGACGCAGCATCCGCCGGGGCATGTTGCTAAACCCCATCCGGTGTCTTACGCGACGCCGACTACCCTGGACTCGATCATCTGCGGGTTGAAGAACTCGTCGGTGCCGCCAACGAAGCAGCGTGCCGGTCGCACCTCACCGGACGAAGGGATAACGGATTCGATCACTAGAGTGTGCGACCTTCGTGCGCATGCATGAGGGGCTGATCCTGCAGACGACCGAAGTCTGGACGGACGTATCGCAGGAGGCGCCACCAGGCACACGTCCCACGACCGCGGGCGCGTTCTCGTCCGCCTGAGAGAGGCTGAGAGAGGCGAGGGTGCCGCTAGGACGCGTTGCTCAAGGCAGCGCTCATGCGGGCCGGACAGCCTCCCGAACAGTGTCTAGCAACACGCCCCAGGGGTGGACTCGGAATCGGAACTCTCTGTTCGCTCCAAGCCTCACATCGGTGGAGCCTGGCAGAGTGGAGCGAGTGGACACTCTCACCGACCGTCTCGTGCTGCGTCCGTTCACCATCGAGGAAGCGGAGCGGGTGCTCGCTGGAGTCCCCGGACCGGAAGATCGCTGGGAGGGTGGCTACCCCTTCGCCGACGAGCTCGACGTGGTGCGCATGTTCCTGCGCATCGTCGACGAGCAGGGCGATCCCGCTCCGTTCGGGCCCTACATCATCCGTCGGCGTGACGATACGGCGGCGATCGGCGGGATCGGATTCTTCGGCGCACCTGACTCCGACGGTGTCGTCGAGTTCGGCTACGGACTCGTGCCCGCCGCGCGCGGGAAGGGCTTCGCGACCGAAGCGGTGTGCGCGGCTCTCGTCCTCGCCTCGGAGAACGGAGCACTTCTCGCCCGGGCTGAGACCACGTCGGACAATCCGGCATCCCTGCGCGTGCTCGAGAAGGCCGGGATGTGCGAGGTGGGGCGCAGAGACGACACCGTCGTCTTCGAGGTGAGCCTGTCGGCTCCCTGCTCGGCGTGAGCATCCTGAAACCACGAGTCTCACGACATGGCCCTCAGCTCAGCCGATATCTACCGGCGTCTCAGCGCCGGCGCACAACGCCATCTCTGCGCCCTGACGGTCATCGACTCCCCGGTCTTCGCGCCACAGCAGATCGAATTCAGCCGTATTCCGCATCCGAGGCGTCGCAGATCTTCCGGATGATCGCCGAGGAACTCGGCTAGAGGTCTCCTTCATGGAGCGAACAGCGATCAACCTCTGGCTCCGCAATCCCGGCGTCGACGAAGAGGCCCACGTCCTCGCGCAAGCGCTCGACCGTGCTCTGCTCGCGCGCCGAAGAAAGCCGGGGAGGCAGCTGCTAGTCGAGCAGGAGCGCCGGCTCCTCGATGATGCTCGCCACGTCTGCAAGAAAGCGGCTTGCCACATCGCCGTCGACCACCCGATGGTCGAAGCTCGCACCGATCGTCGTGACATAGCGCGCGCGTACCTCACCGTCGACGATCCACGGCTTCTGCTTGATCGTGCCGAGCGCGACGATCGCGACCTCGCCCTGATTGAGGATCGGGGTGCCGGTGTCCATGCCGAAAACGCCGATGTTCGTGATCGTGATGGTGCCACCGGACATCTCGGCCGGCGAGGTCTTGCCGTCGCGAGCCGTGATGGTGAGCCTTTCGAGTGCGACCGCGAGCTCGAGCAGGCTCATCTCCTGCGCCTCTTTGACGTTCGGCACGATGAGGCCTCTCGGAGTCGCGGCAGCGATGCCGAGGTTCACATAGTGCTTGACGATGATCTCTTCATCGGTCCAGGCCGCATTGACGCTCGGGTTTCGGCGCACGGCCCAGATCATCGCCTTCGCCATGATCAGCAGCGGCGAGACCTTGACACCGGCGAAGTCCGTCGACGTCTTGAGCCGTTTGACGAACTCCATCGTGCGGGTGGCGTCGACATCGACGAAGAGGCTCACATGCGGGGCGGTGAACGCGCTGCCGACCATCGCCAGGGCGATCGCCTTGCGCACGCCCTTGACCGGGATGCGGTCCTCGCGAATCTCGGGCCATGCAGGGGTCTCGATGTTGCGGAAGACCGTCACCTGTGAGGCCTCGCGCACGACGTCGTCTCGGGTGACATCGCCGATCGGCCCGGTCGGGGTCACCTGCGCGAGGTCGACACCGAGATCCTTCGCGAGCTTGCGGATCGGCGGCTTAGCGATCACGGGGCCTGCGGACGCCGCCGGGGCATGCGCCGGGCGCGGCAGCGGCTGAATGCCGTCAGCCAGCCGAACCGGCGGCGGAGCTGCCGGGGCGAGCGTCTCGTGCGCGGCGGCCTGGCTGCGAGTGCGGCGGCGGCGGGTGCCTCCGGATGCGGAGCTGCCGTGACCGACGAGCACGGCATCGGGCTTGTCGTCGCCCTCCGCGGAGACGGTGCCCGCGTCATCCGTCGCTGCGACGGTGGCCTCGGAGCCGTTCGGAGGGGTCGGCGATTCCAGAGCAGCAGCCGACGTCACGGGAGACGTGATCGCGAACACCGAGATGATGGGCGTCCCGACGTCGACCGTGACGCCCTCCTCGACGAGGATGGCTCCAACGACGCCCGCGTACGGCGAGGGGAGTTCGACGAGGGACTTAGCCGTCTCGATCTCGACGAGCACGTCGTTGATCGCGACGGTGTCGCCCGGCGCGACCTTCCACTGCACGATCTCGGCCTCGGTCAGGCCCTCGCCGACATCGGGGAGGTTGAACCGCTGTTCGCTCATGATGCGCTCCTGGTGACGATGACGGTCGGCTAGTAGGCGAGAACCCGGTCCACGGCTTCGAGCACGCGGTCGGGACTGGGAAGGAAGTGCGTCTCCACGGCGGCCGGCGGGAACGGCGTATCGAAGCCGGACACGCGCAGCACGGGCGCCTCGAGCAGGTAGAACGCACGCTCCATGACGGTCGCGGCGATCTCCGATCCGACGCTCACGAAGCCGGAGGCCTCCTGAGCGACGACGAGGCGATTCGTTCTGGCCACGGACTCGAGGAGAGGAGCATAGTCGATCGGCGAGATCGACCGCAGGTCGACGACCTCGACGCTCGCTCCCTCTTCGGCGGCCAGTTCGGCGGCCTCGAGCAGAACGCTCACCATGGCACCGTGCCCAACGATGGTGACATCCGTTCCACTCCGGACCACCCGGCTGGCGTGCAACGGCGTCTCGCTCGTGCCGAAGTCGACCTCGCCTTTGGGCCAGTAGCGGCTCTTCGGCTCGAAGAACAGCACGGGGTCGTCAGAGCGGATGGCCTGCTGGATCATCCAGTAAGCGTCGTTGGGGGTGGACGGGCTCACGACGCGCAGACCAGGGGTGTGCGCGAAGTACGCCTCGGGGCTCTCCTGATGGTGTTCGATCGAGCCGATATGCCCGCCGTAGGGCACCCTGATGACCACGGGCATGATCAGACCACCCTCGTGCCGGGTGCGCATGCGCGCCAGCTGAGTGGTGATCTGGTCGAAGCCGGGAAAGATGAAGCCGTCGAACTGGATCTCGCACACCGGCCTGTAGCCGCGCATGGCCAGACCGACGGCGGTGCCGACGATGCCGGACTCGGCAAGCGGCGTGTCGAGCACCCGCTTGTCGCCGAACTCGGCGTGCAACCCCTCTGTCACGCGAAAGACACCGCCGAGCGGGCCGATGTCCTCCCCCATGAGCAGCACCTTGGGATCGTCGAGCATCGCCTGCCGCAGACCCGCCGTGACCGCCTTGCCGAGCGGAAGCGTCGTCGTCTTGGTACCGGTCACCGATCCCGTGCTCATACCTCTCCATCCTCGAACGACGCTTCGAACCGTTCCAGCCAGACCTTCTGCTCGTCGACGAGCGGATGCGGCTCGGCATAGACGTTGTCGAAGATGATCTCCGCGCTCGGAGCCGTGATGGCGAGGGCTCGACGGCGGGCGTCCGAGGCGTAGTCGGCGGCCTCCTGGTCGACCTCGTCGAAGAAGGACTGCTCGACGCCCCTCTTCCGCAGATACGCGTGCAGCCGGGCGATGGGATCGCGGGTGACCCATTCCTCGAGTTCGGCTGCACGGCGATACTTGGTGGGGTCGTCGGCCGTCGTGTGAGCGCCGACACGATAGGTGAGCGCCTCGATGAGGGCGGGACCATGGCCCGCACGCGCATCGTCGAGATGCTTCGCGGTCACCGCGTAGCTCGCGAACACGTCGTTGCCGTCGATCTGCGTGCCAGGCATGCCGAAGCCGCGGCCGCGGAGCGCGAGGGGGGTGCGCGACTGGCGTTCGACCGGAACCGAGATCGCCCATTGATTGTTCTGCAGGAAGAACACCTGCGGGGTCTGATAACTCGATGCGAAGACGAGGGCCTCGTTGACATCGCCCTGAGAGGACGCCCCGTCGCCGTAGTAGACGATGACCGCCTGGTCGGTGTCGGGATCGCCCGTCGCGGTCACGCCGTCGAACTGCAGTCCCATCGCATAGCCCGTCGCGTGCAGAGTCTGCGAGGCGAGTACAAGGGTGTAGAGGTGGAAGTTGCCGTTCTCCTCTGGCTTCCATCCGCCGAGCGTCACACCCTTGAACATGCGCAGGATATCGACGAGGTCGAGCCCTCGGATCATGCCGACGACGTGCTCACGATAGCTGGGGAAGATGTGATCCTGCGGGCGGGTGGCGTAGGCCGAGCCCACCTGGGCGGCCTCCTGGCCATGGCTCGGTACCCAGAGCGCGAGCTGGCCCTGACGCTGCAGGTTCGCGGCATCGGTGTCGAAGCGGCGCATGACGGCCATGTCGCGATAGAAGCGACGGATGTCGGCTTCATCCAGCCGCTCGAAATAGGGCAGGAACTCGGCGGCGGCGGCGTTCGGCGTGAACTCGCCGTCAGGAGTGAGGAGCTGGACCGTCGGCACGCTGAAGTCATTCGCTGGGGCAGCCACCGCTCTACGCTACCCGTCGGGCTGGATGCCCCGTTGGTAGAGATTCCATAATCTTGCCTGTGATCTCGAGGAGTCTCTCCACAGATTCCGGCTCCCCGATCGAGACCCGGATGCCCTCCGGGTGGAAGGGGCGGGTGACGAGGCCTGCAGCCGCAAGCTGTTCGGCAGCCTGAGAGGTCTGCTCGGCGGTCGGTAGCCAGAGAAAATTGCCGTGCGGCCGGGGCACGGCCCAGCCCTGCTCGCCGAGCGCCGAGTAGAGCGCGTCGCGACGGGCGGCGATCACGCGCACCCGATCGAGCAGTTCGTCTTCGACGTGGAGCGATGCGAGCGCCGCGGCCGCGGCCGAACCGGTCACCGAGAGCGGGATCGCGGTCGAACGCGCCGCCTCGAGAACCTCGACGGGGCCGATGGCATAGCCGACACGCAGTCCGGCGAGTCCGTAGGCCTTCGAGAAGGTGCGCAGCACGACGAGGTTGGGATAGCGGTCGAGCACGGGGATGCCGTGCACGGCCGGGCTGCCATCCGCCCCGACCACGTCTCCGACGAACTCGGCATAGGCCTCGTCGAGCACGACGAGCACCTCGCACGGAATCGCGGCCATGAACGCGTGGAACTCGTTCTCGGTGACGATCGTGCCGGTGGGGTTGTTGGGAGAGCAGACGATGACGAGACTGGTGCTGTCACCGACGGCTGCCGCCATCGCCGGCAGGTCGTGGCCGTGGTCGGCGCGGTTCGGAACCTGGACGCTCGTCGCTCCCGCCACCGTGACGAGCCCAGGGTAGGCCTCGAAGGAACGCCAGGAGTATACGACCTCGGTACCGGGCGCAGAGGTCGCGAGCACGAACTGCGCGAGCAAGGCGACGGAACCGGCGCCGACGTGCACGGCGCCGACGCCGACGCCGTGCTTCGCGGCCAGTCGCTCGCGCAAGTCGAGGGCGGTGGCATCCGGATAGCGGTTGAAGTCCACGGCGTCGGCAACGGCCTCGACAACGCTCGGGAGCGGGTCGAAGGGGTTCTCGTTGCTCGACAGTTTGAACGCGTCCGCCGCGGCGGGCCTGCCCTGCTTATAGGCCGGTAGCGCCACGATCTCGGGGCGCAGCCTGACGACAGGCCCACTCGGGAATGCGACTGCCGGCTCAGGTGTCGTATCGGTCACCCTGTCGAGTCTATTCCTCAGGTATGCCAGGGGCGGCATGAACAGAGCGAGCCGCCGGTCTATCGTGTCGCCCGTGACGTCAGCGTTCATCGGTGGAATAGTGGAGTCATGGGCGGATTCCTCCTCAAGCTGATCGTCAACGCCGTCGCGTTGTGGCTCACCACCTTCATCGTGGCCGGCGTGAATGTGCGACCGTATGCGGACGACACTCTCGCGACGGTGCTCACCTATCTACTCATCGCGTTCATCTTCGGCCTCGTGAACGGCGTGGTCGGCAGCGTCGTGCGGGTCGTCGCATTCCCGCTCTACGTGCTCACGCTCGGCCTCCTCGCCCTCATTGTGAACGGTTTGCTGCTCCTGCTCGTGGCGTGGATCAGCGGACTCTTCGGATTCGGCCTCTCCATCGACGGCTTCTGGTGGGGCGTGCTCGGCGCGCTCGTGCTGGGTGTCATCAGCTGGCTGCTCGGCCTGATCCTGCGCCCCGTCACGAGGGAGGACAGACGATAGCCTCGCCGTCGCTCAACGACGCACCCCCAACCACCAGGTCACGACTCCCTGTTCGTCGCCGACGCAGGATGCCATGACTGCCCGGAATCTGGTGAGCATCGGGTCATCCGACTCGTCGGCGAGAGCGGCGGTCTCGGCATAGGCGGAGATCGCGTGTGACGGCACGAGTCCTTCGCCCGACACCGCGCGCCCGGCGAAGTACTCGCGGCGCACGATGACCCGTTCGCTGCCGGCCTCCGCTGCAGCACCCGTCGCCGAGCCCGCACCCGCTATGCCGCCGAGCGACGGCACAGGGTCGTCGGTGTGCGCGAGCTGCAGAGCAGTAAGGCCCCGTGGCAGCTCGATCTGTTCCACCGGGGCGCCGATGGTGAGCACCGCCTCACTGCGATACGCGCCATCCGCGGCGAGTCGCGCGGCCAGGATGCCCCCCTGCGAGTGTCCGATCGGCACCACGGAGTCGCCCGGCGCGACCCCGGCTGCGGCCATCGCGGCGACCACCCCCCGGTAGGAACCCGCCCCGCTCGTGCTCGCCTCAGCCGACGCACCGGGCACCTCGTTCTCCGGCGGGCGTGCAGGACCGGCCATGGCCTCGACGTTGGACCTCAGATCCCACGGATTCCCGACGCCGGCAACTCCCCAATCGACCGTCCCTCCGATGTAGACGAGCCAGCGGGGATCCTCCACCGGGCCGTAGCGCTCGATCCGCACCTGCGGAAGATCGTCGCGCGGCGGCGGGATCCGCTCGACGAGATCGCGGATCCCCGCCGGCGGCGCAATGGCGATGCCTTCGGTTCCTAGGGTCGACGCCACGCGTCCGTCGGCATCCGTGCTTACTCCCTCAAGCCCGGGCGTCCTCCCGGGCGTTCCCGCCGCAGCACCGGGCCGGTGGGGATCCCCACTCGCGGTCACGCGCCGCATCGTCACCGGGGTCTCCCGCAACAGGCCGAGCGGACGCGAGATCACGAGAAGTCCGGCCGCCGAGGTATCCAGGGAGACGATGCCGAGACCGTCGTCTCCGAGGGCGGCCGTGATCGGCCACGGTACACCCGCGACTCCGGCGACCAGATCGTCGACGGAGGACACGAAGCCCCTGATGAGCGCGGAGGTGACCGGATTGCAGAAGAGCGCGCGATTCCGTTGGACCCAGTCGTCGAGAGTGCGCCCGGTCCCGGCGACCGAGAAGGCGCGGGGTCCTCGCGCGATGGCGAGCGCCAGCAATGCCGGGATCCCGATGCTCCCGGTGAGCCCTACTGCGGCACCGACGATGGCCGGCAGCATCCGCGCGCCGAGGAAACCGACGATCCAGGCCGTGAACGATCCCGAGGTCCCGAGCAGACGTTCGAGAAACCGCTCCGTCGCCCCATACTGCTCCCCGGCCTGTTCGAGCGCCGCGGCCAGCACTCGTGCCTCACTCGCGATCTCGTCGACCGCGAACCCTAGACCGACGAGCGCGGCGGATGGCTCACCTTCCCGCCAGAGCGGGGCGGGAAGGTCGTCGGGGGTGCTCGTGCGCCGGAGTTCCGTGCGCCACCGCTCGGCCTCGTCACCCAGGTGCCGGAGCATCGCCGACCGGGAGGACAGATCTTCGGTCGCGACCGCGGTCGACCCCCCACCCGAGATGACGAGAACGCCGCGCGACCCAGCCGAAGCAGACCGTTCGTCATCGTCGAACACCTTCAGCTCGTCGTGAGCCGTGCTATCGAGCCGTCGAACGCGACGATCGCGTCGTCGATCGTACGGGCCGTGCGCGCGACCTTCCGACGCAACTCCTCGAGCTTGCCGGCGAAGGCACGCTGCGCATCCGACCGCCACTCACCGAACTCGAGCGACGCCGACAGCGACGACTGCGCCGCCTCGACGTCGTGGAGCAAATCCGCGAGGATACCTCGCTGCGCTCTTAGTTCCGTGCCGCGCGTGGCGCCGGAACCCGGATCCCACCGGTCCGTGTCGTCGTTCATGTCACGCCCTCCCTTCGATGCGTCCTTCCGGAGGAAGTCTCGTACTCTCGCCACGAGCCAGGTGGCCGCATCCGGAATCGGTGCGAAATCCGTGCGAGATTGCAGGTGTGCAGGAGAGCAAAGTCCAGCAGAATGGGACGCATGGGTTTTGGCGCGCTCAGCTCCGACGATGCGACGCCCTTCCGAATCTCGTTCGTGTGCACGGGCAACATCTGCCGCTCGCCCATGGCCGAGGTGGTGCTACGCGAGCAGGTCGCGCACGCCGGGTTGGGGCGTTTCATCAGCACGAGCTCGGCGGGGACAGGCGACTGGCACGTCGGCGAGCAGGCCGACGCGCGCACCATCGAGGCACTCGCCCGCCGCGGTTACGACGGCAGCAATCATCGGGCGCGGCAGTTCGATCCGCTCTCCTTCGATGAACTCGACCTCGTTGTCGTCTTCGACCGCAGCCAGGAACGTATTCTCAAGGCGTGGGCGCACCGCAACCGCGACCGCGACAAGGTGCGCTTGATCCTGAGTTTCGACCCGGAACAGGCTCACCTGCGGGAAGTGCCCGACCCTTACTACTCGGACGATGCGATGTTCGACACGGTTCTTGGGATGATTGAGAGGTCTTCGCAGGCACTGTTCCGGCAAATCGCCCCCGCAATCCGACAAGGAGTCCGATGAGTCCCCTGCCCCCTCAGGTTCTCAGCCCGCTCGACGGCCGCTACCGCAGCGCCGTCACCGAGCTGGGGGAGTTCCTCTCCGAGGCCGGGCTCAACCGTGCCCGCGTTCAGGTCGAGGTCGAGTGGCTCATCTATCTGACCGACCACTCCATGTTCGGCTCGTCGCCGCTGACGGATGCGCAGAAGGCGTCGCTCCGCAGCCTCGTCACAGGGTTCGGGCAGGGCGAGATCGACGAGCTCGCCGAGCTCGAGGCGGTCACCCGCCACGACGTGAAGGCCGTCGAGTACCTCGTACGCCGGCGACTGACATCCATCGGCCTCGACTCGATCGCCGAGCTCACGCACTTCGCCTGCACGAGCGAGGACATCAACAACCTCTCCTACGCGCTCACCGTGAGCGACGCCGTCGGCACGGTGTGGCTGCCGAAGCTGCGTGCCGTCGTCGGTGCCCTGCGCGTTCTGGCCCAGGAGCACCGGGATGCCGCGATGCTCAGTCGCACCCATGGCCAGCCGGCCACCCCCTCGACGATGGGCAAGGAGCTCGCGGTCTTCGTGCACCGTCTCACCCGCATCGCGGATCAGATCGAGGCGACCGAGTTTCTCGGCAAGTTCTCGGGCGCGACCGGCACCTTCGCCGCCCACCTCGTCGCCGACCCCGACGCAGACTGGCCGAAGATCTCACGCGAGTTCGTCGAGAGCCTCGGCCTGGACTGGAACCCGCTGACGACGCAGATCGAATCGCATGACTGGCAGGCGGAGCTGTACGGACGGGTGTCACACGCCAACCGGGTGCTGCACAACCTGGCCACCGACATATGGACCTACATCTCGCTCGGCTACTTCCGGCAGATCCCGCAGGCGGGTGCGACCGGCTCGTCGACGATGCCGCACAAGATCAATCCGATCCGCTTCGAGAACGCCGAGGCCAATCTCGAACTGTCGAGCGCCGTGCTCGATTCGCTCGCCGCGACCCTCGTGACCTCGCGCCTGCAACGTGATCTCACCGATTCGAGCGCACAGCGCAACATCGGCGTCGGCTTCGGGCACTCGCTGCTCGCGCTCGACAACATCCAGCGCGGTCTGCGGGAGATCGACCTCGACCGCTCGGCACTGCTCGCCGACCTCGACGCGAACTGGGAGATCCTCGGCGAGGCGATCCAGACGGTCATCCGCGCGGAGGTCGCCGCCGGACGCTCGCAGATCTCCGACCCATACGCACTGCTCAAGGACCTCACACGCGGCAAGCGCATCGGACAAGCGGAGCTCGCGGAGTTCGTGGAGACCCTCGACATCGGCGACGCGTCCAGGCAGCGTCTGCTCGCGCTCACTCCGGCCGGTTACATCGGGCTCGCGAACGAGCTCGTCGACGAACTCGGCTGACCCCGCTCCCGGCTCCGGCCACCCCGTGTGGTCGTACCCACACGGGTCGTACCCACACGGGTCGTACCCACACGATCCGCGCCAGTTCGCGCGTTCTGCGCCACCCAGAACGGCGCGGAACACGGGAACTGGCGCGCACAGGCGCTGATGAGAGTCGATCCTGATCTGGGAAGGCCAAACACACCGGGCACCAAGCCACACCGGGCACCAAGCCACACCGGGCACCAAGCCGGCTGGCACCAAACCGGCAGGTCAGTGACCGGAGTCGCGGTCCTGCTCGTCGAGGTCGGCGGTCTCCTCGGCATCCGGCTTCCATGTCATCGCGAACATCGCGAGCACGACGAGCACGACGATGAAGGCGACACCGAGCGCGATCACCGAGAGCAAAAGCTCCCGGGTCGCGAGCAGCACCACGAGCCCAACGAAGACCCCGGCTATACCGGCGCCGACCAGCATCTCGACGGGCCGCAGGATGTCACGGCGGCTGGGCTGGTTGGCTGGGGGCATCGGCTGGGTCACGAGGGGTCCGAATCGCTGAGAGCGGCGCTGGCCGTAGCCGCACGCGCCTTGCCTGCCACATTCCACTTGAGCGAGAACGCGGCGATGCCGAGGAAGACGGCGAGGATCACGAGGTAGGCGCCGAGCAGTCCAACAGCGACCACCGCATTCGGCGGCAGCAGCAGGAACACGATCGCGAGAACCGCCGTGAGGCCTCCCGCCGTGAGCCAGTCGCGTGAAGACGTAGAGCGGCCGCGCACGCGCAGGCCAGCGTAGAGCTCGAGGAAACCGGTGAGCGCAGCCCACACGGTGACGAGGTAGAGGAAGAAGCCGAGACCGCCACCGAAGAGGCCGAGCGCCAGGATGCCCGCCGCCGTGGTGATCACGCCGTTTGCGGCGAAAAGGGAACGGCTCACTCTGTCGCCGAAGCGCCGCAGGCTGAGCGCGCCGACGACGAGACCGGTCGCGAGTGCCCAGCAGCCGAAGACGATCAGACCGGACTCCGGCGAGTGATCGGGCGAGAAGGTGATGACGACAGCCGGAACGACGGCGAGAATCGCTCGGACGAGCGGGACGATCCACTCCGGCGCGGTGTGCGCTGCGGCATCCCGGGGGTTGGCCACGCGGCGACCTCTTCTCACGATCAGGAACCTCCCCAGTCTACGTGCGCGGCATGGGGGCTTCGTTCACGACGCTCCCGCTCCGCGCCGACCGCGACTGGCCGCGTCCGACCGCGCCTGCGCCACCTTCCACATCATCCGCGCCACTTTCCGCGTTCCGCGCCATCCTGGGTGGCGCAACGCGCAAGCTGGTGCGATAGAGGCTACCAAGCGGCATCGATTACCACGAGCGGGATCGACCAGCCACAGGATCCGGGGCGACCGGTTACAGCGCTTTGACCGCGTTCAGCACCTTTCCGAGTGATTCCTTGGCGTCACCGAAGAGCAGCGTCGTCTTCGGATCGTAGAGCAGCTCGTTCTCGATGCCGGCGAACCCCGGCCGCATCGACCGCTTGAGGAAGACCACCTGTCGCGCATCCGACACCTCGAGGATCGGCATGCCGAAGATCGGCGATCCGGGGGAGGACTTGGCTGCCGGATTGACCACGTCGTTCGCACCGACGACGAGCGCGACATCCGTCGTCTTGAACTCGGGATTCACCTCCGCCATCTCCCTGAGCGATTCATAGGGCACGTTCGCCTCGGCGAGCAGCACGTTCATATGACCGGGCATGCGACCGGCGACCGGGTGGATGCCATACACGACCTCGACCCCGCGCGCCTCTAGTGCGGCGGCGAGCTCCACCATGGTGTGCTGCCCTTGCGCGACGGCCAGCCCATAGCCAGGCACCACCACGACCCGCTGCGCATAGCCGAGCAGCACGGCCACATCCTCGGCACTCGAGGATCGCACCGGACGCTCGCTGAGCACCGTCGAGCCGGCGGTCGAGCCGCCCCGGAACGCCCCGAACAGGATACCGGAGACGCTGCGCCCCATCGCGGACGCCATGGCACGGGTGAGGATCGTTCCGCTCGCCCCCACGAGCGTTCCGGCCACGACGAGCAGCACATTGCCGAGCACGATCCCGGATGCCGCGACCGCGAGCCCCGTGAACGCGTTGAGCAGAGAGATGACGATCGGCACATCGGCTCCGCCGACCGGCAACACCAGCAGCACCCCGGCGGCGAGACCGATGGCCAGCAGCACGACAGCGAGCACGACCGAACCGGTCGGTACGATTGCGGCACCACCGCCGACGGCGAGCAGCAACACGGCGGACATGACCCAGCGCATGCCGGCGAAGACCACCGGCCTGGTCGTGATGAGCTCCTGCAGCTTGGCGAAGGTGACACCGGAGCCCGCAAAGGAGATCGCGCCGATGAGCACCGTGAACACGATCGCGAGCCGCGCCCATGGGTCCGCGTTGTGGGAGAGCTCGAGCAGGGCGACGAGCGCGGCCGCGCCGCCACCGACCCCGTTGAAGAGGGCGACGAGCTGGGGCATCTGCGTCATCTTCACGCGACGTGCGACCGGGGCGGCGATCGCCGACCCCACGACGATCGCGGCGAGGATCGCCGGAACGTTCTCCAGTCGGGTGGAGAGGAAGACGGTCACGACGGCGAGGAGCGCGCCGGCCGCGCCGACGAGGTTGCCACGACGAGCGGTGCGCGGCGAGCTGAGACCCTTGAGCGCGAGGATGAAGCAGACCGCGGCGACCAAGTAGAGCAGGGCTGTCCAGGTGGGGGAAAGCACGGTCATTCTCCGGCACCCCTCTCCGATTCAGCGCCCCGGCCTCTGCCACCGCGCTTCGCCCCGCTCCCGCCCCGGAACATCTCGAGCATCCGGTCGGTCACGACGAAACCGCCGACGAGGTTCGCGGTCGCGAGCACGACGGCGAGGAGAGCGACGGACAGTACCCAACCGTTCTGCGCCTGGCCTGCCACGACGATCGCACCGACGAGGATGATGCCGTGGATGGCGTTCGCGCCGGACATGAGCGGCGTGTGCAAGGTGCTCGACACCTTCGACACGACCTCGAAGCCCACGACGACCGCGAGCACCACGACCGTGAGCATTGCGATGCCGTCCATCAGCGTTCCCCCTCCCGCGTCTGGGCGGAGACGGCCTCCGCGGTCGGCGGATGCCGCACCACACCGTCATGGGTCAGGCACGCGCCGGCCACGACCTCGTCGCCGAAGTCCGGTGCGACCACACCATCGGCCACCATCAGTTCAAGCAGATTGGCGACGTTCTTGGCGTAGAGGCGCGATGCGTCAGAGGGCATCGCGGACGCCGCGTCCTTCATGCCGAGCAGCGTCACCGTGCCGTCACCTGCTCTCGTTCGCACCGCGCGTTCCTCGCCGGCCACGACCCCTTCGACGTTGCCGCCGGACTCCGCGGCGAGATCGACGACGACAGAGCCCGGACGCATTCCGGCCACCATGTCTGCCGTCACGAGGAGTGGCGCCGGGCGCCCGGGGATCGCCGCCGTGGTGATGAGGACATCGGCCTCGGCCACATGGGGGGCGAGCAGCTCGCGCTGCCGGGTCGCCCGGTCATCGCTCAGCTCGCGCGCGTAGCCGCCGGCTCCCTCGACCGCGTCGAGGTTCAGAGCAATGAAACGCCCACCCATCGAAGCGACCTCATCGGCGGACGCGGGGCGCACGTCGTAGGCCGAGACCCGGGCGCCCAGGCGCTTCGCCGTGCCGATCGCCTGCAGACCGGCGACCCCGGCACCGAGCACGAGCACACGCGCGGGCGGAATCGTTCCCGCCGCCGTCATGAAGAGCGGGAAGAAACGCGGCAAACGCAACGCCGCCTCCAGCACGCAACGGTAGCCGGTCACGAGCGCCTGCGAAGTGAGCGCGTCCATCGACTGCGCGCGCGAGATGCGCGGCACGAGCTCGAGCGCGAAGGCGGTGACGTGCTCGGCAGCGAGGGCGGCGACAGTCTGCAGCTCCGTGGCCGGAGAGGCGAGGCCGACGGTGACCGTGCCGGGCCGCAGCTGCGCCACGAGCTCGGGCGTGAGCGGGCGCACGTGCAGGTAGACGTCGACGCCGAGCGGGTCGAGTTCCGGTGAGACGACGGCTCCGGCATCCGTGTAGGCGGAATCTGCGTGCCCGGATGCGACCCCGGCGCCGGTCTCGACCTCGACCTCGAGTCCCAACCCCACGAGTTGGCGCACCGTCTCGGGGGTAGCGGCGACCCGACGCTCGCCCTCGCGTCGTTCGCGCGGCACCCCTGCCCTCACCGTTGCTCCGTTCTGCGCGTCGCACCACAGACGCCCGAGCGGAACGGATGCCCCGTGCGCGAGCGATCCTGCCGCACCTGGTTATCGGTAGCGTACGCCAGAGCTGCGGCGTTTTCGCCGAGAAGGGGTCTTATCGTCGGCACGCCGATCGAGTGGTCGGCCGAGATCGGCTCGGCGGACGCAATGGTGCCGGCCGTGGCGAGCACCGCCAACCCCGCGCGCAATGCCGACGGGTCAGACTCCGGAACCGCCCCCAGCCACGTCTTCTGTGGGGTTCACGGCAGCGGCGGCCTCGCCCGAGTCACCCCTGAGGTCGGCCGCGACGCCTTTGGCTTTGTCGACGGCACCGCTCGCGAAGCCCTGCACATCGTCGACGACCTCGCCGGTGACGTGCTTGACATTCTCGACAGCGTCGCTCGCGACGTCCTGCGTCTTGTCGGTGACATCGGCCGCGGCATCCTTGGTCCTGTCCACCGCGTCGCCTGCGACATCCTGCGTCTTGTCGGCGGCATCACCGACGAAGTCCTTGACATTCTCGACGGTGTCTTCGGTGAAGTCCTTCGCCTTCTCGAATCCTTCGGAGATGTTCGCCTTCGCGTCGTCCAGAAATCCCATGTGCTTCCCCTTCTCGCCGGGAGCGATCCACCCCCCAAAACCAAACTACCCGGCGATGGGTCCCGCGCCTAGGCCCAGCCTCATCGGTCTCACGGTGGAGTCGGTCTTCACGGTCGAGATCGCAGCCTGGCCGGGACGATGGAGAGGTGCGCCACGCCGCTACGCGGAGGTCCTCTACGAGTCAAGGCGCGTTGTTGACGGTGTGTCCCATGCGGTTGGCCTGGGCTTAGGTGTGCCGGGCGCCACACCGACCACGCCTCGCCGATCGCGGCATCGTCCACCGTGTGGAGGTCGCATGGTCATCCCGCAAACACACGTGATGTGGCTACCGGATCTGGCCTTTTCTGGCGGCTCCCAGTCCCGTTTCGGAGCGCCTGGTTGCTCGCTCCAATAGCTCGATGACATGGCTGTACTCTTCTCCAGTCGCCCGAGTCATGCCAAGCTCACACGTTCGGTTGCACGAAGCATGCGCGTCGGCACCAACGGCGCGGACCTCAGCCGCCTCTGCTTGAGTGGCGGATTCCGTGAGCTCCGGATGCAGCATGCCTCGGTCCCCGGCGAAAGCACAGCATCCCCATGACTGGGGCACGATGACGTTGCGTGCGACTGCCATCCCGATCGCACGAAGCTGCGGATCGAGACCCATCTGCGCAGACGAACACGTCGGGTGCAGCACGAGCGAGTCTACGATCGGTACAGCGCTGACTCGCGGCAGGATCTCGCGGACGGTGAAAGCAACGGCATCTTCAACCTGGATCCCTTGCCCCTTCAGGAGGTTTACGAATCCTTCCGTGCAGCTGGAAGCGTCAACGATGACCGGGAGCGCACCGTCACCGGTCGCCATCCGAACCGCAGCCACGGTGCGGCGTTGGTTTATGGCGTAGCCGTCCACAAAGCCCTTCGATGACCAGGGCGTTCCGCAGCACATCGACTCCACGCCCTCCGGGACGGCAAGGGCAATACCCGCCCGCTCGAGCAGGCGCGTGAACGCACTCGACACTCCGAGGCCGTCTCCGGCGGGACCAAACATGCTGTTGACACATGCGGGGACGTATGCGGCCATTGGTTCCGTGTCGGGCGCGCCGACCCGTGGGCGCATGCGGCGGCGCGCAAGTCCCCCACGCGGAAGCTCGGCGGAGTACTCGGGCACCGCATCGGCACCGAGAACGGCTCGACCCACCGAGGTCGCTACACGGATAATCGGCGCGGGCACATGCTTCACAGCGGTGAGAGCGGCGGATCCGATACGCGTCGCTGCGCCCCATTCAGAAGCGGCCGCCTGCCACACTCGTTTAGCGACCGGGCTTGCGTCCTCGCGGCGGAGGCGTTTGACGAGAGTCCCGGTATTGATGAGCACGGGGCACGCTGTCTGGCACATCCCGTCGACGGCGCACGTCTCTACGCCGTCATACTGGTACTGGCGATCCAGCTCGTCAGCGAGCTCGTGATCGCCGCGCTCACGAGCCGCTTTCTCGGCACGCCGCACGACGATGCGCTGACGCGGCGTCAGCGTGAGGTTGCGACTCGGGCATGCCGGCTCGCAGTAGCCGCATTCGACACAGCGGTCTGCTTCTTCTTCTATCGGAAGGGGGAGTTTGATGTGAGTGACATGCGCTCTCATGTCCTCGTCAATGATGACGCCAGGGTTCATGATGCCGACGGGGTCGCACAGACTCTTTAGCTCCCGCATCACGGCGTAGAGTTCGTCTCCGTACTGCCGGCGCACATAGGGTGCCATCGCGCGCCCCGTGCCGTGCTCGGCCTTGAGATTGCCTCCGGCGGCGAGCACGGCTTCAACCATCTCTTCGGTGAACGACAGATACCGGCGCAGCGCCTCGTCGCCCTCGAAACGATCGGTCAGCATGAAGTGGATATTGCCGTCTTTCGCGTGACCGAAGATGACGCTGTCCGCGTAGGAGTATCGCGCAAAGAGGTCCTGCAACGACCTACACGTCGCCGCGAGTGCGGGCACGGGCACGACAACATCCTCGAGGAGGGCGGTTGTGCCCGACGGTCGTGCTCCTGCGACAGAGGCGTACAGTCCCTTACGGAACGCCCAGGCACGGCTGCGACTGGCGGCGTCCTCGCGGAACTGAGCAAGTCCACGGAGCGGCTGTGCGGCCAGAACATGTTCGCCGGCGGCGGCGAGCGCCGCGAGCTCGGCAGCATCGTCGCTACGGTACTCGACAAGAAGCGCCGCGTGCTGCTCGACTCTAAAGCCAATGATGTCGTCCGGCGCACCGGCAAGCCCCTGCCCGACGCGCAAAGAGGCCGCGTCCATCAGCTCAAGCGTCGCCGCGCTGGAAGCGACAAGGTCGGGCAGCGCTGTGGTCGCCGATTCGATCGTCGGGAACACGGCGATGGATGTCGAGACGAGCGAATGCACCTTGACGGTGCGGAATGTCGCTTCGGCAACGAACGCGAGCGTGCCTTCCGATCCAATGATGAGGTGTGCGAGCAGGTCGACCGGACGCTCAAAATCGAGGAAGGCATTGATGCCGTAACCCATCGTGTTCTTCAGGGCGAATTGGCTCCGGATACGGGCGACCGAAGCAGGGTCGGCTAGCACACGCCGACGAAGCCTCTCGAGTCCGTTCACGAGCTCAGGCTCCGCCCGCCGCAGCGCCGCATCTGCGTCCTGCGCTGCAGTGTCGACGGTCGTCCCCGACGGGAGGACGAAGATCATTGATTCAAGCGTTCGATAGGTGTTCTCTTCGATGCCGCACGCCATGCCACTGGAGTTGTTCGCGACGACACCGCCAACCGTGCAGGCCACCTCGCTCGCCGGGTCGGGGCCGAGGCGATAGCCATAGGGTGCGAGTCGCGCGTTTACCTGCCGCACGGTCGCCCCGGGCTGAGCCTGCACCAGACGACCGCCGTCAAGCACCTCAATTGCCCCGAAACGCTGGCGCACGTCGATCAGCACGCCGTCACCGCTGGACTGCCCCGACAGACTTGTGCCCCCTGACCGGAACGTTATCCCCGAGCCGGTGAGAGAGGCTGCCGCCAAAATGCGGGCGATCTCGGCGGAATCAGCCGCAACGATGACGGCGTTGGGCGTCAACAGGTAGTGCGAAGCGTCGCTCGCGTAGGCAGCAAGGTCAATCGCGCGGGTCTTGATGCGGTCGCTCTCAGCGACAGCTGCGGCCAGCGCTGCGGGAAGCGGGGTGGATGCGGTGGTTGCGTGTGCCATGCGGTAGCTAGATTTTCCATTCTGTGCGTGGGTGAGCTGTGAACGTCTCTTAGGCGTACGGACAGCTTGTCTTGCCGATCATCGCTTCCGTTGTGCCGCTCTTCACCGCGTCGGGATTCTGATTGGTGCGCGAGACACTCCGCGCGCAGAGCCTTTTTGAACGCTGGCAACGATGATCTCCTCGTATGTGGCGCAGCAGCCGGTTCGTCGTAGCGGCGGCCTTGGGCGTATTCCACCTCGATCCGCGTTTGACGGCGACCGCCTCCCGCGGCCGGTGAATGCAACCATCATGTAACTTATTTCCGTCGATATTGATAATTGGGTGAATTATTTGGATACTAGCTTGACGTGCTGACCCCCCAAGCGCCATACCTGATGAGGATTCAATGAAGAAGTCACCGCAATATCTGATCGGAATGACAACGACGGCTCTGTTCGCCTTGATCTTGTCAGGTTGTGTGCCGAGCTCTGATCCGAGCCCTGGCGATTCGACACTCGTGGTCGACACAAGCTTCCAACTCGTCACCGCTGATCCTGCCCGCCTCATCGAGCCGACGGCGATCATGATCAGTGAAGCGGTCTACGAGACGCTCCTCACCCTCGATAGTGAGGATGCGACTACCCCCGTGGGGCTCCTTGCCGAATCGTATGAGGTCAGTTCCGATGGGCTGAGCTACACCTTCACTCTTCGTGACGGTGTCACCTTCGCTGACGGGACACCGTTGACGGCCGCCGACGTTCTGTTCTCGTTCGAACGGGTTCAGAACATCCAGGGCAGCCCGTCGTTCCTGGTGGAGGGAATGAGCTTTGCCGCCCCCGATGCCCGAACATTCGTGATCAACCTCACCGCCCCCAACCCTGCTGTGCCCGCCATCGTCACCAGTCCGTCACTCGGCGTGCTCAACTCGGCTGTTGTCCAATCGAACGGCGGCCAGTCAGGGCCCGGCGCAGACCAGTCGGACACCGCCGAGGCAAGCCTCAACGCTGACTCGCAGGGAAGCGGCCCGTACGCCATCACCTCGTTCAGCACGGTTGACACCGTCACGTTGACGCGAAATGACGACTATTGGGGCGAAGAACCCGCATTCAGTCAGATCGTGATCCGCAACGTTGACGCAACCGTGCAGAAGCTGAACATCTCAGCCGGCGAATCCGATCTCGCGCTTGACCTCTCTTCGGACCAAATAGCGGGCGATACGGGCCTCAACGTTGTCACCGGGGCATCGCCAAACTTGATCTTCCTCTTCAGTAACGACAACCCGGCAATTTCGCCCATCAGCTCGTCGCCTGACTTCCAGGAGGCGGTCCGCTACGGTCTCGACTATGAGGCTCTGACGGCTCTTGCCGGGAAAGGAGCGATCCAAGCTGCAGGCGTCGTTCCCTCAATGTTCGCGGGAGCACTCGCCTCAGACCTGGCACCAGAACGAGACGTGGCCCGCGCTAAAGAGGCTTTGGGCCGCATGAGCGCAGATCCGACCGCGACCCTCCACTATGCCAGCGACGTCGTCATCAACGGTGTCTCATTCAACGACATGGCGATCTCGATCCAGTCCAGCCTCGCTGAGGTGGGGATCACGATCAAACTTGACGGTCAGCCCCTGTCAGTGGCTCGGGAGTCATATATCGCCGGGCGGGACGAGATGGGCATGTGGGCGTGGACGCCAGATTTCCCGGACGCCGGCAACTACCAGATCTTCTTCCCTGGCAACCTCATCGCCACGCGAGCAGGTTGGCCAGCCACGGCGTCGCCCCTCATTGCGGATCTGGCCAGCCGCGCCGCGGTTGACACCGACCCCACCACACGCCAGGACCTCTACCAGCGGGCGCAGGAGCCCATGCTCAAGCGCAGTCCCTTCGTCCCCTTGATCCAGCCGTCTCAGGTTCTCGTCGCCAATCCGGATCTTCGCGGCGTGACCGCCAATCCGGTCTGGCTCGTTGATCTGAAGTCACTGCACTTCTGAGAGCGGTAGTTCGCGCATGGCAGAGACGACGAGGGTTTCAACAACCAGCATCTGGAGGTTCACAGCGAAGCGACTTACTCAAGGTACGCTCCTGGCGGTCGGTGTGACCCTCGTCGTCTTCCTGCTCACAAGTGTGGTGCCTTCGAACCCGGCGATTGCGAACCTCGGCGAACGCGCCGCCAGCGACTCCGAAGCCGTCGCTGCATACAACGCTAAACACGGCCTCGATCAACCCCTGCCAGTCCAGTACTTCACCTACGTCGCGGGACTCCTGAGGGGAGATCTTGGCACGTCGCAACGGACCAACCGGCCCGTCATCGAAGATCTCAAGGAGTTCTTCCCCACAACCATCGAGCTGGCGTGCGCATCCGTCATAATCGCACTCATCTTCGGAGTCTCCCTCGGGCTGATTGCCGCCCTACGGAAAGGTGGCTGGGTCGATCGGGCCGTAAGACTTGCCAGCATGGCCGGGATCTCAGTCCCCTCTTTCGGGCTGGCGGTTCTGGTTCTCTACCTGTTCTACTTCGTGCTCAGAATTGCGCCGGGTCCAGGCCAGCTCGATCCGGGGATAACCGCCCCCCCGCGCATTACAGGATTCCTCATCATCGACTCGGTCATCGCCGGAGACTGGGCTGCCTTCGGGTCCACCGCATCGCACTTGGTACTCCCAGCGGTCGTACTCGCCATCCCAACTTTCGGCCTTATCGTCCGTCTGACGCGAACAGCAGTGCTCGAAGTCCTGTCCGAGGACTATGTCCTTGCTGCTCGAGCAAAGGGGCTGCCTACGCGTTACATCGCACTGCGACACGTGCTGCGCAGCGCGGTTCCGTCCATCATCACAGCAGGAAGTCTCGCGTTCGGCAGCCTCTTGTCAGGGGCAGTACTCGTCGAAATCGTGTTCTCATGGCCCGGAGTAGGGCGATATGCCTACACCAGCTCCGTCAGCCTCGATCTACCAGCGATCATGGGAGTCACTCTGCTGATAGCGCTCGTTTACATCACCGTCAACCTCATCGCCGACCTTCTCATCGTGCTCTTCGATCGCAGAGCAGGCGTTTCATGAGCCGGTGGAGGCGCGTGCTAGTTGCGCCACAAGCACAACTCAGTCGCGTAAATCCGAATGTCTTGGTCAGCGTGACCATTCTCGGGGTTGCTCTGACAGCGATGCTCATCCCGAACCTCATCGCCACCTTCGACCCGCTAGCAGCCAGCGGACCGCGCTTGCGACCCCCGTCTTCAGAGTTCTTGATGGGAACGGACCAGCTCGGCAGAGACGTATTCTCCCGACTGGTTTACGCCGCGCGTGCGACCGTTCCGCTCGCGCTCTCAGTTGTCGTTGCATCCATGCTGGTGGGCGGGATCATCGGTGTCGTCGCCGGCTATTTCGGTGGCGTTGTCGATGCCATGCTGATGCGGATAGCCGACATGGTGTTCGCCTTCCCGGCGATCATCCTGGCGATGGCGGTTACCGCGGCGTTAGGAGCAGGAGTAACCAACGCCGTCATCGCGCTCGTGATCGTATCTTGGCCTGCGTACGCCCGGTTGGGACGCTCGCTCGTCATGTCCGCTCGCAACTCGGATTACGTGAAAGCTAGCCGCCTCCTCGGGCGAAGCAATCTCACGATCATCCGCACCGATCTGATACCACTAGTCGCAAGTCAGCTAGTCGTTTTCGCCGCCATCGAAGTGGCAACCGCCATCCTTCTCCTCGCCGGCCTGTCTTTCCTCGGACTTGGAGTGCAGCCACCCACCCCCGAATGGGGCTCGATGGTGGCTGACGGGTTTGCGAACTTCGATTCGTGGTGGATCGCGCTCTTCCCCGGGCTGGCGATCTTCCTCACAGTAGTGGCGTGGAACCTCTTAGGCGACGAGGTACGGGGACACATCGACCGTCGTGATAGCCAGATCGGAATCAATCCATGACAGCCGTGCTTGCGGTGGAGAATCTAGGCCTACGGTTCGGAACGTCGCTTCCGGTCATCAGAGGCGTCTCATTCGCGATCGAGAAAGGCGAAGTGCTCGGCATCGTCGGAGAGAGCGGAAGTGGAAAAACACTGACCGCACGCTGCATTCTCGGCCTGCAACCGCCGTCCGCGACCGTGAGTGGATCGATTCGACTACACGGAACCGAACTCGTCGGATCCTCCGAAAAGTCCCACCGCCTCGCACGAGCGCACGACATCGGCTACGTGGCGCAGGATGCGCGCGCAAGTCTGCATCCGCTGCTGACAGTGCAGACACTCATCACTGAGCATCAACGGATCAATCTGGGAATCGGCATGAAACCGGCCACTCAACGCGCCATCGAGCTGCTCGACCTGATGCGGATCCCGGACCCTGTCGGAGCGCTGCACAAACGTCCCGGGGAGTTCTCCGGCGGGATGCGCCAACGCATCATGATTGCGGTTGCTCTCGCTTGCGACCCGAGCCTGTTGATCGCCGACGAGCCGACCACCGCCCTCGATGCGACGGTGCAGGCAACCGTGATCGGCCTGTTCGACCGCATACGACGTCAACTTGGGATTGGGGTCGCATTGATTTCGCACGATCTCGGGGTTATCAGCGCACTATCCGACAAGGTGATCGTTATGGCTCAAGGGGTGGTCGTCGAGCACGGAAGTCGCCGTCAGGTGCTCAGCACTCCGACGCATCCCTACACTCGAAGCCTTCTTGAAGCGGTGTCTAGGGGCAGGTTATGACTGACGTGCTTGAGGTTCAAGATGTAGTAGTCGAGTATCGGGTCGGAGAACAGCGAGTACGCGCAGTCGACGGGGTCACGATTTCGGTTCGTTCCGGCGAGATCCTCGGTGTGATAGGAGAATCCGGCTGCGGCAAATCGAGCCTGGCGCGTGCGATCGTCGGTCTGAACGATATTGCCGCCGGGCAGATCCTATTCTCGGGGCAGAGTGTGGCGTTTGGCCGCGGACAACGGCCTCGTTCGCTCAGACCGCTACAAATGGTGTTCCAAGATCCGAGCGCTTCGCTCAATTATCGCCGCAGGGTCGGTAGTCAGCTTGCCGATGGGATCAAGGCGAATCGTCCGATGGGCCGAGTCGAGACGTCAGCTGAGGTTCTCCGGCTTCTGGAGGTGGTTGGCCTGCCTTACTCGTTCGCGGATCGCTACCCTCACCAGCTGAGTGGGGGTCAGCGACAAAGGGTAGCTATCGCTCGTACCCTCGCGAGCGCGCCAGACTTCATCGTCGCCGACGAGCCCATCAGCGGACTCGATGCTTCTGCGCAGGCAAGCATCGCCGGTCTATTCCGGCGCCTGGCCGATCAGCACGGGATCGGTATCATCTTCATCTCCCATGACCTCGCCGTGGTGCGGGAGCTCGCAGATCGTATTGCCGTGATGTACCTCGGACAACTCGTTGAGATCGGACAGAGCGAGCAGGTCGGGTTGGCCCCCGAACACCCATATTCACAAGCCCTCTTAGGAGCTGTTCCCCTTCCGGATGGGAGCGGCGAACTACCGACTGAGCTCGCGGGTGAGGTGCCGAACCCTGCGAATCCCCCCGGCGGATGTCGATTCCATCCGCGTTGTCCTGTTGTCGAGAGCTTGTGCGCGACGACTCCGATGAAGCTCACGGCAGCGACCAGCACTGGACATCTGGTGCGTTGCATCCACGTTTCGGAGATATACCCTCGCCGCAGCGCTTGAGACGCGGATCTTCCCTAGAACCTCTCGTTAGGCCCGTCCTCGGGCGACAACGACAGGTTCAGTGCCACAGCATCGCCATGATCAGCACGATTGTTCCCAGCGATTCGAGGATGCCGATCCCCCACATGGTCCCATGGCGCCAGCCAGAACGGCCTCCTGATCTCGGGAGCGCGACGCCGAAGGAAACCACTGCGGCGGCGGCGAAGACGACTTCGGTGATCACCAACAGCAGAACCCCCCAAGTGGTTGCGGACTGACTCGCCGTGGCAACGACCAAGGAGTGGTGTGCCACCTGCGGTCCAAGTGGCAGGTCTGAGTGCTCCATCGTCATCGATCGAAACGCCATAGCGGACATGGCGGCCATCATCGACATCGAATGGATGTGGTTGGACACCATCAGGGTGCGCTCGGACGCATTCGATCCTGTAACAGCGCCGGCGACTCGAGTGGCGAACCAAACCGAGGCGGCGATGAAGAATATGAGTTCCGCAACTGCGAGCAACCCGATCGGGGAGAGGATCACCATCGCACCGCAGGCTACTCCGGCCGCCGACTTCGAGAACTCATCCAGTCTCGTGTCCCTCGACTCAGCTCGAAAGAGCTGCACGCCAGCCGCCAAGGTCGAGAAGCCGAAGGTGGCGAGCAGGACCACAGTTACCGACAGCGGCAGCATTGCTCTTGGCCACAGTTCTGACACGCCCAGCAGGATGCGTTGTCATCCACCAGCTATGACGTGTATTTCGGTGAGCGATTGAAGCGACCCTGCGATCCGGGTCCGCTCGAGCTCGAGGAGCACGTTGGCGCCCTGCATCCAACGCCCCTCGGTCACGGTCACGATTGCCTCCGGGGTCGCGGACGTAATCGAGCGGATGAGGTCCTGCGCAAACGGCTCGCACCGAAGCAGCCCACCGGTCAGAGCTATAGCTTGAGACTGACGCCGCGCTGACAGCACTGTCGTCGTCAACGCTGTCACCGCGTCCCGAACGATCCCAGTTGCCACCTGATCGCCTGTGGTCCACGCTCGTAACACGTCCGGCGCAAACTGTCCCGACCATCGTGCAGGGTTGTCTGCTGCATTCCCGCGCCTGACCATCGTCTGAGGGTCCAGCGACGTACGGACTCTCAGCAGCTTCGTGAGTGAGGTTGCCGGTCCACGTCCCTCGGCGGCCTTCACTACTGCTCTGACTGCTCGCGCACCCAGCCAGCCCCCAGAACCGTCGTCCCCGAAGTAAGGTCCATGTCCATCTCGCAGGACCGGCACGCTGTCCGCCTCCACGTTCAAGGCCGCCGCCCCGGTGCCCGCAATGAGCACAGTCCCCTCATCGCCGGCGAAGGCACCCAGGTGAGCTACGACGACATCGCTGGCGATCACGATGCGATTCACGTTGACGACGCCACGAATGGCCTCTACCAACGACGCTCCTGAGGCAGTCGTGGTGGCCATCCCAGCCAGGCCTAAGCCAAGGTCTATAGGAGCTTCAAGGCGCAATTGTGACAAAGCGTCCGCCACCACCCCGAATAAGATGGGCGAGTTCGCGGGCTGACCCAACGCCACAGGACTTTCGATTTCGACGGTTCGAGACAAAGCACCGTCGGAAAGAACCGCGAGCCGGATCTTGCTCTTTCCGATGTCACCCACGACCGTAGAGATCATGTTGGCGAATGTGGGTTGTGCGGCGCCGAAACTGAACAGTGATCGTGCCCTGCCTCTGTGACATCTTCAACGGGCAGGTCTACCGCGGGATTCGAACGAAAGAACCCGGAAGGCTTGAGCTTGAATCCGGCGTGATGAACGGGCATTACCGGCCAGTCTTCCGGCCGAGGAATATGATGAACGCCAAAGGTGTACCAGACGACGGTGTCAGTGTTCTCGAGAGAGGCATCACCTGCTGTCCACTCCGGGAGCCCTGCGCCGCCCGGGTGCTGGTTGGGATGATCACCAGCCGCGTAGAGCTCACCGACGCGGTAACGGGTGGCCCAAAGGTGGTGCTGGATAAACGCGGCCCTCGCCAATGCGGGCGCATCGGGGCGGTAGTAATGAACGGCATTCTCGCCAGGGATCAGCGCATAACCAGGCACGCCACCGAGAGGGGTCACTTTGTTCGGGTTGACGACCCGCCAATAGCGCGAACTTTGCGCGTTGAGATTACGCTGTGCCCTGAGCTCAGAGTCGAGCGAAGTCACTTCCGCTTTCCAGGCACCGCCGAAGAAGTTAACGTCGTCATCTTCAACCGAGACCGTGTTGATCTCCTGTAGCTGATTTGCGTCACCGTCGATGCTCATGTCGAGACGCACATTGAACCAATGCTGATGGTTCGGGGCGTAAAGACCCTCATTCAGAAGCGTGCCGTACTCGGGCGCCTGACCGACAGCGACAGCGCCCGTTGAGAGGATTCCGGTGAGCTTTGTCTCGAACTCGATGGTCCCATCAAGATAGAAATACCAAAAGAAGCCATAGTCATAGTTACCGACCGTCGCGAAGGTCGAGACGACAAGGCGTCGAGAGCGGCGTGATTCAGGCGCTCGCGTCCGCAGGTTCGTATGACGCCATAGGACGCCGAAGTCTTCCTCGTGGATGCAGATTGCATTCTCCAACAACACTGGCTCGCCGTCGTTGTCGTTATAGCACCCATCTAGGTAAAGCACTTCTCCCAGACAGTCGCACCCCAGACGCAAGCTGTTCAGGGTGCGTCCGAGCCCGGATTCACCCTGGTCGAACAGCTGTTTCCTGAAGTGGGTCACGCTCGGATCTGCGTACGGCACGAACATCTCCGAGACCGAAAGCCGATGGGCGATCGGTCGACGTCGGCCTTCGTCACTGTACCCGACCTCGTATAACACCAGACCTTCACGCGCATTGAACCCGATGCGAAGGTCCCACTTACCCCACTCCAGCTTCCATCCGTCGAGGGTGAATCCGGCGCCAGCCGGTTGTGTGATGTCTAGCGGCGCCAGTTCGGGCCGTGGGCCGTCAGGGGTAAATGCGACGTTGTCGGGGTGGTTCAATGACTCGGCCGTGTAATTCCCCGAGTTCATGGGGATAGGCGCGCCGCCGTGATCCTCCACGCGGAGGATTGTCATGGCGTCGAGGTCAAAATGCACAATCAGACCCTCGACAGGGCGCGCGTACCCATTGTCTTCCGCATACGGGGATCGCATCCATGTCAGAGCAATGCCGCGACGGGATTGCGGACCGTCGTCGGAGTCCTGGTAGCTGAGCGGCATGTGGTCGAGCATGGCAAGTCCGAAGTCCTCGACGCCACGCCGGCGTAAGGCTTGCTGCCACTCGGGGTTGGAACGCGCAAGCCGCTCTGCCTGAAGGGACTCCTCGCGCATGATTGCGGGCTGGGCTCCGGTGTACTCCCGCTGCCTCACGACTTCGTTTGCCACCAGATCGACCACGATATCGACATTGAGCTTACGACCTTTGTCGCGAATGACTACTAGGGCCTCACGTGGCGGACGGGCTCCTCCAGCCTGCCAGGCACGCAGAACCTCTTTGTCGATCTCTTGCAGAAGCACAAAGACCGTCCGCCAAGAAGCGTTGTATTCAGGAAGGTCGCGAACAAGGCGTGAGGCATGCGCGACCTCCTCAAGAGAAAGCGGGTCAAGGGGATGATTGGTCATTCTGGCTCCTTGCGTACCTTTCCGAGAACTGAGTGAATATTGCCGGCCGCGTCAGCGAGCCTCGCATGTGCTTGCAGCGGCTCGACGGCAAGAAAATGCGAAAGAACAGCGGCCTTCACATTCCAATCGCTGTCCTTCAGAAGAAGGAGGGCAGCGGCGGCATCCAAGCCGGTGATCTCCTGGGTGATTCCTTGTGCCCGTTCGATGAGCTTCTTATTGGTAGACCGGACACCGACCATGTACCCGTCGTACGTCCGTCCAAGCTTCATCATTACAACAGTTGACAGAGTGTTCAGAATGACCTTTTGGGCGGTCCCAGCCTTCAGGCGTGTCGAGCCGGCCAGCATCTCGGCTCCGACGGGAGCCTCGACGGCAAGCTGGACCTGTCGTGATAGCGGTGTGTCGGGATTGTTGGTAATCCCCGCCGTGAACGTTCCCCGGGCCGTCGCAACCTTCACTGCCTCGAGAACGAAGGGGGTCGATCCGCTTGCGCTGATCCCGATCACGGTGTCGTTCGCGTGGAGATCAAGCTGCGCAAGTCGCCGTCGAGCGGCTTCCTGGTCGTCTTCCGCCCCTTCGTCAGCCCGGTCGGCCGCTTCGATCCCGCCGGCCAGCACAGCGACCACGGTTCCTTCTGACAATCCGAATGTCGGGATGCACTCCGCTGCGTCTAGCTGAGCGAGCCGTCCCGAAGTGCCAGCACCGACGTAGATGAGTCGACCTCCACGCCCCATTCGAGACGCGACTTCCTCGATCAGCGAGACCATGGCCGGGACGATCGAAAGCAACGCCGAGGCGACGTCGCTCACATCCTCCACCATGATGCGCACGAGTTCCGCGGTGGGACGCAACTCAATGTCTTCCGAGCCAGAGCGGTGATCCTCCGTCAATCGCGAACTCAACTCAGGACCTCTTTCTCGATGGGATGCTGAGCATGCGGAGCGCTCGTCCACGAATGCTCATGTCAACAGCCGCCAGTGATGCGCCCGCTGTTCATGTAATTAATTATCTTACAAGACGAGCATAGCGCAAACCATTTACGTGGCGTAATATTCCTCCATGGCCAATAGCGCGTTAGCAGACGATGCCCTCGTACGTACCCGCGCTGCGCTAGCAACCTTTCACCCCGCGGAACGTAGGGTTGCGGATTACGTTCTCGCCGATCCCACGCTCGTCGTCGGCCTTTCAATTTCAGAACTTGCGCAACGATGTGGAACGAGCGAAGCGACGGTGTCGCGCCTGGTTCGAACACTGGGATTCGATGGGTACAAGCAGTTCCGGCTCGCCGTCACTCGAGCTTCCACTTGGGCAGAAGCAGTCGAAGGCGGCATCGCGCTCTCTTCAGACATAGAGCCAAACGAACCAATTGCAGCGATCGTAGAGAAGATCGCATATTCCGATCGAGTCGCGATCGATGAGACTGCTCGGACGATCGACATGGATCAGCTTGAGCGCGCGACTTCCGCACTAGCCTCGGCTGGACGAATCTCGATCTTCGGCGTCGGCGCTAGCGAGCTGGTTGCGTCAGACCTTGCTCAAAAGCTCCAGAGAGTGAATCTGCAGGCTTGGAGCTACTTAGACCCGGATCGCGCGGCCGGCGCTTCTTCCCTCCTGCGAGAGGGAGACGTGGCGATCACCTTCTCGTCGTCGGGCGAAACGGCATCTTCTGTTGCTGTCCAGCGGGAGGCCGCCAGGTCAGGTGCTACCACAATTGCCGCGATCAGCAATCCACGATCCACTCTCGCAACCGAGGCAGACATCGTGCTGGCTTCGGCAACTCGAGAGACGACATATCGATCGGGCGCTACCTCAAGCCGGATAGCCCAACTATTCGTTGTGGACTGCCTCTTTGTCGCGACCGCTAGTCGAACCCACCGCGTGAGTGCCGCCGCGCTCGCGCACACACGCCGCGCGGTTCAGCAACTTCGTGCCGCGAGTGAGCATTGAACTCGACGATGTTCGCGTGGTTCGTGCTTTCCATTCGCCACGGTTCGCTTTGACGGCTTGAACAGCCAGGAAGGATAAGGACAATTGGAGCAGGTGTGGTCCCCCGCAGTCAGGCCTTTCGAAATCGACGGAGAACCCGTACCCGGGTCCGCTGCTGTGGTGGTCCCCACACCGGCTCGGTGGATTTTTCTGTCTGGGCAATGCTCGTTTCGAGACGGAGTTCTCGTCGGCGAGAACGACATCGAGACTCAAGTGGAGCAAACCCTGGAGAATCTGATATCGCTGCTGAAGGCGGCTGGTGCGTCGACCGCCAACGTTGTGAAGCTCATGGCTTGGGTTACTGATGCGTCTTACGCCAAAGATTATGCACGCATTCGTACTAAGTACTTCACGTCGATCCCGCCTGCGAGCACGACCGTCGTCAGTGCCCTTGTCGATCCAAGAATGCTCATCGAGGTAGAAGCGATCGCCACTACTCCTTGAATCAGGCCGAGTTCACTGAGCACGTCGAGTTCACTGAGCACGGACCCGTTGTATCCAAACCGGCCCTGCCGGCATGTCGCCAAACCCGGACGGGCGACTCCATGTTGGCATTCCGGTCCACTTCAGCCAAAGATGGAATTGAACGGAGCAAAAGAATGGACACCAGCATTGAATTGCCGCCAAGGCTTTCCGAGGGTGACACAGTCGGAATCGTCTCGCCTTCCTCTCCCCCGCGCCCTGGATGCATTGAAGGTATGGTCGACTACTGGACCTCCCGCGGAAACCCGGTCAAGGTCGGTCGTCACGCGCGCGACGTCGAGGGAGGATTCCTGGCCGGAACAGCGCGCGCACGGGCAGATGACTTCAACGAGATGCTCCGAGACCCTGATGTGAGGGTTATCGTTCCGTCGATGGGCGGAAAAGGGTCAACCCAGCTATTGCCATTGATCGATTTCGATGCTCTCCGGGCAGACCCGAAAATCGTTCTTGGTCACAGCGATGGATCCGCGCTATTAGTCGCACTCACGACCCGCTGCAACGTCACCACTTTCCACGGACCAAACGGTATGGACTTCGGGCGGTTGGGGGTGACGGAATTCTCCGAACAGATGATGAATAGCGTGATCACGCGCGCGGAGCCGCTCGGCCAGATCCCTGAGGTTTCCACCCGAGAAGTAGTGAGACGGGGGCCGGCGGTCGAGGGACGAATTCTTGGTGGTCACCTCCGCACCCTGCAGACTCTCATCGGCACTCCCTATGAGCCGGATTGGACCGGCGCGATCCTTTTTGTCGAGGAGATCGATTGTGAGTTTCACGATGTCGACGCCTCGCTCACTCACCTGCGCCTCGCAGGTGTCCTCGACCAGATCTCTGGCCTGGTTGTCGGCACGTGCGTCGACGTTCGAGAGCGCTACTGGACGTCATCGGAAGACCTATCAGACGTCATTGCGCGAGCGTGTGACGGATCCGATTTCCCGATTCTTAGCGGGATCGATCTCGGTCACACGCGCGACAAGGTGACCGTTCCACTCGGCGTGATGGCCCGACTTTCGCCCGATGAAGGATCCTTGGAGATCATCTCGGCAGGCGTTTCCTGAAGGACATCGTCATCGACCCAGTGGTCGATAGGTCTCTGCCCTCCGCGATCGTCGGCCGGCTCAACGTCAACGGCACCACTATCGAAACCGACGCCGAGCTCCTCGAGGAGACAATCTCGACTGCGGAACCATCTTGGGTCTGGAACGTCCCGTTCAAGGCCGCTGATGCATCCGGAACATCACCTCGTTGCGTTCATCACCGTGCGCGGGGGCCGGTATGCCGACGGCCACGACCCCTAGCGCAATTACGCCAACGAGCCACTTCTTTGTCGTCATGGGCCGAGGCCATGCCTGCCCTTTATTCAGACCACCACAACATTCGAGAAGTGAATGAACGAGAAGACCTCAGGGACATGCGAATCTCGTGTCCCGTAGGCAGTCCAAACTCAACCGCCAGAGTCGTCGACCCCAAAGTGCCATATGAGGCAAGCCTAAGGGACAGCAGGGCGAGATAAAAAAAATTATTGCGTATCGTTGGTTTGAGGTATATTCATTCCATAACCATTGTTGGGCCCCGCCCGCCGTACTCGAGGAGACCTCATGCGTTCACAATCGATTGCCCTGTCGGCACTGATCGCGGTCTCGTGCCTCGCGCTGACAGCATGCACCCCAACGGCCACGGACAAGCCGGCCGGAGGCGGAAGCTCGCCCTCGATCACAACGAGGGGGCCAAACGGAGAGGAGGCCACTCCGTCGTCCGATATCACACTGTCGGACAGCGAGAAGGAGCGGCTCCGCGCGGGCAGTTACACTGCCGCACTTCTGTGGCCAGCATCGGGAGATTTCATCGATGCCGTCAATCGGGGAGCGACGGACGAGTTTGGCGATCTCGGCGTCAAAGTCGTCGCGACGACGGACGCACAGTTCGATCCGGCCAAGCAGCAGAACGACATCGCCACGGCCACAGCACTACGCCCCTCTGCTGTTCTTTCGCTTCCCGTCGATCCGAGTTCAGGAGCCGTGGCATACCAACCGCTCCTGGACGCAGGATCCAAGATCGTTTTCATGTCCAACGTGCCGGTCGGGTGGACTCAAGGTGACAAATACGTATCAGTTGCAACCGACGACCTCGCGGCGATGGGGTCGCTAGCCGCGGATGCTCTCGCGGAGGCGATCGGGGGAAGCGGAAAGATCGGCTACATCTACCACGACGCCGAGTTCTATGTCACAAATCAGCGTGACCAGGCGTTCAAGTCGACAATTGAAAGCAAGTATCCCTCCATTGAACTTGTCGCTGAGGCTGGCTTGACAGACCCGTCGTCCGCGGAAGAGACGGCGAACGCAATGCTTCTACGTAATCCTGACCTCGATGGCATTTACGTCACGTGGTCACAGCCAGCAGAGGGAGTTCTCAGCGCTTTGCGATCTGCGGGTAACACGAAAACGAAGCTGGTCACCCTTGATCTGAGTGAACCGATCGCTCTCGATCTGGTAAGTGGCGGGAACGTTGCCGGGATCGTCGCAGACGAGGCCTATACCTTGGGTCGGACATTGGCAAAACTTGCCGCATACGGGCTCCTGCAGAAGGAAGCACCACCATTTGTCATAGTGCCGGCTGTCCCTATCTCGGCCAACAACCTGCAAGAGGCGTGGATGAAGTCGTTGAACGTTGAGGCTCCCGCCGCGCTCCGCGAATAGCCGTTGATTAAGGCTAAGGAGCACAACACAGTGACTGTCGATGAGCGGGCGAGCGCTGTGACGCGAACGAAAAAGTCGAACGGACGAAGTCCGTTGCTCATGAAGGATCGAGAGTTCCTCGTCGCACCCCTGGCATTGGCCTTGGTCTTCATCGTGTTTGCGGTGTGGCTTGGACCGGCGGGGTTCCTCACGCTCTACAACATCGAGAACATCGTTATTCAGGCTGCGCCGCTTGTGGTCATGGGCGTTGGAGTGGTTTTTGTACTCTCCGCCGGAGAACTCGATCTCTCCTTCACATTCGTTGTGGGACTTTCGGCAGTAGTAGCCGCGCTCGTTCTGCAGGCAACCGGTTTCCCGGCCTTGGCGGTGGGCAGCGCGCTTGCCGCCGGAGTCATCGTCGGGGCAATCAACGGCGCTCTCGTGACGCTGGCAAGGCTGCCCTCGTTTGTCGTGACACTAGCGACAGCTGGGGTGATCGCCGGCATCTCAATGACGCTATCCGACCAACGATCGGTCGTAGTCAATTCCGAAGGCTTCATACACGCATTAGGCGGCGGAGAGGTCCTTGGAGTTCCCAGCATCATTCTGTGGGCGGCCGGCGTTACAGCCATTGCGCAATACTTTCTCCGATCTCGTAGATTCGGCGCTCACGTCCTGGTTGTAGGGGACAACAGGCTCGCCGCCGAGGTGAGCGGAATCCGCGTAACACGCGTGCGAATCACAGTGTTCGTCGTCGCCGCCACTACTGCAGCGTTCACAGGATTGCTCCTGGCCAGCAGATTGCAGGTCGGACGCTACGACTTCGCAGCCCTAGACCTGATGACCGTCATCACGGCGGTCATCATCGGTGGAACCCGATTGTTCGGAGGCCGCGGATCGGTGATCGGTACCGTCTTCGGAGCGCTGCTGATGTCCACGCTGAACAATGGACTAATTCTGGCCGGACTGGCCGTCTCGCAGCAGATGATTTTTCGAGGAATCTTGATCTTGGCAGCCGTTGCCTTGACCCTGAGGGAGCGGAAACGTTGACAATGGGCGTGACTCCTCTTATTGTGCGCAATCTGAGGAAGGAGTTCGGAGGTGTTGTCGCAGTTGACGACGCGTCCTTCGAGGTCAGGAAGGGAGAAGTCGTCGCACTTGTCGGTGACAACGGCGCAGGAAAGTCGACTCTCGTCAAGCTGATCTCGGGGGTCTACTCCCCCAGCGGAGGCGAGATCCTTATCAATGGCGACCCGGCTCGGAGCAGGTCACATGCGCGCGACCGCGGGATCGAGGTCGTCTACCAGGATCTAGCGCTCGCCGACTGGCAGCCGGTATACATGAATCTTTTCCTCGGCAGAGAACGAGTCCGACGCTTCACCGGGCAGCTAGATCGCAAGCTGATGGCGGCCGAGGCGCAGCGGCTAATCGATGAACTCGATGTGCGGATTCCCGGCGTAAGGACGGCTATCCGGCACCTATCCGGAGGCCAGAGACAGGCCGTCGCGATCGCCCGTGCAACTCACTGGGCGAAAGGTCTGGTACTTCTCGACGAACCCACCGCTGCTCTGGGCGTCGCGGAAACGGCACGTGTCGAGGACTTGATTGTCTCACTCAAGCGTAAAGGCCTTGCGGTCTTGGTGGTCAGTCACAATCTTGACCAGGTGTACCGCATAGCGGACCGAGTCATCGTGATGCGACGCGGCAAGCACGTCGCTACCAGCGACCTTATATCGATGGGCCAGAACGAGCTCGTCGCACACATCACCGGTGTCGCCGTGTCGGCCGCTCGGCCCGGAACGTCTGATGAACAAGACATCCGCAATAACCACCTGTGAACGCCCGATTCTTCCGTGATTTATTGCGCCAGACACTCAGACCGAGGAGATGGCATACACGGGCATCGCCGAGTTGGTTTGGTACGGGCCGACGACTGCAACATACAAGTCGGTCGCTGGAATCGGGAGCCGCCGGCCGCTTTCAGCGCTGGTCGTCGATGCGCTCGCCGCTCGTTGTGAGCCCCCATACTCAAGCGACGGCCCCAATTTGGAGACTCCCCTCCGCGGGCGCCCTCGGCTCGGGCTACGTCGCGCCTGTGCTGGCGCGCAAGTGTCGTACAAATATTGTTCGTGTTAGCGTTTATACATGATAAAAACTTTTCATGCGCATGATGATCGCAGTCTGGTATGGCTCGTCTCGGGTGCCAGCAGAGGGGTCGGCCGAGCGGTGACCGAACTGGCGCGCGATCGAGGCCACATCGTTGTCGGAGGCGCCCGTGGTGCAACCAACAGCGACAGCTCCGTCTATCTAGACCTGACCGACGCCCAGTCATGTCGGAATGCCGTGGAGCGCGTTGTTGCGATCCATGGTCGGATTGATGTGCTCGCCAATGTGGCTGGTGTTGGCGCCGTCTCATCGCTGGAGGAGATGGACCTCGAGCTCGCTCACCGTGTAATGGAGACCAACTTCTGGGGACCCGTGCACCTCATTCGATCCGCGCTTCCTTTCCTTCGACAGCAGCAATCCGGACACATCGTCAACGTCAGCTCTCTCTCTGGGCGTACGGGTGCCGCTGGTGTCAGCATTTACGCGGCAAGCAAATTTGCCTTGGAAGGAATGTCGGAAGCCCTCGCATCCGAATTGACCGACCTTGGCATCAAAGTCACTGTGATCGAGCCCGGCGGAATTCGAACCGCGTGGGTGGACCAGGCTCTGGCGACGAGCGGTGGTAGCGGCTCCGAGTATGTCGCCGTACGGAGAACCGAGCAAATACTGGCTCGGTCGAGTGGCACTCAGGTCAGCTCGACGTTTGATGTCGCGAGCGCGATCGTGAGGGCGGTGGATAACCCGGGCACTCCTTTCCGTGTTGTAGTAGGCGCCGATGCGCGTGATCGAATCAGCATGTACCTCGAGAACGAGCTCCAGGCTGTTCAGGGGCAATCTGTGGACCTGACGTGATCCCCGTGTCACACGCACCTCCACGGGAACAATTGGACCGAAGCTGATTTGCTGCCCGCGACCCTCACGAGGGTGGAGAGATTGCCGCAGACCTAATCCGGGCTGCCCTTGACGCCGATCGCACCGGCGCGCTCGGTGTCCCGACAAAACCGCGACGTCGAGTGCCTATTCGACGTGATTTCTCACCAAATATTCGTTCCGTGGATGGACGAGCCCACAGACGAACTCACCTCCCTGTCTCTCGACTTGGCAACTACCCGCGGAACCTACAAGAACGATCCCGTATCCAGCCTCGATCACCGACGCATCAAGGAGGTCGCTCAGCGCGTCGCGGCACCACAACGCGAGGTGGGTTCGGCAGCGAGTGTTGTTAGATAAGGACAACTGGCCGTGGCTGCTGTTGCCAGTGCAGCAGAGTCAATCGACGAAGTCACGTAGGCACCCCAGGCGCACGGCCGCTACGAGCCCACTACAACACGGCGGCTATGGATCGGAACTGCGGTGCAGAGGGCCGCGCGCAGTCCGTGAGCGTCGCTATGCGGAGGCTCTCAGGGGCTCGAGGGCGGCGAGGACAAGGTCGAGGCCGAAGATGAACTCCTCCGCCGGGTCGTAGCCGGCAGCGACGAGCGCCGCTGCGGACTCGTTGAGGTAGGGGAACTCGTCAGGAGGAAGCTGGGGCAGGAAGACGGCCTCGGCCATGTCCGCGAGCTCATCGGCAGTGTCGAACGGCAGGCTGGCTTCCTGCAGGGCGAAACCGTAGACATAGCTGTCAAGCAACCAGTTGGCGTGCGTCGCCATCAAGACCGGGAAGCCAGCCCTCCGCAGGCAGGCGGTGACCGCTTCGCGGTGGCGGAGGTTCGCGGGCCCCGGCGATGTCCGCGACTCCATCAGGCCGATCGCCCACGGGTGGCGCGCGAGAACCTGTCGGGCGGATACCGCCCGCCGTCGCATCGCCGACTGCCAGTTGGTCCCTTCAGGCGGGAGCTCGACCTCCTCGAACACGATGTCGATCATGGCGTCCAGCAGCTCCTCCTTGCTCGCCACGTAGTGGTAGAGCGACATCGCGCCCGCGCCGAGCGCGCCAGCCAGCCGGCGCATGCTCAGCCCGTCGACCCCCTCGCGGTCGGCGAGCCGGACCGCCTCGACCACCACCCGCTGCTTGCTCAGCCCCGCGTCTGACGCGACCTGGCGTTGTTCCCTCGCAGACACGGCTCTCCTCGCTCGCTCGAACGGCTTGACAATCGTACAACGTACGATCATAGTACAGTGTACGACGTACGACGTACGAAACAGTGAGAGTCGCAGCTCGGACGTGAGGAGGCCCCTGTGGGAATCGAACAGCGATCGAATGCCGGAGCACGCCTGGTGCCGGGGGCGACTCCGGCCCGGGCGGCGACGATGCGGGCCGCCGTCCAGCACCGCTACGGCCCGCCCTCAGTGCTCGAGCCGTCCGAGGTCGGGTTACCGCTGCCCGGTCGAGGCGATGTGCTCGTCCAGATGGGCGCGGCCTCGGTACATCCCGGCGACTACTTCGTCATGACCGGTGAGCCGTACGTGGTGCGCCTGGCGTTCGGGCTCCGCCGGCCGCGCCACGGCATCCCTGGCAGGGACCTCGCCGGCGTGGTGGCAGCGGTCGGGAAGGATGTCACCGCTCTCCGCCCCGGCGACGAGGTGTTCGGCTGGAGCACCGCTGGAACGCTCGCGGAGTACGCCTGCGTCCCGGCGGACAACCTCGTGTCCGTGCCTGCCAACCTGTCGGTCGTGGACGCGGCAGCGGTGCCCACGTCGGCCATGGCGGCGTTGCAGGCATTGCGCGAGATCGCGAACGTTCGACCGGGCCAGACGGTGCTGGTCACGGGCGCGTCGGGCGGCGTGGGCTCCTTCGCCGTACAGATCGCCAAAGCGTTTGACGCCGAGGTGACGGCTGTGTGCAGCACCCGCAACGTCGACTTGGTTCGGTCGCTCGGCGCCGACCACGTCGTTGACTACACGAGGACCGACTTCACCCGCACCGAGATGCGCTACGACGTCATCCTCGACAACGTGGAAGCCCAGCCCCTGGCGGCTGTCCGCCGAGCGCTGACGCCCACCGGCATCCTCATCCCCAACAGCGGACGCGGCGGCCGCTGGCTCGGCCCCCTCGGTCGGATCGTCAAAGCGCGCGTGCTGTCCGGGTTCACCCGTCAGCAGCTGAAGCCCTTCCTGTCGGTCGAGAAGCGCCAGGACCTGCTCACCCTGGCCGACCTGCTCACGACCGGGCAGGTCACGCCCGTCATCGACCGCACCTACCCCCTCGACGAAGCAGCCGACGCCCTCCGCCACGTCGCGGCCGGCCACACCCGAGGGAAGGTCGTCGTCACCGTCTGACGACCGGACCGACGAGAACGACCCAACCCGTGCGTATGCACGCCCAGACCTGCCGCCACTCCGGCGGACGGACCGCTCCTCACGAAAGAAGAACCGATGACCATCCGAACGAACACCCCGAACCTGCTCGACAACCCACCGATCCCCGTGCAGGCCAAGCTCGCCGCCGCATGGACCAGCTTCATGTTCCTCTACATCTACGTCGACTACTTCCACCTCCACAAGCCCGGCGTCATCGACAACCTCCGCGCCGGCGTCGTCTTTGAGTACGACATCAGCCCGACGTTGTTGACCGTTATGCTCGCGTCCGTGGCGATCCCGGCTCTAATGGTGATGCTCTCCATGACGCTGCCCGCCCGGGTGAACCGCGCCACGAACCTCGTTGTTGCAATGCTCTACATCCCCTACTCGGTGTTCAACGCGGCAGGGGAGTCCTGGGACTGGGCCTTCTTCTACGGCCTCTCCATCGGAGTCGAGGTGCTGCTCCTGGCCTTCATCCTGCGCTCCGCCTGGACCTGGCCTCGAACCCCCGCCGTCCCAGCCGGTCCCGCGGCGACCGACCTTCGACAGGACCTTCGACAGTAGGTGTCCGTGTTAAGCCCTACGGCGTGAAGCCCGCCGCCGCGGACACCGGGCCGACCGTGACCAGCTCAGTCGCAGTATGCGCAGAGAACCTGCTCACGGTCGGCCCGGTGTTCGCGCGGGGGCTCACTGGCCGGTGGACAACGCCCGTGATGGTGACCCTGCTGCCGGCAACCATCCTGGGCCCGTCGCGGCCGCGGACCCAGCCGCGGCGGGGATCCCTTCCAGTGCGATGGTTGCCGACGCAGCAGTCAGCATAGCTGCCACCGGATTCATCGCCTCAGCGCCAGCACAATCCCGATCGCCGAGATCATCGCAGGCAGCTGACCATGCCGCGGAGTTGCTCAACGACCCGCGCGGGCGGCCACCCCGGTCAGAGGCTTCGATTCTCAGATACTTGTCATTCTGCCAAGTGCGTGACACGTCGTCTGAGAATATGACAGGTTGCGCGAGAACCTACAACCCGCCTCAGCCCCTGGCGAGGTCCGCGAAACGCGAGAAGTGCCCGTGGAAGGCGACCGTCACGGTGCGGGTCGGACCGTTGCGGTGCTTGGCGACAATGAGGTCGGCCTCGCCGGCACGCGGGTTGTCCTTCTCGTAGGCGCTCTCACGGTGCAGCAGGATGACCATGTCGGCATCCTGCTCGATCGAGCCGGATTCGCGCAGATCGCTGATCGCCGGAAGCTTGTCGGCACGCTGCTCCGGTCCACGATTCAACTGCGACAGCGCGATGACGGGAACCTGCAACTCCTTGGCGAGGAGCTTGAGCGCCCGCGAGAACTCGCTGACTTCTTGCTGACGGCTCTCGACGCGCTTGCCCGAGGTCATGAGCTGCAGGTAGTCGATGATGACCATCTTGAGTCCGACGCGCTGCTTAAGTCGACGGCACTTCGCCCGGATCTCGACGAGGGTCATGTTGGGGCTGTCGTCGATGTAGAGGGGGGCGTCGTTGATCCGGCCGCGCGTCGAGGCGATCGTCGTCCAGTCGCGGCTGTCGACCGTCCCCTTGCGCATGTTCTGTAGGGGAACGGATGACTCGGCGGAGAGTAGGCGCATCGCGATCTCCGAACGACCCATCTCGAGTGAGAAGAAGATCGTGGGCATGTCGTTGTGAATCGCCGCGGAGCGGGCGAAGTCGAGGGCGAGCGTCGACTTTCCGAGAGCGGGTCGTGCGGCGACGATGATCATCTGGCCGGGATGGAAGCCGTTGGTGAGGTCGTCGAGATCTGCGAAGCCCGTCGGAACCCCGGTCATCTTGCCATCAGTGTGCTTGGCGGCCTCGATCTCGTCGATAGCGACGGTGACCGCCTCGGTGAGCGGAACGTAGTCCTCGGTTTCGGTGCTGCCCGTCACCGAGTAGATCTCGGCCTGGGCGTTGTTCACCAGGTCGAGAACCTCGCCCTCGCCCGCGTAGCCCATCTGGACGATGCGGGTGCCCGCCTCGACGAGGCGGCGCAGCAGGGCGCGTTCGGCGACGATCGACGCATAGTAGCCGGCGTTCGCGGCCGTTGGCACGAGGCTCGTGAGGGTGTGCAGGTAGTCGGCTCCGCCGGCCCGGGAGAGCTCGCCCTGTTTGGTGAGCTCGTCGGTGACTGCAATGACATCGGTCGGCTCGCCGTGCGAGTAGAGAGAGAGAATCGCGTCGAAGATTATCTCGTGCTTCGGGATGTAGAAGTCTGGCCCACGCAGGGTCTCAACGACATCGGCGACGGCATCCTTGCTGAGAAGCATTCCGCCGAGGGTGCTCTGCTCAGCGAGGAGATCGTGAGGGGGAGTGCGTTCCGACTGGCGACTGTCACCGGACTGTCGCTGGTCGGCGAGGCCAAGATGGGCGATCGACACTCCGCGCCTCCTCAGCGTGCTCAGGGTGTCGCTGCGCGGGCGCAGCGAACAGCAAAATGAACCCGGCACCATTCCGTGCCTGGTTCAGGGTTATCAGCTTCCGCCGACATCGGCGGGGATCTCAGTCGTTGCGCACCCCCGCGACACCGACGCCTTGCCACCATACGGACGCCGGCCCTCCACCACAAACAGACCTGTGGATAACGCTGTGAGGAATCTGCGCGAAACGCCGGACGACGTGTGCAAAGGCTGTGGGTAAAGCTGTGGGTAACGAAGAAACTTTCAGAAAATTATCTGCCCTCATCAGGGATAAAAATCACTCACAGTTGTGTGTAGAAAGTTGCTTAGACTTCGACTTGAACGTTGGCTGTTTTCACAGCGACCTGTGCATGGAGATGAGGAATCAAGCAGGTTTCCTGCTTGCCCAGCCAGCTTAAAAAGGTGTAGCGGCGAGCTGAAGCTCGCCGCTACACCGAAATGCTCAAGCTACTTGGCGGCAACCACCTGAAGGGTGATGGTGGCCGACAGCTCGTCGCGCAGACGAATCGTGGCTTCGTGTTCGCCGACGACCTTGATCGCGTTCGGCAGCTCGATCTTGCGCTTGTCGAGTGAGCCGAGGCCGGCTGCAGCCACCGCCTCTGCGACATCCGCGGTCTTCACCGAGCCGAACAGACGGCCTTCGGCACCGGCCTTGACGGTCAACGTGACCTTGGTGTTCTCGAGGGCAGCCTTGAGTGCCTGCGCTTCCTCGAGAGTGGCGAGCTCACGAGCCGCGCGAGCGGCCTTGATCTGCTCGACCTGCTTCTCGCCACCACGGGTCCAGCGCACGGCGAAGCCCTGCGGGATGAGGTAGTTGCGACCGTAGCCGTTCTTGACCTCGACGACGTCACCCGGGGCGCCGAGGCCGGAGACCTCGTGCGTCAGAATCAGTTTTGACATGTCGGTGCTCCTTAGCGGCCGCTGCCGGCGTAAGGCAGCAGGGCCATTTCGCGGGCGTTCTTGACGGCACGGGCGATGAGGCGCTGTTCCTGAACGGAAACGCCGGTGATGCGGCGGGCACGGATCTTTCCGCGCTCGGAGATGAACTTGCGCAGGGTCGCGACGTCTTTGTAGTCGATGACACCAACGCGGATCGACTTCGCGGGGGCGGCGTTCTTGCCACCCTTGGCTCCGCGGAGTGGCTTGCGGCGGTCGCCGCTGCTCTTTCCAGCCATGGTCTTTCCTTTGTCTAATGAAGAAGTTGTCGATGGCGTCGGGATCCTTCGACCGGCTCGAGGAAGCCCTCGAATCCTGGAATCCGTTCGCCGGGGTGGGCCTAGTCGGCCCGGTGACCTAGAAGGGTGTCTCTTCGCTGTAGCTGCCCGGAGTGTTCCAGACATCTCCGCCACCGGGGGCGGCGGCAGGTGCGCTGGGAGCCCAGGGCTCGCCGCCGCCGCCGGCGGGGCCGCCTCCGCGAGGACCAGAGGACTGCACACGCGTGAGCGAGGCCGTCGCATAGCGGAGGGAAGGGCCGATCTCGTCGATCTCCAGCTCGATGCTGGTGCGCTTCTCGCCTTCCTTCGTCTCGTACGAACGCTGCTTGAGACGCCCGGTAGCGATGACGCGGGAACCCTTGGTCAATGAACCGGCAACGTGCTCGGCGAATTCACGCCAGACACTCGCGCGCAGGAACAGCGCTTCGCCGTCTTTCCACTCGTTCGCCGCACGATCGAAATTGCGCGGAGTGGATGCGATGGTGAAGTTGGCAACCGCCAGTCCGTTCTGCGTGTAGCGCAGCTCCGGGTCTGCGGTGAGGTTGCCCACCACGGTGACTATTGTCTCGCCTGCCATGAGGACTAGGCGTCCTTCGCAGCGGCCTTGGCGGGAGCGGCAGCCTTGCGGGCGGCCTTCTCGTCGGCAAGCTTAGCGGCGGCGGCAACCTGGGCGATCGCTTCTTCGGCACGCAGCACCTTGGTGCGCATGACGGCTTCGCTGAGCTTCAGCTGGCGGTCGAGCTCCGTGGTGGTTGCAGCCTCGGCGGTGAAGTTGACGACGGCATAGATGCCCTCGGTCTTCTTGTTGATCTCGTAAGCCAGACGACGACGACCCCAGATGTCGACCTTGTCGACGGTTCCGCCATCGCTACGAACGACGTTGAGGAACTTGTCAAGGCTGGGAGCAACGGCGCGCTCATCGATCTCTGGATCGAGGATGACCATCAACTCGTACTGATGCATGACTAACCCACCTCCTTCGGACTAAACGGTTGCAGACTGTCTGCAACAGGAGGGTTGTGCATGTGTGGAACACGGAGGCCGAAGATCTCGGCACGTGAACAACCTTCATAGGCTAGCGGATGCCGGCCGCTCACGCCACCCGCACCCGCACCCGCACTGCACCCGCACCCGCACTGCACCCGCCCCCGCACTGTACCCGCCCCCGCACTGCACCTGCACCTGCACTGCACCTGCACCCGCAACTGCCCCCGCACTGCACCTGCACCTGCACCTGCACCTGCACCTGCACCACCCCTGCACTCCATTCGCACCCCCGCATCCCTACCCTGCCGAGTGTGGCTATTTTCGACGAAACGGTCCGGCATATCGGGAACACTCGTCGGAAAAGGACCCACTCACTCAAAAAAGAGCGTGAGCCATGAGCCGTCATCGGGCCGGGCGCAGTCCCGCTTTGAGGAGGATCGCGCGAAGCGTTGCGCGCCGCATCGCCTCATCCCAGACCCAGCGCACAACGCGCCGATCCTGACTCCTCAAGCGATCCTCTCGAAGCTTCTCCCGCCACACGATCTCTTCGATCGGGAGTCCGGCGGTGTACTCCTCACGCCGGTACTTGGCCTTGCCGTCGAATTCACCGATCAGCGCGAAGTCCGGCCAATCGAAGTCGACGACGTCGTTCCCACCGTCGCTTCGTTCAAAAGCGACCTGCAGAAGCGGCGGCGGAAAGTCACAGAGGTGGATCTGCCCGCGACTGAGCGATTCGCCCGGCGAGCCGGATCTATTGTCGGAGAATGCCACTGCCGCACGGGCCCGGCTGCTCCCGCGCCGCTTCCCCTCCCTGGCCAATCGTTCGAGGAGGACCTCTTTCGGAACCCCGTTCCAGGGGGAACCATGCGGCACAACGAGCTGACGCCGCGTTCCGTGGTCGAGCGATGCAACCGCAGAGAGAAACGACGACGTGCGCGCGAGGTCGATCAACGTGCGCTGCAACGAAGTGACGAACACACCGTCGAGTTCTACGACATCGTCGTCGACGAACGCATCATGATGCCATATCACCCCGTTCTTCGAGCGTGCGCCCGAGTTGAACGGCGCCAACAGATGCACCTGCTCCGACCAGTGACCAATGATCGGCAACCCCCAGAGCGCGGCGGCCGAAACGTGTGAGTAGACCGGCTGGCTGTGGCGAGTCTCCGCTACCGCCCGCATCCGCATCAGATGTCTTGCTCGCCCGTCGAGATTCCGCCACTCCTCGCTCGGGAGGAACACGCCACGGCGGATGCGCTCGAGCGCGCCAGCGTCCGCACCCCTCTGAAGATCACGACCGTCCGCCCCGCGGAGCCCCTGTTCTCGGGTCAGCAGCACCTGGAGAGCAGACGGCGTGGCAAACCCGTCTGGGTGGGGAGGAGGAGTGTGAGCCATATCTCGAGCCTGGCGGGACGGGATACCGCGAAATCCTCGGCGCGAGAAATCTGTGCACAACTCGCGGACGAGGGCACCTGTGGATAACCGTCTCGGCGGCACCGAGTGTGCCCATTTCCGACGAGTGTGCCCGGTATACCGGGCTGTCTCGTCGGAAATGGGCACACTCGCGGGGGTGGCCGAGCAACGCGGGCCGCACGAGACGGGCTACTTCGCGATCACGGCGTTCGCCTCCGCCTCCGCACGCTCCAGGCCCTCGGCGACCGGGATGCCGTTCGCGAAGACCTCATCGAAGATCGGGTCGTACACCGCGACCACCGCGTTGAAGTTCGTGCCCTGTGGTGGAGAGATCGTCGTGGCGTCGCCGGCGACGACGTCGAAGAACTTCGACACGTCGACGCCCTTCGAGGTCCAATAGTCGAAGTAGGCCTGCTGAGCGTCGACGCCGCCGGGAACGGCCGCACCGTTCGCCCCGATGAAGCGGTTCCCTCTCTCCGAGCCGAGCCAGGCGAGCACCTTGCGGGTCGCGCCCGGATGACTCGACGCGGTGTTGCCTGCGGCCGCGACACCGTTCGTGACCGAGACCCGGCCGGCCGGCCCCGCGGGGATCGACGCGACGCCCCAGTCGAAATTCGCCGCCTCGGCGACACTGGCGAGATTGTAGAGACCGGATTGGAAGAGCGCCATCCTGCCCCCGACGAACTGGTCGAGGCTGTAGTCGCCGTCGGCATTCGTGGCGGCGGCCGGCGGGCTCACCCGGTAGCGGTTGACGAGATCGACGAGGTATTGCATCGCCTCGGCCGTCCGGGGGCTGGTGAAGGTGAACTCCTCGCCATCCTGGAACCGGCCACCGTTCGAACCGATGAACGGCAACTGGATCGCCTGCAGCTCGTTCGCTGCGTTGTATCCGAACTGAGCGAGCGCCGAAGCGTCGAATTCTGGATCGTTCGCCGGACGGCCGGAGGTGTCCTTCGTCAGAGCCTGTACGACCGGCAGGAAGGTATCCGCCGCCGGATCGGGGTTCCACACGAGAGCCTCGAGCGACTCGGCGGAGACCCCGCTCGCCGCGAGCGCCGCCTTGTTGTAGTAGATAGCGATTCCCGCGTCGGAGAGCTGCGGGATGCCCCACAGCGACCCGTTGCGCGTGAACTGATCGACGACGCTCGGCGCCCAACCGCTCTTGGCGTTCGTGCCGAACGATCGGTCGATGTCGAGAAGCGCACCCTTGTCGGCGTAGTCGGCGTAGTAGGAGCTGTTGATCCAGAAGATGTCGGCGGCGGAGCCCGCTAAGACATCGGACTCCAACTGAGTCCAATACTGCGACCAGGGGATGACGGTGACGTCGATCGCGATATCGGAGTTGCTCTGCTCGAACTCGGCGAAGGACGCCTCGTAGGCTGCGGCGACCTTGTCGTCCCACAGCCGGACGGTCACGACCGTCTTGCCGGATCCCACGATGCCGCCGACGAGGGCGATGCCGCCGCCCAGAGCGACCGCGGCGACCAGCACCGAGATCGCGGCCGCGATCGTCACGAATGTGCGTGAGCGCGTTGCCATCTATCAGTCCTCCACTGGGACGGTAGCAGTCCGGGTCGAACCGGAGCGAGACATCGGGTCGTGCTCGCGGCATCCGAAACCGCGGATACCGCTCAGCCCACCCGGTTCGCCCACCATGCACGCAGCCGCTTGGTCGCCTCCTCCTCGCCAAGCGGTCCGTCGTCGAGACGTTGTTCCAGGAGGAAGCGGTAGGCCTCCCCGACCTCCCGGCCGGGCCTGATGCCGAGGATCGCCATGATCCGCTCCCCGTCGAGATCGGGACGGACCGCAGCGATCTCCTCCTCTTCGGCGAGCGCTGCGATGCGCTGCTCGAGGTCGTCGTAGGCGAAACCGAGCCTGTCCGCCTTGCGCCTGTTGCGCGTCGTCACATCGGCGCGGGTCAGGATGTGCAGCCGCTCAAGCTGGTCACCGGCATCCCGCACATAACGACGCACCGCCGAGGCCGTCCATGCGCCCTCCGTGTAGCCGAAGAAGCGCAGGTGCAACTCGATGAGCCGGGAGACGGCCGCGATCGTGTCATTGTCGTAGCGAAGCTCGCGAAGCCGTTTCTTCGCGAGTTTCGCCCCGACGAGATCGTGGTGGTAGAAACTGACGGAGCCGCCGGGTTCGAGTCGGCGCGTCGCCGGCTTGCCGATGTCGTGTAAGAGGGCGGCGAGGCGCACGATGAGGTCGGGGGAGTCGAGGCGGCCCCTCGATCCCTCGTAGTCGATGGCCTGATCGAGAACGGTGAGGCTGTGCCGGTAGACATCCTTGTGACTGTGGTGCTCGTCGACCTCGAGCCGCAACGCGGGCACCTCAGGCAGCACGATGGTGGCGAGACCGGAGTCGACGAGCAGCTCGATCCCCGCGCGCGGGGCATCGGTCTTCAGAAGTTTGGAGAGCTCGTCTCTGACGCGCTCGGCCGAGATGCGTCGGATGCGCTCGGCGAGCGCCGTCATCGCCTCACGCACCCCATCGTCGACTTCGAAGCCAAGCTGCGAGGTGAAGCGGGCGGCGCGCATCATGCGCAGGGGGTCGTCGCCGAACGAGACCTCCGGAGCCGACGGGGTGCGCAGCCGCCTGGCCAGCAGATCTTCGATGCCGCCGGACGGATCGGCGAGAGTCATCTCGGGAAGCCGGAGCGCAAGAGCGTTGACCGTGAAATCGCGGCGCCCGAGATCATCTTCGAGCGAGTCGCCGAAGACGACCTCTGGCTTGCGTGTCTCGCCGTCGTAGCTGTCGCTGCGATAGGTCGTGATCTCGACGGTCTCACCGGCGACCTTGGCACCGATGGTGCCGAACTGGCGGCCGATGTCCCAGTGCGCCTCGCTGATCGGGGTGACGATCGCGAGGATCTGGTCGGGCGTCGCATCGGTGGCGAAGTCCAGGTCGTTCGTGCCCCGGTCGAGGAAGGCGTCGCGAACAGGCCCGCCGACGAGGGCGAGCTCATGACCGGCCGCCCTGAACGTTGACGCCAGGCGCGAAACGGCGGGGGAGGCTGCCAGCTCGCCCAGCCTGGCGAGGGCTGCCGCGACACTCTGCATGCTGACCATGTTAGAGGGCGCGTCGTCGCCGTGTTCACAGCTCAGGCGGTTCCCGGGCGATGGGTCCGGCGCTTCACGCCGGCCCGGGCCGCCTTCACGTTCGAGTCGAAACCGCCTGAGCTGTGAACATCACGCCGAGGTGCCGGACGCCTGCTCCGGCCCGCATCCGACGGGCCGCCGATGACGGCGCCCCATGTTCAATGCCGGAGAGCTGCCCGGCATCCGACTCCTCAAGATGCCGCGGGTCGCTCCCCGGTTCGACGCCGTAGAATCTCCTGCATGGTGGCCGAGACGACTGACGAGCGTCGGCCTGCACTCTCACGGGGAGCCGCCGCGCGCTCCGGCACAGGATCGCCGTCGAGGACGCGGTCGCCATTGAGCATGCGAATCGCCGCGGCCGCCGCAGCTGCCGCGCTGTCGTTCGCGCCGGTATCGGCACTGGCCGGCACGACGACCGCCGGCACGACGATCCTGCCGGCCGCTGCGAACACGGACGATCGGGTGAGGATCGCCGTCGCACCGAGCGACTCCGCCGTGCTCGGCCCGGCCCACGACCTCGCCGTGAACGTTACGATCACGAACTCGACCGAGCAGTCCCTCGATCCGGGAACAGTCCACGTGATCCTCGACGATACGCCGATCGACACCCGTTCCGCGCTTGAGTCCTGGCTGCATCCGGATGACTCCCCATCGACCCCGGGCGACATCGTAGCCAGCGTGCCGACGCCCACCATTGCGCAGGCTACGAGCGCGGTCGTTCCGGTCACCGTGCCTGCGGCATCCGTCGGGCTCGACGGCTCGCCGCTCGGCGCATACGGCCTCACCGCGAAACTGACCGTCGACGCCACCGCGAACGCGACGGCCTCAGGACGCGGCATCATCGTCTGGTCCCCCGGCGATGCCGTCGTTCCCACGCGCCTCGCCATAGCCATGCCGATCACGACGCCGTCTGGATCCGATGGACTCATTCCCGCAAGTACGCTCGAGACCCTCACCGCGCCCAACGGCCTGCTGACACGCCAGCTCGAGAGCGTCGCCAACCGCCCCGTCGCCCTCGGCATCGACCCGATGATCATCGTGTCGATCCGTGCACTCGGCACCAGCGCACCGCAGTCAGCCCTGGACTGGCTCGAGCAGCTCTACCGGCTCGGCAACGAAGTGTTCCCCCTCGCCTATGCAGACGCGGATCCAGCGGTGCAGGTGCAGGCGGGCTTGACCACCCTGCTCGCGCCGACATCGTTCGACTACACGCTCGACCCGGCGAACTTCGCGGGACCCGTCGCGGACAAGACCCCGATGCCCGCTCCTGGCGACGCGACACCGACACCGGCGCCCGCTCCCGGAGCTGTTCCGACGCTCGACGAGCTGCTCACCTGGCCGTACACCGTCACCGGAATCGCCTGGCCGGGAGACGCCACGGTGACGACGGGCGACCTGAAGGTGTTCGGTGCGAACGCCGTCACCACGACCATCCTCTCGAGTTCCAACGTGACGAGTCAGTGGACCCCGCGGGGATCGACGACGGTCGGCGAGATGAAAGCGGCCGTCTCCGACACGGAGCTCTCCGCCGCCGTGCGCGACGCGGTCACGGCCGTGACGGATGTCGCGTGGCAGGGAGCCATGGCACGGGCGACCGCCGTCCTCGCGGTCGCCGCAGCGGAGGATCCCACTTCGACGAGCACGGTCCTCGCTACGCTCGGCCGGGGCTGGCCACCGACCACCACCCGCCTCACGCAGACGCTCGATGCGCTCGCAACGCTCCCATTCGCGGCGCCGAGCGCCTTCTCGCACATGCTCACGGAGACGCCGACGGCCGTGGCGCTCCGTGACTCGCCGGAGTCCGAGGCACGAGTCGGCGCCGTCTCCATGCTCGCGGCTCGCGAAGGCGAGATCGGCGACTTCTCCACCACCCTCGCCGATCCGACCGTGCTCACGGGGCGCGAGCGGGCGCGGCTCCTTGCACTGCTCGCGAACTCTTGGAGGGCGAACGAGGAGGATTGGCACACGGCCGTCGCCGACCACCTGAGCCTGACCCGAGGGATCCTTGATTCCGTCTCGGTCGTGCAGAGCAGTTCGATCAATGTCGTTGGCAGCACGGCCCAGATTCCCATCGCGGTCAACAACAAGTTCGACCAGCCCGTGACCGTGCGGGTGCAGGTCGTGCCGTCGAACCCTCGCCTCGTCGTCGAACAACAGGTGGGCGCGACGATCGCCGCGGAGTCGAGCAACACGGTGCAGGTTCCCGTGAGTGCGAAGGTCGGCAATGGCCAAGTGGTGCTGAGCGTCACGCTCTTCTCCTCGACCGGGACGCAACTCGGCTCGGTCTCGACCATCCCCGTGAACGTCCAGGCCGACTGGGAGGGGCTGGGGGCGGCGATCCTGGCGTCCCTCGTCGTGCTCTTCTTCGGTTTCGGCATCTGGCGCAACATCCGGCGACGCCGACGGGAGCGTGCGGCCGGCGCCGATCAGGCGGCCGCGGCCGCAGAAGGCTCCGTGGTGGGCGAGGCCGGAGCCGGCAAGGCTTCTTCAACGCGCCAGGCCGGCGACGAGCAGGAGACCTCTCCGCCATCGAACGACGGTTCGCGCGACGGCGATGGCACCTCAACGACTCCGGACGCGCAGAGGAACTCGCCTCGTGAGTGAGTCCGGTATCGGACGCGCGAGCGCCTTCCTCGCCTCCGGCACGATCGTCTCACGGCTGCTCGGTTTCGTGAAGGCGATCGTGCTCGCCCAGACGATCGGCACCATCGGCAGGAGCGCCGACGCGTTCGCCGTGGCCAACCAGCTGCCGAACAACCTCTACGTGATCATCGCAGGCGGCGTGCTGAGCGCTGTGCTCGTTCCGCAGATCGTTCGAGCGAGCATCCACCCCGATGGTGGACGCGGATACATCAACAAGCTACTCACCATCACACTCGTCATCATCGGCGGGGCCACTGTCGTCGCCGTGCTCATCGCTCCTGTGCTGGTCACCGTCTACGCCCCGAGCTGGGAACGGGAACAGCAGGCGCTCGCGACCGCCTTCGCCTACTGGTGCCTACCGCAGATCTTCTTCTACGGCCTGTACACGGTACTCGGCGAGATCCTCAACGCACGCAAGATGTTCGGCCCGTTCACCTGGGCTCCCGTGCTCAACAACGTCGTCGCCATCCTCGGGCTCCTCGGCTTCATCGCCCTCTTCGGCTCCGCCGCGAACACGGCCAGAGCGGTCACCGACTGGACGCCCGGCATGATCGCCTTGATCGGCGGATCCGCGACGCTCGGCGTCGCCGCACAGGCGCTCATCCTGTTCGTGTTCTGGCGTCGGGCCGGGCTCAGTTACCGCCCAGACTTCGCCTGGCGCGGCGTTGGGCTCGGAGCGGCCGGAAGACTGGCCGGATGGACCTTCGGCATGCTGCTGCTCACCCAGCTGGCCGGTCTCGTGGAGACCCAGGTGGCAAGCATCGCATCCGGCGACGCATCGGTGACGACGCTGCAGTTCTCCTGGCTCATCTTCATGCTGCCGCACTCGGTGATCACGGTCTCGATCGCCACGGCATACTTTACCCGCATGGCCGAACACACCCGCGGCGACGACAGGGCATCGTTGCGCGCGGATATCTCGGCCGCGGTGCGCGTGACGTCTCTGCTCATCGTCTTCTCGGCCGCGGTGCTCATCGTCGTCGCCTATCCGTTCGCAAGCCTGTTCACCGTTAGTTACGACGACATTGTCGCCATGGGGCTCATCATCATCGCTTTCGTGCTCGGACTCGTGCCGTTCTGCATCCTGTTCGTGATCCAGCGCGGGTTCTACGCCCTCGGAGACACGCGGACACCGTTCTTCTTCACCCTCTTCCAGGTCGTGCTGTTCTCGGGCGGAGCGCTACTCGTCGGCCTTCTACTGCCGAAGGTCGTCATCGGCCTGGGCATCGCCCTCGTCATGAGCATCGCGGGCACGGCACAGATGGTGCTGGCCTGGCGCCTGTTGAGCAAGCGTCTCGACGGCCTCGAGTCACATCGCATCGTGTCGAGCCTGCTGCGCTATGCGATCGCAGCACTCCCGGCCCTCTTCGCCGGCTTCGTCGTGCTCGTGCTCACCGACGGAGTGGGCGCTGGAGGGTTCGGAACCGCGAGCTTCCCCGGCGCTGTGCTCTGCATGACCGCCACCGGAGCGACGATGGGGATCGTCTACTTCGGGTTGCTCGCGCTGTTCCGTGTCCCCGAGTTGCAGCCCGTGATCGACCCGCTGCTCGCTCGCATCCGCCGCTGATGCCCACGGGCCATCGTCGAGCCTGAACCACACCGCGCCACGCCCACCCAGGTCATCCGGAATATCCACCGCCTAGACTGTGTTCACATCTTTGCGCGGCGCCTACACGGCGTCTCATCGCACGAGTGAGGGAGCACAGCTTGCGCCAGATCATCATCATCGGCTCCGGCCCCGCCGGCTACACCGCTGCGATCTACGCCGCACGCGCCAACCTCAAGCCACTGCTCATCGCGAGTTCCGTCGAGGCCGGCGGAGAACTGATGAACACGACCGATGTCGAGAACTTCCCTGGCTTCCCAGACGGCATCCAGGGCCCGGAACTCATGACGCAGATGCAACAGCAGGCCGAGCGCTTCGGCACAGAGGTCGTCTACGACGACGTGACGAGCCTCGACCTGAAGGGCGCGGTCAAGACCGTCACCCTCGGATCCGGCGTCATCCACGAAGCACTCGCCGTGATCTTCGCCACGGGCTCCGCCTACCGCAAGCTCGGCTTCGCCGATGAGGAGAGACTCTCCGGTCACGGCGTCTCCTGGTGTGCGACGTGCGACGGCTTCTTCTTCCGCGACAAGACGATCGCCGTGGTCGGAGGAGGAGACTCGGCCATGGAGGAGGCGACCTTTCTTACGCGTTTCGCCTCGAAGGTCTACGTCATCCATCGCAAAGACGCCCTGCGCGCCTCGAAGATCATGCAGGAGCGTGCGTTCGACGACCCCAAGATCGAGTTCGTCTGGAACTCCGAGGTCATCGGCATCACGGGTGCGGATGCCGTCACCGGCGTCACTCTCCGCGACACGGTGACCGGTGCCGAGTCGGAGCTGGAGCTCGGCGGGCTGTTCATCGCGATCGGCAACGATCCGCGCACCCACCTCATCCACGGACAGCTCGACCTGGCTCCCGAAGGTACGATCGCCGTTGCCGGTCGCACCTCGAAAACATCATTGACCGGTGTTTTTGCCGCCGGAGACGTCGTCGACCCCACTTATCGCCAGGCGGTCACCGCAGCCGGTTCCGGCACGGTGGCAGCGCTCGACGCCGAGCACTACCTCGCGACACTCCCTAAGGAATTGCTGGACGAGGCCGGCGACACCAACGCTCTCGCACAGGCGAGCGGCACAGAACAGCTCGTGGCGGCGAACTAGCCGATCCCGACCTCGACCCCGCGGAAGACCCCCACAAAGGAGAATGAAATGACCGCACGCGCCGTAACCGACGCAACCTTCGAGCAGGAAGTGCTCAAGAGCGAGAAGACCGTGCTCGTGGACTTCTGGGCCGAGTGGTGCGGTCCGTGTCGCGCCGTCAGCCCGATCCTCGACCAGATCGCCACGGAGCACTCGGACAAGCTCGACATCGTCAAGGTGAATGTCGACGAGAACCCGCAGCTCGCCATGAAGTACCAGATCACCTCCATCCCAGCGATGAAGGTGTACCGGGGCGGAGAGGTCGTCAAGACCGTCATCGGCGCCAAGCCGAAGCCCGCTCTCGAAGCAGACCTGGCCGCCTACCTCGCGTAGCCGACCACCCTACAGGGAACCCTCGGCCACACGGCCGGGGGTTCTTTCTTTTCCTGGGAAGTTCCAGGGGAGGGGCTTGCACGGACGGAGACCATCTCACAGACGGACCATCTCACAGACAGCAACTAACATTGACACCGCATGAGAACGGATGACCAGTGACTGAACAGCAGCAGGCCGGTAACAACCTCGACCCGTGGTACCACCACTACTCGGAGCGAGCCGCCGGCCTGCGCGCCTCCGAGGTGCGCGCCCTGTTCGCCGTTGCCTCCCGACCCGAGGTCGTCTCGCTCGCCGGCGGCATGCCGTTCGTCTCAGCGCTGCCGCAGGACCTCGTGATCGACGCGATGGACCGCGTCATGGTCGAGCAGGGTGCCGTCGCGCTGCAATACGGCTCTGGTCAGGGAATCCCGAGGTTTCGGGAGCAGATCCTCGAAGTGATGGCACTCGAGGGGATATCCGCGAACGCCGACGATGTGGTCGTGACGACCGGTTCGCAGCATGCACTCGAACTCGTGAGCAAGCTCTTTCTCGACCCTGGTGACATCGTGATCGCCGAGGGTCCCAGCTACGTCACGGCGATGGTGATCTTCCGCTCATACCAGGCGGATGTCGACCACGTGCCCATGGACGAGCACGGCATGATCCCCGAGGCGCTGCGCGAGCACATCGCACGACTGCGGGCGACCGGTCGCACCATCAAGCTGCTCTACACCGTTCCCACCTTCCAGAACCCGGCCGGCGTCACCCTCAGCTGGGAGCGCCGGCTCGAGATCCTCGAGATCGCTCGAGAGAACGGCATCCTGGTCCTCGAGGACAACCCATACGGACTGCTCTACTTCGACCGCAAGGCTCCGGATGCGATGCGCTCGGTCGAGGAGGACGGCGTCATCTACCTCGGCACCTTCTCCAAGACCCTCGCCCCAGGGTTTCGCATGGGCTGGGCGCTCGCCCCGCATGCGATCCGCGAGAAGCTCGTGCTCGCGAACGAAGCTGCCGTGCTCTCGCCGAGCTCGTTCAGCCAGCTCGTGATCTCGGAGTACCTGTCACGGGCCGACTGGAAGGCGCAGATCGACACCTTCCGTGGCGTGTACGCCGAACGCAAGCAGGCCATGGTCTCGGCGCTCGGCGAGTATCTGCCGCAATTGAGCTGGACGAACCCCGCTGGCGGGTTCTACGTGTGGGTCACCCTCCCGGAACCCCTCGACTCCAAGGCCATGCTGCCGCGCGCCGTCAAGGAGCTCGTCGCATACACGCCGGGCACCGCGTTCTACGCCGACGGCAACGGACGGCAGAACATCCGACTCTCGTTCTGCTACCCGACCCCGGAGCAGATCCGCCTCGGTATCCGTCGCCTGACGACCGTGATCCAGGGTGAACTCGATCTGCTCGAGACCTTCGCCGGAACGGGAGCGCTCGACATGGTCCAGGGTGGCGCGCAGTTCACCTCGCCGCCGCCCAATGTGTCATAACGTGGCCAGTGAGTCCTCTAGGAGCAAGGAAAACCCCAGATCATGAGCGAATCATCGTTTCTAGACATCATCGTGCTCGCCGGCGGAATCTCGCATGAGCGCGACGTCTCCCTGCGTTCAGGACGTCGGGTCGCCGACGCGCTCGGCGCATCCGGGCACCGGGTCACCGTGCTCGATCCCGATGCGAACCTGCTCGCGCAGCTCGCAGAGAGCCGTCCTGACGTGATCTGGCCGGCTCTGCATGGGGCAAGCGGCGAGGATGGCGCCCTGCTGGCACTGCTCGAGACGACGGGGATCCCGTTCGTCGGCGCGCGCGGGGAGGACGCCGCGCTCGCGTGGTCGAAGCCCGTCGCCAAGACGCTCGCGCGTCGCGCCGGGATCTCGACGCCGGGCTCGATCACACTCGCCAAGGAGACGTTCCGCGACCTCGGTGCCGCCAACGTGCTCGAACGGGTTCTCGCGCACCTCGGTTCTTCGCTCGTGGTCAAGCCGTCGGTGGGCGGCTCGGCGCAGGGCGTCACGATCGTCGAAGACGGCTCGGCACTGCCGCGTGCCATGGTCGAGGCCTACACCTACTCCGACGTCGCACTGATCGAACGTCGGATCGTCGGCACGGAGCTCGCCGTGGCGGTTCTCGACGCAGGCGATGGTGCTGTCGCGCTCCCGGCGGTGGAGATCCAGGCGGATGGCGGCATCTACAGCTTCGACGCGCGCTACAACGCGGGGGAGACGACCTTCTTCACACCGGCCCGGATAGCCCCTGATGTCGCGGCTCACGTCGCCGAGACCGCGGTCGCCGTGCACGAACTGTTCAAGTTGCGCCACTTCTCACGCATCGACTTCATCGTCGACGAGTCGGGGACGGCCTGGTTCCTCGAGGCCAATGTCCTGCCGGGTCTGACCGAGACCTCCTTGCTGCCGCAAGCGATCGAGGCATCCGGGCGTGAAACGAAGACGGTCTACGCAGCGATCGCCGAGGCCGCCCGGTCCTGATCCCACCCACCTTCCTTCTACGTCATTTCTTGCGTTCCGGGCGGTCTAGGGTGGCGCGGAACGCAGAAAATCGCGCAGACGAAACATACGCAGACGAAACATATAATGCGGGAAGAACCGAGGATGCCACAGATACCGCAGCTACGGGTGGGAGCGGCTGGCGAGGCGGTTCTTACGAGCCGCCTCTTACAAGCTGCCGTAACCGGGTTCACCAAGCTCGCCGAGGATGCGATTGAGATCTTGAATCGTCGCAAAATCCACCGTGATCTGGCCTTTTCTTGCCCCTAGCGCGATCTTCACACGCGTATTGAGGCGATCACCCAGACGCTCGGCGATCTCATCGAGATGCCCCTGACGTCGTCCTGCGCTCGTTGTCGGCTTCGAAAGACGCGGTGTCGAGTTCGCCGCAGCCTCGGCCGCTCGCACCGAAAGATCTTCGTTGACGATCTTGTCCGCGAGACGTTGCATGCCGTCCGCGTCGCCGACCGAGAGGATCGCGCGGGCATGCCCCGCCGTGAGCACCCCGGCGGCGACGCGCACCTGCACGGCCGACGGCAGCTTGAGCAGACGGATCGTGTTGGTGATCTGCGGGCGAGAGCGGCCGATGCGCGTCGCGAGCTCCTCCTGAGTGATCCCGAAGTCGCTCAGGAGCTGTTGATAGGCCGAGGCCTCCTCGAGCGGGTTGAGTTGCGAGCGATGCAGGTTCTCGAGCAGGGCATCCCGCAGCATGTCTTCGTCGGCGGTGTCCTTGACGACAGCCGGGATGCTGTCGAGGCCGACCTCCTTGGTCGCTCGGAGGCGGCGCTCGCCCATGACGAGCTCGTACTTGCCGGGAAGGCTGGGATGCGGGCGCACGACGATGGGCTGCAGCACACCGATCTCACGGATGCTGTGCACGAGTTCGGCGAGATCCTGCTCATCGAAGTTGATACGCGGCTGAACCGCGTTCGGAACGATGTCGTTCGGATCGAGATGGGCGAGGCGGGCGCCGGGAACCGCCACGAGACCGTCCGATCCGGAGTCCTGAACCTCGGAACCGTCGGGAAAGAAGACATCGACCGGTCGAGCCGGTCTGCCCTCGTCATTCGTCGGGATGAGCGCGCCGATACCGCGTCCCAGACCAGTGCGCTTCGCCATTAGCTGCCTCCTCCGCTGCGGGGCGCACCCCGCCGTGCCAACTCGGCCGCCGCCTCCTGGTAGGAAAGGGATCCCGAGGAATTCATGTCGTAACTGATGACGCTCTGCCCGTAGCTCGGCGCCTCCGAGACGCGCACGGAACGGGGGATGATCGTCTCGAGAACCTGATCCGGAAAGTGGTCCCGCACGTCCTGAGCCACCTGATTGGCGAGATTCGTGCGCGAGTCATGCATGGTCAGCAGGATCGTCGACACTCGAAGCTCCGGGTTGAGGTGCCTCTCGATCAGCTCGATGTTCTTGAGCAGCTGGCTGAGTCCCTCTAGTGCGTAGTACTCGCATTGGATAGGGATGAGCACTTCGCCCGCCGCGACGAAAGCATTGATCGTGAGCAGGCCGAGCGACGGCGGGCAGTCGATGAAGACGTAGTCGTAGGGCTCCGCCATCTCCTTCACATGAAGATCGAGCGCGCGACGGAGCCGTTGCTCACGGGCAACCAGGGACACGAGTTCGATCTCGGCTCCGGCGAGATGGATCGTCGCCGGCACGCAGTAGAGCGCGCCTTCCTCCGGACTCTCCTGCACGACATCGGCGAGAGGCAGATCGTCGATGATCACGTCGTAGACGCTCCTCGTGTCGGAACGATGCTCGACACCCAATGCAGTGGATGCGTTCCCCTGCGGATCGAGATCGATCACGAGCACCTTGGCGCCGGAACGCGCAAGGGCAGCTGCGAGGTTGACGGTGGTGGTGGTCTTGCCGACGCCGCCTTTCTGATTCGAGATCGTGAGGATGCGGGTGCGCTCTGGGAGCGGCAGTCGCGACTCCGCGACCGCCTGGCGTCGCCGGGTGAGACTCGCGATCTCCTCGGCAAGGGGGGTGGTCTCGGATGCCAGGAGCTCACTGGACCGCTCTTGACGGGCGCCTCCGGATTGATGGGCGTTCTCAGCAGCCTGCCCCACGGTCGACTGTACGTCGGCAGAGAGCGCTGCGTGCGTAGCCGCGTCCCAGTCGATCACAGAGTCGGAGTGTGGGAGGCCGGATTGTTTCACGTGAAACGCTTCCACGACAGCGGGCTCTCCCGCTCCACTGGAAGCGACCCCGACGACATCGCTCCGGCGAGCCACGAATCCCGACGAGCCGATCGCCTCCGTCTCACCGATGACCTCCGAGACGTGGCCATCGACTTTCGGATCGGATTGTTTCACGTGAAACCTTTCCTCTGTCGTGGCGAACTCTGCGCCTCCTGCTTCGGAGTGGTGATCCTGCGACTCACGGTTCTCGCTCGCTTCAGAGGGAGCCTCGGTTCCTCCCGTTTCACCGATCGGACCGTCATGGCCGTCGCGCACAGGGGTGCGCTGCTTTCGTTGAAACCACCCGCGCCCGGCGCCATTCGACATCTACAGCAACTTCCGTTCAGTTCACACTCGGGAGACTCGATCAGAGAAGCATCCGTTGCACGGCACCGAGCGGATAGTGCCACGATGCGATGTCGACGGATGACTAATCCACTGTAGCCCGGATGACCCGGGTGACCTCCTGCAAGAGGCCCTCACCGAGCACAATGACCTCCACATCGCGGAGCCGATGCTTGCGGATAGCCTTCTCGGCCGCAGAGATCTCGTTCGCCGCGCCCGCACCCTTCATGAGCACGAGCTCACCTCCCGGGCGAAGCAGGGGAGCGGTAAGAGGGATCAGAGTGCGGAAAGCACTGACGGCGCGGGCGGTCACCTGGTCGAGCCTTCCGTTGAGACTGGTATCCTCCGCGCGGGCACGCAGAACCTCGACGTTATCGAGACCCAGGACAGCCACCTGGTCGTCGAGCCACGCGACCCGACGCTCCATGGGCTCGATCAAAACGAAGGAGACGTCCGAGCGGGCGATTGCAAGCACGAGTCCGGGGAGTCCTGCTCCGCTGCCGACATCGCCGACTCGGCCCGGACGCAGCAGCGGCGCGACGACTCCGCAGTTCAGGATGTGACGGGTCCACAACCGGGGGAGTTCCAGAGGTCCGATCAGGCCGAGCCTCTCGCCCTGTTCCGCGAGATTCGCGGTGAACGCCCGCACCTTCTCGATGTGCTCGCCGAAGACGAACTCGGCAGCAGCCGGTTCTGTCTCGAGCACGTCGGTCAATGTTTCACGTGAAACTATGCGGGCGTGATGACGGTGTGGCGGTCGCGACCTTCGCCGCGCGATTCCGACACGAACCCTTGTGCGGCGACAATGTCGTGCACGAGCTTGCGCTCGTAGGAGGACATCGGAGGAAGTGCCGCCTCGGCGGCACCCGCCTGCAGACGCTCGGCGGCGTGCGCGACGAGGGCAGCGAGCTCGCTTTCGCGGGCTTCGCGCGAACCGCCGATGTCCAGGATCAGCCGGGAGAACTCACCGGTCCTGTTCTGCACGGCGAGGCGAGTGAGCTCCTGCAACGCGTTCACCGTGTCTGGCTTCGACAGCACGGAGATATTGGCGCCATCGCCCGCGTTCACCGAGAGGTAAGCCCGTCCATTGCGCGCATCGATGTCGATGTCGCCGTCGAGATCGCAGATGTCGAGAAACTCCTCGATGTAGTCTGCGGCGACATCGCCCTCCTTCTCGAGCTGTTCGACGGTAGGAGAGCCGGTCTCTGGCACAGAATCCTCCTGAACCACGGTTCCTTGATCGAGATTCTCCTGCACGAGGTCTTCGTGAACGTCAGTCATTGCCTGCCCTACTTCTTGTCACCGGACTGCTTTTTGGCCCGGTTCTTGCTGATCGGCTGCTGCCGCTGGGTCTTCTTCGGCTCCTCGACCGTGATGATGTCGCCATCGGTCGCGATGAGCTTGCCCTTGCGCGCGAGGCGGGCCTCGCGCGCCTTCGCGGCCTCGCTGCCCGGCGTCGGCATGTTGCGGATGACGAGGAACTGCTGCCCCATGGTCCAGATGTTGGAGGTGAGCCAGTAGAACATGACGCCGAGAGGGAAGGCCACTCCCGAGAAGGCGAAGACGAGGGGGAGCAGGTAGAGCAGAATGCGCTGCTGGCGGAACATCGGGCTCGCCTTGGTCTCCGGAGACATGTTCTTGGAGACAATCTGCAGCTGGGTGATGAACTGCGAAGCGGTCATGAGCACGACCATGACAGCCGCGATGACCATGACAGCGACGCTGTAGGGGTCGCCCGCCGTCATCTTGCCCCACTCGCCCGCGAAGGAGCTATGCAGGGGAGCGATGCCGAAGAGCGACGCGCCCCCGAACTGCTCTGCGAGGGTCGCGTTCAGCGGGCCGACACCGGCCTTGCTCTTCTGGGCGTCGTTGAGCACCGAGAACAGCGCGAAGAAGATCGGCATCTGCAGCAGCAGGGGCAGACACGAGCTCAGCGGATTCGTGCCTGTCTTCTTGTAGAGCTCCATCGTCTCGCGCGACATCGCCTCACGGGAGAACTGGTCCTTCTTGCCCTTGTACTTCTCTTGGATCTTCTTGAGTTGCGGAGCGACCTCCAACATGCGCCGCTGGTTCTTGATCTGACGCACGAAAACCGGGATGAGCGCGGCCCGCACGACAAGCACGAGTCCGACGATCGACAGCACCCAGGTGATCCCCGCCGCAGGGTCTAGCCCGAGCTGGGAGAACAACCAGTGCCAGCCGACGAGAAGGAGTTCGACGACCCACTTCAGCGGCCAGAGAATCGTAGAGATCAAGTCCATCGTCGGGGTCAGCCCTTTCCTTGGCCAGCTGCTACAACAAAACCGAACGGCGTCACGCCGTACTTGCGAACCTGTTTGAGGGGAACATCGTCGATGCCTCCTTCGGCCCATGGATGACACCGCGAGAGCCTACGGGCCGCGAGAGCCGAACCGATGACGACCCCGTGCTCCTGCACCGCCTTCAAGGCGTACGCAGAGCACGACGGGTAATACCGGCAGACATCCCCATAGAGAGGAGAGATAACGGCACGATAGCCGCGCAAGGTGAGAACGGCCGCATTGCGCGGCAACAGGAGCGCCGTCGTCACCGTCTTATTCACTCCGTGCACTGCCTTTGCTCACTGCCTGGATCACTTCAGCTCGCAGGGTATCCCACGAAGCCTCGAATGATCCCGGAAGCGCACGGATCACGACATCCGTTCCGGCGTTCGTCGACCCCACCAGAAGGTGACTCGCTGCCTTGAGTTGTCGGCGCACCCGATTGCGTCGCGTCGCGCCCCCGACGGACTTGGCGACGATGAAGCCGAAGCGAGCATCGGAACCTCCCGAGTTCGCACGCACGTATGTCACGGTATTGGCAGCGACGAATCGACGTCCTCTGCGCACAACGATCTTGTAGTCGCCGGCGCTCGTGATGCGGTTCGCTTTGGCGAGCACCGGAGTGCTCAGGCGGAGAGTTCGGAGCGACCCTTGCGGCGACGGGCGGCGAGGATGGCGCGCCCGGCGCGGGTGCGCATACGCAGACGGAAGCCATGCACCTTGGCACGACGACGGTTGTTCGGCTGGAACGTTCTCTTGCTCATAGTCTGATCTCCACGTTTTGGATCTCCGCAGGCCAGATCGAACGGCCGGGAAAGAATGGGGCAGTCCTAGGACTGAAGTCAACTGATTAAAGCTACGGCCTCGTCCGGTTCTGGTCAAACCGAAATACCGTCGAAAGAGCTATTCTTCACAATTTCTAATGTTCCTCTGGCACCGACACGCGGGGGAAACTAGGGTGAATTTGGTCTAAACCATCGGATTGGCTACCGTGAGTGACCGAGTTATCCCCAGCTTCGAGTATGTGAAACCTGAAGACCTGCCTGTCTTACACACAGGCAGTGGATAACTTTGTGAGTACTTTGTCTGTCCGGGCTGCTCAACGGCGAGCGACCACCACATCCGTGGTCCGGCCGGCGCATCATGACGATTGTGGGGAACTATGGCGGATGGGGAACAGCCTATCGAGCACACCTGGCGTAATGTGCTCACCAAACTCGACAACGACGAGAGCATCACGCCGATGCTCTACGGCTTCCTCAACCTGGTCGAGCCCAAGGGCATCGCAGCTGGCACCTTCTACCTCGAGGTTCCGAACGACTTCACCGCGAGCATGCTCAACCAGCGGATGCGCGTCTCGCTGCTCTCGGCGATGGGCAGTCTCGGCACGCCCGCGATCACGAACTTCTACGTCGTCGTCAATCCTGAGCTCGAGCAGCAGGAAACACCCCGGTACGCGGCCATCGACGATCAACACGACGTCGTCGAGACACCCGCCGCCCCACAGTCCGTCTTCGAGCACAGCTCCCCAGAGCGACCGAACGACACCCGCCTCAACCCGAAGTACAGCTTCGACAACTTCGTCATCGGGCAGTCCAACCGATTCGCGCACGCCGCGGCGGTCGCGGTGGCCGAGGCGCCGGCCAAGGCCTACAACCCCCTGTTCGTCTACGGCGAGTCGGGACTAGGGAAGACTCACCTGCTGCATGCCATCGGTCACTACGCGATGAGCCTCTACCCTGGCATCCGGGTGCGCTACGTGAGTTCCGAGGAGTTCACGAACGACTTCATCAACTCGATCGCGAACAACCGCGGTTCGGTGTTCCAATCGCGCTATCGCAACATCGACATCCTGTTGATCGACGACATCCAGTTCTTGCAGGGCAAGGCCGAGACACAGGAGGCGTTCTTTCACACCTTCAACACCCTGCACGACCACAACAAGCAGGTGGTCATCACGAGCGACCTGCCGCCGAAGCACCTGACCGGTTTCGAGGACCGCATGCGCTCCCGCTTCGAGTGGGGTCTCATCACCGATGTCCAAGCGCCGGATCTCGAAACCCGAATCGCAATCCTGCGCAAGAAGGCGCAGAGCGAGAAGCTTCAGGTTCCCGACGACATCCTCGAGTTCATGGCGTCGAAGGTGTCGTCCAACATCCGTGAGCTCGAAGGCACGCTCATCCGCGTCACCGCCTTCGCGAGCCTCAACCGCACGCCGGTCGACATGAGTCTCGTCCAGACCGTGCTGAAGGATCTCATCACTCTCGACGAGGACAATGTCATCGCGCCCGTCGACATCATCACGAACACGGCCGAGTACTTCAAGCTCACCGTCGACGACCTCTACGGCTCGTCCCGCTCGCAAGCCGTCGCCACGGCCCGGCAGATCGCGATGTACCTCTGCCGCGAGCTGACCAATCTCTCGCTGCCCAAGATCGGCCAGCTGTTCGGCAATCGGGACCACACGACGGTGATGTACGCGAACAAGAAGATCAGCGAGCTCATGAAGGAACGTCGCTCGATCTACAACCAGGTCACCGAGCTGACCAACCGCATCAAGCAGAACCACCGCTACAAGTAGTCCAGTCCCTGTCGAAGAGTCCGTCGAGATGTCGGCGTCGCCCGTGCTCACTGGCCACGGGTGCGTCCCTTTCTTCTCAGCCCCTTCCCGGCATACGTTCCACGTGTCCTCAGTGAGATATTCCACTACTCACACATTGTGGATAACCTGTGGAAAGTTAATGAGCAACCGGTGCGGCACTGTTGAGGATTTCGGGTCACCTGTGAATGTCAGCCTGTTTCATGCGGCTGTGGATGGGCCTACCGACTGCCAAAGCCCACATGGACCCAACAACTCACACGCGTGTAGTTTCCAGCATCTGACTCGGAGAATGAAAGTTATCCACAGTTTCCACATCGGTTAAGACCGTTAACCATTAATGTTTCTCTTCTTTCCGCGCGACAACCCTGAGAGAGGTCCGGGCTCATCTCATCGCTCGGAACACAGCAAAACGCAACGCAAAATCAGGGGCTAGCATGGATGCCACCCTCTACGTCTACCGACAGGAGCGACTTCGTGAAGTTTCAGGCCAACCGGGATGTCTTCAGCGAGGCGGTTTCGTTCGCCGTCAAGCTCCTCCCGCAGCGCACGACCCTGCCGATCCTGAGTGGTGTGCTGATCAAGGCGACCGAGACCGGCCTGGTGCTCTCATCGTTCGACTACGAGGTCTCGGCGCAGACCGAGATCGCAGCAGACGTCGAGGAGACCGGAACGGTCCTCGTCTCAGGACGGCTCCTGGCCGAGATCGCCAGTAGGCTTCCAAACGCTCCGGTGCGGTTCAGCACCGAGAACTCCCGCATCTCCGTCAGTTGCGGATCCGCCAGCTTCACACTGCTGTCGATGCCCGTCGAAGAGTACCCGAGCATCCCGCAGATCAACTCGGAGTCCGGGCTCGTACCCGCTGAGGAGTTCTCGGCCGCTGTCGCACAGGTCGCCGTCGCCGCGTCTCGCGACGATGTCACCCCCGTCATCACGGGCGTCCAGCTCGAGGTCACCGAGAACAGCCTCGGCCTCGTCGCGACCGACCGCTACCGTGTCGCCGTCCGCGAGATCGATTGGGACAACGGCAGCAACGTCTCGACGGATCCCATCACCGCCCTCGTGCCGGCGCGCACACTGCAGGAGGTCGGCAAGACCTTCGGACACAGTGGGACCATCTCTGTCGCGATCACGAACAAGGACGATCGCGAGCTCATCGCCTTCACGGCCGACAAGAAGACGGTGACCTCACTGCTCATCAAGGGCAACTTTCCCCCTGTGCGTCGTTTGTTCCCCGAGACCGTCGACAACTACGCGGTCATGAACACCGCGGAGCTCATCGAGGCGACGCGCCGCGTGGCCCTCGTGCTGGAACGTGAGGCTGCCCTCCGTTACACCTTCTCGGTCGACGGATTGACCCTCGAGGCTATCGGTTCGGAGCAGGCGCAGGCGTCCGAGACCATCGACGCCGTGCTCACCGGAACAGAGACGGTCGTATCGCTCAAACCGCAGTTTCTGCTCGATGGTCTCGGTGCCGTGCACTCCGAGTTCGTGCGTATCTCCTTCACCAAGACCGAGAATCCGAACAAGCCGGGACCCGTGCTCGTCACGAGTCAGAGCTCGAAGGAGCAGCCGGGGGCAGACAGCTACAAGTACCTGCTTCAGCCCAACCTGCTGCTGCGCTGAGCACGCCCCGCCGGACACACGAAGGATTCTTATGCACATCGGCCTGGTCGGTCTCGGCAGAATGGGCGACAACATGCGCGCCCGGCTGCGGCAGAAGGGCATCGCGGTCACCGGCTTCGACCGCAACCCCGCCGTGACGGATGTCGCCAGCCTTGCAGACCTCGTGACCGCTCTGCCCGCCCCCAGGACCGTCTGGGTCATGGTGCCAGCCGGAGCAGTCACAGCCGGCGTCATAGCAGAACTGCACGATCTGCTCGAAAGCGGCGACCTCGTGATCGACGGCGGCAACTCCCGGTTCACCGACGACTTCACGCACGCCGAGCTGCTCGCTACCAAGGGGATCGACTACGTCGATGCCGGCGTCTCTGGTGGAGTGTGGGGTAGGGACAACGGCTACGGGCTGATGGTGGGCGGCAGCAGCACCCAGGTCGAACGGGTCATGCCCGTGTTCGATGCGCTGCGACCTGATGGTCCGCGTGACGAGGGCTTCGTGCACGTGGGGGAGGTGGGCGCCGGCCACTACGCCAAGATGGTGCACAACGGAATCGAGTACGCGCTCATGCAGGCCTATGCCGAGGGCTACGAACTGCTCGAGGCCAGAGACGACCTCATCAAGGACGTTCCAGGAACGTTCAAGGCCTGGCAGCGCGGAACGGTCGTGCGCTCCTGGCTGCTCGAACTCCTGGTGCGCGCCCTCGACGAGGATGCCGACCTCAGTGACATCGAGGGCTACGTCGACGACTCCGGCGAGGGGCGGTGGACCGTCGAGGAAGCCATCGCGAACGCCGTGCCCGTGCCGACGATCAGCGCGTCGATCTTCGCCCGCTTCGTGTCAAGGCAAGAGGATTCCCCCGCGATGAAGGCCGTCGCGGCACTCCGTAACCAGTTCGGCGGTCACGCCGTCAAGAAGGCGGAGTGAGAGTCCAGCACCTCTCGCTGACCGACTTCCGCAACTATGCGGAAGCGGAGGTGACCTTTCCCGCCGGAGCGACTCTCATCGTCGGCCGCAACGGCCAGGGCAAGACCAACCTCGTCGAGGCGGTTGGCTTTCTCAGCACACTGGGATCCCATCGGGTGTCCACGGACCACGCTCTGATACGGGCCGGCCGGGATGCCGCGATCATCCGCGCTCGACTCGAATACAACGGGCGGGACATCCTGACCGAGGTGCAGATCAACCGGAGCGGGGCGAACAGAGCCCAGGTCAATCACTCGGTCATCAAGACGCGCGAGCTTCCGCGCTACTGCCATTCCATTCTGTTCGCGCCGGAGGACCTCGCGCTTGTGCGCGGCGACCCCGCCGGCCGTCGGCGCTTTCTGGATCAGTTGCTCGTGCAACGGGCACCGCGGATCGCCGGAGTGATCGCCGACTACGAGCGCGTGCTCAAGCAGCGCAACACCTTGCTCAAGTCGGCGAGGGCGAGCGGCCTGCGCGAGAGCCGGCTCACGACGCTCGACATCTGGGACGAGCGACTTGTCTCCCTGGGTTCCGAGATCGTCGTCGCGCGTGCGCGACTGACCGCCGCCCTGGCCGAGCCGCTGCGCGTCGCCTACCGTGCGGTCGCAGGCGGCGACCATCACCCCGAGCTCGTGCCTCAACTGAGCGTTCTCGGCGCCGACCCCGAGGAAGGCACTGCTGCCGCATCGCTCGAGCCTGTCGGTCAAACGCCACCGGTCCAGCACGTCGAAATTGGCGGAGGCGCAGGCTCGCCCGGAGAAGCGCATGCCACGGATCCGATAGGTGACACTCAGCCGGGCGGTTCTATGGCGGAGGGTGAGGGCTCAGCGGGTCGTGGACAGGGCTCGCACGCCGCAGGGGCTGCGTCGGACGGCATCGCCGCGAGTTTCCGCTCCGCCATCGCCGGCCTGCGTCGGAAAGAGCTCGACCGGGGCATCACCCTCGTCGGGCCCCATCGCGACGACCTCGTGTTCATGCTCAACGGTCTGCCTGCGAAGGGCTATGCGAGCCATGGCGAGTCCTGGTCATTCGCCCTCGCTCTCAAGCTCGCGTCGGCCGAGCTGTTGCGGCGCGACTCGTCGAGCGGCGACCCCGTTCTCATTCTCGACGACGTCTTCGCCGAGTTGGACCAGACCAGGCGCCGCCGTCTCGCCGAGGCGGTGACGGGGTTCGAGCAAGTGCTCATCACTGCGGCTGTGCTCGAAGACGTCCCAGAGGCTCTCGCCCAGAACACCGTGCAGGTTCAGGCTGGGGTGATCGTCGATGTCTGAGCGGCCTCCGGTTCCGTCGACGTCCCGAAGGGGCGACGATCCCGATTCCGAGTCGAGCAGCTTCTATCTGCGTGTTCGACGCGTGTTCGGTGACGCATCGGCTCGGCATCCTCGTCGCAGGAAGGTGCGCGACGACGGTGGCGAAAGTCAGCCTTACGGTGTGGGACGCGACCCTAGGGGACTCGGCGACGCGATCGACACCCTCACCGCTCAGCTCGGCTGGAACTCACCGCTCGCCCAATCGGAACTCCTCACCTCCTGGTCAGAGATCGCGGGGGAGGAGACCGCCAAGCACTCGACGCCGGTGGCGATCGAGGATGGACGTCTCACCGTGCGGTGCGAGTCGACGGCTTGGGCGACTCAGCTCCGTTTGATGCGTGTGGAGATCATGACGCGGATCACGGCGAAGTACCGCGAGGCCGGCATCCAGTCGATTCGTTTCGAAGGGCCGAACGCCCCATCCTGGAAAAAGGGTCCCAGATCAATTCCAGGGCGTGGTCCGCGCGATACCTACGGGTGATGAGACAAATTCGGTCGACCGCGCATGTTCAGGCCGTGAGAGAGCCGAAAGTGCCGTTCAGCTGACCCCTCTTTGGTAGGATGAGAAGTCGCACAAACGACGGTCAGGAGCCTAATTTCATATGACAGCGGAACCGAAGAAGACCGAGCAGTCGCCCGAATACGGCGCAGACGCGATCCAGGTTCTCGAGGGCCTTGAGGCTGTGCGCAAACGACCGGGGATGTACATCGGCTCCACCGGTCCCCGCGGACTCCACCACCTCGTCTACGAGATCGTCGACAACTCGGTCGACGAGGCACTCGCCGGCTACTGCGACAACATCGATGTCACGATCCTGCCAGATGGCGCCGTGCGCGTCATCGACAATGGCCGTGGCATCCCCGTCGACGTCAACAAGGCGCAGGGGCGCTCGACCGTCGAGGTCGTGCTGACCGTGCTCCACGCCGGCGGCAAGTTCGGCGGCGGCGGGTATGCGGTGTCTGGTGGATTGCATGGCGTCGGCTCGTCCGTCGTCAATGCGCTCTCCTCCCGGCTGAAGGTGGAGGTTCGCAGGCAGGGCCACGTCTGGCGGCAGGGCTACCAGAACGGGGTTCCTGACGCCCCGCTCTCCAAGGACGAGCCCTCGGACGAGACCGGCACCACGATCACGTTCTGGCCGAGCGTCGAGACGTTCGAGACCATCGACTTCGACTACGAGACGCTCCGCACCCGCTTCCAGCAGATGACCTTCCTCAACAAGGGCCTGCGTATCACGCTCACCGATGAGCGGGAGAGCGAGCTCACCGACGACGGCACGCAACCGCGCGACTCCTATCTCTACGAACAGGGTCTCGTCGACTACGTCGAATACCTCAACCGCAGCAAGAGGGCCGAGCTCGTGCACGACGAGATCATTTCCTTCGAGTCCGAGGACACCGAGCGCAAGATCGCACTCGAGGTGGCCATGCAGTGGACCAATCTCTACAACGAGAGCGTGCACACCTATGCGAACACGATCAACACGCACGAGGGAGGAACTCACGAGGAGGGGTTCCGCGCCGCCCTGACGACTCTGGTCAACAAGTATGCGCGCGAGAAGGGCATCCTCAAGGAGAAAGACGACAACCTCTCCGGCGACGATGTGCGCGAGGGCCTCACCGCTGTGATCTCGGTCAAGCTCGCAGAGCCGCAGTTCGAGGGCCAGACCAAGACCAAGCTCGGCAACACAGAGGCGAAGGCCTTCGTGCAACGAGTCGCGGGCAGCCAGCTCGCCGACTGGTTCGATCGCAACCCGAACCAGGCCCGCGACATCATCCGCAAGGCCCTGCAGGCTGCGACCGCTCGCATCGCCGCCCGCAAAGCGCGCGAGGGCGCTCGTCGCAAAGGTCTGCTCGAGTCTGGCGGCATGCCTGGCAAGCTCAAGGACTGCCAGTCCAAGGACCCGTCGATCTCTGAGATCTTCATCGTGGAGGGTGACTCGGCCGGCGGTTCCGCCGTTCAGGGGCGCAATCCTGAGACTCAGGCGATCCTGCCGTTGCGTGGCAAGATCCTCAACGTCGAGAAGGCGCGACTCGATCGTGCCCTCGCCAACAACGAGGTGCAGGCCATGATCACGGCGTTCGGCGCCGGTATCGGCGAGGACTTCAACACCGGGAAGGCTCGGTATCACAAGATCGTCCTGATGGCTGATGCCGACGTCGACGGCCAACACATCACGACGTTGCTGCTCACGCTGCTGTTCCGTTACATGCGCCCACTCATCGAGTTCGGCTATGTCTACCTCGCGCAGCCTCCGCTGTACCGGCTCAAGTGGTCGAACTCGGCCCATCAGTATGTGTACTCCGACCGCGAACGCGACGCCCTGCTCGCGGATGGCGCAGCCGCAGGCAAGCGGATCCCGAGGGAGAACGGCATCCAGCGCTACAAGGGTCTCGGAGAGATGGACTACCAGGAACTCTGGGAGACCACGATGAATCCCGAGACGCGCACCCTTCTCCAGGTGACCCTCGACGACGCCGCGGCTGCGGACGAGATCTTCTCCACCCTCATGGGCGAAGACGTCGAGAGCCGCCGCAGCTTCATCCAGAAGAACGCGAAGGACGTGCGCTTCCTCGACATCTAACCCGACTGAGCAGATCCCGTTGATCGGGCTTGCCGAAATCACGCGAACCATGCCCGGTTTCGGCAAGCCCGGGCGGCGAACGGGACCCCGATCACACAAATTGACGAACGAGAAGACAGATGGCAGACGAAGAGAACACCACAAGCGAGAATCTGACGGCGGACGAGCGCCAGGCCGCCGCGGACTTCAAGGCGCACGGCAAGATCGACCAGGTCGACCTGCAGCTCGAGATGCAGCGCTCCTACCTCGACTACGCCATGAGTGTCATCGTCGGCCGCGCCCTGCCCGATGTTCGCGACGGTCTCAAACCCGTGCACCGTCGTGTGATCTACGCGATGTTCGACGGCGGTTATCGCCCCGACAAGGCATTCTCGAAGTGCTCACGTGTCGTCGGCGACGTCATGGGGCAATTCCACCCGCACGGCGACTCCTCCATCTATGACGCGCTCGTGCGACTCGTGCAGCCGTGGAGCCTGCGCTACCCGCTCGCGCTCGGACAGGGCAACTTCGGATCCCCCGGCAATGACGGGGCGGCGGCCCCTCGATACACCGAGACGAAGATGGCTCCGCTCGCACTCGAGATGGTGCGCGACATCGACGAGGACACGGTCGACTTCCAGGACAACTACGACGGCCGCACCCAGGAGCCTGCGGTGTTGCCGTCGCGGTTCCCGAATCTGCTCGTCAACGGCTCCGTCGGCATCGCGGTCGGGATGGCGACCAATATCCCGCCGCACAATCTGCGTGAGGTCGCCTCTGGCGCCCAGTGGTACCTCGAGAACCCGGAGGCCAGTCGCGAGGAACTGCAGGAGGCACTTCTGCAGCGGATCAAGGGGCCGGACTTCCCGACCGGAGCGCAGATCCTCGGTGTCAAGGGCATCCAGGATGCCTACCGCACGGGCCGCGGCTCCATCACGATGCGCGCCGTCGTCAACGTCGAGGAGATCCAGGGCCGCACCTGTCTCGTCGTCACCGAGCTGCCGTACCAGGTGAACCCCGACAACCTCGCGATCAAGATCGCCGACCTCGTCAAGGACGGCAAGGTCGCCGGTATCGCCGACATCCGAGACGAGACCTCGGGCCGAACGGGCCAGCGTCTCGTGATCGTGCTCAAGCGTGACGCGGTGGCGAAGGTCGTGCTCAACAACCTCTACAAGCACACCCAGCTGCAAGAGAACTTCGGCGCGAACATGCTCGCGATCGTCGACGGCATTCCCCGAACCTTGTCGATCGACGGATTCATCCACGCCTGGGTCGTGCACCAGGTCGAGGTCATCGTGCGTCGCACACAGTACCGTCTCACGAAGGCCGAGGCAGACGCCCACATCCAGCGCGGCTATGTCAAGGCGCTCGATGCGCTCGATGCGGTCATCGCCCTCATCCGCCGTTCGCCGACCGTCGATGAGGCGCGCGAGGGGCTCATCGAGCTCCTCGACATCGACCAGCTGCAGGCCGACGCGATCCTCGCCATGCAGCTGCGCCGTCTCGCCGCGCTCGAACGTCAGAAGATCATCGATCGCCTCAACGAGCTCGAGCTCGAGATCGCCGAGTACAACGCGATCCTCGCCAGCCAAGAGCGTCAGCGCACCATCATCCGCGAGGAACTCGCCGAGATCATCGACAAGTTCGGCGACGACCGCCGGACCGAGATCATGTTCGGCTTCGATGGCGATATGAGCGTTGAGGATCTGATCCCCGAAGAGGAGATGGTCGTCACCGTCACGCGCGGCGGCTACATCAAACGCACGCGCAGCGACAACTACCGCAGCCAGCACCGTGGAGGTATGGGGGTCAAGGGCGCACAATTGCGTGCGGACGACGTGGTCGAGCACTTCTTCGTCACGACGACGCATCACTGGCTGCTGTTCTTCACGAACACCGGCAGGGTCTACCGGGCCAAGGCTTACGAGATCCAGGAGGCCGGGCGCGACGCGAAGGGCCAGCACGTCGCGAACCTGCTCGAGATGCAGCCGGATGAGGAGATCACGCAGATTCTCGACATCCGCGACTACGAGGTCGCCACCTACCTGACCCTCGCGACTCGCGACGGCCTCGTGAAGAAGACGGCGCTCTCGGAGTACAACACCAACCGCTCCCGTGGCATCATCGCGATCAAGCTCCGCGATGGCGACGAACTGGTCTCGGCGATGCTTGTCAACGAGGAGGACGACGTGCTCCTCGTGTCGCGCAAGGGAATGTCCATCAGATTCACAGCAACGGACGAGGCGCTGCGCCCGATGGGCAGAAGCACCTCCGGCGTGATAGGCATGCACTTCCGTGGAGCGGACCATCTACTCGACGCATCCGTCGTCTCGGATGAGGGCTATGTCTTCGTGGTCACCGAGGGAGGCTATGCCAAGCGCACTGCCGCCCTGCAGTACCGTCTACAGAACCGTGGCGGGCTGGGCATCAAGGTGGCCAAGCTCAGCGAAGACCGCGGCGATCTCGTCGGCGCGCTCATCGTCGACGAGCAGGACGAAGTCCTTGTGGTCCTTGCCAGCGGCAAGGTGGTACGCTCTGACGTCGCTGAAGTTCCGGCCAAGGGTCGGGACACGATGGGCGTGGTCTTCGCGAAGTTCGCCGATGAAGACAGGATCATTGCAATAGCGAAGAACACCGAACGCAATCTGGAGGCCCAGGACGAAGAGCCGGGACAGCCGGAGGGCGAACCGGGGAAGGAAGAAATCGTCAATGAGTAGTGTCGCCGAGAAGCTGGCCAAGAAGTCCACACGACGCACCTCCACAAAGCAAGTCCGTCTCAAGCTGGTCTACATCGACTTCTGGTCGGCGGTGAAGCTGTCGTTCCTGGTGGCGGTCTGCTTGGCGGTCGTCACGATCGTCGGAACGTTCCTCATCTACAGCGTGCTTAACTCCACGGGTATCTTTGACAAGGCGAACGACCTGTTCAAGGATATCGCCGGCGGCACCAGCGATCTCAAGAGCATCCTCTCGATGGGGCAGGTCATGGGCTTCGCCGTCGTCGTCGCACTGCTCAACACGGTCGTCGTCACCGCCCTCGGAGCGATCATCGCTGTGCTCTACAACCTGAGCGTGAAGGTGACCGGCGGGCTGCTCGTCGGCTTCACCAACCACTGAGCGCGGCATCGGCTCGATTTCAAGAATCCAGTCGGGTCAGGTAGTCTTCTATCTGCCCATTCGGGGCTATAGCTCAGGCGGTTAGAGCGCTTCGCTGATAACGAAGAGGTCCCAGGTTCAAGTCCTGGTAGCCCCACGGAAGTGGTCACTCGGGGTTTCTCGGGCCCGTCCTCCTCGGCGAGGACTCGCAGGATTCCTGTGGTCGTTCCTTCCATGGGGCCTTAGCTCAGTTGGTAGAGCGCCTGCTTTGCAAGCAGGATGTCAGGAGTTCGAATCTCCTAGGCTCCACAGTTTTTCTTCCCCCGTTCGCGGGTGTGCCCGTTTCCGACGAGTGTGCCCGGCGTACCGGGCACACTCGTCGGAAACGGGCACACCCGGCGACGGTCCAGCTCGGCAGTCGAGCAGGACCCACGCGAAGTAAGGTATCTGCATGGACATCAGAGTTGCTGCCTACGGGGTCATCATTCGCGAAGGTCAGATCCTGCTCTCACACTGGAACGAGAACGGCCGCAACGGCTGGACTCTGCCCGGCGGCGGCATTGAGGACGGCGAACACCCGGCCGAGACGGCGGTCCGCGAGATCTTCGAGGAGACCGGCTATCTGGCATCCATCGATCGGCTGCTCGGCATCGACTCACATGTCGTCACAGCGCGCCGTCGTCTTGCAGGAGACACCCGCCCGCTCCACGCGCTGCGCGTTGTGTATCGTGCGAGCGTCGTCTCGGGCGAGCTCACTCACGAGGTGGGCGGCAGCAGCGACGAGGCACGATGGGTGGACCTTGCGGATGTCGCGGAGCTGAAGACCGTCGATCTCGTGCGGGTCGGACTCGCCCTCGACAGGGCGGAACCGGCTGACGGCATCCCGTCCCGCTGAATCCGGGGTGCTCAGTAGCCGCGACTCCGCAACTCACGGGATCCAGGAACGAGCGACCAGACCTCGGCGCCGATCACCGTCATGACGACGATCACCGGTCGCTCCTGCGGCACCCCGAACACAGGGGTCCGCACTCAGGGGCGGGGGGCGAGAATGGAGACGGAAGGCTACTCGTCCGGGGAGGTCGGTTCGTCGTCGGCGACCCAGAGCTCGTCGTCGGCGCGGAAGGTCTGCCAGACCGCGTAGGCCACCCCGGCGGCCGCGATCACCCCCGCCGCGATAGCGACGTAGGTTCCGAAGCCTGGGCCTTTCTTCTTCTCGACCGCGACGGCTCGCGGGGCGATCCGGTTGAGCGCCGCGCGCACTCGGGCATCCTTCGCAACATCCCCGACAGAGAGCACCGCGCCGAGGGCGTTGCCGACGGCGGGAATGACGGTGCGCTCGATGGTTGCACCGGCACCGCGCGCCAAGTCGCGGGTGGCGTCGACGCCGGGACGCATATAGTGCTGGTAGCCCTCGCGCACGCGTGGGGCGACCTCCTCACGGGTGAGGTATCCGACCTGCCGGCCGGCCTCGCGGGCGACATCGTTGGCGCGATCGAGTACAGCCTGCTGGTGCCCCCACAGTTCCTCGGCATTGCTGCGCAGTCGGTTGAGTTCCTTGCGACGTTTGCGTGACAGGCTCATTATGACCCTCCATCATGTCTCTGGCGAACACACACCATCTTGCCATCGAATCGGCTGGGTGCGAGGTGGGAGTTCCGAGTTCGTTCCCGGCGAACACGCCGGATGCGTGAGATCGCCTGTGTAAGAATTGTCATCATGTCCAAGCACACCGCTGTCGCAACACTCAACACGACCTATGGGCCGATCAAAGTCAATCTGTTCGGAAACCACGCGCCAAAGACGGTCAGGAACTTCGTCGGCCTCGCGACCGGCGAGCAGGAGTGGACGCATCCCGCGACCGGTGAGAAGAGCACGGAACCCCTCTACAACGGTGTCGTCTTTCACCGCATCATCCCCGGCTTCATGATCCAGGGCGGCGATCCGCTCGGTCAGGGTGTCGGCGGGCCCGGCTATCAGTTCGACGACGAGATCAACCCGGAGCTCGATTTCACGGCTCCCTACATGCTGGCCATGGCGAACGCGGGAGTCCAGTTCGGCAAGGGCACCAATGGGTCGCAGTTCTTCATCACGGTCGCCCCGACCACCTGGCTGCAGGGCAAGCACACCATCTTCGGAGCTGTCGAGGACGCGGAGTCGCAGGCCGTCGTCGAGAAGCTCGCCGCGGTTCCGACCGACGGGCGCGACCGTCCTCTCGACGACATCGTGATCGAGAGCATCACCATCGAGCAGGCCTAGGCCACCCCGGTGAGCTCGCCATCGGATTCCGCGAGCAACTACTGCTACCGGCATCCGAATCGGCAGAGCTTCGTGCTGTGTCAGCGCTGCGGTCGCACCATCTGCCCCGAATGCCAGACCCAGGCCCCCGTCGGGGTGATCTGCCCGGAGTGCATGCGCGAGCAGCGTGCGACGGCACCGCGCACGAAGCCGGCCGCGCTCACCCGGTTCACTGCGCAGGGCGTTCCCACCGTGACCTACGGCATCATTGCGGTGACACTCTTCGTTTTCGTGCTGCAACTGATCCCGGGTCTCGGGATCACCCAGCTGCTCTACTATGCCGGCGCGTTCTCGATGCCGGCAAGGTTCGAGCCGTGGCGGATGTTCACGGTCGTGCTCGTGCATTCGACTGGCTTCATCTTCCATGTTCTGCTCAACATGTATACGCTGTGGATCTTCGGGCAGTTGCTCGAGGGGCTTCTCGGCAAGATCCGGTTCCTCGTCCTCTACCTGATCAGCGGGCTCGCGGGCTCGGTCGGCGTGCTGCTGCTGGGCGATCCGAGCATCACGGTCGTCGGAGCCTCAGGTGCGATCTTCGGGCTCATGGGTGCGTTCATGGTGATCCAACGCCGTCTCGGCGGCGACATGACGCAGCTGCTGGTCCTGCTCGGCATCAACCTCGTCATCGGTTTCATCCCGAATCTCAACATCGCGTGGCAGGCCCATCTCGGCGGCCTTGTGGGCGGGGCGCTCGTCGGGTTGATCTTCGTGGAGACTCGCAAGCACAGTCAGAAGCCGCTGCAGATCGTGCTGCTCTGCGCACTCACGCTCGTGCTCGTGCTGCTGAGTCTGCGCTACTTCGTGCTCTGAGCGAGCGTTGTCGAGCGCGGCTTTCGCCAAGGCATCGCGCTGGGGCGCGATCACGTGACGTGTGCCCGGAGCGGCTGGAGGCCCGGTCTCGCCTGAGCCATGAGCCCGCGGCGCCTCGGTTTCGCGTCGGAGCAGCCGGGCACGCCGATGGATCTGGCGTCGGGGGCCGACCCTGACCGCTCGTTCTCGCTCACCAGGGCGGTCGGTCGTTCGCGCTGCCTTTCGCCGGCCGAGCGCAGCGAAGCTCCACTCGAAATGAGCGTCTCCAAAAGTTATCCACAGGCTTATTAACAGTGGGGATAGTTACAGTGGTGTAATTGTCGGCACTTGTGAGGACCAGGGCAGGACGCAAGAACCGCCGTCATCGGAGGATGGCGGCGGTCGTGGCGTGTGGCGTCGTCAGCGCCAGCGGGTGGTCATGAGGAAGCCGATGAAGGCGATGCCGAAACCGACGAGGATATTCCACGAGCCGAGAGCCGGCACCGGGAAACGACCCTGGCTTACATAGAAGACGATGATCCACACCAGCCCGAGCAGCATGAAGCCGAACATGACAGGCTTGAACCAAACGGGGTTCGGGGCGTCCTCGCTGGAGCGGGGGGCGTCTGCGCGTGTGGGCTTGCTGGATTTCGTGCGTGCCATGCGTGAGATTCTATCCTGCCCGGCTGGGCGCTCCTGTCTCGGAGCGCATGTGACTGCCGACATGATCCGGACTCGGGGCGTCCGCACGGTGTACTCACAGCGGGCCGCAGCCGGCTCACAGATAGAATTGGCGCATGACTGGCACGACCGAGGGCCCGATCCCGGCGCGCCGCGATCCCGAGGGCACCGGCCGTCCGGATGCCGCATCCGTGCGGCACGGCGGAGGGCGGCGTTCCGCGCGGAGGCCGCCCAGAGCCCGCCGTCGCGTGAGCCTCGTCGGCGTGCTCGGCGAGCTGCTCATCACGGGCGGCGTGCTCGTCCTCCTCTTCCTCGGTTGGAAGCTCTGGTGGAACGACTGGATCATGGCTGGTCAGCAGGCTGACGCGGCGGCGACGCAGAGTCAGACCTGGATAGAGCAGGCGCGGGCCACAGCCGATCCGAGCCCTGATCCGGCTGCGCCCATCGACTACGGTCCCCCGGTGATCGGGCGGGTTCCAGGCGACGCCGAGATCTTCGGCGTGCTTTATGTCCCTCGCTACGGTCCCGACTATCAGCGCAACATCGCCGAGGGCGTCGGACTCAATGTGCTCAACAGCACTCGCCTCGGCGTCGGTCGCTATCCGAGCACCCAGATGCCCGGAGAGGTCGGCAACTTCGCTCTGGCCGCGCATCGCAGTGCCTACGGCGGCGGGATGCACCTCATCAACGAGCTGCAACTCGGCGACGCGATCTATGTGCAGACGCCAGACGGCTACTACACCTACCGTTTCCGCGACCTCGAGTATGTGCAGCCGACGGCCGTCGAGGTGCTCGCGCCCGTTCCCGGCCGACCGAATGTGGCGCCGACCGATCGTCTCATCACTCTGACGACGTGCAACCCGTTCTACTCGACCGCCGAGCGCATCATCGCCTACGGTGTGTTCGAGAGCTGGCAGCCGTTGTCCGCGGGTCCGCCGGCAGAGATCGCGCAGCAGGTTGCCGCGCAGGCCAAGGGAGGCTGACATGTACGCTGCGCTCTGGCGCACCCTGCCCGGTCCGGTATGGTTGCGGATCCTGCTCGTGCTGCTGCTCATCGCGTCAGTGCTCTTCTCTCTCGTCACCTGGGTGTTCCCCTGGGTAGACTTGATCATCAACAATCAGGAAGTGACGGTAGGCACGTGACCCGCGTTCTCGTCATCGACAACTACGACAGCTTCGTCTACACCCTCAACGGCTATCTGCGGGAACTCGGAGCCGAGACCGAGGTGTTGCGCAACGACGCCTTCTCGGTGGCGGATGCGGCCGCAAGGGCAGCCGAGTTCGACGCTATCCTCGTCTCGCCCGGGCCCGGAAAGCCCGCCGAAGCCGGGGTCTCGATCGCCATCGTGAAGGCGGCATTCGCAAGCGGCCAGCCACTGCTGGGCGTGTGCCTCGGTCACCAGGCGATCGCCGAGGCGTTCGGCGCCACCGTGACGAACGCCGAGGAGCTCATGCACGGCAAGACGTCGCTCGTCATTCACGACGACAGCGACTTCTATGCGGGCGTCCCGCAACCCTTCACGGCGACGCGCTATCACTCGCTCGCGGTCGTCGATGGAACCGTGCCCGATGAGCTCGTCGTCACCTCCCGAACCCAGGGTGGCGTCATCATGGGCCTTCGGCACGAGTCGGCGCCATTGTTCGGCGTGCAGTTCCACCCCGAATCGGTGCTCACCGAGGGCGGTTACCGGATGCTCGGCAACTGGCTCGAGCACGCGGGACTTCTCGGCGCCGGCGACACCGCCGTCGGACTCCACCCGCTGCTCAAGCTGAGCTGAGTTCCGCCTCCGTCGGCCTCGCCGCGCGTCACCGCTCTTCGTGCCGTCCCTGGCCCGCCACCGCCGGCCCGCCGTCGCCGGCCGAGCGTCCTTGCGCGCCATCTTTGTGATCCGCGCCACCAAGAACGGCGTGGAACACAAAGATGGCGCGCAAGGTGGGGCGGGGGGCAGGCCGGGGACGGCAGGAACAGGGCGGAATCCGGCGGCGGAGCCGGAATGGCTGCGGGAACGAGAGCCGGTGGCTTGCGAGCGCGGAGCCGTCAGCCCGAGCAGTAGCTGAGCCCAACCTCGGATCTCTGCGGCACATCGCCCGGAGCGAGCGACTGATTGATGATCGGCGAGTTGGGCCGCGCCTTGCACGAGGGATCCGGCTTTGGCACCGCCGTGAGCTGGAGGTTCGGCGCGGCGAGCAGGTCGGTCGCGGCGCTCAGCGTCTGGCCCGTGAGGTCGATGAGCGTCACGAGGCCGCTCGACACGACGAGGTTGACGGGGTCGCCGACATGTCCGGACGTCCTGCCAACGGGGTCGGTGCGCAGAACGATGTCGGCGCCGACGGTCGGCGAGTTCTCCTTCGTCCTCTGACCGATCGAGAAGCCGGCCGCGGTGAGCGCTGCCTCGGCATCGGCCACCAGCTGGTTCGTGACATCCGGAACATCGACCCGCGTCTTGCCCGATGACACATAGACCTTGATGAACGTACCCGGTGACACAATGGTTCCGGCGGACGGGTCGGTCTTGACGACCTGGCCTTCCAGAACGGATGCGCTGGCCTCGGAGAGCTCGGTGGTGGAGAGGTCGACTTCGGCGAGCGCGTTCCGCGCGTCGTCGAAGGTCCATCCGACGACTGAAGGAACCTCGCGGGAGGTCGAGGGCAGCTCGTTGCTGGGAGTGAGGTTGAAGACCCAGAACATGACGGCGACGATGATGGCGATGACGCTCACGATGCCCGCCCAGATCCAGATCGCCGGCGGGCGTCGCTGGGTGCGCACCATGCCGTCGTCTTCGGCCAGCTGCTTGAGTGCCATCTCCGAGCCCGACAGTGCCGTCTGAGGCACGCCGAAGAGTCCGGCATTCGTTTCGTCGACAGGGCGGTGGATGGGCACACGTCCGGCTGCCGCCGTGTCCAGGTCTTCGCGAAACTCGGCTGCGGTCTGGTATCGCTCGAAGCGGCCTTTGGCCAAGGCATGGGCGACGACGACGTCGAGCGCTGGGGAGACCTTCGGGTTGACCGCACTCGGTTTGACCGCGGTCTCGCTGACGTGCTGGTAAGCGACCGCGACGGGGGTGTCTCCACGGAATGGTGGCCGCCCGGTGAGCATCTCGAACAGCACGACGCCCGTCGAATAGAGGTCGGTGCGTGCGTCCACCGCCTCGCCCTTGGCCTGCTCTGGCGAGAAGTACGACGCGGTGCCGAGAATGGCGGTCGTCTGAGCGACGGTCGTCGAGGAGTCCGAGATGGCACGGGCGATGCCGAAGTCCATGACCTTGACCTGGCCGGCCTTGGTGATCATGATGTTGCCCGGCTTGATGTCGCGGTGGACGACCCCGGCGCGATGCGAGTACTCGAGCGCCGTCAGCACGCCGTCCAGGATGCGAACGGCCTCCTTCGGCTCGAGGGCACCGCCGCGGATGACATCTTTGAGCAGCCGGCCGTCGACGTATTCCATGACGATGAACGGCAACTGCGTCTCGGTGCCGTTGGACTCGGTGACGGTCTCTTCGCCGGCGTCGAACACGCGCACGATCGTGGGGTGCGCCATGCGCGCTGCGGCCTGCGCCTCCTGCCGAAAGCGTGTGCGGAAGGCGGGGTCGGCGGCAAGCGACGGCTTGAGCAGCTTGATCGCGACCGTGCGTCCGAGCCGGGAGTCGGTTCCGATATGGACATCGGACATGCCGCCGCGACCGATCAGTTCGCCGACGCGATAGCGCCCCGCGATCAAACGGCCTTCCTCAGTCACGGCGGTGCTCCCTCTCGTTCAGACGCAATCCCGCAAATCTTACCCGTGTTCGGGTGACATTTTCCCTACGGTCCGACCTTCACCGTGAGGGCGGGGGAGAACGGAGAGTCGAGCTGCCCGCAGAAATACTGGAAGGTTACCTCGAAGTCCTTCGTGCCCGCGGTGATGACCGCGGTGCGCGTTCCCCCCGGGGTCTGATCCTGGACCTTGATCACCGCATCGCCCGTGACGGCGACGTTGTAGCCGCTCAGCGTCTGACCGCTGGGGCAGCTCTGCGACTCCCACTTGACGGTGACGTCGCTGTGGGGCAGAACCGGCGCCCCGCTTCCGCTCAGTGTCGGGGCATTGGCCGGAGCGTTCGGCATCACCACGTTGCCGTGGACCGTGAGAGTGATCGTCGTGCCTTTCTGAACGTTGCCCGTCGGGTTGACGGTGTACACCTTGTCGACCTCGCCCGGCGTCGTCGCCGCGTTGCCGATCACGACGTTCGCAACGAGGCCGAGTCCCTCGACCTTGGCGCGTGCATCCGCGCTACTGAGGCCGACGAAGTCCGCCTCGCTCACGGGAACCGTGTTGACGGTCGGAGTGGGGGTGGAGGTCGTCGCCTTCGGGGTCGGGGTCGGGCTGGGCGCCGCGCTCGTGGAGATTGTCACGGGCGGCTTCTCGTCGCCCTGATTCGCGAACACCGCGATGAGCGTTCCGATGAGCACGATGACGAGGATCGCGATGAGTGCGATGAGCGGCCAGGTCCACGGATTGCGCTTCTTCTTCTGCTTGTCGGCCTCGACGGCCTCGGCGCGGGTCGTGGTGCCGGCGGCAGGCAGCACCGTCGTCGCTTGCGTGGCGCCAGCTGACGGCATGAGCATCGTCGCGCCGGTCGTCGGCATGGCACCGCCGAGAACGGCCGGCACGGATGCCGCAGCCGCCTGGACGTCTCCGCGGCGGAGCGCTGTCGCTGCACGGGCGAGGTGGGCGGCCGAGGCGGGACGATCGGCGGGGTTCTTCGCTATGGAGGCGAACACGAGGTTGCGCACGGGCTCGGAGACCGTGATGGGGAGTTCCGGCGGAGCCTCGTTGATCTGTGCCATCGCGATCGCGACCTGTGACTCGCCCGTGAACGGGCGACGGCCGGCGAGGGACTCGTAGGCGACGATCCCGAGTGAGTAGATGTCGGTCGTCGGCGACGCCGGGTGACCGGAGGCCTGCTCGGGCGAGAGGTACTGCACGGTGCCCATGACCTGACCGGTCGCGGTCAGCGGCACCTGGTCGGCGATGCGGGCGATGCCGAAGTCGGTGATCTTGACGCGGCCGTCCGGAGTGATGAGCAGGTTGCCCGGCTTGATGTCTCGGTGCACGAGCCCGGCCGCGTGAGCGGCGTGGAGTGCAGCCCCCGTCTGCGCGACGATGTCGAGCACCTTGTCGGTCGACAGCACGTGCTCGCGCTCGAGGATCGTGGAGAGCGCTTCGCCGGGCACGAGCTCCATCACGAGGTAAGCGCTGCCCTCCTCTTCGCCGTAGTCGAAGACGTTCGCGATGCCTTCGTGATTGACGAGCGCAGCATGACGGGCCTCCGCGCGGAAACGCTCGAGGAACCCCGGGTCGCCGAGGTATTCGTCCTTGAGGATCTTGATCGCCACCTGACGGCCGATGATGAGGTCGGTAGCCTGCCACACCTCACCCATCCCGCCGATGGCAATCCGGGACTGGAGCTCGTAACGCCCCCCGAAGGTGAGCCCTGCTGTGGGTCTCATTTATTCAGCACCGCCTCTAGTACCTGTTTTGCTACGGGTGCGGCGATCAGGTTGCCGTACCCTGTCTGGCCCATGCCCCCGCCGTCCTCGACGAGGACGGTGATCGCGTATTCCGGGTTGTCGGCGGGGGCGAAACCGGTGAACCAGAGCGTGTACGGATCGTTTCCGCCGTTCTCCGCGGTTCCTGTCTTACCAGCCACTTTGACCCCATCTATTCTTGCATTACTCGCCGCGCCGTTATCGACTCCATTGACCATCATCGCGGTCATCGTCGCCGCGGTCTCGGGGGTGATCGCCTGCCGGAAGTCCTTCGGCTCGAAGGTCTGCAGCGGCATGAGATCCGGCGCGGTGATTCCCTCGACGAGTGTGGGCGCGAGCACCATTCCACCGTTGGCGATCCCGGCGGAGACCATGGCCATCTGTAGAGGTGTCGCACGCACCTCGTACTGGCCGAAGGCCGACAGCGCGGTCTGGGCATTGTCGAGTACACGCGGGTAGACGCTCGTCTCCGAGCTCATCGGGATCTTGTGCGTCACGTTGAAGCCGAACTTCTCGGCCTGTGCGCGTATGGCGTCACTGCCCAGAGCGAGGCCGAGTTGGGCCATCGGGATGTTGCACGAGAGTCGCAGGGCCGTGGCGATGGTCACCGTCTCGCCTCCCCCGCAGCTGCCCCCCTCCGTGTTCCGGATGACGGTGTTGGTTCCGGGTAGCTGGAAGGTGCCCGGGTTGGGGAACTCGCTGTCGGGCGTGTAGCGCCCGGATTCGAGAGCGGCGGCGACGACGACGAGCTTGAAGACCGATCCCGGCGGGTTGAGGTTGCCGCCGATCGCGCGGTCGATGAGCGGGTTGCCCGGGTCGGCGAGCAGGCCATCGTAGGTGTCGTTGACCAGTTGGGTGTCGTGCACGGCGAGGGCGTTCGGGTCGAAGCCGGGCTTCGACACCATCGCGCGGATTCGCCCGGTCTTGGGTTCGGTCACGATGACGGCTCCGGTGTAGTCGCCGAGGGCGTCCCACGCCGCCTGCTGGGCCACCGGGTCGATCGAGACCTCGACGGATGCGCCCTTGGGCTCCTGCCCGGTGAACAGACGTTCCAGCGAGCCGAGGAACTGCGAGCTCGAGGTGCCGCTCAGGTAGTCGTTGAGCGATCCTTCGATCCCGGTCGGCTCGCCATTGACCGGGAAGTAGCCGGTGATCGGTGCGTAGAGAGGCCCGTTGGCGTACTGACGCTGGAACCTGTAGTCGTCGCCGACTGGCATGGATTGCGCGATCGGAGTGCCCGCCATGAGGATGGGGCCGCGCTCGACCGAGTAGCTGTCGTAGAGGGTCCGGGTGTTGTGGGCATCCGTGCTCAGATTGTCGGCCTGGAACACCTGGATGACGGTCGTCGAGCAGAGCAGGGTCACGAACATGAGCATCACGACGATGCTCACGCGCTTGAGTTCGCGATTCATCAGGTCACCACCAGTCTCGGCTGGTTGCGCACCGTGTCGGAGAGTCGTAGCAGGAGCGCGACGATGATCCAGTTGGCCACGAGCGATGACCCGCCGGCGGCGAGGAACGGCGTGGTGAGGCCGGTGAGCGGGATGACGCGGGTAACGCCTCCGATCACGATGAAGCACTGTAGGGCGACGACGAAGGAGAGGCCGACGCCGAGCAGCTTGCCGAAGTCGTCCTGTCCGGCGAAGCCGATTCGGAAGCCGCGGGCGACGAAGAGGATGTACAGCGAGAGGATCGCGAACACGCCGGCGAGGCCGAGCTCTTCGCCGAGGCTGGCGATGATGTAGTCGCTCTGGGGAACCGGGGTGATATCGGGGCGGCCTTGGCCGAGACCCGTTCCGATGAGACCGCCGTGCGCGAGGCCGAACAGTCCCTGCACGAGCTGGAAGCTGCCGCCGCCGGCGTCGTAGACGGCAGGGTTGAATGCGTCCAGCCAGTTGGTGATGCGTCCGTTCACGTAGCTGAGCACCTGGCTCGCGGCGAGGGCACCGCCGAGGAACAGCGCGAGGCCCAGCACGACCCAGCTGACTCGGCCGGTAGCGACGTAGAGCATGACGAGGAATATGCCGAAGTAGAGCAGGGCGGTGCCGAGGTCGCGCTGGAACACGATGACCGACATCGACAGCGCCCAGACCACGAGGATCGGGCCGAGGTCGCGCACGCGCGGGAACCGCATCCCGAGCACCTTCGTTCCGACCATCGACAGACTGTCGCGGTTGCGCACGAGATAGCCGGCGAAGAAGATGGCGAGGGCGATCTTCGCGATCTCGCCGGGCTGGAACGTCATGAACCCGCCGACGCCGATCCAGACGCGGGCGCCACTGACCTCGCGGCCGATGCCGGGCAGCAACGGCAGCAGCAGCAGGACCACGGCGACGAGACCGGAGAGGTAGGTGTAGCGGAACAGCACGCGGTGGTTGCGGATGACGAGAATCACGACGATCGCCGCGACGATCGCAATGGCGCTCCAGGCGATCTGCCTCACGGCGGCGCTCTCCCAGCCGGAGTCGCCGAGGGCGATGTCGATACGGTAGATCATGGCGATGCCGAGGCCGTTGAGCAGGGTCGCGACCGGCAGGATGAACGGGTCGGCGTCCCGTGCGACGAAGCGCATCGCGATGTGCAAGCCGAAGACGAGCACGGACAGGCCCACTCCGAGCATGACCAGTGTCGTGTCGATATGGCCGATGGCGCCGAGTTGCACGAGCACGACGGCGCTCGCATTGATGACGCATGCGATGATCAGCAGGGCGAGTTCGAGGTTGCGCAGCTTCTGCGGGATGTGGATGCGCCGGACGCCTCCGGTCGGCGGGCCGGACTTGCGCGGCGACGCCTCGACGATCGCTCCCGCTCGGTTACCGGACACGGTTGAGCTCCAGCCTGTCGACGATCTGCAGAGCCTCTTCGAGCGATCCGGCGCTGATTGTGCTCCTCACCGTCTGCTGGTCGTAGAGCGTGAGGTCGGTGACCGGGATGTCGGTGTCCTTGTGGAGGCTGTGCAGCGAGATCGGGCCGAGGTCCTGCTGCACGCCCTGGTAGATGGCGACGGAGCCGTTGTCGACGCCGATGTAGAACCGCGTCTGCGTCCACTGGTAGGCGAGGAAGAACCCGAGCACGACGACGATCACCAGTGTGAGGATCGAGGCGAGCCATATGATCTTGCGTCGGCGCGCGCGGCGCTGATCCTCTTCGATGAGCTCGTCGAGGTAGTCCTGCGAGTCCGGCTCGAAGTGGGTCTCGCGAACAGGATGCAGCCGGAAGGGCGGCAACCGGAGGGCACGGCTCCTGACGACCTCCTCAGCGCCGAAGGCGAGCGGAGCAGCGGCGGAGCCGACGATGACCGGCGGCTTGACGGAGGCCGGCGACTCGCCGATGTCGACGATTACGACGGTCACGTTGTCGGGTGCCCCGCCGTCGAGGCTGTCTTTGACGAGTCGCTCCGCTACCTCCTGCGCTCCGCCGGTGGCGAGCTCGTTGCGTATCTGGTCGAAGGAGACGATGCCGCTGAGGCCGTCTGAGCAGATCAGCCAGCGGTCGCCAGGAACAGTGGTGAGGATCGAGGTGTCGATCTCCGGCGCGGAGTCGACATCGCCGAGCACCCGCATGAGTACCGATCGGCGAGGGTGCACGGCCGCCTCCTCTTCGGTGATGCGACCGCTGTCGACGAGGCGCTGTACGAAGGTGTGATCTGTGGTGACCTGGGTGAGCTCGGCGTCGCGGTAGAGGTAGATGCGGGAATCGCCGATGTGCGCGAGCGCGACCTGACCGTCGAGCACGGAGATCGCGCTGACGGTCGTTCCCATGCCGGTGAGTTCGGAGTGTTCGAAGACCGTCTCCGCCAACAGAGAGTTGGCCGCGACGAGCGCGGCCTGCAATGCGAATTCGGCGTCAGGCGCCGAGACGTAGGGTTTGTCGGCTTCTGCGATGCGTTGGACCGCGATGGCGGAGGCCACGTCGCCTCCGGCGTGGCCTCCCATGCCATCGGCGACGATGAAGAGGTTGTGGCCGGCGAGCCCGGAGTCCTGGTTATTGTTTCGGATCCGTCCGACGTGAGAGATCGCCGCACTGTCTGTGACCGTCGCCATGCGCCTACCGTCGCAGCTCGAAGCTGGTGGCGCCGATTTTGATCGGCGTGTTCAGCGGGACGGGAGTCGGAACGGCGACCCGGGCGCCGTCGAGGAAGGTGCCGTTGGTCGAGTCCAGGTCCTGGATCATCCACTGATCGTTCCACAACATGAGTCGTGCGTGGTGGGTCGAGGTGTAGTCGTCGCGGATGATGATGGTCGAGTCGCTCGAGCGGCCGATCGTGATCTCGTCGCGGCCGAGCGGGAACTCGGCGCCAGCCTTGACGCCGGAGGTGATCACCAGCTTGCTCGCAGTGCCGACCCCTGCGATCTCTCGGCCGAACGCGGCGAGAGGAGTGGCCGCCGTTGCGGAGTCGCTCCCGCCGCTGCTCCGGGCCGCCCCACCGCCGACCGAACCGGCTGTGACATCCGCTGGCTGCAGCTTGCGCACTCGCTGCCCGAACAGGTCGGAGCGCAGCGAGTAGACGATGGCGAAGATGAACAGCCAGAGCAGCAGCAGAAAGCCGAGGCGCAGTACGAGCAGGGTGAGTTCGCTCACGAGGCAGGCCCCCAGAATCCGCCCATGTCGTGACGTTGGGTGGCGTCGTCGATGCGGCGGTCGGCGAACTGATCGATGGATGCCGCCTGTGCGAGCACCCGGAAGACGATGCGGGTGCGACCGATCGTGATGACCGAGTCCGGTTCGAGGATCGCTTCCTTGACCGCGGCGCCGTTGAGCTGAGAGCCGTTCGTCGAACCGAGATCGCGCACCTTGGCCCGGCTTCCGTCCCAGAGGATCTCGACGTGCCGGCGGGAGGTTCCCGTGTCGTCGACGGTGATGTCCGCGTCGCTGCCGCGGCCGATCACGGTGCGGGCCTTGAGCAGCGGATGGCGCTTGCCGTTGATGTCGAGCAACGGCGTCCAGGCGATCTCGCCCTTGACGTTCGACGAGTCGACCTGCACCATGCCCTCGCTGAGGCCGGGGTCTTCTGCGAAGCGGATGACGATGCCACCGGCGAACTGGAAGCGTTGCGAAGCGGCATGCTGCTGCACTAGTTGGGTGAGCTCGTCGATGAGGGTCGGCCCGAGGGCGGCCATGCGTTTGCAGTCGGCTGAGTTCATGCGCACCGTGAACGTGTTCGGCACGAGAACGCGGTCGCGCGAGACGACCGCAGCCTTGGTGTCGAGCTCTCGGCGAAGTGCCGAAGTGATCTCGACCGGCTGCAGCCCCGAGCGAAAGGTCTTCGCAAAGGCACCGTTGACGGCGCGCTCGAGACCTTTCTCGAAGTTGTCCAGTAGGCCCACAGGTCTCCCGATCCGGTTCTGACGACTATCAAATGGTAGTCGGACACGCTGGGAACAACCCGGCGACGCGAAGAGTATCGCTCGCTAGGATGACACGGCTTGGCGCTCGCCGCATCTTCCGGGTGCTTCGGTGCGCGACTTGCGCCCCATGAGAAGGCCGGCGAAATGGTGCAACCGTGGCGAAAGTGCTAGCATCGCTAAGCTCGCGCGAGTGGCGGAATTGGCAGACGCGCTGGCTTCAGGTGCCAGTGCTCGAAAGGGCGTGGGGGTTCAAGTCCCCCCTCGCGCACAGTGGGTCGTTTGTGAAACTGAGTAAATCAGTTTGCGAAACTCCAAGCGAATAAGAAAGGCCCCCGAGAAATCGGGGGCCTTTTCGTTTTCCTTGCTGTTCTAGCCTTCATGATGCCGCTCAGCGTCAGGCCAGACGACTTTGTCAGGCACCCAGCCACTCACAAGCATGTTTCTTGGCGCGACGAGTTGTCCTCTTGCGACTGAGCTGATGCGTGTAACTAAAGCGGGAGGGAGCCAGGCGCTACCGCTCCTATGTAGGGGGCCCGCCCACTGCGAGTTCTTCGCCGGAAGGTTCCCACTCCTTCATGCTGGTTTTCCGCTTCGCGGGCCGGCGTCGTTTCGGCGGCACGTGTTCGCCAGCGGCGACGCGGTGGTGGTCGGCGAGGTAGTTGGTGATTTTGCGGATGTTTGCCGCCGCGGTGAGCACTGTGGTGAGGAGGTATTGCGCAGCGTAGCCGCGCAGACGTCGCTGGCCGGGGTCGGCGAGAGCATGGTAGGCGGTGTCTTTGACGAAGGCATTGAAGCCTTCGACAGTGTTGCGACCGGTCGAGTAGAGCTCGTGCCATTCGTCGGTGCCGTGGGGGAGCTCCTGGCGGTACTTGACGCCGGCTTCGGGTGGGAACGACACCCAAGCTAGCGCGAGCGGACCTGTGGCGAACAATGTGGCGTACTGTACATGGCTGTCGAAGTGAACAGCGAGCGGATGGCGACTCGACTCAGGAAGTAGCGTCCGGGTTCACTATGAGGAAATCAGCGAGCCTGGTCCATCCAGGGGGAACTTCATCGCTGTCCGTCACGATTCTGGCTCCGCCAACTTCGGAGCTGCTCGTCCTTAGCCCACTCAAGTCGGACCCGCACGCAGATGAGGAAGCAGCAGACTTGGAATCCACGATGACGAGGCAAGCTCCGTTCACGCTGTAGGCAGTGACGAAGTAGCGTAGCGCGCCAAGGGTCCCGACCTCCCTGCTGGATTTCGTGTCCATTCCGCTGGTCTCCAGTATGGAAGGGAGAACGTCCTCCGGACCGCTTTCCGTCGCGAGGAATGACTGAATCTGAGATGTGGGGTCCTGCTGAGCGCATCCCGCGATCGACAGCGTTATGCCGCACAAAGCCACGGCCGTCATCCAAACTTTGCCGGTCCTGGTTACTTTGCTCATCGCGTCTTGCTCCTTTCCCCACCATCGATTGTGCTCAAACCTAGCGGGGTTGTTCGAAGGCCGCCTACGAGGCGCGATTCCCACATCACCAAATTTTTCCAGCGACGCGTCTTCGTGCTCGCTATGAATTTCTCCGGCGGTGCTGACGGCTAAGTGCCAGGGTCTGGATTTCAGTGGTCTTGTCGAACTTCTTGTCACCGCGGCCATGAGGTCACCGAGGCGAGAGGATTTTTCGGACCTTAGCGGAGGATTGCGGTTTTTCGGAGTCTGAAGCTCCCGCTTACATACAGGTATGAACGAGTTCCGCAAACAACCCACAGTAATGATAATGAACCCTGACCTGGGGTTTTTTATCACCGGGTTGGGGGTTATTTTCGTTGAAAGTGCTAGAGAAAAGTGCTAAGCCCGGGTCACGGTGGCATTCGGAGCTGCTGCTTCTCTATGCCTGGACGACGTAGGGCCATGAGGGTGAGCAAGCTACTCCGCTCGCGACAGCACCAACATCACGAGTCGAGTGGTTAGACGCGCTCAATCGTAGTGCCGTTGATAGCGTGGTGGCATGAATGCTCGTGGCCCCGCTCATCTCTTCGTTGCCTGGGCAATTCACGATGTCGAAGAAGCGATGGCCTTTCCGAGCACGTGCGATTCTCTGGCAGACACGACCGGCATCGAAGCTCTCCGCCTCGATCAGCGTCAGTCGTGGCTCGCCGTCGGGCTGATGGGAACCATCGTCGCGCTCGCTTGTCGCCGCGGGAAGACGTCGAACGTCCGCTCACGGTTCTATCGAGCAATGGTCGCTGGACTCCACGCGCACGTTGGTACGCATCTCTTGGCCTCCCTGTTGCAACGCCGGTACACCGCGGGCGTCGCAACCGCCCTCCCCGTCATGTTGCCAGGTGCGGAATCCGCTCTCCGAGAGATTCGCGACTCCGGAGAGCCGCTCCGCGCGAAAGACTACGTCGCCGGAGCTGCGCTGCTCGTTCCCGCCGCACTCGCTTGCCAGCTCCTCGCACGCGTACTCATCCGCAGAAGGTAGACCGTAATGGTCTCCGCTGACAGCGCGCGGGATGGTTCTTGAACGCGCCCGCGCGCGGTTCCGATTACGAGCCGAGGTGGGTGGCGAAGCGGTCGATTGCGGAACGCTGCATGGTTGGTGTGACGTGGGAGCAGATGTTCATCGTGGTGATCGTTGAGTGGCCCAAACGCTCCTGCACGCTCGCCAAGTTCGAGCGGCAGGGTCGCGTGGGTATGACGCAGCTCCTTGATCGTGACCCGGTGCAGGCTGTCGTATTTCGCGGTCGCCCACTTCAAGCGGCGATCCCACCGGCTGGTCATGAGCTGTGAGCGCGGCCCGATGGGGTGCGAAGAGTTCGGCGATCCGCCAGACGAGGCGCGGGATCTTGGGCTTTTCGGCGTCTTCAGCCCGCAACGAGGCCTCGCCTTCTAGCCTTCTATCGGCACGGGGCCTGCTCATATTCCCTGTCCAGCCCGCGCCCTCGGTGCATGGTCACGAGGTCCAGCCTAAGTGCGCGGGCGCGACGATCCTGGATCGCCTGTGGTGTCCTTCGATTTGTTGTTTAGGTGCTGAGTTCGAGGATGGGTGGGTCGATGTCTCATACGCCGGTCAGCCGGGTTGGCTGCATTCACTCGTGGCGCCCATCGTGATTCGGGCCTGCCCGCTGGCGTCGCTCGCTGTGAGATTCATTATGATCAGGTCTCGCCCCACAATACGAATATCGAGATTCTCACGGGAATCCAGCGTCCTGACTCGCACCACCCAGCCGTCTGCCTCGGGGAACTCTCCGCTGAGGGTCGCCGCCCAGCTCACTCGATCGAGCACGGGGTCGACGTAGACAACTCGCCGAACCTTCGCTTGGCCGCCACGTTCTTCAATAGGGCACGAGTCTTGGGTGATCTCCTCCGAACGCTCAAGCACGCTGCCTACCGGGAGGGTGCTCTCGATCCGATCGAGGTAACCCGTGACCTTCGCAGTCGCCGCTTCGACCGTCAGCGGCTGTGGGTTCGGAAGGAGGAGCGTCACAATCCAGACAGCGATCACGAGCATGCCGACCCCGACGGCCATAAGCATCGTTACTTTCGCAGGGCTCAATCGAGAACGCGTCGACGACATCTAATGATGCTATCGGCCGCCTGACAGCAATAGAGCGGACGATTCTTGCTTCACAGTGCGCGAGTGGGATCGACGAGCCCGGGGATGTGATCCAGGCCCGTGGGATACTGACATCTGCCCCGATCTTGGCTTCGACTGTCTCGGCTTCGTGCTCGTGCTGCCTAATGAGACGGCCAGCGCGAGTAGCGAAGAGGCTTACCCTCGAATGTTTCTAGTACAGAAACTACCGTGTATACAACGGTGACATACGTTCGTTCGGAAGACCAGGGCTGCTTGTGACTTGGATGCCTTCGTTGGTTGATGGTGATTTAGTAAACCAGTTGATAATCTAGGTGTTGATGAAATCGTTGATGGATCAGAAGCACGAGCTGTTGCTGGAGCATGCGCGGCAGCAGAGCAAAGGTGCACGGGTCGTGATGGCGCTGCTGCACACTGCCTCGCTGATCGATCGGGCCTGCGCTACCGAACTGTCGAAGTTCGACCTCTCCGAGGGCCGATTGAGCGTGCTGCTTGCTGCGGCGAAGTCGAGAGGGGCGACCCCTGCGTTCCTGGCTGAACAGCTTGGGATTACTCGCGCTGCGATCACTGGCCTGGTCGACGGGCTGGAGCGGCAAGGACTGATCCGCCGATCCGCGCATCCTGCCGATCGCCGTTCGATGACGATTGAGGTCACTGTGCCGGGCCAGGAAGTCCTCGATCGTCTCGTGCCGATCTATGGCGCTTGGTTGCAAGAGCTCTCGACGGGGATCAGCACGGAGGCGGCAGACGATGCGCTCGATGTGTTCGCTGCAATCCAGCACAGCCTGGGTGGAGGAAGTCGGAATGAGTAGCACGGGAGCCCGCAAGGTCAGCGAGGTCGGGGCGGCACATCTGGCCGACCTCAACTCGGGCCGCGCGGAGGCGAGGACACTGAGCGAGGCTTTGGCGATCGACCATCGTGTTCTGCTCTCGGTGGTCGTGCCGGATGCACCTGCGGCGTTAGTGCAGGCGGCAGACGAAGCGCAAGGGCTCGGCGTTTTGAAGCGCATGGCTGCGATCGGCGCAGCCCTACGACTGCACCTCTCCGCTGACGACCTCGCGGCTTTGGCTTCGCATCCGTCCGACACGGTGCGCGGCTGGTGGTGCTTCACGACAGCCTCCGATCCGACATACGACGCACCCGAACTTCTTGGGGCCTGCAAACCGCTGGCGGACGACTCTTGCTTCACAGTGCGCGAGTGGGTCTGGATGGCGGTTCGCCCGCGCCTCGTGAAGAACCTCACCGAGTCGATCAAACTGCTCGTTCCCTGGACAGGGGGAGATTCCGCGAATCTTCGCCGTTTCGCCAGCGAAGCGCTCCGGCCTCGCGGCGTCTGGGCTGGACATATCGCGGCTCTCAAAGCGAACCCGCGTCTTGGCGAGCCGATTCTCGAACCGCTCCGCTCCGACCCCTCACGCTACGTCCAAGACTCAGTGGCGAACTGGATCAACGACGCGGCCAAGACCGATCCCGAGTGGGCCGTGAGCCTGTGCGCTCGGTGGCGCGCCGAAAGCTCCACGCCAGAGACGGCACGCACAACAAGCCGCGCGCTCCGATCGCTCAAATAGGGCTCCGACATTTCGCCAGAGATGCGCATGGTCATAAGTACAGATCACCGGCATCGGCGAGATTGCTGAGTTCGTCGACGGGGATCGTGTGGCGCTGTTCTACTACCCCTAGACCGCCGCGACCCCAGCCGCCGAGTTCTTCACCGTCAAGGGCGGGAAGATCGCAGAGAGCGTGTTGATCTTCGACCGGCTCTCCTACGGCCCGCCCGATCAGGGCTGAGACGGGAGCATGTGATGACTCCGCTGAGAACGCGGACCGAGAAGGCAGGAGAACAGTGAAAGACCGGCTCAAGCGCGAAGTTCCGCCTCTGCGTCCTCTTCATCATGCGCTGCTCATGCCCACCAGTTCGCATCGGCTTAGCTGAGTCAGGTTCTGCTGTGGCGTCTTGGTCAGCGCCCCGAGGCCCCTCGGCCGGGACGGGCTCAGCGCGTCGAGGCGCGCGCCGTCAGCCGGACCGGGAGCACCGCGTTCTCGATCGATCGGGAGCGATCCGACAGCCGCATCAGCGCGAGCCGGGCGGCGCGCCGCCCCATGGCCTCGACGTCGCCGGCGATCACGCTGATCCCGAGCACCTCGGCCCACTCCGGGGCGTCGAAGCCGAGCACCGCCGGCGGCACGGCGCCCGCGTTCCTGCGCGCCTCCAGCACCCCGAGGAGGATCCGATTGTTGCCCGCCACGATCGCGGTGGGCGGATCCGGGAGCGCGAGCAGCTCGGCGGCGTGCGTCCGCGCGGCCTCGACGTCGTGGGCGTCGGTGCGCAGCAGCCGGCGCCAGGTGTCCCCGGTCGCATCCAGCACGTCTCCCAACCCGGCCACGCGCTCCCGATGGGTGGGCAGCCAGGAGTAGTCGCCGATGAAGGCGATCCGCCGGTGGCCGCCTGCGCTGAGGTGGCGGGCCGCGAGGCGCCCGCTCTCGCGGTCGTCGAACACGACGGAGTCGGCCTCGATGCCCGAGGCGGGACGGTCGACGAACACCACGGGGATGCCCCGCGCCTGCAGCGCCGCGTAGTCGGAGTGGTCCTGCATGGAGGAGACGACGAGGAGCGCCTTCGTCTGCCGGTCGGCGAGGTCGTGCGCGACCCGGCGTTCCTGAACCGCCGACTCCCGGGCGTTGGCGACCGAGAGGTGCATGCCCTCGGTGCGGATCTCGTCCTCGATCGCCTGGGCGAGCGCGGAGTAGAAGGGGTTCGTGAAGTCGCCGGTGACGAGCCCGATCGAGTCGGCGAGGCGACGGCTCGCCAGCAGGCTGGCGGCGGCGTTGCGCTGATAGTCCAGCGCCCGCGCTGCCTCGAGCACCCGAGCGAGGGTCTCCTGCTTCACGTGCGACTCGCCGCCGAGGGCCCGCGATGCCGTCTTGAGGCTCACGCCGGCGCGCGCCGCGACGTGGGCCAGCGTGGTGCGCGAGCGAGCGCCGTCGGCATCCGCCTCCATGCCTCCTCCTCCCGCGCCGCTCTCCGGCGCATATACATTATGCGACCGGGTTCTCCACACGACGATCCTCCGGTCCTCTTGCCTCGACGCCGTTCCCGCCATTCCCCGGAGTCCGAGACTGTGGTAGTGTCCTGCTCAATTGACAGCGTTGTCATTAATCCGATCCTCGCATGATCGGTGTCACAGTGCAGTGAGACAAGGAGGTCGGGATGGCCGATCGAGTGCGGAGAAGTGAAGGACGGGTTAGCGCCTGGGGAGCGGCGGGAGCCGTCGCCGCCCTGATGATGGCCATCCTGACGCCCCTGCCTGCATCGGCGGCGCCGGGCGGGACGACGTTCTTCACGTCGTTTGAGTCCGGCGACGCGGCCCCGGTGAACACCGGAACGGGGGAGGCCGGCAGCATGCTCGGCGCGGTTTCGCGCGTGCAGGCCTCCGCCGAGAACGCGCCCGGCGAGGTCGCGGCCAATCTCGCCGACGGCGACGCTGGCACCAAGTGGCTGGCGTTCAAGAACACCGGCTGGGTGCAGTACGACCTCTCCGCGCCGCAGCCGATGGTGCGCTACACCCTGACCTCCGGCAACGACGAGCCCGACCGCGATCCCCGGGACTTCCGGGTGCTCGGATCCGACGACGGCTCCTCGTGGACGGTCCTCGACCAGCGCCAGGGTGAGGGCTTCGACAGCCGGAGCCAGACCCGGACGTTCGAGCTGGCCGCGCCCGCCCCCGCCTACGCGCACTACCGCCTCGAGATCACCGCGACGAAGAATCCGAGCAAGAACATCGTCCAGCTCGCCGGCTGGGAGCCGATCGTCTCTGGTGCGACCGTCCCTTCGACCTCCTATATGCTCCTGCGCGTCGGCGCGGGTCCGACCAGCTCCGACACCGCCAAGACTGGGGTCGGCTTTACCGGGACCCGCGCCCTCCAGTACACCGGGCACCACCTCGCCGACGGCGCCGTCTCGTCGACCACGGCGCTCTACACGGGCCTCGATGTCGCCGTCGCCTCCGACAGTCGCCTGTCGTACCTCGTCTTCCCCGTGCTCGACGCGGAGCAGACCTACGCCGCGACCTTCGTCGCCGTGGACCTCCACTTCGACGACGGCAGCACCCTGTCCGCGAGCGGCGCGACGGACGTCTACGGCTTCGGCGCCTCCGCGAAGGAGCAGGGCATGGCCAACGGCCTCTGGCCCAACCAGTGGAACAAGGTCTCCGTGGACCTCGGACGCTTCGCCGGCCGTACCGTCACGTCGATCCTCTTCACCTACGACCACCCGGTCGACGGCCTGAGCGGGGTCGAGACGCCCACCAGGGCGACGACGGTGAACGGATGGCTCGATGACGTCGCCATCGGTAAGGCGCCGGTGCGTGACGACGCCGACGGGCTCGTCTCTTACGTCGACACCAGGCGCGGCACGAACTCGAGCGGTGGCTTCTCCCGCGGCAACAACCTGCCAGCCGCAGCGATGCCCAACGGGTTCAACTTCCTCACCCCGATGACCAACGCCGACAATGGCGGCACGCTGTACAACTACCAGCGCGCGAACAACACGCAGAACCGGCCGACCCTCAACGGGATCGGGTTCTCGCACGAGCCGAGCATCTGGATGGGCGACCGCAACCAGCTCGCCGTCATGCCGGCGGTCGGCTCCATCCCGACCTCCTCGCTCGGCGACCGCGCGCTGGCCTTCCGCCACGACAATGAGCTCGCCCGCCCCGACATCTACCGGGTCGCTTTCGACAACGGCATCTCCACCGCCGTCACCCCGACCGATCATGGCGCGGTGTACCGCTTCACCTTCGTCGGCGACGCGGGCTCCGTCCTCGTCGACCAGGTGGTGAGCTCGTCGAAGCTCACCGTCGATGGGAGCACGGTGACCGGCTGGGTCGACGGCGGATCAGGCTGGCCAGGACGCACGCGCATGTTCGTCTACGGCACGTTTGACCGGCAGCCGACCGCCTCCGGGGCGACCAACAGGGGCGACCGGAACGGATCCGCCCGCTACGCGGCCTTCGACACCTCGGGCGACCGTGATGTCGAGCTGCGCATCGCGTCGTCGTTCATCTCGCAGGATCAGGCGAGGGCGAACCATGGGCTCGAGCTCGACGGCGTCTCCTTCGACGACGCGCGCCGCGCCGCGACGGCCGCATGGAACGACCGCCTCGACGTCGTCCACGACGTCAAGGGCGCCACCGACGACCAGCTCGTCACGCTGTACTCCAGTCTGTACCGGCTGAACCTCTACCCGAACTCCCAGTTCGAGAACACCGGCACCGCACAGGAGCCGCACGACGCGTACGCGAGCCCGGTCTCGCCGACGAGTGGGGCGGCGACCGACACGAAGACGAACGCGAAGGTCGTCGACGGCCGGGTCTACGTCAACAACGGCTTCTGGGATACCTATCGCACTGCCTGGCCGCTCTACGCGCTGTTGTACCCGAAGGTCACCGAGGATCTCGCCGACGGCTTCGTGCAGCAGTACCGCGACGGCGGTTGGATCGCGCGCTGGTCGTCGCCCGGCTACGCCGATCTCATGACCGGGACCAGCTCGGACGTCGCCTTCGCCGAGGCGTACCTGGCCAGCGCCCTTGACACCCGCACCTCCCTCGAGGCTTACGACGCCGCGGTGAAGAACGCGACCGTGTTGCCGCCGTCGAACGACGTCGGACGCAAGGGGATCGCGCAGTCGACCTTCCTCGGATTCACTACGGCCGACACGCACGAGAGCGCCTCGTGGGGCCTGGAGGGCTACATCAATGACTTCGGCATCTCGAAGATGGCCGCGGCGCTCGCCGAGGATCCGAAGACGCCCGCCGAGCGCGTCGACCGGCTGCGCACGGAAGCGGTGTACTTCGGCGCGCGCGCGCAGCACTACGTCGAGATGTTCAACCCCGACGCCCGCACCTTCACAGCCCGCAACGCCGACGGCAGCTGGACGGCCGGCGCCAACTTCGACAAGAAGGCATGGGGCGGCGCGTTCACCGAGGCCAGCGCCTGGACCTTCGGCTACCACGCGCCCTACGACGTCGACGGCCTCGCTTCGCTGTACGGCGGGCGCCAGGGCCTGGTGGACAACCTCCACGCGTTCCTGGCCGAGCGCGAGAAGGCGGACCGCTCGGGGATCCACGAGGCGCGGGAGGCGCGCGACGTGCGACTCGGGATGCTGGGCATGTCGAACCAGGTCGCCCACCACATCCCGTACGTGCTCGCCGAGGCCGGCGACCCCGTCGGGGCCCAGGAGCTGATCCGCTCGATCCAGAAGCGCATGTTCGTCGGGTCTGACATTGGCCAAGGCTACCCGGGCGACGAGGACAACGGCGAGTTCTCCGCCTGGTACGTCTTCTCCGCACTGGGCTTTTACCCGCTGAAGGTGGGATCGGGCGACTATACGATCGGGACGCCCCTGTTCGACAGCGCAACGCTGTCGATCGGCGGCAAGGACCTCGTCATCGAGGCACCCGGCGCCTCCAGCGGCAAGGACTACGTCGCCGGTGTCCGGATCAACGGCACGGAGATCACCGATACGACCTTCGACGGCGACCTCTTGCGCGCAGGGGGAACCCTGTCGTTCACGATGAGCAGCCGCCCGACCTCCTGGGGCGCGAAGGATCTCAGGGCCCTGCTCGAGGCGCCGCGCCCGCTCCTGGACGCGACCAAGCCCGGGCGCGGAAAGCTGTCGTCCCTCGACGGCACGCCGGTCGGGACCCTCGTGGACGACACGATGAACTCGCAGACGACCTTCCCGGGTACGAGCACGGACCTCGTGTGGACCTCGGCGTCGGGTCCCGTCACCGTGGGCCAGTACACCCTGACCTCGGTCGACGCTGCGAGTGCGCCGGCGAGCTGGACGCTGTCCGGATCGACCGACGGCACGAACTGGACGCAGCTCGACCACCGGGAGGGCGCGACCTTCGACGGAGGGGTCCGGACCCGGCCGTTCAGCACGACGAGCCTCGGCAGCTACACGAGCTTCAAGCTCTCGCTGACCTCCGCCGGGGCGCCGCTGGCGATCGCCGAGGTGGAGCTGTTCGCGTCGGCGAGCGCGTTGGACGGTCTCTCCGTCACCGCCGTGGCGCCGCAGCGCGTGGCCATCGGCGCCCCGTTCACGGGAGTCCTTGCGATGATCGTCGGCGCCGAGAAGGATGCCGCCGGCTACGATGCGACGGTCGACTACGGGGACGGCACCGCGCCGGTCCCCGCCGCGCTGACGCGCGACGAACTCGGCGGCTGGCGCGTCAGCGCTCCGCATGACTTCGCCGCTCCGGGTTCCTACACGGCGACGATCAGCGTTCGCGACACCTCCGGCCGGACCGCCTCGGCGTCAGCCTCGGTCGCGGTCTACCGCGACGACACGTTCGCCGGAGCGCTAAACGTCGTGTGCATCGGCGACCTGGGAACGACCGCCGCCAGCTGCGACGGCCTGGGCTACGGGTACGACCGCGCGAAGCTCGCCGCGCACGGGTTCGTGCAGGGCCAGACCCTGCCGGTCCCCGGAACGGCACTGACTTACGACCTCCCCGCGGTCACGCCCGGAGCGCCGGACAACCTGACCGGCGAGGGCCAGACCGTGCGCGTGAACCTCGGCGCCGGGGCGACGCAGCTGGCCTTCGTCGGCACGGCGACCGAGAAGGAGCGTCAGCCGACCGCCATCCTGCACTTCACCGACGGCTCCCAGCAGCAGGTGAGCATCTCGTTCGGCGACTGGGTCGGGTCGGCGGGCAGCCCGCGCTTCGGGAACAGCGTGGTCGCCGTCTCAGAGGGCCGCCTCTCCGGGACCGGAGCCGAGGGCGGGGGCCCGAAGAACACGGCCATCTACGCGACGGCGCCGATCGTGCTTGACGCCGCCGCCGACGGCACCCCGAAGACGGTGGAGTCGCTGACCATGCCGAAGGAGTCCGGAACGCTCCGAGGCGGTCGCGTGCACGTGTTCGCGATCGCCTCCGACGGCGACCGCAGCGGCATCGCACCCTTGACGATCGAGCCGGCCCCCGTGGCCGACCAGGTCGCCGGGACCCCGTTCCGCGCCGTGCTCGCCACCGTCGTCGGCGGAGTGGGCGAGAGCAGCGCGGTCGTGAACTGGGGCGACGGATCCACCGTCTCAGCGGTCGCCGTCGCCGACGGCGCGGTGTCCGCAGAGCACGTCTACGCCGCCGCCGGCTCGTACACGGCGATGGTGACGGCGGACGACGGCCGGCGCTCAGCGGAGGCGACGGTCTCCATCGCCGTGACCGAACCCCCGGTGGTGTACACCCCGAGCGTCGCGGTCGCGCCCGAGGAGGCGCACGCCGGCGACGTGGTCGAGGCAACAGGATCCGGCTTCGCGCCGCGGGAAAGCGTCGCGATCCGTTTCGGCCTCGGCGACCCGGTGACCGTCCGCGCCGACGACCAGGGGGCGCTCCGCACCTCATTCACGGTCTCGGCCGACGCGCTCGACGGGGACTATCCGGTCGTGGCCTTGGGCGACGTCTCGAAGGTCGAGGCGCGGGCCGTCGTGCACGTGCGCACGGCCACGACCGGTCCGCGGCAGACCGCGGTCGTGCTCCGCGCTGGCGGCGACGACCCGGTGGCGGGGGAGTCGTTCCCACTTGTCGCCGCTGTCTCGCCGACGGCCGCCGCCGGGAAGGTGGAGTTCCTCGAAGGCGACGCGGCGGTCGGATCGGCGAGCGCGTCCGCCGGGACGGCGACGGCCGAGGTGCGCATCGAGACCGCGGGCTCGCACGTCTACATCGCGCGGTTCACGCCGGACGATCCCGCGCTGTTCATGGGCTCGATCTCAGAGCCGCTCACAGTCGTCTCCCGCAGCGTGCCGGTGCTCGACCCCGAGCTGGTGGTCGCGAAGAACTCGGCCGCGCAGGGCGAGAGCGTGGATCTGACCGGCCGCGGCTTCGCGGCGGGGGAGAGCGTCGTGACCACCCTGCACTCCGATCCCGTGCAGCTGGCGACCGCGGTGGCCGACGAGGCCGGTGGGTTCCGCCTCACCGTGACCGTGCCGACCGATGTCCAGCCGGGGAAGCACACGATCGTCGCACAGGGGTCGGCGTCGGGGCTGAGCGCGAGCGCGTCGCTGCGGGTGATCGCATCCGGAGCCGGCTCTGGTGGGGTGCTGCCGGGAACCGGCGGACTCGTTCCTGTGGCGCTCGGTGTGCTCGGGGCCGCACTGCTTGCCGCGGGCGGGGTGCTCATCGTGCGTCGGTGGCGTCCGCAGCACTGATCGGCGAGGGTGCGGGGCGGGCGACGGGCCCGTCCCGCACCCCCGCGGACGGATCGCTCCGGACCGGATCAGCCGTTCCAGGGGGAGCTCGGGGACCCCGAGAAGTCGGGCCTTTGTCGTAGCGTTCACATGCAGGCCATCGTGATGGGGTGATTAGGCACGGTCGTTGACGGCACGCCGACGCCGGTCGTGGAATTGAAGGCACCGAATCGTCCCCCGGAATGGCGCATTTGCAGGATGCTGTCGGACAGTCGGGAAGGCGGGTGCAACGGCGAGTGACCGGTCGCAGCATCCGCCCATTGTCGGCGTGTGGCTCAGACGTCGGCGCGTCGGCGCCGCGCGATCGCGAGAGCCAGCCCTCCTCCGAGGAGCAGGAGCAGGGTGCTCGCTCCCAGCGGGATGAGTTCCACGCCGGTGGCCGCCAGAACAGGCTTCACCGGCGGAGCGGCGCCACCCGCCGCTTCTGCGGTATTCGTGAGGGTGAGATTCAGCGTCGCTTCTCCGATGATGGTGAGCTCGACCGAGGACTTGTCCGGGCTGATCCTCACATTCGGGTTCACGTTTGCCTTGAATTGCGCAGGCTTCCAATTGACACCGGCAATGGCCGATGGCGTCTGTTCGGACAAAGTGACCTTCGTGCCGGCCGGGAGTGCCGAGATGCCCACCGGCGAGCCGCCTGCGGTGAGGGTGATCTGCACGCTCTTCTCGGATCCCTGCTCGCCGAGATAGGTGGCGAGCACCGTGTATGTCGTTGCTGGAGCAACGAGCGACGCGCCGTCGCCGACGAGCGCCCGCTTCGCGACGACGAACCCTCCACGGCCGTCACCACCGGCAGTGCCGCCTCCTGTCGCCTCGTAGAACACGGAGACCTGTGCCGTGGTCTGGTTCACCGCGACACTGTTGTCGAACACGTCGCCGACGACCAACCCGGACGGGTTGTCGATGGTCGTGTCGTATACCAGCCGGTAGATCTTGTTCGCCTGCGCGGGTCCGGCGAAGGTGACGACGAAGTCCTGCGCTGTCGACGACGTGAGCTGCCACTGGTTCGTAGGCACGCTCACCCACGATTGCGCTTCCCACTCCGTCTGGGTGTTGTCAAGCGATTGGAGGATCATGCTGTCGGGATCGAAGGTCTGACCCCAGCTGAAGGTGTCTCTGAAGACGATCGGCCCATTGCCTGCGGCTTGTCCGGGAACCAGGATCACCCAATGGACGGCGGTGCGACTAGCTTCGGTCCACCAGCCGTGCTTCACGATCTGAGAGGGGACAGGCCCGAAGTCCTGCGGGCCGACGGGTGCGCCACCGGGGAGGGGAACGACAACGGGGTTGCCTGAGACGACGATCTCGATCTCTGACGAGGTCGTCTGCTCGGTAGCTCGAATGGAGACCCACAAGGAACCCTTGACGTTGTCGTGGGTGGAGACATAGTCGTTGAATGTGCACACGACGCGCGCCGTAGCTCCGCCGGTCGCCAGGATGACGACGCACGTTCCGGCCGAGTTCACCTGGTCTGCGAGCAGCAACTCGAACTGGCCGGACGCGACAGCGAACTCGGCGGGCAGTCCGAGCGAGAACGTATCGCCGGCCTGGGTGCCCCTCCCGGTCGTGTCCCAGTCAGCACTGATCTTGGCGTTCTGGTAACGATGGATGGGGGCGTTAGGGTCGTCCCCATCGTTGATGATCGCAATCGATCCGGGCACGATCGCGTCGAACTCTGCGGCCGTCGCACTGTGGAGCGGAGCCAACGCCAGCAGCACCGCGGCGACGCTTCCCGTCAACAGTGCGATCAACCGATTTATCACGTTCCCTCGGGAGCTTTCCGGCTTCGGCAAATGTGTCAGAACAGACACGGCTATCCTCCTTGTTTCGTGGCTGGCTGGCCGGGGTGCGGCTTTGTTCGTTGCGAGGCGATTCCGCCTGCAACCGTCCGCTCGTGCAATGGACTCGGACGAGATCTCTCCTCCGGGCGGTGCGGGCGAAGCAGCCTCCTTGAGCGGTTAGCTCGCCTCGAATCTCCGGGTTTCGGGCTGAGATCTATGTCAAGGCATGCCTTTCGCGATGAGTGAACCTCGCTGATCGGCTGGATCCGTGACGTCGTCGTGGCCTCGAAGGCGACGGTTCGCGCATTCGACGGGCTGCCTCACCTGTGTGCATGAACAGCTGACATGGTGTGATCCTCGGGTTTTCGGATACGGCCCGTTCCGGGGCATGCACCCTTACACAGCGCTCGGGTGCGATGTGTAGAAGGCCAGTTTTCTCGCCCGTTCACCGGGTGTCACGGATTTTTGTCACGAGAGCAGGTGACATTTGTCACGTCTTCGGCGCGGAAGTTCTGGGCTCTACCCGAGCCAGCCCCGTTCCTCGGCGATGCGGGCGGCATCCGCGCGATTGGTGACGCCGAGCTTGGCCAGTGCGCCGGACACCGCGTTGCGCACGGTGCCGTCCGACAGGTGCAGGGCACGGGCTACGGATTCCGTCGAAGCGCCGACACGTACGGCTGAGAGCACCTGCGTCTCACGCTCGTTGAGCGGCGACTCCCCCATGCTCAGGGTCTCGGCGGCGAGAACGGGGTCGATCACTCGAAAGCCGGCGTGGATGCGGCGGATGGCGGAGAAGAGCTCGGCAGGTGATGAGTCTTTGAGCATGAAACCGGACACGCCGATCGTCATAGCTCGGCGCAGATATCTGGGGTGGGCAAACGATGTGAGCAGCAGCACTCGGCTGGTCGGGACACGACTCGTGACCTCCCGTGCGACGTCGAACCCGTCACGCCGAGGCATCTGTATGTCCAGGAGTAGGACATCGGGTCTCAGCGAAACGGACAGGTCGATTGCGTCCTGACCGCTTTCGGCCTGGGCCACGACCTCGAAGGAGTCCTCCGTTTCCAGGATGGCCGAGATGGCGACTCTGATCAGGGCCTGGTCATCCGCCACCAGGATCCGTATCACAGGTCACCCCCGTCACGGGCCGGCCAGAACGCGCGAACCATGAATCCGCGTTCACCAGTCGGCCCGAACGTCAGCATTCCGCCGGCCATTCCGATCCGCTCGGCGAGACCGATGAGGCCGACTCCGGCGGGTTCCATCTGGACGGGTTCCTCCCCGTCGTCCACGACGCTGACCTCACCTGCCTCACAGGTCACGGAGACGACGCGCGCTCTCGAATGCTTGACGATGTTGGTCACCGCTTCACGGATCAGATAGGCGCTCGGTCCACGCGCATGCGCGGGGAGCGCCGACGTGTCGCCTATCCTCTCCAGCTTCATCCCGATGCCGGTGAGCAAGTTCTCCGCCGTCTCGAGTTCCGTGTCGAGATCTGCCTCCCGGTACCCCATAGCAACCGCCCGTGTCTCCTTCAGGGCATTCCGCAGAAGCAATTGCGTCTCTTTCAGCTCCGCTCGCGAGACCTCGATCGAGCGATCCAGCATGATCTCGGCCAGAGACCCCTTCGCGACCGCGGCGATCAAGGTGTTCCCCAGGGTGTCGTGAAGGTCGCGGGCGACACGAAGGCGTTCGGCTTCGAGGGCGGACGGGATCAACAAGGCTCTCGCCAGACGTAACTGCGAGCTTTCGCTCACGACCCATCCAAGCGTCGTCGACAGCAGCGCGACGAGAGCGAGGCTGGAGAATTGCAGAAGCCCCCCGGCAAACGAGGAGTTGGCCCACACCACGACCCCAGCGAGCGGAATCGAAACCGCGAAGACCCGGAGCGCCAGGTGGAGGGGAAGAACGAGTCCGCCACAATAGGCCATGATCTCCATACCAGGGAGCTTCTGAGCGGGATCGAGGATGAGATACGGCAGGCATATGACGAAGGCGGCGGCCAGGCTCCAGGCTCGCCAGGTGACGTCTTTGCCCATTGCGACGATGAAGAGCGGAAGAGTGATCACTCCTGCGGAGAGCAGGAGCCAGCCGGCTAACACCGAGTCCGCTTCGATGCGGCCCGCGGGCAGCATGACTCCGAGCTGGAACAAGACGGCCATATACGCGATGCTCAGTCCGGTTCGCAGGAGCACTCGCGCCGGGCGATCCCACTCGACGGCGGCGAGGTGCGCGTCCCCGGAGAGCCGCAGCTCGGAAAACGACAGGGCGTGCGTCACCCGGTGCCACCAGTGGGGTATACCCAGTCTCATGCTTGTCCACCGCCATATCTGCCAGCACTCCTTGCGGGTACTCGGAGCGAGAGTGATCGGTTGTCGTTGGCAGATGACGAATACCGATCTGACCCCAAAGGATACCCATGCCGGCGAATTGTGGGGTTGCCATGCGTCGCACGCTCGATGTGCGTGACTTCCTCGTCGATCGGGTATCGGGTCGCGAAACCGGCGCCCATCTTCCGAAGCTGCTCGCATCACGTGGATCGTCCGCCGCCTGGCCTCCTTGTCGGTCAGTTCGACGGAAGTGGATCGGCTCGATCTCGACCGCCGGGCGTCGGGCGTTGGCGGAGGCGAGCAACCCGGTCGTCGTCGTTCTTGCGCTGGGGGTCGAGATGCCCCCGGCGTGGCAGATCGCGGTCAGCGGCAGAACGGTAGGACAATGGTCATCGCGGTATGACCGAGGAGGCGACTCTGCGACTGCTCGACGTGATCGCGTCCAGAGACGCCGACGGAGCCGCAGGGTTTCTCGCCCGGTTTTTCTTTTCCGCGCTGTACGTCTCCCCGGCGTTCCTCCCCGTCCACGCCGGAATGCGGACCGCATGAGCGCGGGTCGCCGGTCCGTGTCGGGCTTCGGGCGGCGCCTGCGCGTCGTCATAGCACCCGACTCGTTCAAGGGAACCGCCACCGCCGTCGAAGCCGCCGCAGCCATCGCCTCCGGGTGGTGGCTCGAGCGTCCGGGTGACGAGGTCGTCGAGATGCCGATGGCCGACGGCGGGGAGGGAACCGTCGATGCCTTCGCGGTCGCCCGCCCGGACGCGACCCGCGTGGCGGTCGAGGTGATCGGGCCCGACGACGCCCCGGTCCGGGCGAGCTGGTTGCTGCTCCGGGATCCGGACGGCCGGCGCACGGGCGTCGTGGAGCTCGCCTCGGCCAGTGGCATCACCCTGCTCGACCCGCTCAGACCCTGGACCGCCCACACCCGCGGATTCGGCCAGGCGGTCGTCGCCGCGCTGGATGGCGGGGTCGATCGCCTCGTGCTCGGCATCGGCGGCAGCTCCTCGACCGATGGCGGGGCCGGCGTGCTGCGCGAGCTCGGAGCCGAGTTCTTCGACGGGCATGGTGAGCCGATCGGCGACGGGTTGCGCGGTCTGGCCGAGGTGGCGTCTGTACGGCTCGACCGCATCCTGCCCCCGCCTCCTCTCGGCGCCCTCGTTCTGAGCGATGTCACCAGTCCGCTGCTCGGCGAACGTGGAGCGGTGAGCGTGTTCGGGTTCCAGAAGGGCCTCGCCGTCGCCGAGCATGACGTGGCCGAGCAGGCCCTCGAACGTTTCGCCACCGTGCTCGCGGGGGCCACCGGAGCCGACCCGGCGACCGCCGGTTCTGGTGCCGCCGGTGGCGTCGGCTTCGGACTGCTCGCCTGGGGTGCGCAGCTCTCGCCCGGCTCGCCTGGGGTCGGCGAGGCGATCGGACTCGAGCGCGCCATCGCCTGTGCCGATCTGGTCGTCACCGGGGAAGGGCGCTACGACCGGCAGTCGGCGGGCGGCAAGGTTCCGGGCTATGTGCTCGACCTGGCCCGCGCTGCCGATATCCCCGTGCTGCTCGTGGCGGGAGTGATCGAAGCGGATGCCAGCGCGTTCCGTGCCGCCGCCTCCCTCGCCGAACTCGCTGGCGGGACCGCGCCGGCCATGGCCGCGCCGGCGCGGTGGCTGCGTGAAGCCGGCCGTGTTCTCGCGCGGGGCTAGGGCCTCCTTCCGACACTCCTCTCGCCGGCCTGCCCTGTCGCGCCCTGCCCCGTCGCGCCCTGCCCTGTCGCGCCCGAGGAGGGGCGCTGCTCGCCTGCCGAGTTGTCGGCGTCGGCTCGACGTCACCCATGCGATGTCATCCGACGGAGGAGGGGGCGAGGGGGGTAGAAACGATGGGTCGTAGAAAGTAGCAAGAGGCAGCGAAGATCCTTGATCCGCAGAGAGGGACTCTATCGCGCGGAAGGGGCGATCGGCTCTCGGCGGGATCCGCGACCGGCTGCTCCCTCCGTGGAGGCGTCCGAGTCAGGGGTGCGAGAGTTCCGGCACCCCTGACTCGGACACCTCGGCGCGAAGGCGCTGTAGTCGAATGGGTTCCTGCTGCGAGGATGCGAGGAACAGAGCCCAGCGCGCCCGACGGGGTCAGACGCTCGCGAGGAGCTCCTGCATGAGCGCGATCTCGTCGGTCTGGGTCGCGATGATGTTCTCGGCCATGGCCTTCGCGTCGGCGTTGGCACCGTTGTCGACCTCGTCCTGCGCCATGGCGACGGCGCCATGATGGTGGACGATCATCTGCTCGAGGAAGAGCCTGCCTGCCTCGGCTTCCGTCGCGTCGTCGAGGGCCGTCATGTCGTCGTCCGACATCGTGCTGCCGCCATGGTTCATGCCCGGCATCGCGCTCTCGTCCTGTCCCCAGTCAGAGAGCCACTGCTTCAGCTGGTCGATCTCCGGTTGCTGTGCGTTCTTGATCTGGTTTGCGAGATCGCGGATCCGCGCATCCACGCCACCCTTCGCGAGGAGGACGTCGCTCATCTCGACGGCTTGTTCGTGGTGCGGGATCATCATCTGCGCGAACATGACGTCTGCATTCTCGAACACCGCCCCATCGTTTGCGCCGGGGCTCGAGCCGTCTCGGGTGTTGTCGCCGCCCATGTTCATGCCTGTCATCCCGCCGGCGCATCCGCCGAGGGTCAGGGCGGTCGCGAGCGCGACAGCAGCGGTCAGTGTCTTTCGTGCGTTGATCATCGTCGTTCTTTCGTCGTAGTGGTCAGGGAACTCGGCGTCGCGAGCCAGGCGAGGCCTTGCTGCGGATGACGCGGAACGGTTCCGCCTACGTACGGCTGATCGAAAGAACAGTGAGATCGGGTCGATGGAAGCGCGAGGAGACATCCTGCACGATGACGGCGACACGTGTGCCTGCGTCGAGGAGTCGCTTGCGTGGCGCCGGCCGTCCGGCGAGGAGCGTGGCGATGGCGAGCACAACGAACATCGCGCATGTCATCGCCATGACCATGCAGCCGAGTGCGCCATGAAGGCACTCATCGCTCCACTCGGAGATCGCGGAGGCCGTGCTCGCCGCGATCGTCGTGGAGACGACGGCGACGTGACCGGCCGTCGATTCGGCCGCCGCGGCACGATGCGCGGTGTGCGCGCTCTGCCCGACCACCGTTGCCACGGTGTTCGCCACGTGTTCCGCGCCGGAAGCATGCATGGCCAGCAATCCGACGATGACCGCGGACATGATCAGCACGCTGACGAAGCTCGCGCGGAAGGCACGCATGCCCGGGAGGGCGACGCGGCGAATCGCGTTGAGTCGCATGCCACCTCCCGCCTTCTCCATGAGCCGCCCTTCGTCAGGCGCGGATACCCCCCGAGCGTACTAGACGTAGTTCCCTGTGATGTTGTGAACGCGGGTCAGCTCTCCGGGTGTGGTCTTCTCATATCGGAACGGCCTCGACTAGAAGGTTCCGACGAGAATTACGCCACCGGTGATACGCCACCGATGAGTCGAGCGGCCGTCGCCTTCGTCGTCATCGTGTCTTCACCGTGACGGAGACCTCGACGGCGTGGTCTTCTTCGCTCTGGCCAAGCACGGTCTGGCGCACCTCTAGTAGGCCGTGCAGTTCGATCTGTCGATGGGCAATTGCGTCGAAGAGAGCGACGACGGCCGGGTGTGTAGCACCGTCCGGGAGTGTCTCGCCCCCAGTTGGCCGCCAGGTCGCGACCAACTCGATGCGGGCCGGGAGAATCCCGGCAAATGCCTGCGGGCCGCCCCACTCGTCATCAACCTTGATGGGCGTAGGCCAGCAGCAGACAACCTCGACGATGCCCCGCTCGTCTGCTCGAAGAGTGGTCCAGAACTGCCCGCTCGGGCCGAGATCGGATGCCTGCAATTGCTTGAATAGTTCTCCGAACACTGCATTGGCGTCCTCGTCGGACAGCGACTCAGCATCGTCCATGCTCACGGAAAACGCCTGTCCGACGAATGGTTGCGCGGCCATCTCCCGCTCGACTACCGAAACCGGAACTGCCAACGCGCGAAGCACTTCCTCCGCAGCCGCGAACGCCTGGTCTTCGCTCGTGCGGTCCTCGAGAACCCGCCGACGGTGCGCCGCCAGAGCGCCACTAGCCCCGCCGGCGGCAACCACCGCCGCAACCACCGGAAGAGGAACTCCAGCGTCACGAAGCGCCCGGGCAACGACACCAGCTCGGACCTGACCCTCTCCATACCTTCGATACCCCGACAGATCGTCGACCTCAGCCGGGACCAGCACAACCTTCTCGTCATAATGGCGAAGCGCCTTCACGCTCAGCCCCGTCAGACTTGCGAACTCACCGATTTGTAGCATGAGTCCAGCATTGCGGCTCCCCCTACCGGAGGGTCAAGCTTCACCGTTCACAACCTCGTGGGGAACTACAACGAGAGCAACTGCTCGCCAGGCTGAGAGGTCGATCTGTCCTGCCCCCTTGCCCCTGCCCCGTAGCATCCCATCGCTACTGCGCCACTTTGCGTGTTGTGCGCCGTCTTGGGTGGCGCGGAGCGTTCGAACTGGCGCGTATAGGCGGCGTTTGGCGGCGGCGGACGATCGTGCGAACGAGCGAAAGGTCGTCGAGTTGGCTCGTCGAGTTGACTTGTCATAATCCCTCTGTGCGAATGTCCGCCGCCTGGCGTAAGGTACGGTCGAATGCTTTCCGCTTATCCGCTCACGACTCTGAGGACGTAGCCGTGGCCCTCCTCCGCCTCTCGCTTCGCCATGCCAAACCCTACGCGGGTTGGATCGTCGCCGTTTTCGTTCTGCAGCTGATCTCGACGATCGCCGCTCTGTACCTGCCGAGCCTGAACGCGCAGATCATCGACAAGGGTGTCTCGACCGGCGATACCGGCTTCATCTTGTCGACCGGCATGACGATGCTCATGGTGTGCCTCGTGCAGGTGATCACCGCAGTAGCCGGCATCTATTTCGGCGCCAAGACGGCGATGTCCGTCGGTCGCGATCTGCGTCGCGAGGTGTACCGCAAGGTCGACTCGCTCAGCGCCCTCGAGGTGGGCCGCTTTGGCACCGCCACCCTCATCACGCGCAACACGAACGATGTGCAGCAGGTGCAGATGCTCGTGCTCATGACGCTCAACTTCATGGTGTCGACACCGATCATGTGCGTCGGTGGCATCATCATGGCCCTTCGCGAAGACATCGGCCTCTCCTGGCTCGTCTGGGTCGCGGTGCCCGTGCTCTTCGTGATCGTCGGCTTTCTCGTCGTGCAGCTGCTCCCGCTGTTCCGCGAGATGCAGGAACGCATCGACACCGTCAACGGAGTGCTGCGCGAACAGATCGTCGGCATCCGCGTCATCCGTGCCTTCGTGCGCGAGCCGTTTGAGACCGAGCGCTACCGCGCGGCCAACGAGTCCCTCACCCGTGTCTCGGTGCGCGTGGGAAACCTCTTCGTGCTCATGTTCCCGGTGATCATGATGGTGCTGCACCTCGCCACGGCGGCCGTGCTCTGGTTCGGCGGTCAACGGGTCGACGCCGGCGAGATGCAGATCGGCTCGCTCACCGCGTTCCTCCAGTACCTGCTGCAGATCCTCGTCGCCGTCATGATGGGCGTCTTCATGGTCATGATGATCCCGCGTGCCGTGGTCTCGGCCGAGCGCATCGACCAGGTGCTGGGCACCGAGCCGGGTCTCGCCCTCGCCCGCGACGTGAAGGAGCCGCTGCCGACGGCGGGCGGAGTCGAGTTCCGGGACGTCACCTTCGGCTATCCGGGTGCCGAGCGCCCCGTGCTCAACGGGGTGAGTTTCGTCGCTGAGCAGGGCAAGACAACGGCGATCGTCGGATCCACCGGTGCAGGCAAGACGACCCTTCTCAACCTCATCCCGCGCCTGTACGACCCGCAGCACGGTAGCGTCACGGTCGGTGGCACGCCGGTGTCGCGCCTCTCCCGTGCGCAATTGGCGCAGGTGGTCGGGCTTGTGCCGCAGAAGCCGTACCTCTTCTCGGGCACCGTCGGCTCGAACCTCCGCTTCGGACGCCCCGCCGCAGATGACGCGGAGCTCTGGCGCGCGTTGCGGGTTGCGCAGGCCGAGGACTTCGTGCGCGCGAAACCCGACGGAATCGACGAGCGGATAGCCCAGGGAGGCACCAACGTCTCCGGAGGCCAGCGCCAGCGGCTGTGCATCGCCCGCGCGCTCGTCGCCGCCCCCAGGGTCTACCTGTTCGACGACTCCTTCTCGGCTCTGGATGTCGCAACGGATGCCCGGCTCCGTGCGTCCCTCGGCGACGCCACCGGCGACGCCACCGTCATCATCGTCGCGCAGCGTGTGTCGACGATCCGGGAGGCGGATCAGATCATCGTCCTGGACGACGGTGTCATCGTCGGAAGGGGCACGCACGACGAGTTGCTCGAAGACAACGAGACTTACCGGGAGATCGTCGAATCCCAGCTGAGCGTGGAGGGAGTCGCCTGATGGCACGGTCGAGCAGGAAGAGTCAGGAGACGCCGGTCGTCGACCGTCTCGAGGCGGAGCTCGCCGAGGAGTACACGCCGACAGAGGCCGACGCCGGCATGTTCGGTGGAGGCGCCGCCACGAAGAAGGCCGAGAACTTCTGGCCGTCGGCCAAGCGTCTCATGGGGCTCCTCAGGCCGGAACGCGCCCGCTTCGCGGTCGTCGTCGCGCTCGTCGCGGTCTCGGTCGTGCTCACCGTCATCGCGCCGAAGATCCTCGGTCTTGCGATGGACGTGATCTTCAACGGTGTCATCGGATCCCAACTGCCGGCGGGAGTCCCCCTCGACCAGATCGTCGAGCAGACCCGCGCGAGCGGCAACGACCAGTTCGCCGACCTGCTCGAGAGAGCGAATGTCGTTCCTGGCCAGGGTATCGACTTCGTCGAGCTCGGGCGGCTCATCCTCATTGTGCTCGGACTGTACATCGTGGCATCCGTGCTCATGTGGGCGCAGGGCTTTCTGCTCAACGCGCTCGTGATGCGCGTCGTCTACCGCCTGCGCGAAGACATCGAGCACAAGCTCAACCGGCTTCCGTTGAGCTACTTCGACACCCGTCAGCGGGGCGACCTGATGTCGCGGGTCACGAACGATGTCGACAACATCCAGGCCGCGCTCCAGCAGGCGTTCTCGCAGCTCGTGCAGTCGGCGCTCACGGTGATCGGCATCGCGGCGATGATGTTCATCGTCTCGTGGCAGCTCGCCCTCATCGCCCTCATCGCGCTGCCGCTCTCGGCGGTCATCGCCGGTGTGATCGGCGCACGCTCGCAGAAGCTGTTCGCTGCCCAGTGGAAGAATACGGGCTCGCTCAACGGGCACGTCGAGGAGTCCTACTCCGGTCTCGAACTCGTGCGCGTGTTCGGCCGAGACGAAGAGATGCTCGCCGAGTTCGACGAGCGCAACGAAAGGCTCTATAAGGCATCGTTCGGCGCGCAGTTCGTCTCCGGCATGATCATGCCGTCCATGACCTTCGTGTCATACCTCTCCTATGTGCTCATCGCCGTCGTCGGAGGGGTTCGGGTCGCCTCGGGTCAGATGACGCTCGGCGACGCGACGGCATTCATCCAATACTCTCGCGAGTTCTCCCAGCCGATCAGCGAGATCGCCGGCATCGCCAACATGATCCAGTCGGGCGTCGCCTCCTCCGAGCGTACCTTCGAGCTCCTCGACGCCGACGAGGAGCAGTCCGACGACGCGCGCGCCGAATTGCCCGAGCGCACCGACGGTCATGTCGAGTTCGACCACGTATCGTTCAGCTACTCGGATGACGCTCCGCTCATCAAGGATCTCTCTTTCACGGTGGATCCCGGCCAGACGGTCGCGATCGTCGGGCCGACCGGGGCGGGCAAGACCACCCTGGTCAACCTGGTCATGCGGTTCTACGGGCTCACCAGTGGTCGCATCCTGCTCGACGGCATCGACGTCACCGAGCTGACGCGCGCCGAGCTGCGTTCGCGCGTTGGCATGGTGCTGCAGGATGCATGGTTGTTCGAGGGAACGATCCGCGAGAACATCCGCTACGGCCGTCTGGATGCCACGGACGACGAGGTGGTCGACGCGGCGAGGGCCACGATGGTCGACCGCTTCGTGCGTCAGCTGCCCGACGGCTACGAGACGGTGCTCGACGCGGATGGCGGCAGCGTGTCGGCCGGTGAGCGCCAGCTCATCACGATCGCCCGCGCCTTCATCGCGAATCCCTCACTGTTGATCCTCGATGAAGCCACCTCCTCGGTCGACACGCGCACGGAGCTGCTCGTGCAGCACGCGATGTCCGCGTTGCGCGCCGACCGCACCTCCTTCGTGATCGCTCATCGCCTGTCGACGATCCGCGATGCCGACACCATCCTCGTGATGGAGAACGGAGCCATCGTCGAGCAGGGCACGCACGACGACCTCCTCGAGCGGCGCGGCGCGTACTACACGCTCCACATGACCCAGTTCCGGGGCGAAGAGGAGGTCGCTGAGGATCTCGACGCCGAGCTGGCTGCGCGGCCCGACCTCGACGACGTGCCGTGCACCTAATGGCGTCCGCGCGGATTCGTCGTTCGATGCCACGCGTGGTGAGGGGATCGGAGCCACCTGGTCGTCCTTGCGACGTGATCGTGAGAAAGAATTCTTCGCAACCGTGTTTGGTTTTGCCCCCTGCCGGAAATATATGTAATGAGCGCGGCACCTGAGTTCGCCTGATGAGAGGAACGAGGAAGTGATCGTTGACGGTGTTCTGCGCGAAAGCGTAGTGCCGTTCGCTTCACGCGGGGGCTTGACGTGGTGAAGGAGCATGGGGAGTTCACGGATTTCTATACCGAGAACTACTCGCTCATACACACGATTATGCAGCGGCGTCTGGGGGATGTCGCTGAAGCCGAAGACCTTACATCAGAGGTGTTCCGAATCGCTTGGAAACACCACTGCGATGGTGCCGCGCTCACCCTTCCCTGGCTCTACCAAACGGCCAGGAACGTCGTCGGCAACGAGTACCGACGAACGGCTCGTTCTGTTGCGCTCATCGACAGGGCGAGTGTCAACGCTGATTCGTCGGGTTCGGCGGATGCCGACGAAAAGCTCGACATGCAACGTGCCCTCCGGGCGCTCGGCGACTCCGATCGGGAGATTCTGCATATGGCCTACTGGGAGGATCTGAACGGAAAGGAGATCGCTGCCATTCTCGATTGCAGCGTCGCCACCGTATGGGTGCGGTTGAGTCGGGCGCGGGCATCCCTGAAGAGGCATCTCGAGAGTGCCGCATCGTTCGCGATCGAGGTGAGCTGATGGACGATCTCGAACGCCGCATCCGGGCCGCGAACCCCTCGACCGTGCGACGGGACAGCCCGTTGACCCCCCGTGCGTTCGCCGAGTTGCAGGAGCTGACAGGGTCGGCGCCGTCGGTCGAGACCATCCCGGCCGAGACCATCCCGATCGCCCACCCCAGGCCCAGCCGCCGACGTGCTTTCACTCTGCTGGGCTCGACCGTCGCCTTCGCCGCGGCGATCGCCGTAGTGATTCTCGTCGTTCTGCCGTTCGGCGGTCGGGGCTCGGTGGCCCACGCTGCGACCCTCGACCCGCTCAGCTCGGAACCCATCGGCGGCGATGCCGCCCAGCTGTTGGAGAAGTTCAGAATGCAATTGTTCGGCAGCGACGAGGCCCCGCCCTCGGGCAACCAGGAGATCGGCTGGGAGTCCTGGTCGCTCGCGATCGACAACGCCCCGGGAGGAGCGACCACCAGCGTCCAACCGCGCGAGATATCTGTGAGCTGGTCGCCCGCCGAGCTGTCGGGAACGCTGACCGTCGTCGTGGGTCAGGAGTGGGATACGACGACGGGACAGCGTCGTGTCGGCAGCAACGTGGGCGAGCCCGCTGGAACCGTCATCCAGGACGAGAGCTTCGGTCCTGGCGCCTTCCCGGTCGCATATCCAGACGAGCCGCCCGTTGTGGCGGCGGCGATGAAGGACTATCTTCAAGCATGGATGCCCGGCCTCGACGACGGGAGCAATGCCGCAGCCTACATGCGTGCGGCCAGCGACCTGATGCAGAACCGGCAGCTTTTGCCCGCTCAGGAGGCGGCGCTCATCGAGGTGGTCTCCGAACAGTCGGGGATCAGCGTCTACGGTTCGGTCACCGATCGGCTCGGGCGGGAAGGCGTTGCATTGCAGGCCGACTTCGATGAGCACTTCCGACAGCTGTTGATCTTCGCTCCATCATCGGGCCGCATCATCGCCGCGGAACGCATTTATCTCGGGGGGCTGAACAGCTACGACGTTCCTTCACCGAGTGTTACCGAATACCTAGCCTGGAGAAGACCATGAAACCTCGTCACCTCGCCGCCATGTCTGTGGCTGCACTCACCGCCGTCCTCGTGCTCGGTGGCGCGACGGCCGCATATGCCGAGACGGATCCGATGCAAGAGAAGGTTGATCAGGTTCTCGCCGACTACCCCGGAGGGGTCCAGACCGCGTACGACACCGTCGAGTGGGACGGTGGCGCGGTCGAGTTGACGATCGTCCTGGAAGGATCCTTCTCGCCCTTCTCGGCCTTCTCGCCCTCCTCGCCCTCCTCGATCGGGGAGTGCGCGACGGGAAGCTATTGCGCCTTCGCCGGCTTCTCGTACACTGGCTCGCGCCTGTCGTTCACGAGTTGTCCGGGCGGCGGCGGCGTCAGTGCTCTCGGAACTGTCCGTTCGGTCGCCAACGCGCGCAGCACGGGCACGGTCACGGCCCTGAACGGAGGCTCGGGGGTCTTCTCGCTCGCGCCCAACACCGGCAAGCCCGTCGTCACCTCGGTCGTGACGACGCTCAGTTGCGCCTGAGGAGCGGCAGCGTCCGGGCGAAGCGACCCACGCGTCCGGGGTAGGATCCGGGGTAGGAATTGACCCGCATGTAGCGGTGGCGATGTTCGAAGACTCCGTGACGAGGGGCATCGTTCGGTGCCGTGGTGTCGTGGTCGTGGTGCCGTGGTGTTCCGCAGCCTCACCTCTCGGTGAAGTCTTGGTGATTGGTCGGACGGTTCGCTCATCGAGGAGCCCTGTGGATAACCGCGATGGGCGTGCGGGATCTCACTCTCGACCACCCAGTCAGTCCGGTTTGCATCCTCTGCCTGGATCAGCCCGGTGGCGTCTCCGCTGAGCCAGGCGGCCATCTCCAGCGCGGGCAGCGGGGAAGCCTCGGTGCGCAGCGAGCCGGATATGTTCCAGCCGACGATGCGTCGCGAGAACACGTCAGTGACGAACGCGATGTACGCGAATCGTCGCGATCAGCCTGCTGACCATCGTCGGGCGCAGGATACCGACGATCAACAAGGACCAGATCGTCGTGCTGCGCTACAAGAAGGGCATGGGAGTGCTCCGCAGCGTGCTCGCGCGAGCGACCGACGAGCTCCTCGCCATCCACCAGAATGGAACCCATGCCTGTCTGGGGAAACCGCCGCGTGAGCGTCTGGCTGTGGCTCGTGCTCGTCGGTCTCGTCGCCGGCTATCTGTCGGGGCTCTTCGGCGTCGGCGGAGGGGTGATCATCGTTCCTGCGCTCGTGCTGCTGCTCGGCTTCGACGTGCGTGTCGCATCCGGCACATCGCTAGCGGCCATCGCCCCCTCCGCTCTCGTCGGCGTGATCGCCTACGTGCTGAGCGACTCCGTCGACTGGATCCTTGCGGCGCTGCTCGTGATCGGCTCGGTCGTCGGAGCCCAGCTCGGCAGTCACCTGCTCAACCGGATTCCGCGCGAGCAACTCGCCTGGTCGTTCATCGGCTTCCTCGCACTCGTGATCGCGTCGCTGTTCCTTGTGATCCCGTCGCGCGATGCGACAATCGAGCTCAACGCGATCGTCGTGGCCGGGACCATCGTGCTCGGATTGGCGACCGGAATCCTCTCGGGTCTTCTCGGCGTCGGTGGCGGCATCGTCGTCGTGCCCGTGTTGATCGTGCTGTTCGGCACGAGCGACCTCGTCGCCAAGGGCACCTCGCTCGCCATGATCGTGCCGACGGCGATCTCGGGCACTGTCGGCAACATCCGTCGTCGCAACCTCGATCTGCCAGCCGCCGTCGCGGTCGGGCTCGCCGCCTGCACCACGACCGGCCTCGGCGCCCTTTCGGCTGCCGCCGTTCCACCACAGCTCGGCAACACGCTGTTCGCGGGGTTTCTGGCACTCGTCGCCGCACGGATGATCGGAGAGCGATTGCGCAAGAAAAGGTAGTCATCGCGGCCTCTCGAGCGTGCGTCGCGTGCGTTCCGATCCCGTGACATGGCACGATAGGCTCACGCATCGCAGCGTGTCGTGCGGCTTGGTCGTGCGGCTTGGTCGTGCGGCTTGGTCGGAAGAGGGGCGTCGATCACCGATGTCGGAGAACAGTGACGAGGCAACAAGGGGGCGGCCGGATGGACGGCGAGACGGCTGGTCCGCGGAGGTGGGGGCTGCCCCTCCTGATCGGGCTGCTCTTTCTCGTCGTCGGACTCGGTTCCGCTGCATGCGGGCTCTCGGGCTGGCGCGCGCTGACCAAGTCGTCGTACGCGCGCGGGTATGCGGCGGTGCTGGCATCCGAGGCCGATATCGCCGAAGCGACGACGGAACAGCGGAGCGCCCTCTCTGCGGCCGAAGACGCCGTCGTTCAAGCGCAGGGGGTGCTCGACAGTGCGCCCGCCGAGTACGCCCTCGAGGTGGACGCCACGACCCTGCGCCAGGCGACGGCGGAACTCGCGACGATGACGAGCGCGCTCAGGCCCACTGCGGAGCCTCCCGGCTCGACTCTCGACCCGCCGAGCGCAGCCGATGGAGCACCGTGGGAGCTCGGGTTCGACGCGATGCGGATGCGTGGCCTCGCCGCCGCGAATTCCGACCTCGTCGTGGAGGCGGGTGCCGAGACAGAAGAGCTGCGCCGGGCCGAGAGCAGGCTCGCGAGGGCGAACGAGACGCTGTTCGAGAACGTCGCGGTCGCAGCGGATGAGCAGCTCGCACTCAACGGTTCCGCGAGTTACCGGAGCAGGATCGGGCTCAAGAGCGCGGTGACCCAGAGCGAGGCGGGTTCGGGGCGCACGGCCGACGGTCTGCTCGCCATCGTCGCCGCGATCGAAGCGGTCCGGATGTCGCACATCGAGGAGGAGGCGGAGAAACTCGACCTCTCATACCCTGTACGGGCTGAGATCGAGGCGTACGCCCGATCCATCGCGGGCGGTGTGACGCTCGACTTCGATTGGCAGCCGGAGGTGAACGGCCTCGGCGCGGGATGGCTCTCGGGAACCGCCGAGTTCTGGCCCACCGACGGCGGCTGGGGCATCATCAACCTGAACGACACGGTCGCCAGTGGTTGGAACGACGGCGACAACGCGCGTGCCCTCGTCGCGCACGAGGTCGGCCACACACAGGTGGTGCGCGATAGCTGCAGGGCTCTGTTCGCCGGGCCGGAGTTCGCCGGGGATCATGAGATCTGGGCGACCGCGTGGTCGATCAGCCTCGGTTTCGACGTTCCCGGATCGGGAATCCAGGCCTACGGCCGCCCGACAGACGCTCAGATCGCGACGGCGGGACAGTGCCGGTGACCGGCCGGGTGTTGCTCGGCGCGTGGTCGGTGGCTGGGACGGAGGGCGCGCAGGCTTCAGGGGGACCCCCATGCGAGTACAAACTTCCATACGAGTACAACAAGAGGAGACGATCATGACATTCGATGCGAGCGGTGTGGCCCAGCCGGGGTGGTATCCGGATCCGAGCGGTGCGCCGGGGCAGCGCTGGTGGAACGGGCACCAGTGGACGAACGACATCCACCCTCCCGCATACCCGATCGAGGCCACGCCAGTCGTTCGGCCGGGCACGCCCGTCTACAACGTCTTCATCTGGCTGGCCGTCTTCGTTCCCCCACTTGCCATCATCCCGATCTTCTTCTGGGATCTGTCGGGGTACCTGGAGGCGTCGATGTACAGCCCGACCGTCAGCCTGCTCATGATCTTCGACCCCGCCTACCTGCTCACGATGGTCGTGGGATGGCTCGCCTACGGCCTCACCGTCCTGTTCGCGTTCCTGGACTGGCGTATCCTGCGCAACGACGGTTACCTGCGCCCTTTCCACTGGGCGTGGGCGTTCCTCTACAGCGTGGCCTATGTCATCGGTCGCAGCGTCGTCGTCAAGCGGCAGGCGGGGCGCGGCTCCGCTCCCATCTGGGTGTCGATTGCGTTGCTCGCCGCGACCGTCGTGGCAGTGTTCACCTGGATGACTCTGGTCTTGGTCGGCTTCTTCGGCACGATCGCGGGTTACGTGGCCACCTACTAGTCCTGACGCGTCTGCTCCGCCTTGCGCGGTTCCGCTCGCCCCGGGGCTCCGCCCCTCCTGCGGACAAGCGTGCGGTCGTCGAGCGGCTGGCTCCCCGTGCCCCGGCCTGTCACACGAGCTCGGGAGGAATGGATGCGCGCTCAGCCGGGTGAGTCCGCGCGCAGCTCGGCAGCCGAAACCGTGTACGCCCAGCATCGGCCCGGCTCGTCGCGCATGCAGGCCCGAGTGTTCCCTTTTCCGACGAGAATCCCCGATATCCGGGGCCGACTCGTCGGAAAAGGGAACACTCGGGCTGGGATGGTGCGGGGTGCGGGGTGCGGGGTGCGGGGTGCGGGGTGCGGGTGCGGGTGGGGTGCGGGTGCGGGTGCGGTGCGGCGGATGCGGTGGGTTAACGTGCCTTGCGCTTCGGCGGCTGGGACTCGCCGCGCACCTTGGCGACGCTTTGCCGGAGCGCCTCCATGAGATCGATCACCTCACCGCCCGCGCTCTCGGCCTCCGGTTCTTCACCGAAGGTCGCTGCGGTATCGAGCGCGTCGCCTTTCTCGAGCTTCTCCTGGATCAGGATGCGCAACTGCGCCTGATAGTCGTCGACGTACTCCTTCGGGTCGAAGTCGTCGGAGAACGACTCGACGAGACTCGCGGACAATTCGAGTTCCTTCCCCGAGATCCGCACGGTCTCGTCGAGTGCGGGGAACTCCGCGGTGCGCACCTCGTCGCTCCACAGCAGCGACTGCAGCACGAGCACCTCGCCGCGAACGCGCAGCGCGGCCAGGCGCGTCTTCTGCCGGAGCGCGAACCGCGCGATCGCCGTGCGGTCGCTCGAGTCGAGCGTGCGCCGCAGCAGCACGTAGGCCTTGGGCGATGACGAGTCCGGTTCGAGGTAGTAACTGCGGTCGAACATCAGCGGATCGAGCTGCTCGTTCGGAACGAACTCGACGATCTCGATCTCACGGCTGCGTTCGGCAGGGAGCGCCGCCATGTCGTCGTCGGTCAGCACGACCGTGTGCTCGCCGTCGTCGAAGGCCTTGTCGATGTCCTGGTACTTGATGACCTTGCCGCACACTTCGCAACGGCGTTCGTAGTGGATGCGACCGCCGTCCTTGTCGTGCACCTGATGCAGGGCGACGTCGTGGTCCTCGGTGGCGCTGTACAGCTTGACGGGCACATTCACGAGACCGAATGTGAGTGCCCCTTTCCAGATGGCTCTCATGTATTCAGTAGACACCCGAACGGCATGCCGCGGCTAGCTCGTGGCGGGCGCGAGCCTCTGCCCGCCGGACGCGGGTGGGTCTGTTTCCGTCGGGATTCCGTCGGGAGTGTCCGGCGCGCCGGTTCCGCTCGACGGAAACAGCCACACCCACAACGCGGGGATGCGGCCCCGGCCTCGGGCACGCCTCCCCTATGGACCCGTTGACGGTGATTGACCTCTCGGGTGGCGTCGGCCAGCTCATGCCGACGTCGGGCGAGGAACGCGAACACCGATCCCGGCGGCAGCAGACGACCCGCCCACGACTGAACATCCAACGACCGACGCTGACCATCGTCACGACCCTGGATGCATCAAGTCTTAACCCGCGCTCCAAATCAGCACGCAGCCGCGCCTTGAACCACCGGATTGTTCAGCACTCCCCTCGGGCCGTCAGACGTCGACACGCCGTCCGCGCCGCCAGACCGCCCGAGTCAGCGGCACGCCGGGCCGGTACGGGATGTGCGCGGCCGACGGTGCGTCAAGCAGCTGGAGGCTAGCAAGCCCCCCGACGGCGATGCAGCCGACCGCGTCGGCGTCGCCGTCGAGTCCGAGTGCGGCGGCGCCGCCCGTGGTCGCGGCGGCGAGAGCCTCGTCGAGCGACAGGCGGTGTTGCAGCACGGCCGTCGCGACGCAGAACGGCATTGAGGTCGTGAACGAGGTGCCGGGATTGGTGTTGGTCGCCAGTGCCAGGCGCACTCCGGCGTCGGCGAGCTCCCGGGCGGGCGCCAACCACTCGCGCGTGGAGAGGTCTGCGCCGGGAAGCACGGTGGCCACGACGTCCGATGCCGCGAGGGCGTCGATGTCGGCGGCGGTCAGGTGGTTGACGTGATCGACGCTCGTCGCGCCGAGCTCCACGGCGAGGGCGACACCGCCGGAATGCCCGAGCTGGTTGCCGTGTATCTTGAGTCCGAGACCGGCAGCGCGACCTGCCTCGAGTACCTCACGCGACTCGTCGACGGTGAAGGCGCCGCTCTCGCAAAACACGTCGATGAACGACGAGTACGGCCGCACCGCGTCGAGCATGGGTCCGATGACGAGGTCGAGGTAGTCGCGGCGGTCGACGCCCGTCGGAATCAGGTGCGCGCCGAGGAAGGTGACCACGTCGGCGACGTCCGCGCCGATGCGCGCGAGCCGCGTCTCTGAGGCGAGGTCGAGTCCGTAGCCCGTCTTCGCCTCGATCGTCGTGGTGCCACCGCGCGCTGCCTCGGCGCGCAACCCCTCGGCGTGGGCGGTCAGCTCGGCGTCGGACACGACCCGCGTGGCGTCCACAGTGGCCTGTATACCGCCCGCCGCATAAGCCTCGCCAGCCATACGGGCGGCGAACTCGGCAGAGCGGTCACCGGCGAACACGAGGTGCGTGTGGGAGTCGACCCACCCGGGGAGCACGGCGCGGCCGCCCACATCGAGGCACTGATCGGCGGCTGGTACGTCGCTGGCCGAGCCAATCCAGGCGACGCGCTCGCCATCGATGACGAGGGCGGCGTCGGTGAGAATCCCGGTGGCGTCGTCCTGGGTGCGCAGCTCACTGATCCCGGTCACCAGCAGCGTCATCGAGTTGCTCCTTCCAAACGGCTCGACAGCTGCGCAATCGCGGTGGACAACATGGCCGCGGGGTCTCGGCCGTCGGCAAGGACCCCGCGCCGGGCGACCACCCGGCCGCCGACCGAGACTTCGATGACGTCCGAAGCGGTCGCCGCGGAAGCGAGCTGGTCGGGCGCCGCCCCGGCCGTGCGCACCGACGCGACGTCGAGCACGACGGTGTCGCCTTCGTGCTCGACGACGCCGACCGAGCGGAAGCCGCCTGACGAGCGGGCCGCGTCGAGCTCGGCAGGCGAGAACCGCCCGCGGGCGAGCGAACGCATCCGCTCGCCCGCCTCCAGACCGCGCACCTCGAGGTAGGGGTCGATCACGACGTGCTGGTCGGAGCCGATGGCGATCGTCGCGCCGGCATCGACGAGCTCGCGAGCAGGGCCGATGCCGTCGCCGAGATCGGCCTCGGTGGTCGGGCACATCACCACCGTCACCTCCGCCGCTCCAAGCAGCGCGATGTCGTCGGACGTGAGGTGCGTGGCGTGCACGACCGAAAGCCGCGGCGAGAGCGCGCCGGCAGTTGCGAGCACGCCGGTAGGGGTGCGTCCAAACGCGGCGAGCGACTGCTCGTTCTCGGCGGGCTGCTCCGACAGGTGGATATGCAGGGGCACGCCTTCGGGGAGCGCTTCGGCCACCGCGGCTATGTCGTGGGGCGACACCGCACGCACCGAGTGGATCGCGGCGCCGATGGTCACGAGACCGGAGGCCAAGGGCGCAAGCGCCTGCCACCGCTCCTGCCACGCGGTCACCGTGCCGTCGCCGAAGCGCGCCTGCTCGGGGAGCAGTGCGACGCCGGGTGCGCTCGCGAGATAGCAGGTGTCGAGCAGGGTAAGACGGATCCCGACGCTCTCGGCGGCCTCGGCGAGTGCGCGGCCCATCGCGTTGGGGTCTTCGTACGGCGAACCGTCGGGGCGGTGGTGGACGTAGTGGAACTCGCCGACGGCGGTGTAACCCGACACCAGCATCTCGGCGAAGACGGCTTCGGCGAGTTCGCGGTAGAGGTCGGGGTCGAGCGCGGCGGCCACGCGGTACATCAGATCCCGCCAGGTCCAGAACGATCCGCCCGCACCGTGGGTGCGCCCCCGCAGCATCCGGTGGAAGGCGTGTGAGTGCGCGTTGGCCGACGCGGGAGTGGTTATCGTCGTCATGCCGGCACTCCGGCGAGTTCGCGCAGCACGGCGGTGAGCGCATCGGTGCCCGCACGGCAGTCGTCGTCGGAGGCACCCTCGCTCGGTGCGTGCGAAACGCCCGTGGGATTGCGAACGAACAGCATCGCGGTGGGCAGCACCTCGCCGAGCACACCGGCATCGTGCCCCGCGCCGGTGGCGAGCACGGGCACGTCGCCGAGCACATCGAGAAGGCGCCGCTGCAGCGCATCGTCAAACACCACGAGCGGTCCGTACGACTCCTCTACCACCTCCAGTGTGCAGCCACGACCGACGGTCGCCTCGTACGCGGCGGCGACGATCCGATCGCGCAGCGAGTGAGCCGCGGCATCGTCGTCGGCGCGCACGTCCAGCCACGCGTCGACGCGGCTCGCGATGACGTTCGATCCGCCGGGCACCGGCACCATCCGCCCGACGGTCGCCCGCGCGGCGTGGTCGGAGTCGTCGTACTTGCCAGCGATCCTCGCCGCGGCGACCACCGTCTCGCCGAACGCGACGACCGGGTCGTTGCGATCCGCCATACGCGTGGTGCCGGCGTGGTTGCCCTCACCCGAGAAGACGAGCCGGTACCTGCCGTGGGCCAGGATGCTGGAGGCCACCGCCACGGGCGATCCCAAGTCGATGAGCCCGCGGCCCTGCTCGACGTGCAACTCGACGAAGAGTGAGAGGTCAGCGAGCAGCTCGTCGTCACGACCAAGGCCCCCAGCATCCAGACCGTGCTTGGATGCCACGTCGGCGAAGGACCGCCCGTCGCGATCGACCAGGGCCGCTGCGCGCTCCGGCGAGATCGACCCCGACATCAGCTTCGAGCCGAGGCAGGCGACGCCGAAGCGCGACCCCTCCTCCTCGGCGAAGACGGCGACCACGATCGGAACGGCGGGCTCGAAACCCTCGGCCTGCAGCCGCGAGACCGCGGCCAGCGCCGAGACGACGCCCAGTGGGCCGTCGTACGCGCCGCCGCCGGGCACCGAGTCGAGGTGGCTGCCGACGGCGATCGCACCGGGGCCGCGCTCGCCCCACCACGCCCACTCGTTGCCGTTGCGGTCGGTCTCGACCCGCAGGCCCAGCACCTTGGCCTGTGCGCGGAACCAGGCGACCAGTTCGCGCTCGGCAGGGTCGAAGACGTGCCGGCTCCAGCCACCGCGCTCGAAATCGCGACCGATGTCCTCGATCTGCTGTAGGAGCTCCACGGCGTCGACGCTCATCTCAGCCCTCCAGCATCGGCACTCGCAGACCCCGCTCGCGCGCGACATCCTTCGCGCGCTCGTAGCCGGCGTCGACGTGACGCATGACGCCCGTGCCTGGGTCGTTGGTGAGCACACGCTCGATCTTCTCGGCCGCCAGCGCGGTGCCGTCGGCGACGGTGACCTGGCCCGAATGGACCGAGCGGCCGATCCCGACGCCGCCGCCGTGGTGCAGCGACACCCAGGTCGCACCTGACGCAGTGTTCAGCAGGGCGTTCAGCAGCGGCCAGTCGGCGATCGCGTCTGAGCCGTCCTTCATCGCCTCGGTCTCGCGGTAGGGACTGGCCACCGAACCGGAGTCGAGATGGTCGCGCCCGATGACGATCGGCGCAGAGACCTTGCCCTCGGCGACAAGTTCGTTGAACTTCAGCCCCGCGAGGTGGCGCTCCTTGTATCCGAGCCAACAGATGCGGGCGGGAAGACCCTCGAAATGCACCTTGTCGGAGGCCTTGGTGATCCAGCGGCGCAGCGACTCGTTCTCGGGGAACAGCTCGAGGATCGCGCGGTCGGTGGCGGCTATGTCGGCGGGGTCGCCCGAGAGCGCGACCCACCGGAAGGGGCCGAGGCCCTCCTCGAACAGCGGGCGGATGTAGGCGGGAACGAAGCCGGGGAAGGCAAACGCGTCAGTGAATCCGCCCAGGAGCGCACCCTGCCGGATCGAATTGCCGTAGTCAAAGACCTCGGCACCCTTGGCGATGAAGCCGACCATCGCCTCGACCTGGGCAGCCATGGCATGCTGCGACTTCTCGGTGAAGTCCGCAGGGTTGGCGGCCGCCGCCGCAGCCCATTCCTCGACGGTGTACTCGAGCGGCAGGTAAGAGAGCGGGTCGTGGGCGCTGGTCTGGTCGGTAACGATGTCAATAGCGATGTCGTCGCGCTCGAGCAGGGCGGGAAAAACGGATGCGGCGTTGCCGACGAGCCCGATCGATAGGGCGATGCGGTCGGCCTTGGCTCGGTTCGCCCGCGCTGTCGCGTCGTCGATGTCGGAGGCGAGCACGTCCAGGTATCCGTGGTCGATGCGGCGTTGCAGCCGCGCGCGGTCGACGTCGACGACGATCGTGACGCCGTCGTTGAGGGTGACCGCGAGCGGCTGCGCGCCGCCCATGCCGCCGCATCCGCCGGTCAGGGTGATCGTGCCGGCCAAGGACCCGTCGAAGCGCTTGTTCGCGATCGCCGCGAAGCACTCGTACGTGCCCTGCAGGATGCCCTGAGTGCCGATATAGATCCACGACCCGGCGGTCATCTGGCCGTACATCGTGAGACCCTCGGCCTCGAGCCTGCGGAACTCGGGCCATGTTGCCCAGTCACCGACGAGATTGGAGTTGGCGATCAGCACGCGCGGCGCCCATTCGTGGGTGCGGAACACCCCGACCGGCTTGCCCGACTGCACGAGCAGCGTCTCGTCCGACTCGAGGTCGGTGAGGGTGCGCACGATCGCCTCGTACGCCTCCCAGCTGCGCGCTGCCCGGCCGGTACCGCCGTAGACGACGAGGTCGTCGGGACGCTCGGCCACTTCGGGGTCGAGGTTGTTCATGAGCATCCGCATCGCGGCCTCGGTCTGCCAGCTCTTGGCGGTGAGCTCGCTGCCGCGGGCGGCACGGACGGGATGGGCGCCGGGAAGTGTCATGCGACCATCATCCGGCCCCGGACCCCTCCGCAGGGGACATCCACCGTATCCTCTGTCCGAAATCTGGGACGCCTTCGCCGATCCCGCCGCTGTGCCCCCACGGCGCGATCGGTTTGATTGGATTCATGGCGACTCCGCGCACGGTCCGCATTGAGCAGCTTCCGGTGTCGCGCTGGGGTAACGGGCGGGGCGAGACGGTCGAGCTCGCGTGTGAGCCCGTCTCAGGACCATTCTCGTGGCGCCTGTCGAACGCGACGATCTCGGAGGCGTCGGCATTCTCGCCGCTTCCCGGAGTGGCCAGCGCCCTCATGGCTGTGACGTCGAGGCGTCACCGCATTCGCCTGAGCTCGCTCAGCTCTCCGAGGCAAAGCGTTCCAGAGCCGCTTTCAGCGCCTCGACGAGACCCGGCTCACCGAGCGAGATACGGATGCCCTCGCCATCGAACACGCGCGTCGACATGCCAAACTCAGCACAGATCGCCTCGAGAACGCCGCTGCGCTCGCCGAGCGGAAGCCAGATGAAGTTCGACGCGGTGGCGAAGGCGGGGATGCGGTGGTCGGCGAGCATCCGCACAACCTCGTCGCGCTGGGTTCGCACGCCGCCAACGATGCCCTCGCGGTGCGCGTCGTCGCCGAGGGCGGCGATCGCGGCGACGACCGACAAGGCGCCCACCGGGAAGGGCGGTAAGATCTTGCGCACGGCCGTGATGATGCCGGGGTGGCCGACGGCGTAGCCGACGCGCATGCCCGCCAGGCCGTAAGCCTTGGAGAAGGTGCGCAGCAGCACAAGGTTGGGGTGCGCGGAAAGCAGCTCGCGGCTGCGCGGCCGGTCGGCACGGTCGTCGAAGTCGCGGTACGCCTCGTCGAGCACCACGAGCACATGCCCGGGCACGTGCCTGAGGAACGCGGCGATCTCGTCGTGCGTGAGGGCGACGCCGGTGGGGTTGTTCGGCGAGCACAGCAAGACCGCCGACGTTCCCTCGCCGATCGCCGAGGCCAGCGCGTCGAGGTCGTGCGCGCCGTCGGTGCGGTTGGGTACGCGCACCGGCACACCGCCAGCGGTGAGCACGCAGATCGGGTATGCCTCGTAGCTTCGCCACGGTAGGACCACACCGGCGCCGGGGGCGCAATGGGCGAGCAGCAGATAGTTCAGCAGCGACAACGATCCATCGGCGACGGCGATCTCGGCAGGGTCAGCTCCGAGCCATTGCGCGACCGCGGCGATGAGGTCGCGGCCGCCCAGCACCGGGTAGCGGTTGGGGCGCTCCAGGCGTGCGCTCACCGCATCGCGCACGGCCGCCGACACACCGTCGGGTGCCTCGTTAGATGACGCGCGCACCGTGACCGGCGTCGAGCTCGCGAGCGCCGACGAATACACCGGCACGGCGTCCAGTGCGGGGCGCACAGGCACGGCGTTGGGTGAGGGGGACGACCAGCTCATGTGCTCTCCTTACGCCAGGTCGGCAACCGAGCAGGCGGCATCGAGGGCGCGTCTGGACTGTACGAACTCGACCGCGGCGGCGATCTCGGGGGCAAGGTAGCGATCGGTGCCGGGCCCCGGCACCACCTCACGTAGCGCCGCGATGATGGCGGCGCTGACCGGGCTCGACGGCTCGGCGCGCATGTCGATGGCGCGGGCGGCGGTGAGGATCTCGATCGCTACGACGCGCTGCGCGCCGTCGATCGCGCGACGTAGCTTGCGGGCGGCCGACCACCCCATCGACACGTGATCCTCCTGCATCGCCGAGGTTGGGATCGAGTCCACCGATGCGGGAGTGGCTAGGCGCTTGAGCTCGCTCACGATGCTGGCCTGGGTGTACTGCGCAATCATGTGACCGGAATCGACCCCCGGGTCGTCGGCGAGGAACGCCGGAAGACCGTGGCTGCGCGCGGGGTCGAGCATGCGGTCGGTGCGGCGCTCCGAGATCGAGGCCAGGTCGGCCACGGCGATCGCGAGGAAGTCGAGGGCGTACCCGACCGGTGCGCCATGGAAGTTACCGTTGGACTCGACGCGACCGTCGAGTGTCACGACCGGATTGTCGACGGCGCTGGCGAGCTCGCGACCGGCGACGAGGGCCGCGTGCGCCACGGTGTCGCGCACCGCGCCGTGCACCTGCGGGGCGCAGCGCAGCGAATAGGCGTCCTGCACCCGGACGAATCCGGTGGCGCGTGCCCCCGCGACGATGCCGCTATCGGCGAGCACGGTGCGAATCACGGCGGCGCTCGCGGCCTGCCCCGGGTGCGGGCGCAGTGCCTGCAGATCGGCGGCGAAGACCGTGTCGGTGCCGCGCAGGCCCTCGATGCTCAGCGCCGCCGCAATATCGGCCATTGGAATGAGGGCGCTGAGGTCGTCGATCGCGAGGACGAGTTGCCCCAGCATCCCGTCCGTGCCGTTGATGAGGGCCAGTCCCTCCTTCTCGCGGAGGATCACGGGCGTGATGCCGGAGGCGGCCAGGGCTTCGCCGCCCGAAACGAGTCGGCCCTCGGCGTCCCGCACCGTGCCCTCACCCATGACCGCGAGCGCGCAGTGCGCGAGTGGGGCAAGGTCGCCCGAGCAGCCAAGGCTGCCGTACTCGCCGACGACGGGGGTGATGCCGGCGTTGAGCACCTCGGCGTACGTTTGTGCGACCTCGGGGCGCACGCCGGTGCGGCCGGTGGCCAGCGTGGACAGGCGCAGCAGCACGAGGGCGCGCACCACCTCGCGCTCGACCTCGGGTCCGCTGGAGGCGGCGTGGCTGCGCACAAGCGAGGCCTGCAGCTGCGCGCGCAAGTCGGCGGGGATCGATGTGGAGGCCAGCGCGCCGAAGCCGGTCGACACGCCGTAATGGGGGCGGGTGTCTTCGGCGAGGGCCTCGACGAGGACTCGCGAGGCAGACATGGCGGCGATCGACTCCTCGGTGAGGACGACCCGCGCGTCGCGACGCGCGACGGCGACGACGTCGGCCGGCGTCAAAGCGCCGGTGCCGACTTCCACGACCTGTGAGCGCATATCCGACAACCTTTCATTGGGGTGCGTCCTGCGACGAGGACTCCTGGGTACGACCGAGCGTTCTCGGCGGAGCTACGGGTTCCATCGTGCTCTAGCCTCGCCCCGAGGCGAGCGGGTCCCGAGACGCTTTTGTCTGACCGGTCAGAACTGCGGCCATTGTCTGAAATATGGGATACCAGCGCCGATTTTGATGGTGGAATTCTTGCACGGGGGTCTTTGATGGAGTCATGGCACGCACCATCGAGGCACTCCGTGTGCATCGCGACCTGACCGTCGACGTCGGGGCGATACCGGTGCCCACGCTCGGGTCCGGCGAGGTGCGCGTGCGCACGGGCGCCGCGGGCGTGTGCGGTTCGGACGTGCACGCCGCGCAGACGGGCGCCTGGATCGAGTACTGGCCAGCGACCACCGGCCACGAGGTCGCCGGCGTCGTCGTCGAGAGCAGCGATGAGGATATCGCGGTGGGCGCCCGCGTCGTCGTCGACTCGCGAATCCCGTGCCGTGCGTGCGAGGACTGCGCGCATTCGACGAGGCTTTGCGGGCACCTCACGTGGCTCGGCGAATCGCGTCCCGGCGGCTTCGCTGAAGAACTCGTCGTCCCCGCCGCCGACGTCTACCCGATCGCCGACGACGCCCTACCGATCGACATCGCCGTGCTCGCCGAGCCCCTCGCCGTGGTGCAGACGACCCTGCGCCACGTGCCCGAGGGCACTCGCACCGTGCTAGTGCAGGGCTATGGGCCGATCGGCGCCCTCGCCCACCGCGTGTTGCAGGGTCGCGGCGTCGAGGTCTTCGTGGCCGAACCGCACCCTGGTCGCCTCGCGGCCGCGATCGAGCGCGGCGCCCGAGCCGCTGTCGAACCGTTCGGGCGGATCGATGTCGTGATCGACGCTGCCGGCTACCGCGGCTCGGTCGCGGCCGCCTTCGCGGCGGTGCGTCGCGGTGGAACCGTGCTCGTCGTCGCCATCGGCGCCCATCCGATCGGCATCTCGGCGCAGGCGCTCGTCGAGAAGAGCGTCAGCATCGCGACGTCGGTCGGCTTCGACGACGACAGCATCCCCCGGGCCATCGACGCACTCGCCGCTGATCCGGAACTGTTCGGGGATGTCGTGAGCGACCGCATCCCGCTCTCCGACCTTCCTCCGCGCCTGACCGCCCCGGCACCTACGCTCGGCAAGATCGTGGTGACCTTCGCATGAGCCGTCGCTACCTCATCACCGGCGGAACCAGCGGAATCGGCGGCGCGGTCGCCTCGCACCTCACCGCCGCGGGCCACGACGTACTGGTCACCGGAACCAGCGCGGCTTCAGTCGACGCCGCGCTGGCAGCCGGCATTGCGCGGCTCGGCGCCATCGCCGACGTGGCCGATGTCGCGGCGGTCGACGCGGCGTTCGCGCAGGCCACGACCGCGTTCGGCGGCCTTGACGGCGTGTTCGCCAACGCCGGGATCGACGGCGAGGGCAAGCCCGCGCAAGACCTCGACCCGGCGTTCTTCCGCCGCGTGCTCGAAGTCAACACGGTGGGCGCGCTCATCGTCGCCCAGGCCGCGTATCGCACGCTCGAGCGCCCCGGCGCCATCGTCATCAACGCTTCGGTCAACGCGATGCGTCCCGAGGCGCACTTCGCCGACTACAACGCGAGCAAGTCCGCCGCACTGGCACTGGCCAAGACACTCGCCCTGGAGTGGAGCGCCGAAGGCCTCTCGATCATCGGCCTGTGCCCCGGCTACTTCCCGTCGAAGATGACCAACGAATGGCTCACCGACCCTGTGACCTCGCGGGAACTGCTCGCGCTGATCCCGGCCGCCCGATTCGGTCGACCGGAAGAGATCAGCGCTCTCGTGGAGTTCCTGCTCGGCCCCCAGGCCTCCTTCCTCACCGGCGCCACGATCACGATCGACGGCGGCCGGAACATCTGACACCCAAAAGAGAAGAGCACACCATGACCACTTCGCCCATCCGGGAACGCGGACGCTGGGCCGACATGTCGGCCGAAGACCGCGCCGACCTGAACACGCGCGGCATCGGCCGCATTTTCGACCCAGAGCTGCGCGCGTCGGTGCTCGAGATCCTCGAAGACGTGCGCGGCAACGGCGACGCGGCGATGCTGCGGGCGCTGGCGAAGTTCGACAAGGTTGAGGTGGATGCCTCGGGGATCCGCGTCAACCGCGACGAATTCGACCAGGCTCGCGCCGAGATCGGCGACGAGATGCTCGCTGCGATCCGCGAGTCGATCGCATTCGTGCGCCGCTACAACGAGCGTTTGGTCGCAGAGGACGCCGACTGGCAGTTTGAGACCGCCCCCGGTGTCGTCGTGGGCGAGCGCACCAGCCCCATCGAGAGCGCCGGACTCTTCATCCCTGCCGGCAAGGGTTCGTTCCCCTCGGTCATGGTGCAGCTGGGCACGCCGGCCGTCGTCGCGGGCGTTCAGAAGATCGCCGTCGTCACCCCGCCCGTCCCCGGCAGCGGCGGCAAGGTCGACCCGGCAATCCTCGTCGTCGCCGATGAGCTGGGGATCACCGACGTCTTCCGAGCCAACGGTCCCGCTGGTATCGGCGCGCTCGCGTTCGGCACCGAGACGGTTCCTGCCGTCCGCAAGATTGTGGGACCTGGCAGCCCTCCAGTGGCGGTCGCGCAGATCGAGGTGCAGCGCTTCGGTGTCGTCAGCAACATGCTGCTCGGGCCCAGCGAGAGCCTCATCCTCGCCGACGACTCCGCCGACCCGCGCCTGCTCGCAGCCGACCTGCTGAACGAGGCTGAGCACGGCCCCGACTCTTCCAGCGTCCTCGTGACCACCTCGGCCGAGCTCCTCGCCGCCGTGCAGATCGAGATCACCGAGCAGCTGGCAGCCCTGCCCTCACCGCGCGACGAGTATGCGCGGATCGCCCTGCACAATGGCGGCGCCGTGCTCGTGGACTCCATCGAGGAGGGTGCTGAAGTTGCCAACGCCTACGCGCCCGAGCACATGCAGCTCGTCGCCAGCAACGAGGACTACGCCCTCGACCTCATCCACGATGCCGCCGAGATCCTCGTCGGCCAGCACACGACGGTATCGATGGCCAACTTCGCCCTCGGCTGCCCCGCGGCCCTCCCCACGAGTGGCTATGCGAAGGTCTCGAGCGGCATCACCGCGCACACGTTCCGCAAGAAACGCGCCGTGGCGAAGTCGACCCAGGAGGGCCTACGCGCACTCGCGCCGACTGTGCTCGCCTACACCGCGCACGAGGGCTTTCCCGCGCACGGCAACTCGGTCTCGATCCGTCTCTGAATCGATGAGGATCACCGAGGCCCTCGACTTCGTCGGGCTCACCCGCGGCCGCCCGGCCGGGCGGCATGCGCACCTATACACCATCGCCGACGTGCACCGGGCTGCGTGTCGCGCTCTGCCGCGCAGCATCTCCGACTACATCGACGGCGGTGCCGACGACGAGATCTCGGTCGCCGCCAACAAGCGCGCCTTCCAGGAGCTGCGGTGGCTTCCAGCCGCGCTCGTGCCGGCCGACTCCATCGACACCTCGACCTCGCTCGCCGGCGAAGACTGGTCGATGCCGGTGGGGCTCGCCCCTACCGGCTACACCCGCATGATCCACCCCGCCGGTGAGATCGCCGTCTCAGCCGCCGCAGCAGCAGCAGCCGCGCCCTACGTGCTCTCGACCGTCGCCACCACGACGATCGAAGACGTCACGGTCGCGACCCGGGCACCGTGGTCTCAGCTGTACGTGATGCGCGACCGCGCTCTCACCGACGACCTCATCCGCCGCGCCCTCGACGCCGGTTCCCCGGTGCTCGAGATCGCCATCGACACCGCGGTCGCAGGCAACCGCGTCCGCGACCGCCGCAACGGTCTCGTCATCCCGCCGCGCATGACGCCGCGCACGATCCTCGGCATCGCTGTCAAGCCGCGGTACTGGATGGGCATGCTGGCGGGCGAGTCGATCGACTTCGCCCAGGTGAAGGCCAGCGACACCGCCGGATCCCTCCCGGGCGGATCGATCGCCGACATCACGTCGGGGTTTGACGCCGCGCTCGATGACGCCGAGATCGCCCGCATCCGCGCGCTGTGGCCGCGAACACTGCTTCTGAAGGGCCCACTTGGTCCGCAGGATGCGGCGCGGGTGCGCGACCTCGGCGTCGACGGCGTGCACCTGTCGAACCACGGCGGTCGCCAGCTTGACCGCGCTGTCGCACCGATTGACCTCGTCGCCCCCGTCCGCGAGGCGATCGGACCCGACGCGCTTGTGCTCGTCGACTCGGGGGTGCGCAGCGGCGGCGATATCGCGTTCGCGATCGCGCTGGGGGCGGACGCCGCGTTCATCGGCCGCCCATACCTGTGGGCCCTCGCCGCCGGCGGCCAGGAGGGTGTCGAGCGCGTGCTGGCGATCCTAAAGGCCGAGCTCGCGCGCACGATGGCGCTCGTCGGCACCACGTCGATCAGATCGCTGAAAGAACGCGGGCCCCAACTCATCGCGCAGCGTCGTACGCTGGGTGGGAACTGACCGCCTCACCGGGTGAGCAACCGATCCGCTGGAGGTCGAGATGAGCACTGACAACGAAACCGCCTCAGGGGCCACCCCCGTCGCCGATGCCCGAGACCAGAACATCGGGCCGCGGATGCCGGCGCTGCGCCACGGCATCGCGGTGCTCCGCTTCCTCGCAGGCAAGCCCGGACCCGTAGGTGCCGTCGCGATCTCACGCGGCCTCGGCCTGCCGCGCAGCTCGACGTATCAGATTCTGCAGGTGCTCACCGACGAGGGCCTCGTGGTACACATCCCCGACGCGCAGGGCTATACCCTCGCCGTCGGGGTGTTCGAGCTCGGATCGGCCTACCTCCGGCACCAGCCCCTCGAACTGCTGGCCCGCCCACTGCTGAGCCGGCTGATGATGTCTCTGAACCTCACCTCGCATGTCGGCATCCTCTACGGGCACGAAACCCTGTATCTGCTCAAGGAGCAACCTGCGCGTGCGACCGGGCTCGTCACCGAGATCGGCGTTCGCCTGCCGGCGCACCTGACCGCGACCGGGCGGGCGATGCTGGCCATGCACTCGGCGAGTCAGATAACGGCCATCTACGCCTCTCGAAGTGTCTTCGTGCAGCGTACCGAGCGTGGACCGAAGACGCTGCGCGAGCTGAAAGCGCTCCTCGCCCGCGACCGCGAGCGCGGATGGAGCGTCGAGGACGGGCACACGACCGACGGTGTGACGTGCATCGCGGCGGCCGCGGTCGATCACAACGGCATGCCCGTCGCCAGCTTCTCGGTCTCGTTCCCGAGCCATCAGCTGCCCGAGGGCGAGGCACACGCACGAGTCGGCGAGGCGGCGCGCGAGGCCGCAGCCCAGCTCACCCGCCGCATCCGTGGGGATCCGTCAGCTCTCGTCCCGCGGCGCGTCAACGGCTGAGGTCCACGATGGCTGGGGTCCACGATGGCCCGCCGCCCGGTGAGCAGCGGGCCATATCGGAATGTCTCGGTCTCAGGGCTGCACGGCGTTGAAGAGCCGGGTGAATACGTCATCCCCAGAGGCCGGTTCGCTGCTGGCCGCGATCGCGACGCTCCAGCCGATCGCTGCGCTGATCGGGGTGTGCCCGGTCGGGCCGCCGGCGCGCAGTTCGTGCACGAGGGTCGGGCTGCAGAACAGTGCCAAGCGCACGAGGTGCCGCCAGTCGGCCGGCAGCCAGCCCCGCTCGTGCAGGTCGCTCAGCAGCGGCCGCCACACCAGGTCGGCCTTCGACGTCAGGAATGCCTCGCGCGGCGCGCCCAGGTCGTGGTCGTGCACGATGTGCAAGCGTCCGTCGGCGTAGGTCGCCGAGGCGGAGTAGCGCTCGGTCGCGACGGCGGGCTCGTAGAGCCAGAACGGGTGGGCGAAGACGTTGTGGAACGTGGTCTTCACCTCGGCGAGCAGGGCCGGGACGTGGCGACCGGCGAACGCCGGGTCGAACTGGGTGAGGTGCGCGTGCCCGGCGTCGTCGCGTTCGAACCACACGTTGGCGTTGTGCGCATCGCCGTGTGCGATCACGGCCGCCGGGCCGTAGCGGTTGGGCACGAGAGCGTTGAGCGCATCGCCGAACAGCTCGCCGACAGTGCGCTCGTACTCCACCCCGTTGATCACCCAGCTCGCGTCGCGGAACCGCGCCCAGTCGAGGGTCACCTCCCCGTCGGACCCGCCGAGGCGGTGGTCCTTGCCCTCGTAGAATCGGGCGACGCGGCCGGCGACGATCGTACCGGCTGGATCGGTTGCCGGATCGAACAGCCGGTCGCGAAAGAGGCGGTTCACCGGCTCGGCTGCGAGCTCCGCCTCCGAGGCCGCATGCAGCGTCTCACGCATGCGTGACATCGACAGGTCGTCCAGGTCGCGCTGAGCCGCGATCGCATCGACGACGGCCGGCGAGTCGGCTGGCTCGCGGTCGTACTCGAGCCCCCGGCACAGGTCGGAGAACCGCGGGTCGCGGCGCAGGCGGTATAGCAGGATCTGCCGTCCGGGCTCGCCGTTGGCGAGCGCCGGCACGTCCACAGGGTAGCCAGCCGACTGCAGCAGCTCGGCGTTGTAGTACTCCTGGATCGTGTCGTCCTCGCCCTCCTCGGCGTGGAACTTGAAAAAGAACCTCTCGTCACCGAGGGCGACGGTGCCGTTGAGGGAGTTGAGGCTGTAGACGTCGCGGTTGATCGCGAGGCCCGACACCTCGCGATCGGAGATGTCGCTGATCAGCTCGACGAGGCTGCGGCTCGCCGCAGCCTCGTCACCGGCCAAATACTGGTCCCGTGCGATGCGGGCGAGCGGTGCGGCAGTCATGCTGCCGCCTTCTCGTGCACGAGCTCGAGGATCTGCGCGAATAGCTCGCGGAATTCGGGTGCCTCGGTCATGCCAGACACTCGCGGGCGTTCGAGCGGCACGGCCAGATCGGCGCGTATCCGTCCCGGGCGCGGCGTCATCACCACGACGCGGTCGGACGTGAAGATCGCCTCCTCGATGTCGTGGGTGATCATGAGCACCGTGAGTTTGTGCTGCTCCCACACGTGCGTCAGCAGGGCCTGCATGTCACGGCGGGTCAGCGCGTCAAGCGCGCCGAACGGCTCATCCATCAGCAGGATGCGGGGGCGGTAGCTCAGCGATCGCGCGATCGCGACGCGCTGCTGCATGCCGCCCGACAGCTGCGACGGGTAGTGATCGTCGAAGCCGTCGAGGCCGACGAGTGCGAGGTGCTCGCGTGCCTGCGCTGTGCGCTCACGCTTGGACGATTTTTCGCCTTGGAGCGCGAACTCGACGTTGCCCAGAGCCGTGAGCCAGGGGAAGAGCGTGAAGCCCTGGAAGACGACGCCTCGATCACGGCCGGGGCCGTCGACCGGGTCGCCGGCGATGAGCACCTCTCCGGCGGTGGCGTCGGTGAGTCCCGCGATGATGCTCAGCAGCGTCGACTTTCCGCAGCCCGACGCGCCGACGACCGAGACGAACTCGTTGCCGCGCAGATCGAGGTCGATCGGACCGAGCGCCTGCACGTCCCCGAAGGACTTACTCAAGGCGTCGACGTGGACAAGACCGTTCATCGGCCGATCCTTTCGTAGCGGAACAGTGCACGCCCGGCGAGACGCATCAGCACGTCGGTGATCAGACCGAGGAAGCCGAGGACGATCAGGTAGGCGAAGATCAGATCGGTCTGCAGGAACCGTTGGGCGATGACAATGCGATAGCCGAGGCCCGTGGTCGCCGCGACCAGCTCGGCCAGCACGATCCAGGTCCACGCCCAGCCCAGTGTGATGCGCAACGCGTCCCAGATACGCGGTGCGGCGGCGCGCAGCACGATGCGCGAGAGGATGCGGCCGTTGGACAGTCCGAGCGTCTCGCCCACGTCAATCAAGGAGCGCGGGACCGAGCGCACCGCGTCGGCTACCATGAGCACCTGCTGGAAGAAGGTACCCAACCAGATGATGAGGAACTTCTGCTCCTCGCCCACGCCGATCCACAGGATCGTCAGCGGGACGAAGGCGACGACGGGCATGTAGCGCACGAAGTCGACAAGCGGCTGCAGGGCAGCCTCAACGCGGATGCTGATGCCCACGAGTGCGCCGAGCGGCACCGCCATGATCGTCGCGAGCACGAAGCCAACGAGGATGCGATAGGTCGAGGCGCCGAGGTCGGCGGCGAGTTCTCCGTTAGTGATCTGCTCCCAGCCGGTGAGCGCGACCTGCCACGGCGAGGGCAGAAAGCGCTCATTGGTGACGCCGAGAGCGCTTAGGAGCGCCCAGGCGCCCAGGAGCCCCGCGAAGGCGATGACCGCGATCGAGATGTATCTTGAGCGCGAGATGGTCTGGCCGATACGGTAGCGGCGACGTCGTCGACGCGGCGGCGCTGGAGCGGTCGCGACGAGGGGGCCGTCCGCGGCGGTGGTGTGGATCGTCATGGAAACCTTCTCTCACCGGTGCGCCGGAGCGGTGGTGCTGCGTCAGTTCGTCGCGAACTGGCTGTCATAGAGGGATTTGAGATCGACCGGCGCTGTCAGGAGTCCGGCCTGGGTGGCCACGCGCTCGGCAAGCGGCAGCACCGTGTCGACGTACTCTCCCGAGAACGCCTTGGCGTTCTCGGCCTTGCCGAAGTAGAGCACACCGTCGAACGCGCTGGCGAGCGCCTCGGGGTCTTCGCTGGCGGCCTCGGCCATGATGGTGCGGCCAGCGTCGACGTCGGAGTTGTAGAAGTCGACGGCCTCGCCCCACGAGTCCACGAGGGCCTGGACAGTCTCGGGGCTCTCGTTGATGAGCTCGTCGGACACGACCAGGGCGTCACTGATGAGCCCGGGTGCGTCGGAGCCGTCGTAGATCGACTTCAGCGACGGGTCGTCGCCCACCGCCGTGGTTATGTACGGCTCGTACGTGACGGCGACGTCGACCTGTCCCGAGATCAGGGCAGCGGCGGCGTCGGAAGCGGCCATCGGCACGGGGGTGATGTCGTCCATCGTGAGACCGGCCTCGTTCAGCGCGGCGTGCAGCAGCAGGTCGCTTGTCGCGCCCTGCTCGTAGGCGATTTTCTTACCCGCGAGCTCGTCGATCGAGGTGACGCTCGGTCCGGCGATCATCGCGTCGGCAGCTTCGGAGTAGTCCTGGATGAGCACGATCTTCAGATCGACGCCCGCCTCCTGCAGCATCATCGCGGTATGGGTGGCGAGGTTCGTCGCGTTGACCTGGCCCGACGCGAACGCGCTGATCTTGTCGGCGTCTGTGTTCAGCTGCACCATGTCGACATTGAGGCCGTGCTCGTCGAGGATGCCCTGCTCTTTGGCGACGTACCACTGGCCGTAACCGATCCAGGGGCTGATGCCCATCGAGACGGGAACGAGCCCGCCGTCTTTGCCGGAGGCGGCGGAGCCGGAGTCGGAGCCTGCGCAGCCGGTGAGCAGGAGTGCGGCCGCGGCGGTGGCGGCGACCGCGAGACGGCGCGCACGGCGTGGCATCCCGGTGCTGTGGGTGGATAGCGTCGTGATCATGTGATCAAGGTAGGAGCGCTGTGTTTCGGTTTGATTTCGCCGGAGGCAGCTGGACAGGCGATTTGTGTGGGATATCAGATTGTGCCCGCTCGAGGGGATGTCTGCCGCGATGGACAAGTTCGCGCAAGGCTGGAAGCTTCACCCGTTTCGCCCGTGAGGCGCTCCACGCGGCCTCGGCCGGCGTCTCTCACTGACACCGGCATCGTGGTCGACCATGCGGAAGGCTTGGCCGAGTGACAGAGCAGCGCGCTCACGCAACGGTTCTGTCAGATTCACGGTGGATCTGGCCTGCCCGCGCGCCCTGACCGCCCGCCGGTAGTGGCGTTGAGGGAGACGCCTTGTTCAGCAGTCGCCTAGCCGCGGAGGTGCGATCGGAGAAGGATGGGGTCATGGCCCACGCGGCAGGAACGCAGACCGTAGCCATCGACGGGCACCGGCTTCGGCTCTCCAACCTCGACAAGGTGCTCTACCCTGAGACGGGCATGACCAAGGGCGAGGTGCTCGCCTACTACAGCGGCATCGCCTCTGTGCTCATCCCACATGCGGCGTTCCGGCCTGCGACGCGCAAACGTTGGGTGCACGGTGTCGGAACGGCGACCGAGCCAGGGGCGGCGTTCTTCCAGAAGGGTCTGGACGACTCGGCGCCAACGTGGGTGCCCCGCCGCGACATCCAGCACACCGATCACGTCAGCGCCTACCCGCTCGTGAACGACCTGGCCACCCTGATGTGGCTCGGCCAGATCGCGGCCCTCGAGATCCATGTGCCGCAGTGGCGGTTCAGCCGGTCGGGCAGGCAGCTCCCACCGGACCGGCTCGTGCTCGACTTCGATCCAGGCCAAGGCACCGGCTTGCGGGAGTGCGCGGAAGCGGCACGGCTCGCGCGCCGCATCCTCGTCGACATGGGTCTCGACCCGATGCCGGTCACGAGTGGGAGCAAGGGCATCCATCTCTATGCCGCACTCGATGGGCGGCAGAGCTCCGATCAGGTCTCGGCCGTCGCACATGAGCTCGCCCGGGCGCTCGAAGCCGATCACCCGGAGCTCATCGTGAGCGACATGAAGAGGAGTCTCCGGGGCGGCAAGGTGCTCGTCGATTGGAGTCAGAACAGCGCCTCGAAGACCACGATCACCCCATATTCGCTGCGCGGGCGCCCGCGCCCGACGGTCGCGGCTCCGCGCACCTGGGCGGAGCTGATGTCGCCGAAGCTGCGCAACCTCGAGTTCAACGAGGTGCTCGAGCGCGTGAAGAGCCGTGCAGATCCGCTCGCGGTGATACTCGTGGGGGGTGCGGATGCCGCCATACCGGATGCCGATCCGACCGGCTCCCCCGCCCTCTCCGGTGCGCTCCGAGCACGCGGCTCGACCCCGGCTGCTCCGACCCCGGCCGCTCCGACCCCGGCCGCTCCGACCCCGGCCGCTCCGACCCAGAGTGATCCGACGCCTCCCGCGCATGATCCTCTGCGCAGCTACCACGCCAAGCGGGATCCTGGAAGGACGCCAGAGCCCGTGGACGCCGTGGTTCCTGCCGAGCTCCGCGAAGCGAGCACGCCGGATGCCGGTGCGGGGCCGACCTCGACGGGCTCGACGCTGACGGGCCCGGCGCCGCCGGCTCCCTCGACCGCGCCGGTGGCGTCCGTCAGCTCCGGCTCGAGCTTCGTCATCCAGGAGCACCACGCGCGCGCCCTGCACTACGACCTCCGGCTGGAACGCGACGGCGTGCTCGTGAGCTGGGCCGTTCCCAAGGGCGTTCCGACCGATCCCGGCCGCAACCATCTGGCCGTGCAGACCGAAGACCACCCGCTCGCGTACGGATCCTTCGAAGGCACGATCCCGGCAGGGGAGTATGGTGCCGGTCGGGTGTTCATCTGGGATCGCGGACGCTACGAACTCGAGAAGTGGCGGCACGACGAGGTGATCGTGACGCTGTTCGGTGAGAGCGGTGGCGGGCTCGGCGGAACGGTGCGCGTGGCGCTCATTCGCACGAGCGGCGATGGTGAGAAGAGCAACTGGCTGCTGCATCGGATGAAGCCGACCGCTCGACGATCCTTCCGCCCGCTGGAGCAGCGAGCACCGACGCCAACGCCTCAGAAGCGATTCGTGCCGATGATGGCGAAGCTCGGCGATCTGCATGACCTCGACATCGACACCGAATGGTCGTTCGAGATGAAATGGGACGGCATTCGTGCGATCGTCTCGGTCGACGGAGAGCGCGTGCGACTCGTCACCCGCAACGGCATCGACGTATCCGCCCGCTACCCGGAGCTCGCCGGTATCCACGAGCTCGTGCGGGCGGACTCGGCCGTGCTCGACGGCGAGATCGTCGCGCTCGAGCGCTCGGGACGGCCCAGCTTCGAACTCCTGCAGCGACGGATGAACCTCACGAACACCGCCGAGATCGCGGCCGCGGCCCGTCGTGTTCCCGTCGAGCTCTTCTGCTTCGACGTGCTCGACGTGAACGGCGAGCCTCTTCTCGAGCGACCCTATGACGACCGTCGAACGGTGCTCTCCTCGCTCGTGCGCGAAGGCCCGGAGCGACGCATCGTGGTGCCGCCGGCCTTCGAGGGCAGCATCGACGCGGCTATCCGCAGCAGTCGGGAGCTCGGCCTCGAGGGCGTCGTCGCGAAAGACCGCGGTTCGCGCTACGAGCAGGGCAAACGTGGCTCCGCGTGGATCAAGCTCAAGCACCACCCCACTCAGGAGGTCGTCGTCGGCGGATGGCGTCCGGGTGCAGGCCGCCGATCCGACACCTTCGCCTCCTTGCTGCTCGGCCTGCCCGACGCGTCCGGCCTGCGCTACGTCGGACGCGTCGGTACGGGCTTCAGCGACGCAGAGCTCACCCGGCTCGCCACGGAACTCGGCCGCATCGCCCGCGCGACGAGTCCGTTCACCGACGTGCCTGCGCTGGAGGCGGCCGATGCCCGTTGGGTGAGACCCGTGCTCGTCGGCGAGGTGGAGTTCGCCGAGTGGACCACGTCGGGGATCCTTCGGCAGCCGAGCTGGCGGGGGCTGCGCCCCGACAAGAACCCGGACGAGGTCGAACCCGAGATCATCGGGTCTTGAAAGCGGTGAGCGTTGAGCGTTCCCGATCGTTTCAGCATGACGGCTCCACCTGCCGGAACGACTGGTTCCGTGACCCGCGCGTGGCAGGGATCGAGGCTATCGCCGCGCGCGGCCGGGCCTGTCCGCGCGGTCGCCGACACATCCGCATCTCCGATGCGCAGGAACGAGTCGAGACTGACGCGCAGAGCCGGCGTTGGTCGCAGAGCCGATGATGGTGTGACCGTAGGCGCCGCGTCGATGCGTGCCTGAGCCCGCGCATGATCGTCTGGCCCGCAACGCACGACTCCTGACGTGAAGTGAAGGGTTCAGCGACTCGTGTAGCCGCCGTCGATCGGCAGCGAGACGCCGGAGATCATCGCGGCGCCGTCGCCGAGCAGGAACACGATCGGCGCGGCGATGTCGTCCTCGGTCGCCCAGCGGTGCAGGGGCATCGCGTCGAGGAACGGGCCCTCGATCTCTGGGCGACCCCAGTACCACGCCGACATCGGCGTCATCACGACTGTCGGGTTGACGCTGTTGACGCGGATCCCGTAGGGGCCGAGCTCAAGCGCTGAGACGCGCGTGATGTTGTCGAGCGCCGCCTTCGACGACCCGTAGGAGATGTGACCAGCCAGGGCGACGAGGCTGGCCTGGCTCGAGACGTTCACGATCGCGCCGCCATTGCCGAGGCGGATCATCTCACGCGCCGCATACTTCGTCACGAGCAGCGACCCGCGGGCGTTGACACTGATGACCTTGTCGAACACCGCGATGTCGGTGTCCATCGGCGTGGCGATCTCGCCACCCCATCCGCCGCAGTTGACGACGCCGTAGAGGTCGAGTCCTTCGATGGCCTCGCGAACGCTGTTCTCAGACTCGAGGTCGAAGATCACGGGCAGCGCGCCGGTCTCTGCGACGATCGCCTCCACGCTTTCGGCGGTGCGCCCGGCCGCCAGCACGTCGGCGCCCGCAGCCACGAGATGACGGACGGTGGCGCTGCCGATGCCGCCACCGGCGCCGGTGACCAGAATCGTACGGTCGTGGAGATCGTTCATGGGTTCGCTCTCTGTTCGACTCCGAGGGAGTGGGTGGTTTCGTTGCGCTGCCGCACGCGCCGCGCAACAATGGTAAACGTAGGTCACAATCTTGTCACCGGTGTCATCTCCGACGAAATTCGTCTTGACACCGGTGACATATACAGCGTAACTTGCTCACAATCGGCGATTGTTCCGCAGCTGCCGATCTGCTTCGACGATGCAGCGCTGGATGCGACGCCGCAACCGACGACGAGAAAGGCACCGATGCCGTGATGACCTCGACCCGTGTGACGCCGCCGACCGTGGACGAGAGCGTAGCCCAGCTCGTCGCACGCGTACAGAAGCTGGCGACCACCGGGGGACGCCGCATCCTGGGCATCACGGGCACTCCCGGTGCGGGCAAGTCGACACTGTGCGAGGCACTGCTCGGCGCTCTCGGCGCTCAGGCGGTACTGGTGGGCATGGACGGCTTCCATCTCGCCAACGCCGAGCTCGAGCGCCTTGGGCGTCGCGACCGCAAAGGCGCTCCAGACACGTTCGACGTCGATGGCTATGTCGCGCTCCTGGCCCGGCTGCGGGCCCAGACCTCTGGGACGATCTACGCGCCGCGCTTCGACCGCGGACTCGAGGAGTCGATCGGCTCGGCCGTCCCGGTGTCGGCGGCCGTGCCCCTGGTCATCACCGAGGGCAACTATCTGCTGCATGACGGATACGGCTGGGAGGGTGTCGCCGCCCACCTCGACGAGAGCTGGCACCTCGACGTCGCTTCCGAGCTGCGCGAGACGAGACTCGTCGCCCGCCGTCGGTCATACGGGCACACGGCCGATGCGGCCGTGACGTGGGTGCGCACCGTCGACGAACCGAACGCGCGCGTCGTCGAGACCGCGAGGGATCGCGCGGCCCTGGTCGTTCGCGTCACGACCATCCTCGGCCCGTCGAAGCCGACGGGCCGTTTCACCTCAGATGAAGGAGCTCTCTCATGACCACCGCCCAGGTTCCCGTTTTAGAGGCTCGGGGTTTGTCTCGGCAGTTCGGGCACGTTCGCGCGTTGAATGACGCGGATTTCGAGGTGTTCCCGGGTGAGGTGACGGCGTTGATCGGAGACAACGGTGCGGGAAAGTCGACCCTGGTGAAGGCGTTGTCGGGGAATCTCGCGGTGGACTCCGGGGTGGTCCGGTTCGATGGTGCCGTGGTGGACATGGCGAGTCCGTCTGCGGCGAGCGCCTTGGGGATCGAGACGGTGTATCAGGATCTGGCGCTGGCGCCGCATTTGGATCCGGTGCAGAACATGTATCTGGGTCGGGAGATTCGTCGAGGTGGGCTGGCGGGCGCGTTGGGGTTCATGAGGACGAGAGAGATGCAGGCGCAGTCTCGGCGGGCGTTCGACGAGTTGGGGGCGACGGTGCGGTCGTTGGCGTCTCCGGTGGGGGAGATGTCGGGGGGACAGCGTCAGGCGATCGCGATCGCGCGGGCGGTGCATTGGGCGAGTCGGGTGGTGTTCTTGGATGAGCCGACGGCGGCGTTGGGGGTGCGTCAGACCAAGAACGTGCTCGAGACGATTCGGCGGGTGCGGGACAAGGGGATCGCGGTGGTGTTCATCAGTCACTCGATGCCGCACGTGATCGAGGTGTCGGATCGGATCCAGGTGCTGCGATTGGGAACCCGGGTGGCGAATATCCGGACGGCGGACACATCGATGGAGGAGCTTGTGGGTTTGATGACTGGCGCTGTCACAAAGGAGGGAAGACTGTGATTGTCAAGTCACCGGTCACCGAGACCGTCGCGATCGGGACGATCGATGAGCCGCGAACGAGTTTCGTGGGTCGTGTGGTGCGTGCCCAGGCGTTTCAGATTTTCCTGGTATTGCTTGTCATCGTCGGGATCTTCAGCGCGATCGCTCCGGATACGTTCGCGCAGTGGTCGAACTTTCGTTTGATCATTCAGAACGCTTCTATCCTGGGTGTCCTCGCGGTCGGTATGACGTATGTCATCATCACGGCGGGAATCGATCTGTCGGTCGGGTCGGTGCTGGTGTTCTCCGGAGTCGTCGCGGCGATAACGATGCGCGCGCTCGGGGGCGAGGGGTGGGGTGTCGCGACGATCGGCATCCTCGTCTCGATCGTCTCGGGCCTTGCCTGGGGCGTCGTCAATGGTGTGCTGATCGCGAAGGCGAAGATCCCGCCCCTGATCGTGACGCTCGGGTCGTTGGGCATGGCTCTCGGCCTCGCACAGATCCTCACGGGCGGTATCGATATCCGTGAGGTGCCGTCGGTGCTGACCACCTCGATCGGCTATGGCAACGTGTTCGGCACCATCCCCACGATCTCGGTCATCGCTCTCGTCGTGATCGTCATCGGCGCGATCGTGCTGCACTTCACCCGCTTCGGGCTGTATACGCTCGCCGTCGGCTCGAGCGAGATCGCAACGCGACGCGTTGGCGTGAAGGTGGACGGGCAGCTCATCAAGATCTACGCGCTCTCGGGGGCGCTGGCGGGTTTGGCGGGCATCCTGTCGTTGTCGCAGTTCAGCACGACGGCGATCGCGGGGCAGTCGCAGACGAACCTGAACGTGATCGCGGCGGTCGTCATCGGCGGCACGTCGCTGTTTGGTGGCGTCGGCACGATCGTGGGCACCGTGGTTGGCCTGTTCATCCCGGCCGTGCTGCAGAACGGTTTCGTCATCACGGGCGTGCAGCCTTTCTGGCAGCAGGTCGCCGTCGGTGCCGTGCTGATCACCGCCGTGTATGTCGATCAGGTGCGCCGCTCGGCGGCGATGCGCGGCAACTCCCAAGGCCTCTGGCGCAAGTTCGTCAGTGGAGGCCGACGCGGTTGACCACCGCCCGGCACACATCACCATCCCAATCAAGAGAGAACGGTTGATCATCATGAAGTGGAGTAAGAAGGCCATCGGGTTCGCGGCGTTCGGCGCGACTGCGACGCTCATGCTCGCCGGGTGCTCCGGCGGCAGCGGCTCCGGGAACACGACCGGCGGCGGCAGCGGCGGATACAGCATCGCGTTCGTGCAGGGCGTGGCAGGGGATGAGTTCTACATCTCGATGCAGTGCGGTATCGAGGCGGCAGCGGCCGACGCGGGCGCGACGGTCACGGTGCAGGGCCCGGCGAAATTCGATCCGACACTGCAGAAACCGATCGTGGACGCGATCGTCGCGTCCAAACCGGACGCACTGCTGATCGCACCGACCGACGTGTCAGCGATGCAGGCCCCGATCCAGGCCGCGGCAGACGCAGGCATCAAGGTCGTGCTGGTGGACACCACCCTGGACAACCCCTCGATGGCGGTGTCGCAGATCTCCAGCGACAATGAGGGCGGCGGAGCCGCAGCGTTCGACGCGATCAAGGCAGCCCACCCCGAAGGCGGGAAGGTGCTGGTCGTGTCCACCGACCCGGGCGTGTCGACCACTGACGCACGCGCGGCCGGTTTCGAAGCAGCCGTGAAGAACAACCCGAGCTTCACTTCGCTAGGCGTGCAGTACAGCCACAACGAACCCTCCACCGCAGCCGAGATCGTGACCGCCGCACTACAGAAAGACCCCGACATCGTCGGGATCTTCGCCGCGAACCTGTTCGCTGCGGAAGGCTCGGCCACCGGCGTGCAACAAGCCGGCCGACAAGGCAAGGTCACCATCGTCGGATTCGACGCCGGCCCCGCCCAGGTCAAGGCCCTCAAAGACGGCATCGTGCAAGCCCTCGTCGCCCAGGAGCCGGCCACAATCGGCAAAGACGGCGTCGCCCAGGTTCTCGCCGCACTCAAGGGCGAACCAACCGAGGAGAAGATCCAGACCGGATTCACCATCATCACCGCGGACAACGTCGACGGAGAAGGCGCCAAAGCCATCTACCAATCCACCTGCAAGTAGCCACAACCCGACCCACCACCGCGGGCGCCCACCACAAGGGGGGCGCCCGCGAAAACCATCTCAGGACGAGAGGAGACGACATGGTCACGCTCACATCGGATGCCCTCACTCGACTGGCCAGCGCGATCGCCGTTCCCGGCTACGATCCTGCCAGCGTCCGTGCCGGGATCGTCCACTTCGGCGTGGGCGGATTCCATCGCGCCCACGAGGCGATGTACGTCGATCGGGTTCTGAACGCCGGTTCCACCGAGTGGGGCATCTGTGGCGTCGGGGTCATGCCGTTCGACCTCGCCATGCGCGACGTGCTGCGTGCGCAGAACGGGCTCTACACCCTCGTCACGACCTCTCCAGACGGCACGAGCGCGGCTCGTGTCATCGGATCCCTCGTGGAATACCTCTACGCCCCCGACGACCCGGCGGCCGTGCTCGCTAAGCTCGCCGATCCCGAGACACGCATCGTCTCGCTCACCATCACGGAAGGCGGGTACGGCGTCGACGACGCGACCGGCGCCTTCGATCCCCAGGATGAGCGCACGCTCGCCGACCTCGTCGGTGGCGAGGACGGCCCTCGCAGCGTGCTCGGATTTCTCGTCGCGGCCCTCCGCCGTCGCCGCGACGCCGGCCACGCACCGTTCACCGTCATGTCATGCGACAACATCCAGGGCAATGGCCGCGTCGCTCGCGCCGCCGTTCTCGGCTTCGCCGGGCGCGCAGATCCCGACCTCGCCGCCTGGATCGCCGAGCACGTCGCGTTCCCGAACTCCATGGTCGACCGCATCACTCCGGTCACCACCGACGAGACTCGTGAGAGCATCAGCGCCGAGTTCGGGGTCGAAGATCGTTGGCCGGTGCGCTCCGAGTCGTACGAGCAGTGGATCCTGGAGGACGCGTTCACCGCGGGGCGTCCGCCTCTCGAGCGGGTCGGCGTGCAGATCGTGGCGGATGTGGAACCGTATGAGCTGATGAAGCTGCGTCTGCTCAATGCGTCCCATCAGGCGATGAGCTACCTCGGCATCCTCTCCGGGGCGAGGTACGTGCACGAGGTGTGCACGGACCCTCTGTTCGTGTCGTTCTTGCTCGGCTACATGCGCGAGGAGGCCATCCCGACGCTGCGTCCGGTGCCGGGCATCGATCTGCCCGCCTACTGCGACCAACTGATCGCCCGCTTCGGCAGCGAGGCGATCCTCGATACTCTCGCTCGGCAGGTCGTGGATGGATCCGACCGCATCCCGAAGTTCCTCCTTCCGGTCGTTCGCGAGCAACTCCAGGGCGGGGGGCGTATCGCGCGCGCTGCGCTCGTTCTGGCCGCATGGAGCGTGTTCCTCGAGGGATATGCGGAGGACGGCATTGCGACGCCCATCGTCGACCGCAGGATCCGGGATCTGCGATCTGCGGTCGCCGCCGAGCGGGAGACACCGGGGAGCTTCCTCGACTACGTGCCCGTCTTCGGCGAACTGGGTCGCGATGACGTTCTGCGCACGGAGTTCATCCGGGCGCGCGGGCAGCTCGCCCGGCTCGGCGTGCGCGAAGCGATCCGCGCGCTGGTCACCGGCTGAGTCGGTCGCGGGGCTCGCTCCGACCGGCCCCGGCCCGGATCACATGCGGGCATCGATGCGGCAGGACTCCCGTTCGACGAGCGCCACGTCCAGAACGCTGATCGCCTCGAGTTGCTGCGTGGGATGCTCCAGCCGCGCGAACACGCGCTCGGCTGCCAGCATCCCCAGGCGCCGCGGACTCTGGTCGATGACCGTGACCGAGGGGGCCAGGGTGTCCGCCATCGGAAAATCGCCGAAACCGACCATCGGGATCGGGTTCTCCCGCAGAACGTAGGCGAGCGCCATCGAGCAGCGGGCGTTGGCGGAGAAGATCGCCGTCGGTGGGTCGGGAAGCGCCAGCAGCCGGGCGATCGCGGCCGCGGCGGCCTCCCGGTCCGACACGTACACGGCGACGAGCTCCTCGTCTGGTTCGATGCCATGCTCCCGTAGTGCCCGGCGCCATCCTTCGAGCCGCTTGGCCTCGGTGGAGAGGTGGACGACATCGCCGATGTAGGCGATCCGACGATGACCCCTCCCCATCAGGTGGCTCGTCGCGAGGTACGCTCCCGCTTCGTCGTTCTCGGTGAAGGTGTCCGTCTCGAGGTTGAACGGCGCCCGGTCGACGAACACGATCGGTGTGTGCTCTTGCCATCGCCGCAACCAGGAGTGATCGGTTCCGACCGGCGCCACGACGAGCCCGGACAGCTTTCGACCGAGCATCGACTCGAGCGCCGGGCGCTCGCCGTCTGGATCCTCGCCGAGGCTTGTGACCAGTGTCGAGATCCCGCGTTCGCGTGCGGTGTCCTCGATGGCGCGGGCGATCGCGGCGAAGAAGGGGTCAACGATGTCGGGGACGGCGACGCCGATCACCGAGGCCCGGCCGGCCCGGAAGGTCGTCGCGAGCACGTTCGGCACGTAGTTGAGTTCGCGCATGGCCTTCTCGACCCCGGCACGGGTCTCTGGCAGCACGTGAGGGTCGTCGTTGAAGACACGGGAGACGGTCTTCGTGCTCACGCCTGCGCGCGCGGCGACATCGCGCATGGTCGTCATGGTCCACTTCCTCAGCGGCGGGGGGTTGATAGGGGGTCCAGTCACGATACCGGGTACCCGGCGCCGATGCCGTATGCCGAGGCCGTATGCCGATGCCGTGAGCCGATGCCGTGCGCCGGCCTTGGCACCTCGAAGTGCTCAGTCCCGGCGACCGTCCACGGCGTCGGCGAGCTCGCGCAGACGTGGCAGCGCGCGGCTCGTCAGCAGCTCCTCGCGCAGCGCCGGATCGGCAGACAGGCTGTCCTTCCATAGGGAGCGCCCCGCCATCGCGCCTGCGGCGCCGTTCGCGATCGCCGTCGACACCTGCCCGATGAAGGTCTCGTGGTCGACACCGGCCGACAGCACCGCCCACGGCACGCCTGTGGCGGCCTCGGTGACGGCTGCGCTGGCCTCGGCGGAGCCGGGGTACTGGAGCTTGAGGATCTTCGAGCCGCATGCGACGGCGAGCGCCGCACCGTCTGCGACGAGGGCGGGGAAGGCCGCCGCGTACTCCTCGTCGCTCTCTCCCTCGAGCTGATACGTGAGCAGTTCGACGATCAGCAGCAGTCCCTCCGCCTCGCAGCTCGCGACGAGGTCGCGGATCTCCTGCGCGACGCGCGAGGACTCGTCCTGCTTGTCGGGACGCGTGTAGAACAGCATCTTCGCGACGTCGCCGCCGAGCTCGCGCACCGTGCGCGGGGTCACGCCCGACACGTAGCGCGTGTAGCGCAATCCATCGACGGTCTCGAAACCCGACGCGTCGAGACCGACCACGAGGGCCGTGTCGCGTGCCAGCACACCGTCGTCGACGATCGCAGGCAGCGCGACCTCGGGGTCGAGCAGGATCGCCGGCGCGTGGTTCGCCAGGTATCGGACGAGGTCCGCCTTGACCTCGGCGAGCTCCTCCCGCGTGATGGCGTCCGAGCCGTTCGGCGCATCCTTGATGACGGCCTTCATGCCGTTGCGCTGGTCGGCGGCGACGATGAGCATGTTGCCCTTCGGCGTCGAGATCGACTGGAGCGCGCGGCGCTCGAGCGTGTTCAGTGCGTTCATGATTGTTCTCCTCTGTGAGTGTGAAAGTTCGGTGGGCAAGAAGGGTCGCTAGCGGTCATGTGGTCGGGATGCGGGCGTCCTCGCGGTGGGTGCCAACGCCGTGGTCTCCCGCGATCGAGGCGCCGACGAGCCGGGCGGCGATCAGCGCGGCGCCGAAGGCGGTGTCTTGCTCTCGTGACGAGACGGACAGCTCCGGCAGCACCCGGGCGCGGGCACGCTGGACGGAGGCCATGCTCGTCCAACCGCCCGTGAGCGTCGCGTGCGTCGCAGGAGGCAACTCCCGATCCATCGCCTCGATGAGCAGGCCGATCTCGTCGTTGCTGTGCCGGAGGATCGCGCCGAAGATCTCCTGGGGGGTCGCCCCGTCGGCGTGCAGGACAAGACGCATGACCCCGTCGTCGTTGCGGGCGCCTGACACCTCGATGGTGCCGGCCGGCAGCGCTCCTTCGTAGGGCAATGCCATCACGTCCGCATCCAGCGCGTCGCGTCCGACGCGGTCGCTGATGCCGGCGGCAGTCAGGGCACGGCGCAGCAGCAGCCCCGTCTTGACCCCGGCGACGAGGACGTGCTTTCCTGGCACGATATGGCGGACCTCGTTGATGAGCGCGTGCGCGAGCCGCTGGCGAGCCGCGAACCCCAGGGGCGCATCGAGCACCCGCAGCAGCACCTCGGCGGTTCCCATCGACACGTGGTAGCCGTCGGCGTCGAGCGTGCCGCTCGCCTCCGCGGCGACGAGGTGGTCGTGCCCGGCGACGGTGAGCTCCGCGCCCGCGAACGGCGTGCCGAACGCATCTGACACGCGCCCCCAGGACGCGCCGCCACTGCGCAGCGGCGGGAGGAACTCCGGCCCCAGGTCGAGAGCGTCGAGCATCCGGGTCCACGCGACCCCCGAGTCCTGGTCGATCAGTCCGGTGCGGGAGGCGAGGGAATACTCCAGCGCTATGTCACCTCCGAGGGCCGCCGCGACGAACTCGGGTAGGTTCAGCCACCGCAGCCCGCGAAGCTCGAGGCCCCGATCGCGCAGGTAGGCGAGTTTGGCCACGGTGACCTGCGCCCCGAGAGGGAGCCCTGTGCGGCCCGCGAACTCTTCGCGCACTGACGCGGGAAAAGCGACGATCTGCTCGGCACCACGCGGGTCGAACCACGCGAAACCCGGGGTGACGGCGGCCCCGTCGGTGTCGATGAGCATTCCGGTCTCGCCCATGCCGGCGATGCCGATCGCGGCGAGACGCGCCTCGGCGGGAAGCTCGGTCGCGGTCTTCGACAGAAGCGAGCGCAGCGCGGACAGCAGTGTGCCCGCGTCCATCTCCGTCGTCCTGCCCTCGCCGACGCGCCACGGCGTCGGCACTTCCACGCCCGCGATCTCGACTCCCGCTGCGTCCACCACGAGCATCTTGATGCCGGTGCTTCCGAGGTCGATGCCGGCGAACAGGAGGTCGCTCGCGGCGGCGGAGGCGATGCCATCGCTCACCTCACGCGCCGAGGTGTGTACCGTGTCGACCACCACGGAGCTCCTCTCGTTTCGGCACTCTCTTCGTATCCCGGAAAATCAAGCATGACACCGGTGACTTGATACGTCTATCGTGGAGGCATGCACTCCTCGTGTCAAATGCCGGATCCGCTCGCCATCGCCATCTCCGGAGTTGCCGGCAGCGGCAAGACGACGCTCGGCCGTGCGCTCGCGATGCGACTGGGCGCCCCCCTCGTCGACCTCGACTCGGTGACCAATCCCCTCCTCGACGCACTGCCGCCGGAAACACCGGGCGGCCACTGGCTGTCCTCGCCGCACGCCGCCGAGATCCGCGCCGGCCGGTACGCGGCGCTGCGCGCGGTCGCCGCAGACGCGGTCGCGACCGCGCGTGCGGTCGTGCTCGTGGCTCCCTTCACCGCCGAGCTTGCCGGGGGCGACGAATGGCGGACGCTGCGTGCTGCCGTTGCGCCCGCAGAGCTGCGTATGGTCCACCTGACCGGCGGCGCGGGATTGCTCGCGCAGCGGCGCGCGGCGCGGGGCGAGCTCCGAGACGCGCACCGTCCAGAGGGCGACTTCCCCGCACCGACTGTGCCTGTTATCTTCGTCGACGCCGAACTGTCGACCGAGCAGCAGCTGGGGCGCCTGCTGCCCGAACTCGGCCTCCGGCATCCCCTCGTCATGGACTCCGTGCTCTTCGAGCGGGACTTCGAGGCTGTGCTGTTCGACCTCGACGGGACGCTCGTGGACTCGACCGCGTCGGTCATTCGGTCGTGGTGGCGCTTCGCCGAGCGCTACGACCTCCCGATGCAGACGCTCCATGAGAACCATGGCCAGCCCGCGCGCACGTTGATCTCGCGGCTGCTGCCCGCGGATCTGCACGACGAAGGGCTTGTGCACATCACGGAGCTCGAGGTGATGGATGCGGTGGGCCTACGGCCCGTGCGCGGCGCCCGCGCGTTCTTCGACACGGTCCCGTCCGCCCGGCGCGCGATCGTGACGTCTGGATCGGTGCCGATCGCGACCGCCCGGCTCGCCGCCGCGGGATTCGAGCGCCCCGAGGTGCTGGTCACGGCGGATGACGTGACCCACGGAAAACCCGACCCCGAACCGTTCCTCACCGCCGCACGCAGGCTCGGCGTCGACCCGGCGCGGTGCCTCGTGGTCGAGGATGCCGCGGCGGGCATCGCGGCGGCGCGCGCGGCGGGATGTTCCGTGCTCGCCGTCATGGGCACGGCCGCCGCCGACGAGCTGGACGGCGACCTCATCGTCGACGGACTCGACCGGGTGAGGATCATCGACGCGCCCGGCGGACTGCGCCTGCAACCGCTCGGCTAGCGGGTGGCGCGCTCCAGCAGCTCCAGGACGTGCAGGTACGGCGCATCCGTGGCGCCACCGCATCGGGGGCGTGCCCGACCGGCACGCTCATGACGTCACCGCCGGCTCGGTCAGCGGGATCGACGGATCCGGGTCGAGCACGATGGTCGCGAGCGGCAGCGCGTCGAGGTGCGGGAGGATCGTCGAGGTCTGCGCCACGGCGTGCGCTCCCCACGACGCCGCTGCCGCTGCCGCTGTCGCGTACCTGTCCGGCGTGTCTGCGAGGCCGAAGCCCACGAGGTAGCCGGCGAGCGAGGCATCGCCCGCCCCGGCGGTGTTCGCGACGCGTACGGCGCGCGCCTGCGCGTGCACGGTGACTCCCGGAGCCACGACGAGCACGCCGTCTGCACCCATGCTCGTGTACACAGCTCCGACGCCGCGGGCGACGAGTTCGCCGGACGCCGCTGCGACATCGCCGATCGTGCGCAGCTCCCGTCCGGCCAGATCCGCCAGTTCGTGGGTGTTCGGCTTCAGCAGAGCGATCGCCCGTGGGTTCGCGGCTGCCCGCGCGAGCGCCTCGCCGCTCGTGTCAATCGCGATCCGGATGCCACGCGCCGCGACTTCGCGCAGCAGCTCGCCGAGGTCTGCGGGAACGGACTGATCCTCGAGCGGTGGGATGGTGCCCGAGATCACGAGCCACCCGGCACGGCGCCGGTCCAGCTCGTCGAGGGTCGCGGACACGGCCCGCTCCCACGCGTCTCGCGCCAGCGGCGGCGCCGGGGCGTTGACCTTGGTCGTTGCACCCCCCGCGTCGATGATCGATGTGTTCACGCGTGTCGCGCCGGGCACGGTGACGATGCGCAGAAGCGCAGCGTGCGCGCAGTGCCGCGCGAACGCGACGTCGTCGTCACCGAGCACGACCACCGCGGCACTCTCGCGGCCGGCATGGGCGAGGGCGGCCGATACGTTCACGCCCTTGCCGCTCACCTCGCGCTCGTAGTCGGCGGCCCGCACGAACCCGCCGAGCTCGAGACGGGAAACATGGTAGGTCGCGTCGATCGCGCCGGCAGGTGTGAGGGTGACGACGGGCGCCGAGTTGTTCACAGCGCCCCCTCGACGATGACACCGAGCTCGGCTCTCGGCCAACCGTCGGCGACGTGGGAGTGGGCTGTGACCTCGGCGGCGCTGGCGATATTCTCGGCCCAGCCCAGGAGTGCTCCGTCGTGCATCACGGAAGGCAGGCCGAGCGTGATCGCGACGAGCCGTTCGTCGGTCGCATGGTTGCCTCCAGAACAGGCGTTGGCATGTCAGCTCCCTTCCATCGTGGAATCACTGTTGCGGTCGTGCCCGGCGAGGAACGACACGGCGAAGTCCTCGAAGGTGCCCGCGCGACCGACCGCGGCAGCGAAGGCGGCGAAGAGCGCCGCGCCGTAGGCGGTTCCCTCGCCGTGGGTGGATACGGTGATCTCCGGCAGGATCAGCTCGCGCGCGCGAACGACGCTCGCCATGCTCGACCAGCCGCCGGTGAGAAGGGTCGAGGTCGGCGCCGCCACTTCGCGATCCATGACCTCCATGAGCTCGGTGCACATGTCGTTGCCGTGCAGGAGGGCCGCGACGAACAGTTCCGCCGGCGTCAGGCCGTCGCTGTCTGCGACGATCTTCAGCACGCCGTCGTCGTTGCGGGCGCCCGACACCGCCAGTGCTCCGTCCACGAGAGCTCCGCCCGCCGGGAGCGCCATGACCTGCGCGTCGATCTCGGCGCGCCCCCGCGCGTCGGCGATGCCGAGCAACTGGAGCACCCGCCTCATCAGCAGACCGGACTTCGTGCCGGCCAGCAGCACGTATTTTCCCGGGAGAACGTGGCGCACGGTGTTGATGCCGGCGAGCGCGAGCCGCTCGCGGGCGTCGAAGGGCAGGGTCGCGTCCAGCACGCGCACGAGAGCCTCGGCGGTTCCCATGGAATCGTAGAGCTGACCGCTGTGGGTCGCGCCGGAGGCGACCGCCGAGACGAGATGGTCGTGGCCGGCGACCGTGAGGATCGCGCCGTGGAAGGCCTGCGGCATCCCCTCGTCGGTGAGCGCCTCGAGCGCGGCGCCCGCACCGACGCGCTCCGCGAGGATGTCCGCGCCGACGCCGAGCACGTCGAGGGCGGCCGCCCACGGCTCGCTGTCGTCCTGGTCGATCAGCCCTGTGCGGGACACGAGCGAGTATTCCGCCACGCGTGGACCGCCCAGAGTCCGCACGACGTACTCCGGAACGTTGAGGAAGGTCTTGTCGCTCAGCGCGACGCCTGTGTCCTGCAGATACAGCAGCTTGGAGATCGTCGCGAGAGGCCCGATCGGCAATCCGGTTCGGCCCAGGAACTCCGCGCGGAAGGCCTTTGGCGTGCGGACGATCTGCTGTCCGCCGCGGGGATCGAACCAGGCCATGATGGGGGCCGCTGGCCGGTCTGCTCCGTCGAGCACCACACCCGCCTCGGCCATGCCCGAAACGCCGAGAGCGGCGACGCGGTAGGCGCCCCTGCGCGACAGGATCCCATCCGCCTCGTGCGCGAGCTCGCGCACGACTGCGACCACTCGCTCGGCGGGCATCTCGGCGCGCCCGTGGTCGAGGTTCGTCCACGGCGAGCGGCGACTGACGACGAGTTCTTCCCTCCCTTCCGGCGTCGCTGCGAGCAGCTTGATGCTCGTGCTGCCGACGTCGATGCCCACGACGTATTCGGTCATCGCACGCCTCCCGCGTGGAGGGTGCTCGGCCAGCCACGCCCGGGGGCGCCGACGATCACGCTCGCGTCTCCGACGGCGCGCCAGGCCCCGAACGCGTGCGGGACGGCGATCGCGTCGCCGCGGCTCACCTCGATCCGGTCGCTGTCCGAAGCGAGCGCACCCTCGCCGTCGGTGACGAGCACGACCGCGAACCCGGCCGCTCGTTCCTCGGTCGTCTCTCCGCCCGCGGCGGCGTCGGAGAGCAGGAAGTAGGGATCCGCGGCCGCGGGAAGCAGCGACCGGAACCGGGCCCCCGCCGCACGCGTGCCGGCCGTGCCGACCAGGCCGGCCAGCTCCTCCGCCGTGGTCTGCGCGGTCGAGACCGCGGGCATGACCGTCTCGAAGCCGAGGTCGAGGTGCGATTCCTCCCTGGTCGAGGTGGTCACCGACCACTCCAGCAGGATCGAGAAGTCGGTGGGCTCCTGCACCTCGACGACGAAGATCCCGCCGTCGATCGCATGGACCGTGCCAGCCGGAACGAGCACGCTCATGCCCTCGCGCACCACGATGCGGTTCATGTGGTCGAGCATCCACTCGCCGTCCTGCGTGTCGCGCCGACGGTCCAGCTCGTCGCGATCGATCCGCTGGTTCCAGCCGACGTGGACCGCGCAGCCGGGTTCGGCGTCCAGCACGTACCACGCCTCGGTCTTGCCGTAGAGGCGATCGAGGTGGTGCGCGGCGAAGTCCCGTCCGGGATGCACGTGGACGGGGAGTCGCTGGCGAGCGTCGAGGAGCTTGACGAGGATGCCGACATCGGCGGCATCCAGCCCCTGCTCCGGCCCGACCCAGGCTCTCGGGTCGGCGGCGACCAGGTCGCGCAGGAAGGCACCGTCGGCCGTGACGGCGAGACCGGTGACGGGGTCGCCGAACCGGGACACCGTCGCGGCGAGCCACTCCTCGGGCTGACGATCGGTTTCGGGCACGATCCCGCGCAGCGCGGCGATACGGTCGCCTCCGAGGTAGAAGTGCTGCACCGGGTGAGGGGGGAGAAGGACCGGCCTCATCGCTGGAGTCCGGTTCGGGGGTCTCCGGCCCGCGCGGCGGCCCGGGGCGACGCGCCATCGATACCGACCGTTGCGGTCGTTCGCTCGCCTGGCGTCATCGCTACCTCGACATCGGTGTCATCTCGTGGAGACTCGGCCCCCGGTGGAGCCGATGGAGACATCCTGGGCCTCTGAGACAACGTTGTCAAGCCTGTGCGATCGACCGCCCGGCCTCCGGGCTTCCGGCCTCGGGCGAGGCGTCGTGCGCGGGAAGGTCGATCACGAGATCGACACCCGTCTCGAGTCGCGCACCCGGCGCGAGCGCGCGCAGCAGCCCGGCGCCGCGAGCACTCGCACGGCCATGGATGGTCGGCACGGTCGCGGGTTCCACGCCGAGCACGTAGTGGCCCGGCTCGGCCACTCGCCACTGGAACAGCCCCCGCAGCACGGCGGCGTCGAACCCGACGCGCACGCGCAGTCCGCTCGGACTCTCGATCGCGACCTCGACGAGCCCAGCCGGGGGCAGATCGTGCGCGAAGACCTGTTCAGGATAGGGGATCGCGGCCTCGGAGAAGGTCTCCCAGGATGCGAGGCCCCCTGCCGCGGTCTCGTCGCGAGGGCGCACCGCGGCGGCGGGGCTGCGCAGCTGGGTGCCGGCGTCGACGAGCGGCCAGCCGAAGTTCAGGTGGTAGAGCACCATGGGCTCGACCGGCGAGGCCCCCCGGTTGACGATCGTGTCGGCCACGCGCAGACGCCTTGCGCCGAGCGGGGTGCTGATGCGCCGCCGCAGCTCGAGGTGGGAGCCGAGCACGGTCGCCTCATGGACGATGCCCTCGACGACGATCTCGCCCGCAGTCACCTCGGTGCGCGTCACCTGCGCCGAGATGCCGGAATAGCGACCGTGCATAGGATGCTGCTCGCCGTCGTCGACCGCGGGTGGCCCGACGTTCAGCAGGCCACAGGTTGTCAGCAGCCCACCACCGAACGCGCGGAGCCAGCCGCGCCCGTCGACGTCACCCGAGTGCAGCCGGGGAAAGCCGACCGGTGAGATCCACGCGAGCGGGATCCCCGCGATCCGCACCTGTCCGAGGTCGAGACCGCGGTCGGGCAACACATCGATCTCGAGCTCGCCGTTGACGATGCGCAGGCGCCGAGCGCCGGCATCCGGCCCATCCGTGCGGACCGACGACTCGATCGCGACGGCCTGCGCAGGTGCGCCCATGCGCGCCATGGCCTCGTCGATCGGCCGGCCGTAAAGCAGCTCCGTCATGAGCGCAGTCCCCCTCTCGTCGCGGACGCTCTCTTCTCACGTACGCAGCATCACCGTAGCAGCGTCGGCGACGCGTCCCGCCGCCATCGACGCATCCCTCGATCGGGAGTTGACAACGTTGTCTCGACATCCGCATACTGTCTGCGGGTGCAGAGCTGCGCCGTCATCACGAGCTATCGGAACGCACTCCATGTCGAAGTATCGCCTCAACCGCCTCTTCAACGCCCAGTCCGGTCGCGCCCTGGACGTCGCCGTCGACCACGGCGCCTTCCATGAGCACTCGTTCATCACCGGAATCGAGGACATGGCCCAGACGGTCTCGACCCTCGTGGACGCCGGTCCCGACGCGATCCAGCTGACCCTCGGTCAGGCGCCGCTGCTGCAGTCCGTCCCTGGCAAGAAGAAGCCGGGCCTGGTGCTACGCACCGACATCGCGAACGTCTACAACGATCCGCTGGAATCGCCGCTGCACAGCATCCATGTGCCCGACGCGATCGAGATCGCCGTGCGCCTCGACGCGGTCGCGGTCTGCGTCAACCTGCTCGACCTGCCCGGCCACCCAGAGGTGCGCGAGCAGTGCATCCGCTCGATCCTCGCCTTGCGCAGTGACGCCGAGCGCTTTGGCATGCCGCTCATGATCGAGCCGCTCGTGATGCAGACCAAGCCGGGTTCCGGCGGGTACGGCGTCGACGGCGACACGAACAAGATCGTCACGCTCGTTCGTCAGGCGCGCGAGCTGGGCGCCGACCTCATCAAGGCCGACCCCACCGACGACATCGCCGACTACCACCTCGTCGTCCAGGCTGCAGCCGACACCCCCGTGCTCGTGCGCGGCGGCGGACGCGTCGACGACCGCACGCTCCTCGAGCGCACGCAGGCCGTCCTCGCCCAGGGTGCCAGCGGCATCGTGTACGGGCGCAACGTCATCCAGCATCCGAACCCCGCCGGAATCATCGCAGCGCTCATGGCCGTCGTGCATGAGGGCGCGAGCGTCGACGACGCCGTCGCGTTGATCGGAGGAACCCGATGACCGCGCAGCGCGTCAACGTCGGCATCATCGGCGGCGGCCTCATGGGCCGAGAGATCGCGGCCGCGATCCGCCGCTGGCCCGCTCTCATCGACCACCCCGCCGATCCGCAGCTGGTCGCGGTGTGCGACATCAACCCGGCAGCGCTGGAATGGTTCGACCGGATCGACTCGGTGCGACTGACCACGACCGACTACACCGAACTGCTCGCCGATCCAGACATCGACGTCGTCTATATCGCGGTGCGTCACGACCTGCATGAGCAGCTCTACATCGACACGATCCGTGCGGGCAAGGCGTTGCTGGCGGAAAAGCCGTTCGGCATCGACCGGAACGCTGCGGATGCGGTCGTCGCAGCCATTGCGCAGACCGAGGGCGCTTTCGTGCGCGTCTCGAGCGAGATGCCGTTCTTCCCGGGTGCGCAGTGGGCGATCGACTACGTGCGCTCCGGTGCGCTCGGCCGCGTCGTCGAAGCGAAGTGCGCCTTCCTGCACTCCGGTGACCTCGATGTGACCAAGCCGCTCAACTGGAAGCGGCAGAAGCAGTTCTGCGGCGAGGCTGGCGTGCTCAACGACCTTGGAATGCACACCTGGCACGTGCCGCTGCGGCTCGGTTGGACTCCCGAGCGTCTGCTCGGCCTCCTCCAGGACATCGTGACCGAGCGCCCGGGTCCTGACGGCACCCCGCTGCCGTGCGACACCTGGGACAACGCGGTCATCCACAGTTGGGCGACCCACGACGGCGAGCCGTTCGTGCTCACCACCGAGACCAAGCGCATTGCGCCGGGCGAGAAGAACACGTGGGAGTTCGAGGCGATCGGCATGTCAGGCGGCGTGCGCTTCAGCACGAAGAACCCGAAGTCGGTCGAGGTGTTCGCGATCGTGGACGTTCCCGGCATCGGCCGCGAGCAGAGCTGGCAGCGGGTGGATGCGGGCAGTCAGTCGGTATGGCCGACCGTGACCGGTCCGAACTTCGAATCCGGTTTCTCCGACGCGATCCTGCAGATGTGGGCGGCCTTCCTCGCCGAGCGGGCGGGCCGGCTTGGCGAGCGCTTCGGCACGGTGCGTCCCGACGAGGCGGCGCTCACCCACCGCATCTTCGCGGCGGCGATCGCCTCTCACGAAGACGGCGTGCTGACCACCCCGGCTTCCTGACCTCGCGCCAGAGCGCGACGTGCGGCATTCCCGATTGATTGAGCGACCGCAGGCGGAGGGAGTTCGGATGCGCAAGAGCGGCCGGCCGACGATGGTCGATGTCGCAGCCGACGCGGGCGTGAGCCTGAAGACGGTGTCACGCGTCATCAATGCGGAGCCCAACGTCGACCCCGCGATGACAAAGCGCGTGCGCGCCGCGATCGCCCGCCTCGGCTACCATCGCAACGCGATCGCCGCGAGCCTGCGCTCGGGCAGCCGTGACACCATCGGCTTCGTCTCGGCGGACCTGACGAACACGTTCTACATGTCAGTCGCTGCAGCGGTCTCCACGGTGGCGGTCGGCCGCGGGATGCAGGTGATCATGGCATCCAGCGAAGAGGACCCCGCGGCCGAGCGATCGCTGGCGCTCGACCTGTGCCAGCGCCGGGTCGGCGGGCTCATCCTGGTGCCGGCCGCCTCCGACCAGAGCTATCTCGCACACGAGGTCGACAGCGGCACCCCCGTGGTGTTCCTCGATCGCCCCGGTCACGGAATCGCGGCGGACTCGGTGCTCATCGACAACCGGGGCGGCGCGCGCGCGGCGGTTGCCGAACTGCTCGCGGCCGGACACGAACGGATCGCCCTGCTGCTGGATGCCACCGACATCTTCACGATGGAGGAGCGGCAGGCCGGAGCGCTCGAGGCATTCGCCGCCGCCGGGCGCATCCCCGATCCCGCGCTCATCGTCTCTGGGCTTCACACACCGCAGGCCGCATGCGCGGCGATGGAACGGCTGCTGGACGCGGAGCGCGCTCCGACCGCCGTGTTCTGCGCGAACAACCGCTCCACCATCGGCGCCCTGGAGGCGATTCTGCCGTATGGTGCGGATGTGGCGGTCGCCGGCTTCGACGACTTCGAGTTGTCCCGTGTGCTGCCCCGCCGCATCCGGATCGTCGACTACGACGCCGCCGCGCTGGGCACGCTGGCCGCCATGACGCTGTTCGATCGCATCGCGGGACAGCCCGGCACGACGTCGACCCGGCTGCTGCCGACGAGGCTGGTCAGCCGCGGCGGACGCGACTGACCAGGCTCACACCGGAGCAGTCGCAGAGTGCGTCGTTCGATCTGTCGGCGAGACGGTGAAGCTCGCGAGCGGGGGGTCCTGGACACTCAGCAGGATGGACGCCGAGCTCCCGGACGGGGTCTTCACTCCCGACGGGATGGGGTCTTCACTCCCAACGGCACGGATGCTACGGTGAGCGCGTCGGCACTGCGCTGCGCATGCCGGAAGACGTAGGGGGTAACTTCATGACTCACGGCATCCGTCGCCTGCTGACAGCGGTCGTCGTCGCGGTCGCGGTCGCTGTCGGTGTCTGCGCGTGCGGTGCGAACAACCAGGTGGTGCCGCCCGTGATCGTCAATCTCATGAGTATCGACGGCACGACCGTCGAGGTCTCGGTCGGCGGAAGCGTCGACCTCACAGGCGATGACAAGACCTTCACCGATTGGAATGCGAAGATCGCCGATCCGTCGATCGTCGAGTTCCTTCCTGGCAGGGATGACGGTAGCGCCCAGTTCAACCCCGGCCTGCACGCGCTTCAGAAAGGCAGCACCGAGGTCTTCCTCACCAATTCGTCGAGTGAGGCCTCGGTGATGTTCACCGTGACGGTGACCCCGAAGACGAGCGGATACTGAGACCGGCTGTCTGCGTCTGGCCGAGACTTCGTCAAGCCGGTCCTGCCACGCGGCTGCCCGCCGCGTGTGGCTGGTCGCATCGCGGTGGCGGCGAATGCGTCGCTCTACGCTCCGGCGGAGTGACGGAGGAAAAGCCGATCCACTCAGCCGGCGAGGGCGAACGCCAGGAGGATCAGCCCGATGGCTGGAGCCGTCAGCTGCACGAGCGCCGCGCGGAGCTTCGTGTGGTCCGAGACCACGAGTACGAGGCCGGCGAGCACCATGGAGCCGGCGGCAGCGATGACGAGGGCGGCGCCGACGGCGAGCTGGTTGCAGCCGACGGCGATGATTCCCGCGGCCGCGACGATCGCCAGGAAAAGGTTGTAGAAGCCCTGGTTGAAGGCGAGGGACTTGGTCGTCTCGGCCTGCTCGACGGTCGTCCCGAAGGTCTTGCGCGTCGAGGAGGCGGTCCAGCGCAGCGACTCCAGGACGAAGATGTAGACGTGGACGATGGCGGCGAGGCCGACGAAGGCGAGGCTCGTTACGAGCATGGGTGTTCTCCTGACGTCGTGAGGATCATCGCCGCTCCGAGAGGAGCGTGAACCGATCGGTCCACTATAGGGTCGTCACCGGAACAGGAACAACGGATCGTCGCCGACGGCCACCGATCAGCCGAGCAGCTTCTTGGCGAGCTGATCGGAGGAGTAGACGGTCGCGATGGCTTCGGCCGCTTCGGCGGGCGAACCATAGCCCCACTCCACGAGGATGGTCGGAACGCCGTTGGCGGCCGCTCCGAGCGCGTCGTAGCCGCGGTCGCCCACCATCACGGACTGCGAGGTGTCCACGCCGAGAGCCTGGAGGCGGCGGAGCGCCTCCGCGACGATGTCGGACTTCGCGCTGCGTGTCTCGTCTTCGGTCGCACCGCAGATCACGTCGAAGAGCGGCGTGAGAGCGAAGTGCTCCAGAATACGCAGCGCCATGCTCTCCGGTTTGCTCGTCGCGAGCGCGAGGGGGATGCCGGCGTCGTGGATGCGCTCAAGCAGGCCGGCGACTCCCGGGTACACGGCCGTGTCGAGGGCGCCGTTGTCATAGTGCTCGCGATAGACCGTCAGGGCTTTCCACGCCTGTTCGTCGTTCATGCCGGCGTGAACCTTGAAGGCCTCGAGCAACGGCGGCCCGACGTAGCTCACGAGCTCGGCTTGGCTCGGAACGGGCAAGCCGAGGGCTTCGAAGGTCTTGGCGAGAGCCGCGGTGATGCTGGGCGCGGAGTCCGTGATCGTGCCGTCCAGATCGAACAGGATCGCGGACCAGGTGTGCGTTGCAGTCGTCAGGGTCGGGTTGCTCACCGAAGCCATCCTAGGTTCTTTGTCGGGGGATGCGTAGTTCGTTCGCTTCGGCGCGGGCCGCGGGCGCAGCCGACGGCACCGCCGGGTGCGTTCAGAACAGTCGATGATGGTGGTCGTCGAGGCCGCGCATGGAATCGTAGTCGAGCACGAGACAGCGGATGCCGCGGTCCTCTGCCAGCGTCCTCGCCTGGGGCTTGATCTCCTGAGCAGCGAACACCCCCCGCACGGGTGCGAGGTGCGGATCGCGGTTCATGAGCTCGAGGTAGCGGGTGAGCTGCTCGACGCCGTCGATGTCGCCGCGGCGCTTGAGCTCGACGGCCACTGCGCCCCCCGAGGCGTCCCGAGCCAGGATGTCGACGGGGCCGATCGCGGTCATGTATTCCCGCCGCACGAGTGTGTGGCCGTCGCCCAGCAACCCGATCTGCTCGGCGAGGAGCTTCTGCAGGTGGGCTTCGACGCCGTCCTTCTGCAGTCCGGGATCGATGCCCAGCTCGTGTGCGGAGTCGTGGACGATCTCGTGGATGCTCACGACGAGCTTGTCGGCCGTCTTGGCATGGGTGACCGTCCATACCTCCCTGACGCCGGCATCCGCCTGTTCGACGTCGGGCGCAGCAGCGCTCAGCGTGCACGGCGGACTCATCCAGTTGAGTGGTTTGTAGCTGCCGCCGTCGGAGTGCACGAGCAGGCTGCCATCGGCCTTGACCATGAGCAGTCGGGTGGCGAGCGGAAGGTGGGCGCTCAGGCGCCCCGCATAGTCGACGGAGCAGTTCGCAATGACCAGACGCACCGTATGAGTTTATGGTGTCGCGCGGGGGACGCGCCTCAGGCGGCGCGGCGTTCGCGGGCGGCCGGGGCACAGAGCCCCGCGAGCACCATGAGCGCGAGCAGCACGAGCAGGGCGTTGAGGATGCCGAAGGCGTGGCCGAGCACGCCGAGCAGTGGTGGGCCGACCAGAAACGCGCAGTAGCCGATGACCGCGACGGCACTCACCCTGGCGGCGGCACGCCGAGGGTCGTCGGCCGCCGCCGACATGCCGACGGGAAAGCCGAGGGCGCATCCGAGGCCCCAGAGCACGGTTCCGAGCACGAGCATCCACGAAGCGGAGCCGAGGATGAAGAGCAGCAGCCCCAGCACTCCGATCGTCGCGCAGACGCGGAGCACGGGTACGCGGCCGAAGCGGTCGAGGACAGGGCCGCCGATGATGCGGCCGATCGCCATCGAGGTCACGAAGACGCCGAAGATGAGTGCGCCGCTCGTGTTGTCCATGCCGTGACCGTCGACGACGGCGAGGGCGAGCCAGTCGTTCGCGCTTCCCTCGGCGAACGACATCCCGAGCATGATGACGCCGATGAGCAGCAGGCGGACGTCGCCCCACACGGCGAGGTTCTCGCGCAGCCGGGTTCGCCACGGCTTGTGCGACTCGGCGCCATGGGTGTCGTCGCCGAGCTCCTCGCGGAGCGGCACGAAGCGCACCGCCACGACGGCGACGGCGACGATGAGGGCGGCGATGATGCTGAGGTGCCAGAAGACCGGCACCTCGAGTGCGGAGGCCAGCGCACCCAGCCCGGCGCCGACGACGGTTCCGAAGCTGAAGAAGGCGTGCATGAGCGGCATCAGGGTCTTGCGGATCTCCTTCTCGGATGCCGCGCCCTCGACGTTCATCATGACGTCGACAGAGCCGTTGCCGAAGCCGAAGACCGCCAGCCCGAAGAAGACGAGGGGGGCAGAGGGGACGAGCGTCGTGCCAACGCCGACGAGCACCAGACCGGCCGCGACGAGACTGAGCGAGAGCACCATGCCGTGCCGAGCGCCGAGGCGCGCGAGCAGCAGGGCCGAGCAGACGAGGCCGATGATCGAGCCCGCCGAGATTCCGAAGATCACGTAGCCGACGGCATCGAGCTCGAGCCCGAGATCGTCGCGTACGGTGGGCACCCGGGCGACCCAGCTGGCGATGCTCAGGCCGCTGAGCAAGAAGATGACGAAAACGGCGTTGCGCCAGGCGAGAAGCTCGCGGCGCGGTCGTGCCGGTGCCGGTGCCGGTGCCTGCGCCTGCGCCTGCGCCGAGTCGGAGGCGGGCGTCGCTGCGTCGCTCTCGGTCTCCGTCGCCTGCTCCGCCCTTGCATCGGGGGAAGGGGTCGTCTCTGACATGTGCCGGTCCTGCGGGTCTCTGTGCTGGGGCGAATGCGGACGGTGGGTGCTCGTGCCGAAGCCGAGAACCATCGAATCGATTCGATCGAATCGATTCGACTAAGCTATCGAGAAAGCCTGATGCGGTCAAGCCCGCGGCGGTCGCCGAGGGCATCCGCCCTCCGAGAGGAAGGACCCCGATGGACGCGGACATCCCGACGCGCCCCACGCTCGCAGACGTCGCCGCGCGCGCGGGAGTCTCGGCGTCGACGGCCTCTCTGGCCTTCAGCGGATCGGGACCGGTCTCTGAGACGACCCGTGAACGCGTGCTCGCTGCCGCCCGCGAGCTCGACTATGGCGGTCCGGACCCCCGCGCCCGCTCACTGCGTCGTGGACGCTCCGGCATCGTGGGCGTCGTCGTCGAGGAGCGTGTCCGCGAGGCGTTCCGCGATCCGATCAAGATCGCCATGCTCGACGGTCTCGCCGAGGCCATCGGGCCGCTCGGTGCCGGGCTTCTGCTGCTCACCGACACCGGGGGCGGTGCCGTGAGCATCGCGAGCACCCCCCTCGATGCCGTCGTGCTCATCGGTTGCAGCCCGCGACTCGGCGACTCGGTGGCCGTGCTGCGGCAGCGCGGCATCCCGATGGTGGCGATCGAGGGCGATCCGGGCGAGGGCGTCACCGAGATCTCCCTCGACAATCGCGACGCGACTCGACTCGGAGCGCAGCACCTGCGAGCGCTCGGTCACACGGATGTCGCGCTCGTGACGCTTCCGACGGATGCCACGCGCATGCGCGGCCGGCTCACCCCGGAACGGGAGGCGGCGAGCACCTCGGCGACCACGACGGACCGGATCGCAGGGACGCGCGACGTGTTCCCGCTCGCCACCGGGGTCGTGGCCTCGGCGAGCTACATCGAAGAGGGGCTCATCGCCGGTCGCGAACTGCTCGCGGATCTAGCCGGGCGCCCCACCGCGATCATCGCCCAGAGCGACCTGCTCGCGGCAGGGGTCATCCGCGCCGCCGAGGAGCTCGGCCTCGCCGTGCCCGCCGACCTCAGCGTCCTCGGCTTCGACGGGGTGCGTGTCGATGGCCTCGCTCCCTACGACCTGACCACCCTCGTGCAGCCGGCGACGGCGAAGGGTCGTGCAGCGGGCGAGGCGATCGTGCGAATGCTCGATGGCGAGCGACCGGAGTCGGTCACCTTCATGAGCGTGTTCCACCTCGGCAACACCACCGCCCCGCCACGCAGGTGAGTGAGGCCGGCGGCGAATCTGACAGCCGCCTCAGCGTGCGGGGGCTCCCGTGACCATCCAGGCCCGTCCACGGGCGCGCAACCCCAGGGTCGTCGCGCGGGCCGCGAGGTAGCCGAGCGCGAACGAGGCCATGAGCCAGGCCAGCCCGGCCGCATCGTGCGACGCCCAGGTGCCGACCGCCGTGGCGAGCGGAACGAAGACCGCGAGGTTCGCGAGCCCGGTCACCGCGAGGTAGCGTGCGTCGCCTGCGCCGATCAGCACGCCGTCGAGCACGAACACGAATCCACCCAGCGGCACGGAGACGCCCAGCACGACGAGGGTCGGCGGCAGCAGCGCGGCGACCTCCGCCGAACTCGTGAACAGAGTGCCGAGCACCGGGCTCAGCATGATCGTGAGCAGTCCCAGCGCCGCGCCGCCGCCGACGCCCCACTGCAGGCATCGCACGAGCACCGAGCGCACCATGGCCACATCGCTGGCGCCGAGGCTGCGACCGACGAGCGCCTGCGCCGCGATGGCGAGCGCGTCGAGCGCGAAGGCGAGTGTGGCGAACAAGGTCATGGCCACCTGGAAAGCCGCGAGCGAGGCCGAGCCGAATCCCGTCGCCACGTAGACGGCGAGCAGCATCGCGGCACGCAGACTCAGGGTGCGCAGCAACAGCCAGCCACCGGATGCCGCCCCGCCCAGCATGCCGTCGCGGTGCGGACGCAGCTGTGCGCCGACGCGGCGTGCGTGTCGCGCCACGACCGCGAGGTAGACGCCCACCATGCCCCACTGGGCCACAACGGTGCCGATCGCCGAGCCGGCGATGCCGAGCCCGAGCCCGTAGATGAAGAAGAGGTTGAGCAGGATGTTCGCGGCAAAGCCGATTCCGGCGACGAGGAGCGGAGTGCGGGTGTCCTGCAGCCCCCGCAGCAGACCGGTCGCCGCGAAGACGAGCAACATGGCCGGTAGCCCGAGCATCGAGAGGGAGAGGTAGAGCGATGCCTGTGTCGTGACGTGCGCATCGGCCCCGAAGGCGCCCGCGAGCACGGGGGCGGAGAGCCAGCCGGCGCCAGCGAGCGCGATGCCGATTCCGAGCGCGAGCCAGAGCCCGTCGATCCCCGCCGTGACCGCATCCCGCTCGTCGCCGGCGCCGAGTCTGCGTGCGACGGCGGGGGTCGTGCTATAGGCGAGAAAGACCATGAGGCCGATGATCGTCTGCAGCACAGCGCTCGCGATGCCGAGACCGGCGAGCGGGATCTCGCCCAGGTGGCCGATCATTGCCGAGTCGGCGAGCAGGAAAAGGGGTTCGGCGATCAGCGCCCCGAGCGCGGGCACGGCGAGACGCCGGATCTCGTGATCCACGGGTCGTCGGCTGAAGAACGTGATGCACCGAGTTTAGAAGCGGTCGATGACATCGGGGGCTTCTGTCGGTCGTTCCTCACTCTCTCGAACGTTCGCTCGGACCTTCGAGGGGACGACGGGGTCGCGGGCGTGTCGGGATCGGCGGATCCCCTCCCTCGAGCCTCGAGCCTCGAGCCTCGAGCCTCGAGAGGCGGGACGGTTCACGGGCGGGCGGCGACTCAGCATTTCTCTCGAGGCGATCGGAGTGAAGCCTCCGTTAACGTGTCAGACTGGGCGCATGAGACTTACACGGACTGTCGCCGCATCCGTCGTCGTCGCTCTCACCGCCGCGCTCGCCGGCTGCGGCTCGTCCGAGTTGGGAGGAGCCGCCCCGTCGGCCACGACCGCGCTTGCGGCCGAGTTGCAGGGGATCGTCGATGATGCGCTCGAGGCGAATGGGATCCCCGGCGCCGCGGTGAGCGTCGACACGGGTGCAGCGGCGCCATGGCTCTCGTTCACGGGGGTCGCCGATACGACCACGAACGCGCCGGTCACGCCGGAGGATCGCTTCGCCTACCGGTCGATCACGAAGTCGTTCATCGTGAGCGCGGTGCTCGAGAACGTCGCCGCCGGGCGTATCGCGCTCGACGACGCGATCTCGGAGTATGTCCCGGGGGTTCCGAATGGCGAGACGATCACAATCCGGCAGCTCGCCGGCATGCGATCCGGCCTCGTCAACTACTCCGCGGCTCCCGCGTTCCAAGCGGCCTTCGGCGCCGATCCGACGCGATCGTTGACCAGTGCCGAACTGCTCGCCTACTCTTTCGAGCTGCCGCCGAACTTCGCGCCGGGCGAGCGCTACGAGTATTCCAACACCAACACGATCCTGCTCGGCGAGATGTTGCGCACCGTGAGTGGGATGGACGACTGGGCAGGCTACGTCGCCGAGCACGTCACGAAGCCGCTCGGACTCTCGACGGTCGTCTATCCGGGCGCCGGGACGATGCCGACGCCCGCGGCGGCGGGCTACCTCGTCGGCGACGGGCAGATCGAGGCGGCACCGCCGGGCATGTTCGAGATGTTCGGTGCCGCCGGTGGGCTCACCGGCACGCTCGCCGACCTCGCGGCGTGGGGCTCCGAACTCGGCACCGGCACCCTGTTGACCCCCGCGGTGCAGGCTGAGCGCACGGCGAACCCGAGCGACCCGCGTGACGACCCGAACAGTCCGGTGTACGACGCCTATGGCCTCGGCATCGGCGAGATCGACGGATGGTGGGGGCACACGGGCTACGGGCTCGGGTTCTCCGCGCTCGTGATGCGCAACCCAGGGACCGGCCAGGTCATCGCGATCATGCTGAACGCCTCCCCGCCGGATCACGACGTTCCCGCTGCGATGTTCCGCCGGCTGTCGGCTGCCGTCGACGCGGCCGGCTGACGTCGGTGAATCGGGTGTTGGGAGTCTCGCTGCTCTGGGTGGTTCCTGGGGGCTCGTGTGCACGCGGAGAGGGCGCGTGAGGAATTCGTCAGGAGGTTTCACACAAATGTGAAACGAGCGTAGTCTCGCGCTCATGAACATCGTCATCGAGACTCGCGGACTGCGCAAGCGCTTCGGGCGGGTCCGCGCCCTCGACGGCCTCGACCTCAGTGTCGCCGCTGGCGAGGTCCATGGCTTCCTCGGCCCGAACGGCGCGGGCAAGTCCACCACCATCCGTGTGCTGCTCGGGCTCATGCGGTCGTCAGGCGGTACGGTATCCGTCTTCGGCCGCGACCCCTGGGCGGATGCGGTCGAGCTGCATCGGCGTATCGCCTATGTGCCGGGTGACGTGAGCCTCTGGCCGAACCTCTCGGGCGGTGAGGCGATCGACCTGCTCACCCGCCTGCGCGGTGGAGCGCACGACACAGGCGCATACGCCGCCAGGCGGGCGCACCTGGTCGAGGCCTTCCAGTTCGATCCCTCGAAGAAGGGACGCACCTATTCGAAGGGCAATCGTCAGAAAGTCGCCCTGATCGCAGCGCTCGCGACGCCTGCCGAGCTCTACATCCTCGACGAGCCCACCTCGGGTCTCGATCCGCTCATGGAGGCGGTCTTCCGCCGCGAGATCGCCGCAGCGCTCGCCGACGGCACGACCGTGCTGCTCTCGAGCCACATCCTCTCCGAGGTCGAGCACCTGTGCGACCGGGTGAGCATCATCCGCGCAGGCAAGACCGTCGAGACCGGCACGCTCGCAGAGCTCCGGCACCTCACCCGCACCGAGATCGCGTTCGCGAGCGCGGATGCGACTCCGCAGCAGCTGACGATGATCCCCGGCACGCACGACCTCGTCGTCGACGGTGCGCGCGTGCGCTTCACTGCCGCCAGCGACGACCTGCCGAGCATCCTCTCGGTGCTCGCGCAGTTGCGGGTCGGCGGCCTCACCGTCAACCCCCCGTCGCTCGAAGAGCTCTTCATGCGCCACTACCACGACGACATCGCGGACGACTCGGCCTCTTCTTCTTCGGCCTCCTCCTCTAGGGAGCGGGCACGGCGATGAACATCCTCGTTCTACTCGTGTGGCTGCGTTTTCGCCGGGACAGGATCCAGCTGATCGCCTGGATCGCACTGTTCGCCGTGTTCGCCCTCATCGGCAACGCCGCGGTCGAGGGCACCTACGGCACCCCGAACGAGCGCGCGGGGGTGGTCGCCATCGTCATACAGACGCCGAGCGTTCTCATGCTCCGCGGCACGCCGCAGGGCGTCGAGGCCGACGCGTTCCAATACTTCCTGTTGTTCGCGTTCCTGGGCGTGATGGTCGGCCTCATGAGCACCTTTCTCGCGGTGCGGCACTCACGTGCCGAGGAGGAGAGCGGCCGGGCCGAGCTCGTCGGAGCGACACGGGCCGGGCGGATCGTGCCGCTTCTCGCGACGACGATCGAGGGCGTCACCCTCAACCTCGTCGTCGGGGCGATCTCGGCGCTGGGCTATCAGCTGGGCGGTGCGGGCCCCGCGAACTCCTGGCTTGCGGGCGTGGCGCTCGCCGCCGTCGGCATCGTTTTCCTCGGAGTCGGGCTGCTATGCGCGCAGATCATGCGCACCTCGCGCGGTGCCAACGGCCTCGCCGCAGCGCTCGTTGCGCTCGCCTACGCCCTCAGGGCGGCGGGTGACGCCAGCGGTACGGTGCACGCCGACGGCTTGAGCATGACGGCAGGATGGCCGAGCTGGCTCTCACCCATCGGCTGGGGTCAGCTCGTCGCACCGTTCTCGAATCCCACCGTGTGGCCTGTGGCGGCTTCACTGGCGCTCGGTGCCGCACTGTTCGGCGCCTCGGCGCTACTGCAATCGCATCGCGACATCGACTCGAGCATCATCCCCGAACGGCTTGGCCGGCTCACCGCTCACCGCACCCTGAGCGGTCCGATCGGTCTCACCGCCCGGCTGCTGCGCAACCCGATCGCGGGCTGGATGGTGGCAGGTGGGCTGTTCGGGCTCCTCATCGGCAGTCTCGGTGAGACGATGGTGCAGTTCGTCCAAGCGGGTGCCGAGGGCGCCGCCGGGATCGAGAACACGGTCGGCAACACTCTCTCCGCTCTGGCGGGGCCGAATGCCCACGGATCGATCATCGATCTCTTCACGGTTGCTATGTTCAGCCTCGTCGGCGCGCTTGCCGCGGTCGCCTCCGTGCAGGCCGTGCTGCGTGCGAGGCAGGACGAGGCCGGTGGCGCTGCGGAGATCCTGCTGGCCGCGCCGCTCTCCCGCGTGCGCTGGTTTCTGGGCTACGTCCTGATCGGCGTCGTGTCAATCGTGCTGGTGGTGGGAGTCGCCGTCCTCGGTGCCGTCATCGGTCTCCAGCGCTCGGAGGACTCCTGGGACCGGGCCGCCGTGGTCGTGCAGGCCGGGCTCGCGCAGCTCCCCGCAGCCGCCGCGCTGCTTGCCGCGGTAGCCCTGGCGTTCGCGCTGCTGCCGAGGTTCACGATCGGGCTCGGCTGGGCGATCCTGCTCGCCGCGATCTTCATCGGCCAGTTCGGCGGCTTCCTCGGGCTTCCGGGCTGGGCCAGGGATGCCTCGCCGTTCAGTCACACCCCCGTCGTCACCGCCGCCGACGTCGACTGGGCCCCTGCGTGGGTGATGCTCGCCGTCGCGATCGTCGCGGCCGGACTCGCGACGGTGCTCGTGCGTCGCCGCGACGTGGCACTCGGAGCATGAGACGCACAAGCCGGAAGGCCCAGCCGATCGCGGTCTCGCGCGAACTGTGAGGATCGAGCTATGGCACGTGATGAGAAAGCCGTCGAGAACTTCGTCGAGCAGACTGCTGCCGTGCTCACCGCGGCCGGATTCCCCCGCATGCCCGCGCGGGCGCTCCTGTGCCTCATGGCGACCGAGCGCGGCGGGCTCGAGGCGCAGCAGATCGCCGAGCGGCTCGGCGTGAGCGCGGCGGCGGTGTGTCCGGTGCGGTCCGCCACCCGCTGAACCTGGGCATCGTGCGCAGGATCGCGCAGCCGGGTTCGCGGCGGGATCGCTACGAACTCCCGGATGGCCCGTGGTATGCGGCGTCCGTCGGCAAGGACACGGCCTATGTCGCGCTGGCCCAGCTCGCCGAGAGCGGCGTCGTGGCTTTGGGCTGGCGGATCGCGGCGAGGGAGACGACCCAGGAAATACGGAGGAGTCCCGGCGCCCACGACGAATAGGCTGGGGTGATGACTGACGCTTCGCTCGCCTCCGGCATCACGATCGACGAACTCAATGACAGCATCCGGCCACAAGACGACCTCTTCCGGCATGTCAACAGCAAGTGGATCGCGCGCACCGAGATCCCGGCGGACAAGGCCCGCTACGGATCGTTCTACCTTCTGCACGAGGAGGCTGAAGAGGCTGTGCGCGACATCATCGTCGAGTCGCAGAGTGCCGAACCGGGTTCTGAGGCTCGCAAGGTCGGCGACCTCTATACCAGCTTCCTCGACGAGGAGCGCATCGAGCAGCTCGGTGCGACGCCGATCGCGGGTCAGCTCGCGCTCGCCGAGACGGTGCATTCCGCGGCCGACCTGCTGAGTGCTCTCGGTGATCTCGAACGCGCGGGCGTGAGCGGTTTCGCGCAGCTTTTCGTCGACAACGATCCTGGCGACCCTGAGCGCTACCTCGTGTTCTTCGAGCAGGGCGGCATCGGTCTGCCAGACGAGAGCTACTTTCGCGAGGCGAAGTTCGCCGACGTCCGCACCGCCTATCTCGCACACCTGGAGCGCATGTTCGCCCTTGCCGGCCTCTCAGAGCCGGCGGCGCGCGCGGCGCGCGTCTTCGACCTCGAGGCGGTGATCGCTTCGCACCACTGGGACAACGTCGCGTCGCGCGACAGCGAGAAGACCTACAATCTGCGCAGCTGGGCGGATGTCGTCACCCTCGTCGCGACCTCGGAGCCGGCATCCGGAGCCGATCTTGATCTCTGGCTCGACGCGCTCGGTGCGCCAGACAGGGCTTTCGCCGAACTCGTCGTGCGTCAGCCCGAGTTCCTCGCCGGGCTCGGCACCCTCCTCACGGACGACCGCATCGACGCCTGGAGGGACTGGCTCGCCTGGCAGATCATCCGTTCGAACGCCGCCTACCTCTCAAGCGAGTTCGTCGAAGCCAACTTCGACTTCTACGGTCGCACACTCACGGGCACCCCGCAGATGCGCGGCCGCTGGAAGCGTGGAGTCTCCCTCGTCGAGGGCTCCATGGGTGAGGCCGTCGGCCGCATCTACGTCGAGCGGCACTTCCCGGCCGCGGCGAAGGAGGCGATGGACGTGCTCGTCGACAATCTCGTCGAGGCGTACCGGCAATCGATCGCCGGTCTCGCCTGGATGGGGCCGGAGACTCGCGAGCGCGCACTCGACAAGCTCGACAGCTTCACTCCCAAGATCGGCTATCCGGTGACGTGGCGGGACTACTCGGCACTCGCGATCGACGCCGGTGATCTCGTGGCGAACGTGCGCGCAACGGCCGAGTTCGAGTTCAACCGCGAGCTCGGCAAGATCGGCAAGCCACTCGACCGCGATGAGTGGTTCATGACCCCGCAGACGATCAACGCCTACTACAACCCCGGGTTCAACGAAATCGTCTTCCCGGCGGCTATCCTGCAGTTTCCCTTCTTCACGGCCGAGCGGGATGCCGCGGCCAACTACGGCGCGATCGGCGCCGTCATCGGCCACGAGATCGGCCACGGCTTCGACGATCAGGGCTCCAAGTACGACGGCGACGGGCGCCTCACCGATTGGTGGACGGAGTCGGACCGGGCTGCGTTCGAGGAACGCACGAGCTCGCTCATCGCTCAGTACGATGCGCTCGCGCCCGCCCAGGCCCCCGGGCACAACGTCAACGGTGCGCTCACGATCGGCGAGAACATCGGCGATCTCGGTGGGCTCGCGATCGCTTGGAGGGCTTATCTGATCTCGCTCGACGGGGCCGAACCGCCCGTGATCGACGGACTGAGCGGTTCGGAGCGATTCTTCCTCTCCTGGGCGCAGGCCTGGCAGCTCAAGGCTCGCGACGAGGAGGTCATCCGCCTGCTCGCAATCGATCCTCACTCTCCGAACGAGTTCCGCTGCAATCAGATCGTGCGCAACATCGACGAGTTCTATCATGCCTTCGGGGTCGTGGAAAGCGACGAGCTCTGGCTCGAGCCGTCGGAGCGCGTCACCATCTGGTGAGCGGGCGGTGGCGGGGCCGCATCCCGAGCGGCTCCGGTTCCGGCCCGTTTCGCGCACTCAGCAACTCGGGCTATGCTGCGGTCATCCCATTCATCTCGTTCGGCAGAACCCGAGGCCGAATGCGGTGAAGGTGCATCGCGATGGGGATGCGGTGCACTGTTTTTTCGAGCATAAGGAACGCCCGGTGACGGTCCCTACCCAGGAGTCAGAGCGGCGCGCTCGGCATGCCGCCGAGCGGCGCGGCAAGCATCTCGGAGGAGAGTCCAACGAGAACTTCGGTCGTGGCTTCGCGGCGCTCGGGCACCTCGCCGTCAATGGGGTGCAGGTGTCGGCGCGCGCAACCGATCTTGCGACAGGAAGGGTGCTGTTCTCCGTTGACGACCATGTCGTCATGCCCACCGCGAGCATCGGTAAAGTGCTCCTGCTCGTCGAGATCGCTGCACGTCTCGGCGACCCGGAGTTCGACGGCTACGCCATCCTCGATCGCGCCGTCGGCGATGCCGTCGGCGACTCGGGCATCTGGCAGCACCTGCAGGCGCCGTCGCTCCCGGTCGCGGATCTTGCGGCGCTCATCGGAGCGACGAGCGACAGCCTCGCCACCAATGTGCTCATCCGGGCCGTCGGCCTCGAAGCCGTACGTGCCCGCACAGAATCGCTCGGGCTCAAGCGCACCGCGCTGCTCGACCTCGTGCGCGATCATCGCGGACCCGACGATGCCCCCCAACTGTCCATCGGTTCCGCCAACGAGCTCACCTGGCTCTTCGCATCGCTCGCGCGCGGCGAGATCGTCTCACCCGAGGTGTCGCAGCGGGTGGTCGGCTGGCTCTCGCTCAACTCGGACATGTCGATGGTCGCGAGCGCATTCGGTCTCGACCCGCTCGCTCATCGTCAGGCAGACCACGGCGTCCTGATTGTCAACAAGACGGGCACGGACGGCGGCGTGCGCAGCGAAGTAGGAGTTCTGCGCGGGCCGCGTGCCGGAGTGACCTACGCCGTTTCGACGTACTTCGCCGACACGCGGCTCTCCGCGCGGCTCGCCGTGCTCGACGGCATGCGCCAGGTCGGCCTCGACCTGCTGGAGTACGTGCACTGACCCGACTCTCGACCCGAATGCGTCGCGGGGAGGGCAGGGAGGGCAGTGAGGTGCACTGGCGTGCGGCTAGGGCGCGGGTGGCGGCGGAGGAGGAGGACGGCGGGAGCAACCCGGCGGCTAGTGCGCGAGGCGTGCGAGATAGGCGTCCTCTGCGTCGTACGGGAACCACTCGTTCGCGCCATAGCGCGCCACGAGGGCCGGAAAGGCCTCGCGCCACGTGCGACCGGCCGACTCCGCCGCGGCGACGGCATCCAGCGCCCAGCGGATGTCGCCCTCGACGCTCTCGGTGTAGCTCACGACGGGCCGGTAGCCGAGCTCGGTTCGAGCTCGCTCCATGCTCATGACGATGGGGTGCGTGAGCGCCCACGGGCTCGCCCCGACTCCGGCATCCGTCGGCGGCCCGGCGATGCCGCGCACCTCGCCGTCATGGCCGAGCACCTCGTAGACGATACGACCCATCTCGGCGACGGTGAGACTCTCGTCGTCGACCGCGTTGAGCACGCGTCGTCCGGGGCTCTCGGCGCACAGCGCGACGAGCTCGGCGATGTTGGCCGTTGCCGAGGTGCTGAAACGACTCTCGCCGTCGTAGGCGAGCAGGGTGGCCGGTCGCTCGTCGAGCGCACGCTTGACGAAGAACCACTCCCGCAGCATCGGGCTGTGCGCACCGTGGATCGCGCCAGGCCGCAGGATGCTCACCGGCAGTGCCGCATCGTCGAGCAGGCGCCGCTCGACCGCGGCCTTGAGCGGTGAGTAGCTCTGCTCGTCGTTGTCGACGAGGGGCGAGTCCTCGCGCAGCGGGACTGGGTAGTCGGGAAAGTTCTCGGGGCCGGTCGCCTTGTCGAGGTAGCCGCCGTTCTTGCCGCGGTAGACCGAGGCCGTGGAGATGACGACGAGCGAGCCCACCTCTCCGCCGAGCAGTCGCAGTTGATCGGCGTCGACGGGGGAGTAGGCGATCGTGTCGAGCACGAGATCGCGTCCGCGTGTCGCCTCGAGCAGCGCGTCGGTGTCGGAACGGTCGATGCGGTGGGTCGTGACCCGGGTCGTCGTGCCGTCGAACTCGAAGACCCGCGGGTCGATCGTGCGCTCTCCGCGATGCAGCAGTTCGACTCGCCAGCCGTCGCGGGCGAGTCTCTGAGCGGTCGCGACGCCGATCTGCCCCGTGCCGCCGATGATCGCCGCGTTCTTGGTCATGGCTCAACGCTAGAGAGCGCGGATGCCGCATGCGAAGTGCTTTCGCTCTCGGCAGACAGGCCGGCGCAGCTCAAGCGTCGCCGTGTCGGCGCGGCGCTCAGTCGATGAGGTCGAGCTCGTCGAGCCGGCGCAGCACCTCGGCGCCAGCGGGCGGGCATCGGCGGGCATCGGCCGATGTCACCCAGTGCAGCTCGCTCACCTCCGCAGACGGCGCGGGCTCGTCGTCGGTCTCCCCGGCGAACACGATCATGCGCACCAGGCGTCCTTCCGGCTCTCCGTGCGCCTGGACGGCGACAGTGAAGAGCTCGCGCATGCTCTCCGGCCGGAGGACGACGGCGATCTCCTCGCCGGCCTCCCGCAGTGCGGCCTCCCTCGCCGTCTCGCCGGAGTCGATCTTGCCTCCCGGCATGAAGATGACATCGCGCCCCCGAGCGGTGACCATGAGCACGCGGCGCTCGCGGATGATGGCGACGGCGGCGACGGGAATGTCGGGGAGGACGGTGGGAGTCACTCGTCCATTCAAGCGCACACGGGAGTCGGCCGCCTGCCGCGCGACTTCCCGGGGTTCAGGGGTGGGCTTGGCTCGTGAACACGTCGTTGAGAGTGACCGTCTGCAGACCTCGCTGGCGAACGATCTGCATCAACTGCGGGAAGACCCTCGTGACAGGGTCGAAGTTGAGGTGGCCGATCACGATGTGTTGCGGGAGAAACCACTCGGTGGCGAAGTCGACGATCTGCTGTTCCGTGATGAGGCCGGAGTCGGAGAGCGAGCCGTGCCAGAGGGTCGGGACCGTATAGCCGATATCGGCGGCGAGGTGGTCGATCCTGTCGTCGTGGTAGCCGAACGGCGGGCGGAAGAACGGCCGGGCGTCGACACCCCAGAGGTTCTGGATGAAGTCATGGTTGCGTTGCAGCTCGTGCACGACCTCGGAGTCCGAGAGCGAAGTGAGGTCGGCGTGCGACCAGGTGTGATTGCCGAGTTGCAGCTGACCGGAGTCGACGAGCGGACGCAGCACCTCGACGTTCCCGTCCCATGCGTCGTAGATCCCGTTGACGAAGAAGGTCAGTCGTGTTCCCGTCTCATGTGCGAACCGGGCGTAGGCTGCTAAGACCTCCGGGCTCGTGCCGTCGTCGACCGTCCAAGCGAGCAGGGAGCCTTCACCGGGGAGCCCGGTGAGGGCTCCGGGTGGAACGGGCACTCTGTCGAGGCGCGGGGCGGGTGGTCGGATCGCGCGCGGGGTCGCCGCAGAGGTGGGAACAGATCGTGGCGTCGGCGTTGCACTCTCCGTGACCGAGGGAGGCGTGAGCATCCCTGCGCGTTCTCGTGAGCAACCGATGAGCGCTAGCGCTGTCGACGCCGCACCGAAAGTCAGGAATCCCCGCCTGTCCATCTTTCCTCCTATGAACCCTTTCCTCCTATGAACCGCCCCCCGACGGTATGGCTGTCGATCACGACAGCGTGCGCTCATCCTGTTTCGTGAGAGTCCTCATGAGAGAGATCGCCTCTTTCGCGGAGACCTCGGGCAGATAGGCCTTGCCGATGGCGGTGCCGATCGCCGGAAGCGCGAGGGGATCAGGGTACGCCATGTAGATGGTCTCGTACCTCGGATTGAACTTCGCCTTGAACGTGAAGAGGGAGGAGAAGCCGTAGGCGGGCTCGAGCGTCTTGGCGAGGAACTCGAGCAGACGCGTCATCGCGGTCGGATCGGGCGGTGTCTCGCCGACGGCGAGCGGCGCCGTGGCCAGCGGGGCACCGGAGAGGCTCAGCAGCTCGATGCCCTGCTCCTTCATGTGCAGCGCGGATGACGCGATAAGGAACTCCATGATTCCCGGGATGGTCTTGTCGGCGCGCCGCATGAAGTCCATCGTCCAGCCGATCGGCTCGCCGTCGCGGTAGACGGGGAGCCAGCTCGTGATCGCCTGCATCCGGCCATCCGCTCCGACGGCGAGCATCAATCTCACCTCCGGGTCCTTCAGCTCCTCCAAGGCGCCGAGGGTGAAGCCCATCTCGGGAAGCTCATTCTCGGCCACCCACTGCTCGGAGATCTGGTTGATCTGGTCGATCATCGATATCGGCAGCTCGTTCCAGGTGGTCCACAGTGTGGTCACGCCCTCCTTGGCACCGCGATTGAGCGCCTGGCGCACCTTCTTCCACGGCTTTCCGGTCATGTCGAGGTCGATCGGACGCATGAGGGTCTCCTCGCCGATCGAGGTGTACAGCCAACCGAGTTCGCCGAAGATCGGAAGATAGTGCCCGTGCACGCTGTAGAACACGGGCACCCAACTGTTCGCGTCGCAGAAGGCCGCGAACTCGCGAATCGTCCGGCCGCTGCGTTCCTCGGAGCAGACCGGATCCGACATCGTGATGGCGATCCCGTTGATCACCCGGTAGGCGACGGCCGCCTCGCCATCCGGGCTAAACCAGTAGACGTTCCCCGGCCAGGTGGCCATGAAACCGAAGGTTCCGCCCCCGCGGCGGCGGAGGAGCTCGCGGATGCGCTGGTGATCGCCATCGCGAACGCACGACTCGATGGCGATGAACATCCGGAAGGCCGCGACGATGAACACCGCCCAGAACACGACTCCCAGCCACTGGAAGAGCACGAATGTGAGGTTGTCTGTCGGAACGATCGTGTCTCCCGTCGTGACGACGAAGTTCACCGGGATGAAGCGCTTGAGGGTGTCGATCGCAAGGTCTCCGAGCGTTGCATCCGGTGTGTAGGCGTCGATAGTGGCGAGGGCGACGGCGAAGTAGGCGACGGCGAGCACGAGGAAGGTGGCCACGACGATGTAGGTGAAGCGCACGACGGCGGAGTGCGGGGCCGCGATCGTGAAGTTCCCGCGACGGAGGAAGAGCAGTACGGCGACGACGAGCGGCACGGCGATGGTGGCCCCGATCCACACGATGAGCTTGCCGATGTCGAGTGACGTCCAGTCGTCGGCCTCGGCCCGCTTGATCGTTGCCGTGATGTCGAAGGAGAACCACGCGAGACCCGCGAGTGCAAGGTTGACGGCAATGGCCAGCCAGAGCGCGAACCGGCGGCCTTTGCGCAGACCCCAGGCCGCAACGATCAGCAGGGCGAGCGGCACGAAGACGAGCAGGAACGGCCCGACGCCGGCGAAGCTCAGGAGCGCCAGTGCGCGCTCGCACTCGGCCGAGATCTCGGTTGCACAGCGATCGAGGGTGGCCTGCTTGTCGGGAAAGCTCTCGCCGAACAAGTGCGCGACGAGGGACATCGCGCCGAAACCGTTGGGGTTGACCAGCGAGATGATCGGCCCGATCGCCGTGGCCGCGACGATCGTGGCGAGGAGCGTCCGGGTTTCTCGATGTGAGCTGCGGTGCGAACGCAGCGTCGAGCCGCCGCGGTTCAGGATCGCGCCGAGGAAGAGGCCCGTCAGCGCCGCGATGAAGCGGTAGACGTTGGACGAGTCGCCGTCGTAGAGCACGAACGTCAGCAGAAAAGAGAAGACGCTGACCCGGATGCGCCGCCGCCACAGTGACCCGGCGAAGGCGCTCGCCGCGAGCAATGCGCCGACGAGAGGGGTCAGCGGGTCCAGGGTGAGGTCGAACGAGGCCATCTCCGCCCACCACTCGCCGGCGGCCCTGCCGACGGCTTCCAGCGCGACGCCGAGCGTGACCCCGACCACACCGGTCATCGACATGGCGACGAGCACCCGCACCGAGCCCAGCAGGCGCTCGGCGATGCCCAGCAGCACGAGCGAGGCGAGCACACCTGCGGCGAGCTGGAAGGGATCCCACGGGATGCAGAGGGCGGTGACGACCGTCCACCACGAGCCGTTCTCGATCGTCGTGGTCACACCAGCCGCCCAGGATACCTTGGTGTCGATGCTTGCCGCGCCGAGGAAGGTCCCCGCGAGGAGGGCCGTGACGACGATGAGCGCCGCGAATCCGACACTGACGGGAACGTGTGCGACGTAGTCGGCTATCCGTCGCGTGGTTCGCACGGCGGCTGAAGGGGACGTGGCCGTGGCGCCCGTGCTGGCGCTGCTGGTGGCCTCTGTGCTGTCGTCTGGTCGGGCGTTCACGATAGCTTTCGTCCGTTCAGGAGGCGGGCGCCGAGAGGCCGAGGCGCGGGTAGAGGCTCTCGAAACCCTTCGCCAGCCCTCCGTTGAGGCCGCTCACCCCGTGGTCGGCGTCTGGAACGGAGTAGAACGTGGTCTTCATGCCTGCTTTCATCGCCGCATCCGCGAGCCGCTGCGTGCCGGGGCTGAAGTCGCTATCGCTCGCACCCGCCGTGAAGACGGCGGTCGTATCGAGGTATGGGGCTCGCGACGCCATGATGACGGCTGGCTTGACCGCGTCGTAGGCCGCCTGGTCGCCCGCGAAGATCGAAGAGAGGACGACGTCGTTCTGCTCGGCGCCGGCATACTCGTTCGGGGAGATGGCGAGCAGGTTGCCAAAGGTATCGGGGTATTTCGAACCGAAGTACGCTGCGCACTCCCCGCCGTTCGAGTATCCGGCGACCGTCCAGTATCTAGGGCTCTGCAGCACGGCGAGATTCTCCCTCGCCCAGGGGACGACGTCCTTCATGAGGTACGTCTCGACGTCGCCGAGGGGGCTGTCGAGGCAGAGCGGATCCATCAACGGGTCGCTCAGCTGGTCGACGACGAGCGCGATCGGTGCCAGGCCGTTGTTCCCGGCGGCGTATCCGTCGAGGACCTTGGCGATGTACCGGGGATCGGGGTCTCCGGGCTGCCCCAACATCATGATGACGAGGGGCAGCTTCGGGGCGTTCTGCACTTGTGCCGCCGGCGGCAGATAGATCTGCGCTGGTCGTGCCGGGAAGAGCGAGTTCGTGTTCGGGATGTCGCCTTCGACCGAGCCGATTTTTCCGGTCGGCGGCATTCCCATCGGTGGCTTCCAGACGTAGAAGAGCGGTTCCGTCGGATCAGTCGCACCGAGGGGCTTCGGCGTGCCGACGCCGACCGGCTTCGCCGTGCTGATGTGCAAGAAGGCGCCGAGAGTCGGGCTCAGCCCGTAGGCGTCGTTGACCGACAGGGTCGCCGTGACCCCGAAGAGCAGGATCGACAGAGTCGCGACGAGGGTGCGCCACCAACGCGAACCCCGCAGGTTCACGACGGCGAGCCCGAAGCCGGCGAAGGCGGCGGGAACCCAGATGTACGTTGCACCGGCGACCGGACTGCCGAAGGAGTCGAACACGTCGACGGCGAGCCAGAGCACGAGCAGCCCGATGAGCGCTCCGGCGACGATGGCGATGATCGCGATGAAGAACCACACGGCCGTCCTTCTCCTGAACAGCAGGTAGGCGAGTGCGGCGGCGCTGAGGGCGTAGGCTGCGACGATGACGGGGCCGGTGGAGATATCAAGGTCGAGGAGTGAATCGAAGATGTGCATCACCCGCCGCCGTCTGGAATGTATGGAACTGGAACGTCTGGAAAGGGGGCACTCTGGCTCCCCGGTCCCGTCAATCTAAGCAGGCCCGGCGAGCCCGGCAAGGGTGCAGGGGCGAATGCACACCGCATGAGGGGGCATTCCGGGGGTTCCTCTCAGCTTTACTAGGATGGGCGTGCACCAACCGCCCCGGATCCGAAGGACTCGATACGCATGGCCGAGCAGTCTCGACTCGACTCAGTGATCACTCTCGCGCAACACCGCGGTTTCGTCTTCCCCTCCGGCGAGATCTACGGCGGCACGCGTTCGGCGTGGGACTACGGGCCCCTCGGTGTCGAGCTCAAAGAGAACATCAAGCGCGAGTGGTGGAACCGGTTCGTGCGCGGCCGAGGAGACGTGGTCGGTCTCGACTCCGCAGTCGTGCTGCCGACCGCCGTGTGGGAGGCATCCGGTCACGTCAAGGTCTTCAGTGACCCGCTCACCGAGTCGCTCGTCACCCACAAGCGCTATCGCGCAGACCATCTCTTCGAGGGCTACGAGGAGAAGAACGGCCATCCTCCGGTCAATGGGCTCGCCGACATCCCCGACCCTGAGCACCCCGACAAGGTCGGTCAGTGGACGGAGATCAGGCAGTTCTCCGGACTCATGAAGACCTTCCTCGGTGTCGTCGACGACGAGTCCGGGATGCACTATATGCGACCGGAGACGGCACAGGGCATCTTCACGAACTTCGCGAACGTCCTGCAGACGAGTCGCAAGAAGCCGCCGTTCGGCATCGGTCAGATCGGCAAGGCGTTCCGCAACGAGATCACGCCGGGAAACTTCATCTTCCGCACGCGGGAGTTCGAGCAGATGGAGCTGGAGTTCTTCGTCGAGCCCGGTACCGACGACGAGTGGTTCCAGGTCTGGCTCGACGCCTGCTGGGACTGGTTCATCGACCTGGGCATGACGCCCGAGAACATTCGCCTGTTCGAGCATCCGGATGACAAGCTCTCGCACTACTCGAAGCGCACCGTGGACATCGAGTACCGCTTCCGGTTCGCCGGCAGCGAGTGGGGAGAGCTCATGGGAGTCGCCAACCGCACCGACTACGATCTGCGGGTGCACTCCGAGTCGTCCGGCAAGGACCTCAGCTACTTCGATCAGACCAAGAACGAGCGGTGGATCCCGTATGTGATCGAGCCGTCCTTCGGTCTCACCCGTGCACTTATGGCGTTCCTCGTCGACGCGTACGACGAGGAGTACGTGCCGAACGCGAAGGGCGGCACCGACAAGCGCACCGTGCTGCGGCTCGACCCAAGGCTCGCTCCCGTGAAGGTCGCCGTGTTGCCGCTGTCGCGCAACGAGGCGCTCTCCCCGATGGCGCGTGGGGTCGCCGACGAGCTGCGCAAGCGCTGGAACGTCGACTTCGACGACTCCGGTGCGATCGGTCGCCGCTACCGGCGGCAGGATGAGATCGGAACTCCGTTCGCCGTGACCGTCGACTTCGACTCGCTCGACGACAACGCCGTGACCGTGCGCTCACGCGACACGATGCAGCAGGATCGCGTGCCGCTCGACGGGCTGACCGCGTACCTCGCGCAACGGCTGAACGGCGCGTAGCTCTGGATCGATCCCGAGCTATGGAAAGGCGGCGACCCCGCCTGGGCAGGCGTGAGACTCGCACCCCTCCGCAACCACACGGTTCGACTCGTTCGCGCCTCGCCGCGCTCCGCTACGGCGTGATGATGGTCACGCCGGGGGTCGTGCTCGGTTGCGACATCGCGGCGAGCGCGGCGGGGGCCTCGTCGAGTGCGATCCGCCTTTCGATCAGCTTCTGCGGCTGGAGCCGCCCGTCGAGCACGAGTTCGAGCATGTCCGCGTAGGCGTTTGCAGGCATGCCGTGGCTGCCGAGGATGCTGAGCTCGCCGGCGATGACCGCACTCAGGGGGAACCGCGGGTCTTCTGCGAGCAGGCCGATCTGCACGTGACGTCCTCGGCGGGCGAGCGAGCGCACGGCGATCGCGACGGTGCTCTCGCGGCCGAGCGCCTCGAGCGACACCTGCGGTCCGCCATCCGTCACGGAGCGGATGCGTGCGACGACCTCGTCGTCGGCGAGGCCGCGTGAGTCGATCGTGTGCTCGGCTCCGGCGCGGGCGGCGGCGACCAGTGCGGCAGGGCTGATGTCGACGGCGGTCACCACGGCGCCGAGTGCCCGGCCGATCATCACGGCGCTCAGGCCGACCCCGCCGCAGCCGACGACGACGAGATGCTCGCCCGGCGATAACGCCGCCTGGTGGGCGAGACCTCGGTAGGAGGTCGCGAAGCGGCACCCCAGAAGCGCGGCGGCTCCGGAGTCGAGCTCGTCGGGGATGGCGATGAGGTTCACGTCGGCGTCATGCAGGGCGACACGCTCGGCGAAGGAGCCCCAGTGGCTGAAGCCGGGCTGGGTCTGGTTGCGGCACACCTGCCCATTGCCGGATGCGCACTCGGGGCAGCGTCCGCACGCGCAGACGAAGGGGACCGTCACGCGCTGGCCCAGCGCGAACCGGCTCACGTGCGGCCCGATCGCGTCGATGACGCCGACGAGTTCGTGACCGGGAACGTGGGGGAGGGCGACATCAGCGTCGTGGCCGAGCCAGGCGTGCCAGTCGCTGCGGCAGAGGCCCGTCGCCTCGACGCGCAGCACCACGCCGGCCGGGCTCGGCTCTGGGTCGGCGACCTCGCGAACCTCGGGAAGTCGACCGAAGGCATCGAACCAGACAGCGCGCATGGCTCCATTATCGATGCGACCGGCAGTGGTCAGCTCGGAGGGGCCGGCTTCGAGTACCTGTGTGGCCGCCCTGAGCGCCCCAACGGCCGGATGGTCGACCTCGATGGGCGTGGTTCGGTTGTCGCCCACGCCACAGGATATTGAGCTGGGGCCCCTCTCGCACATGTGGCACTACATGACGTCTAGCGACACGGGTGCAGGCTGCGAGTGATGGGCCTAGCCGATGGTGCCGCCGGTCGCATAGACGAAGAGGAGTGTAAGAGGCCCGCCGATGATGAAGTTGTTGGCGGCGTGAAGGAGTAGTACGTGCCAGATGTTCCGTGTCCAGAGGTAGATGAGGTTCATCAGTAGTCCAGCGGCAGCGAAGGAGAGCGTCAGGATCCACTGGCCACCGAAATTGTTGATATGGATTGCTCCAAACAGGATGGCATTGACAAGAGTGAGCAGGGTAGCTGCAGCGAGGTTGCCCCATACGGGGAACTTCATCAGCAGGGTATGGCGGAAGGTGAAGTCCTCGATCAAGGCCGTCGCGATTGGGCCGAAGGACGCGAACAGGAGAACCCCGAATCCGAGCGAGGCAACCGGTGCAGCACTTGTTTCGGGGATGTTCGAGACGAAGGGGCGAAGCGCTGCTCCCACGACATCGGTGACGATCAGAAGGAGGATCATCCCCAGGAGGACGATGCCGATGCTCCGCCCTAGCACGGCCAGGAATGCTCGCCAGTGCCGAGCAAGGAGCTCGCGGTTCGCGATCGCCAACATGACGAACAGAATCAGCCTGATAGATGTGTCGGCGACTGCTCGTGTGGCGAGATCAGCTGTGACGAGCGATATCACCCACCCACCCAGGAAGATCGCCGGCACCGCAAGCAGCGCGATCCAATCGCGAGCTCCCCAGGTGAATCGGACAGGAAAGGACTCGGCTCTGACTTGAACCAGAAAGCCCTTCCTACGGGCTGTCTCCACATCTGCAACCACTTGTGTGTTCCTCCTGCTTGAACGTGAACAACCTCAAGTCTTGTGATCGACAGTCGCAGAAGCGTCCCCCGAGGGAATGATGTCCTCTGACGCGCCGTACTGCGAGAGGAGGGAACATGAACCTTTCGACTTGGTTCGCAGGTTCAGTGCGGTCGGCTGGCACCGGCAGGTGCCGTCAGGAGTTCGCTCGCCGGGTCAGTGGAACGGGCGCGGGTGCCGCACGCTGCTCCGAGGACGCCTCTGGCACGATTCCGAAGATCGCCTCGAGGCTGTCGAGCCAGGCCTGTTGCTCCCCTGAGCGTGCGTACTCGCGCGCGCGGTTCATCGGGATGTGCAGCAGCACGCCGGCGAGGTGGCGCAAGGCCTGTTCGATGCGGCCGTCGTCGTCGCCACGGGCACGGGCACGCCCGATCTCGGCGTCGAGCAGTTCGAAGACGTGGCTCCGCAACGCGACGACGGCGGGGGCAAGGCTCTGCTCCTCGGCGACATCCGTGAACTTCCGCGCCGCTCTTCCGACGATCGCGCGCGCCTCGTCGGTCGCGTTGAGCTCTTCGAGCGGAGCGTGGATGCGAATCGTCTCCAGATCGAGCAACTCGACTCCCGGGATTCCGCCGACGTCGGGGTCGACGTTGCGGGGAAGCCCGAGGTCGATCACGAGCTGACTGCGCGACTCCCGTGCGGTGCGAGCGGGGCAGACGGAGACCGGTGCGCCCGAGCGCTCCCGTCGGTCTAGGCCGAGTTCGGCGCGGCCGGCCGTGATCACGGCGGCGTCGAGCACGTGGTGGTCGGCGGTCGTGCATGTCACGATGATGTCGACGGACGCCGCGGTATGCGCGTACCCGGTGGCTGGAACAGCGACGATGCCGTGGCTTGCGGCGAAGCGGGCACCGCGCCCGGACGGCGAGTAGACCTGGACATCCTCGACACCCCGGTCTCGGAGTGCGGCGAGGGAGGCCCCGGCATAGCGGCCGGTGCCGACGAGCAGGACACTCGTCTCGGCCCAGTCGCTCACGCGACTCTCTGCGAGGTCGAGGGCGAGCCGAACGAGCGACCGGCCGGCCGAGCCGATCCCGGTGCGGTTCTTGACGCCGCGCGAGGTCTGCGAGGCGCGCTGGAAGAGCCGTTCCAACTCGGGGCTCGTGGTGCCGAGGCTGCGTGCCCGCTCGAGGGAACGCCGCACCTGACCGGCGATCTCGCCCTCACCGACGACGACCGACTCGAGCCCTGCCGAGACGGCGAAGAGGTGCTCGGCGACGCCGTTGCCGTGCACGAGGTCGAGAGTGTCCCGCAGCGTCTCCACGTCTACGGCGGTCGCGGCGCTCACCGCCTCGATCGCAGAGAAGACTGCGGGCAGGGGCGAGACCCCGAACGGCTTGTCGAGGTCGAGATACGCCTCGAAGCGGTTGCACGTCGCGACGACGACGGCGCCGCGCGTGGCATCGTGGCCGGAGACGATTACGCTGCCGACGGCGCCCGCGTCGACGGAGAGTCGCTCGAGGAGGTCGAAGCTCGAGTTCTTGTGACTCGCGGACAGGCAGATGAGCACTTCAGGATTCTACCCGAGGCCTGCCGGTGTCGCGGCGGCCGTGTATTCCAGGGAAACATCGTGCGGCATGGAGCGGCTCGGCGTGTGCTGTCCACCCGATCGACCGCGGCACGCACCGATAGCGCCTACCCGCACGGCTCGCGCGCAGAGGTCGACACTTCCCGGCGGTGTTTCTGAGCGACAATGGGGTACGTGAACCTCGACGCGCAGCATCCGCTCTCTTCCGGCCTCACCAGCGAATCTCGGCTCGTGCGCGCCTATCAGGGCGATCGCCCCGAGGTCACGCCGGTCTGGTTCATGCGGCAGGCGGGCCGCTCGCTGCCGGAGTACCGGGAACTGCGTGCCGGCACCAGGATGCTCGATGCCTGTCTCGACCCGGAGCTCGCGAGCGAGATCACCCTGCAGCCCGTCCGCCGTCATGGCGTCGACGCCGGCATCTTCTTCAGCGACATCGTCGTGCCGTTGAAGCTCGTCGGCGTCGAGGTCGAGATCGTCTCGGGCAAGGGGCCGGTCATGGCGGCGCCCGTGCGCACGGCGGCTGATGTCGCAGCTCTCACGGCGCTCGACCCTGCCATGCTCGACGAGGCGCTCGCTCCCGTCGAGCAGGCCGTGCGCCGCACCGTCGCAGAGCTCGCCCGTGTCGACTCGACGGGCTCGTCACCGTTCAGGTCCGGAACGGCCACCCCGCTCATCGGTTTCGCGGGTGCGCCGTTCACCCTCGCCGCGTACCTCGTCGAGGGTGGTCCGTCCAAGGACCACATCGCGGCCCGCACGCTCATGCACGCCGACCCCGAGGCCTGGGCGCGGCTCATGGCCTGGACGGCCGATGTCACCGGCCGGTTCCTGCGTGCGCAAGTGCTCGCCGGCGCGAGCGCAGCCCAGCTCTTCGACTCGTGGGCCGGAGCGCTCTCGCTCTCCGACTACGTGCGGTACGCGGCGCCCGCATCCGCCCGCGCCATCGGCCACGTGCGTGATCTCAGCTACTCCCTGCCGGCACGAGACCAGGCTGCCGACCCCGAGACGGTGCGCCGCTCGGTGCCGATCGTGCACTTCGGGGTGGGGACCGGCGAACTTCTCCAGGCCATGCACGACGTCGGGGCCGACGTCGTCGGCGTCGACTACCGCGTGCCGCTCGACGAGGCCAGCCGTCGCCTGGGCGGCAACGTGCCCCTTCAGGGCAACATCGACCCGGCGCTGCTCGCGGCCCCCTGGCCGGTGCTGGAGGCGCACGTGCGCGATGTGCTCGTGCGGGGTCGCACGGCGCCGGCTCATGTGCTCAACCTCGGCCATGGCGTTCCGCCTGAGACGGACCCGGCCGTGCTCACCCGCGTGGTCGAGTTCGTGCACTCGCTATGACCGGGGACCAGCCCGACGAGGGTGTGCTGTCCGAGGGTGATGGCGATGTCGCCGATGTCGTCGTGGTCGGCGCTGGGGTGGCCGGACTCGTCGCAGCGCGCGAATGTCTGCGTGTCGGCCTGAGGGTCACGATCCTCGAGGCGAGGGATCTCCCGGGCGGCTGCGTCGGCTCGCACGAGCTCGCCGGACTGCGCCTCGACTCCGGCGCCGAGAGCTTCGCGACCAGGGGCGGTTCCGTCGAGAGACTGCTCGACGAACTCGGCCTGGGCGGGCAGATCGTCGCGCCAGAGGCCGGGCGTGCGTGGTTGCGTCTGCCCGGGAGCGGTGGAGCAGCCGTCACGGTTCCCCTGCCGAAGACCGCGCTGCTCGGCATTCCGTCGTCGCCGCTCGCCGATGACGTGCGCGCGGCGATCGGCTGGGGCGGCGCCCTGCGCGCCTATCTCGACCGTCTCATGCCCGTGCTCACGATCGGCCGGGAGACGAATCTGGGTGCCGTGGTGCGCAAGCGCATGGGCCGGCGGGTGCTCGACCGGCTCGTCTCGCCGATCTCGTCGGGGGTCTACTCGGCAAATGCCGACGAACTCGAGCTCGACGGCGTGGCTCCTGGGCTCAACCAGGCGATGACCCGTGCCGGCTCGCTCTCGGGAGGGGTCGCCCTGCTGCGCGCGGATGCGCCGGCCGGTTCCGCGGTCCGCGGCATCCGTGGCGGCATGTCCCGGCTGGTCGATGCGCTCGTCGCCGACATCAGCCGCCTCGACGGCGAGCTTCGCACGGGGGCGCGCGCCGCGAGACTCGACGCCATCGACGACGCCAGGGCGGCCGGCGAGGTGGGCGACGAGAAAAGGTGGGCGGTGCATGTCGAGGATTCGGTGGGGGAGCGGAACAAGATCCGCGCACGCGCCGTGATCGTCGCCGCACCGGCGGCACCGTCGATCGCCCTGCTCTCAAGCGTCTGCCCGGATTGGGGGGAACCTCTCGCCGGCGAGTGGCCGGCCGGCCCGTCGGTCGAGCTCGCGACGATCGTCGTCGACGAGACCGCTCTCGACGACGCGCCTCGCGGAAGCGGCGCCCTCATCGCCGCCGGCACCCCCGGCGTCACCGCGAAGGCGCTCACTCACGCGACCGCGAAGTGGGCGTGGCTCGCCGAGACGGCCGGACCGGGGCGTCACGTCATCCGCCTCTCCTACGGACGTGCCGGGGAGGCGGAGGCGACGGCCGCTCTCGACGACGACGCCTTTCTGGTGCTTGCTCTCCACGACGCGAGTGAGATTCTGGGCGTGCCGCTCTCAGCGGCGAACGTCGTGGCCCATGCGAGAACGGTCTGGCGGGACGCCCTCTCGCACGCGGCGGTCGGCCAACGAGCCCGAGTCGACGGTCTGCGCGCCGCCCTCTCCGAAGAACCGACGCTCGAGGCCGTCGGCGCGTGGGTGGCGGGCACGGGGCTGGCCTCGGTGGTTCCGGATGCCCGCGATGCCGCCCGTCGCATCCGACAGCACCTCCTGCATCTCTGAGGTTCCCGGCCGGCGGGCGACGGTGTGTTCGAGACGGTGTGCTCGAGGGGGGTGGCCGAGCGCGGAAGCCGGTTATGGAGGGCGGTGACGCGTTTCGGCGGGGCCCCTCGGCCCCAGCTCGCGGCGCCGTGTCCAGCGAGCAGAAGACCGAGCCGGCACATCGCCGCGGACGGTGTCCTCGCGGTGCTGACGCGACAAGCGCGACTAGGATGAGTGGCCGTCTCCGGTCGTGCCCGTTCTCGAGTAGGTTCCGAGATCGATGAGCCCGAGCGCGGCGCCCTGTCGTGTCGCGGCGACCCGCGAACTGACACCGAGCTTCGTATAGAGATTCACGACGTGTCGTTTCACCGTCCCGGTACTGATCGAGAGCTCTCGTGCGATCGCCGCGTTCGTCTTGCCGACGACGAGGAGCTCGAGGACTTCGAGTTCGCGGGGGGAGACGGGACCGGTCGGCTTGTTCCGCTGCGGCGGATGCGGTCTGCGCGGTCGACGAGACGAGACGGCTATGTCCTCGACCACCTTGAGAAAACGGGACAGCGGCTGATTGAGCGACTCCACTGCCCAGGCGCCGTCGTTGAGGAGCGGCTGCTTGTCCTCGTCGTGCACGGCGACCAGATGGGTGGTGGCCACGACTCTCGTGCGGGGAGAGAACTGAGCGGTCAGGCGAACGAGCGCGCCGAACGGCGGGGTGTCGCTCGTAGCAGACACGACCAGCACCCGGGGTTGGAATGCCCGGGCAAGGATGATCGCGTCGCAGCCACCACCTCCGGTCGCGCAGACCTCAACGGTCTCGCTTCTTCCGAGCACCTCGGCGAGCGCTTCGACCATCACGGTATTGTCGTCTGCGAGCACGATGCCGTAGGTCGGGGTCTCAGGATTCATTGGGAATGATCGGTTCATAGATAGGGGGTTCGGCACGCGGCGAGCACGGAGCTCTCTCCCCATATCCTCATGAGGGAGAAGCAGGCACCGGTTCGGCTTGAAGGCCCCCGCAACGATGCTCCCGAGCCACCCCCCAGCGTACCTCCAAGGTCGTGCGACCGGACTGCAACGGCAGGGGCGTCGCGTCGCGTCGCCTTCGAGGGCGACGCGCAGTTCACAAGCCTACGGAACGAAGACCCGGTTCTGTATCCGGCGACCAGTGCATTGATACTACATCTTTCGATACATGCGACGTCGCTCGGCTGTTCGTGCTCGGCCCGGCCATGACGACCCCGCCCCCCGAGGGAGCCGCATGTATCGTATGCCGCATCGATGATGTGCCCTTCGGGCGTGTCTGCGACTAATAGCCACCACTACCGTTGTTGATGCCGCATGTGAGATGGCGACCGTGAAGAAGCGCCTCCGAATACTCGGCTGCCACCCGGTAGCAGCGAAGGTTGCGACCGTGTGGCGGCCCGGGAAGCTCGCTCATGACGACGACCGAGCTCTCGGGCAGCGCAGAGGTTCGGTGGGCATGGCATGCTAGTCGATTTTGGTTGTGAACAGCATGTCCTTTTGCTGAGAGGGGTTCCCAACCGGCCGTTTTATACTTTCGAGTGCATGGGATCCAGTGCAGAGAGCGCTGAACCGTGTCTATTTATCTATTGATATCTACCTAAGTGAATTCTATGAGAAAACATATATATCTATTTGTGAGCATATTTGCCGCCATTCTCCTTTCGGTGGCGCCGACGCTGAGCGCACAGGCCGCCGAGTCTCCGCCAGGCTCGTCGCCACAGGGCGTCTACGGTATCGACGTGGCGACGTCACAGAGCGATCTGGACTTCGAGGCGATTCGAAAGGCCGGGTACCAGTTCGCGATCGTGAAGGCGGGCGGCAGCAACGTGTCGCCGACCTATACGGCGCCGTTCTACCAGAAACAGGTCGAACGGGCCCGTGCGGCCGGGCTGCTCGTCGGGCACTACTGGGTCGCCGGATCGCGCGATGATCCGAAGAAGGATGCCAAGTTCTTCGTCGACCACCTCTCCGACTACCGAGAGGGGGACATCCTCGTCCTCGACAATGAAGGAATCGACGACGGGGAGTTCTGGAACGACGAAAAGACGGCTTCGTTCCTGAAAGAGGTGCAGTCCAAGACCGGGCGATTGCCCCTCTTCTACACCAACTCGTCGTTGGTGAGATCCATCGACTGGCCTCAGACCAAGGCGCTGGGTACCAAACTATGGATCGCGCACTTCACGACACCAGCCAAACCGAACATCGGGAACGCCTTCCCGACCTGGGTCATCCATCAATACAGCGACGGGGGAAAACAGGACATCATCCCGTTCGACATCGACATCGCGAAGCTTGATGCGTTCGAGGGGCTTTCGCAGCCGCCAAACGGCGAGACCGGGCCTCCTGTTGGCGCGATCATTCCGCCCAAGGCCAGCTATACCGTTGAGCAAGGGAAGATCATCCAGCGCATCGCGGCCGTCGGCGGATATACGGGTCCGATCGATGGCGACCCCGGCAACAACACCTGGCTCGGAGTGAGTCGAGTTCTGAAACAGTCGAATGTGCTGAAGGACGCAGAGACCAATGAGCAGGGCCTTCAGCGGTTGGCTCAGAAGTACGGGTATACCGGAGCGATCGACGGCGTGCTGAACGCCGACGCGTTTGCGGGTCTCCGGGCCTACCTGGACTCCCGCTCGGCTGCCAAGCCGAACGCCGTTTCGGTGAAGCCGTCCGAGTCCGTCGAGTCGGCTCCCGCCGTGCCTTCGGAGAAGCCGGTCGCGCCTGAGTCTGTCGAGTCGGCTCCCGCCGTGCCTTCGGAGAAGCCGGTCGCGCCTGAGTCTGTCGAGTCGGCTCCCGCCGTGTCTTCGATCGAGCCGATCCCCGTCATGTCTTCAGCGAAGCCGGCCGAGACCGCGCCCCGGCATGGGCGGACCTTTGTGGTGTCTCCGGACGATCTGGCCGCGGCGGCAACTCCGGCCGAATCCGCTGAGCCGGTGGGCTCGGCGATCTCCGGGGTCGAGGAGCCAGAACGCGCCGTCGAGGATGCCAACCCGGCGCCGGCGGAGTCGTCTGTCGCGACGTCCAAGCCGGAGAGCGCCAGCGCGCGCGGAAAGGCGGCACCCTTCGCCGCGCTAGCGAGTACCGGAGTGGATTCCGTCGTGAGCCTCATCGGTGTCAGCTTGGTGCTGCTGGTTGGAGGAGTGATCGCCGTGCTGCGGAGCAGACACCGGTGGTTCAAGGGTGTCTTCGGCTCTGCTGAAGAGTCGCGATCGGAGAGTTAGGGACGCTGACTCATTCGCGGCGGACGGGGCCTGGCACTTAGCGTGTCGGGCCCCGTTCATGCCCGCTGGTGGTTCGGCTCCGCCGCGGCCCCGGCCGCAAACGACACCCGTTCGTCGCAGCGTCGCGGCCACGCGGCCGCGCGCGGGCGGAGGGTGATCCGGCCCGGTCATGGCCAGTCCTTGGCGTCATCCTCGAAGGCTCGCCACCGGCGCAGGGCGCCGCCGCGGCACGACTGTTCCTTGGCGTCATCCTCGAACGGGTTACGCTGGGTAGACGCGAAACTTGAGGAACGGGGTCACTATGAAGGGCAAGCTTCTCTTCGTCGCCGGGGTCGCCATCGGCTACGTGCTCGGCGCACGCGCAGGACGCAAGCGGTATGAGCAGATCAAGTCCGCAGCCGAGAGCGTCTGGAACGCCCCGACCGTTCAACAGGGTGTCGACCAGGTCAAGGGATTCGCGCTCGCGCGGGTCGGCGACGTCTCCGACACCATTCTCGACGGCGCCAAGAAGGTCGTCGCCTCGGTGACCAAGAGCCAGGGCGGCAAGCCGAGCGCGACCACCGAAGCGGCTCAACCCGCCGCGCCGCAGAAGAGGGCGGATCGTGGGTCGAAGGCATCTGCGAAGGGGTCGACCCGAACGAAGAAGCCCGCGTCGACGGACATCGAAGATTAGGCGAACGATCCGAAGGAGGTGAGTGCTTCATGGACGCGACGAATCCGAAGAGCAAACGCTCGCTGATCTCCCTCATCGGAGATGTTCCGACGCTTGTCGCCGATCTGGTGCGTGTCGAGATCGAGCGGTTCAAGGCGGAACTCGCCGAGAAGGGCCAGAAGATCGGCTTCGGCGTCGCCCTACTGGCTGCTGCCGCCGTCTTCCTCCTCTTCGGCCTCGGCGTCATCGTCGCCTGCGCCGTGCTCGCCCTCACGCTCGCTCTTCCAGGCTGGCTGGCTGCGCTCATCGTAGCGGCCGTCCTGTTCCTCATCGCCGCACTCCTCGTCGTGTGGGGGCGCGACCGCATCAAGCAGGGCGTCAGCCCGGTCGAGGATGGCACGACGGCGAGCATCCGTCGCGACCTCGACGCGTTCAAAGGAGAGGGAGAGTATGACCGCCACTGAGAGCAACGGCACGCGCGTCGACGCCTCCGCGTCCACTCCCAGACCCCGGAGCACGCGGGCGCAGCTGCAGAAGGATGCCGCCCGGGTGCGGACGGAGCTGGCGAGCACGCTCGATGCGATCGAGGATAAGCTCAACCTGCCCAAACAGACCCGTCTCGCGGCGAACCGCTTCATGGCCAGGGTGCGGGGCGTGGCCGAGCGGAACCCCGTCGGCCTCGTGGCCGTCGCAGTCGGGACCGCCGCGGTCGTCGGAGCCGGGGCATGGCTCGTCGTGCGTGCGGTGAGACGCGGCTGATCGCGACGCGTCATGGACGAGCATCGCTTGATCTCCATGATCGACGCCGCGCAGACTCGCATTGCCGCCGCGCGGTACCTCTCCTCGTGACGCCTCGACGGCATGCGTTCCGGGGTTTTCGTGGAGCCGGACCCGCTCAGCTTTTGCCCCTCGGGTCAAAGCGGGAGAGACTATGGGTATGACTCACCCGGCTGCCAGTGGGGCAGTAGACGCTACTCCCGGTTCCTTCGAAAGTCCCTCCGTCGCCGAAAGCGGCGCGAGTGACGACACCGCCTCGCCGCCGCAGGGCTATACGCTCTTCGCGGTCTTGCGACGCGACCCCGCGAACCCCGACGATTTCGACGGTCACGATGTGCCGAAGATCGTCGCGGAGCTCGACGGCATCATCGAACTCGTCGAAGCCGAAGGCGTCACGCTCCGCGGCCTCTATGACGTCTCCGGACTTCGCGCCGACGCCGATGTCATGATCTGGATCCACGGTCCCGAGGCCGAGAACCTGCAGTGGGCCCTGCGTGAGCTGCGCCGTGCCCGCTTGCTCAAGAGCCTGCTGCCCACCTGGAACGCCATGGGCGTGCACCGCGACGCCGAGTTCAACAAGCGCCACGTACCGGGCTTCTTGCGCGGTCTCGAGCCGAAGAACTGGCTCACGGTCTACCCCTTCGTGCGCAGCTACGAGTGGTACCTGCTGCCGGAGGAGGAGCGCAGCAGGATGCTCGCCGATCACGGTCGCAAGGGCGCGGCTTTCCGCGGCGCCATCGCGAACACCGTCTCGGCCTTCGCGCTCGGCGACTACGAGTGGATACTGCCGATCGAGAGTGACGAACTCACCGAGCTGGTCGACCTCATGCGCGATCTCCGGGCGACTGATGCCCGCATGCATGTTCGCGAAGAGGTTCCGTTCTACACGGGTCGCCGCATCGGCACGGCGGAACTCGTGGAGGTCCTGCAGTAATGACGCACTACGACGCGATCCTGCTCTCCAGCTTCGGCGGTCCGGAGGGACAGGACGACGTGATCCCGTTCCTGCGGAACGTCACGGCAGGTCGCGGGATCCCCGAGGAGCGCCTCGAAGAGGTCGCCCATCACTACAGGCATTTCGGCGGCGTCAGCCCCATCAACGAGCAGAACCGTCGGCTCAAGGCTGCGCTCGAAGCCGAGCTCGCGAGTCGCGGCAGCGAGCTGCCCGTCTACTGGGGCAACCGCAATTGGGCGCCGTACTTCGCCGACGCCGTGCGCGAGGCGCACGCGGCCGGCGACACGCGGCTCCTCGGTCTCGTGACGAGTGCCTACACCTCCTATTCGGGCGTCGGACAGTACCGCGAGGACTTCGAGAAGGCGCTCGCCGACACCGGTCTGAGCGACGAGGTCGCCATCGATCGGATTCGGGAGTTCTTCGACCATCCCGGCTTCGTCACCCCGTTCGTCGAGGGTGTATCGACGTCGATGGAGACGCTGCAGTCCGAGGGTCTCTCCGTCGACGAAGTGCATGTGCTCTACGTCACCCACTCGATCCCCATGAGCGCGGCGGATTCCTCGGGGTCCGGCTTCGGGCCTGGAGGAGCCTACGTCGCGCAGCACCTTGCTGTGGCCTCCGTCATCCACGACGCTGCCGCGCCCGATGCTGCCTGGTCGCTCGTATACCAGTCCCGTTCGGGAGACCCGCGCACACCCTGGCTCGAGCCGGACATCAACGACGCGATCGATGAGCTCGTCGTCGCCGACCGGGTGAAGGCCGTCGTCATCGTTCCCTTCGGTTTCGTGAGTGATCACATGGAAGTCATATGGGACCTCGACAACGAAGCGATCGCGACCGCGGAGGGGCATGGGCTGCGTGTCCTGCGGGTGCCGACCCCTGGCGTGCACCCTGCCTTCGTCGCAGGCCTCGTCGACCTCGTACTCGAGCGTGTCAACGACGTTCCCCACGCGAAGCGCCGGCATCTCAGCGAACTCGGTCCGTGGCCGGACCACGAACGCATCGGCCCGGCCGACCCGGCGGGGGACTGATGCCTGCCACGATCCGCATCGGCACCAGGCGCAGCGCGCTCGCGATGGCGCAGACGCGTGCCATCGCCGAACGTCTCGGCCTCGCGGCCAGGGCCGAGATCCAGCTCGTTCCGATCACGACGCATGGCGACACCTCGCGCGAGTCGCTTTCGAGCCTCGGCGGCACGGGCGTCTTCGCCTCTGCTCTGCGCGACGCGCTGCTCGCCGACGAATGTGACCTCATCGTGCACTCGATGAAGGACCTGCCGACCGGCTCCTACCCGGGTTTGCGCTTCGGCGCGGTGCCCAAGCGCGCGGACGCCCGTGATGTGCTCTGCGCCCGTGACGGCCTCACCCTCGACACGCTTCCCGACGGCGCCAGAGTCGGGACGGGCTCTCCGCGTCGTGTTGCGCAATTGCGGGCGCAGCGACCGGATCTCGAGGTCGTCGACATTCGCGGCAATGTCGACACGCGTCTCTCCCGGGTATTCGATGCGGCCGGCACGGACCCGGCTCAGCGTCTCGACGCGGTCGTGCTCGCCGCCGCCGGCCTCGGCCGTCTCGATCGCCTGGAGGTCGTTACCGAGTATCTCGAACTCAGCGACTGGCCGACCGCGCCCGGGCAGGGCGCTCTCGCCCTCGAGGTGCGTGACGGTCAGCTCGACCGCCATCTCCTCGCGGGACTGCAGGCGGTCAACCACGCTTCGAGCGAGGCTACCGTGCTCGCCGAGCGCCTCGTTCTCGCAGGCCTCGAAGCGGGGTGCGCCGCGCCGGTCGGCGCCATGGCGATCTTCGACAGCGAGCTGCTCTTCCTGACGGCGACCGTGTATAGTCCTGACGGCATACGCAAGCTCACGAGCTCGCATGCCGCGACCCCTGACAGCCGCGCCTCCGCCCACCTGGCGGAGGCAGCCCGCGACGTCTCAGCGAGAGTCGTCGCAGAACTCCTCGGTAACGGAGCCGTCGACCTGGCACCCGTCGCGCGCAGCATTCCGCGCGACGGTGGCCTTCCCTATGGAAACGTCGAAGACCCGACATCGCCTGGAGCGTGAGTTCCGTGAAACGCAGTGCACCTCAGAAACCACTCGTCGGCTGGAAGGTCCTCGTGCCCAGGGGCGGTCCGTGGGGCGATCGCGTCGCGGCCAGTCTGCGCGCTCAGGGCGCCTCTCCGATTGTCGCGCCGATGATCAACTTCGCTCCGACGGACGACGAGGCGGCCCTCGACGCCGCGCTCGCCAAGCTCGCGGTCGGCGGATTCGACTGGGTGACGGTGACGAGTGCGACGACCGTCGATGTGCTGTCATCCCACCAGGCCGTCGTGCCATCGTCGACGCACATCGCCGCCGTCGGCGAGACCACGGCGGCGGCGCTTGTCGCCGCCGGCTATCGGGTCGAGTTCGTTCCCTCCGAGGACAACTCGGCTCGCGGTCTGCTCGAGGAATGGACGACCGCGACGCACGGCGTCATCCCACTCAGGGTGCTCGCGCTCCGGTCGGAGATCGCCAAGCCGCTTCTGAGCGTCGGACTCGCGCGCATCGGCCACTGCGTCGAAGCCGTCGTCGCCTATCGTACGATCGGCGTTCCGGTGGCCGAGAAGGTGATTGACGATGTCGCGGCCGGACGCGTCGACGCCGTTCTCGTGACCTCCGGAAGCGTCGCGGAACAGGTGCAGCGACAGCTCGGTCCGATCCCAGAGAACACCCTCGTCGTCTGCATCGGCCCTCAGACCGCGAAGGATGCCCATGCTCACGGCCTGCGTGTCGACATGGTCGCCGACGAACGCAGCGCAGAGTCGCTCATCGATGCGCTCGTGCAGGCGGCGGCGGCGAAGGAAGCGCACTGAATCGTTCGCCGCCCGATCAGGAGTCCGCGGCCGCACGTGCTTCACCGTCTAGGCCAGTTCGGCCTGACGTTGCGCGACGAGGGATACGATCGCCGGAAACAATGGGTGTTCGAGAGCCAGCCCGGTCACGGATCGCGTGAAATCCTCGGCTCCGAGCGAGCGCAGCTTCTGCTGCAGTTCGACGCTCTGCTCATCGTCCGGCAGGTCGAAGCGGAGAGCCGCCGCGATGGCTGCCCCGAGCGCCACAGAGGGCAGACTACGCTCGGCGAGCTGAGCGGCCGGTCCGATCAACCGTTCCTCGCGGCTGAGCTTACGCAGCGGCTGTCGGCCGATGCGCCCCACCGTGTCCGGCAGGGCGGGGTTCGCGAAGCGGGCGAGGATCTTCTGCCGGTACGTGTCCTGGACGACGGGGTCGAGGCCGTGCTTGGCAACGAGGAGTGCGGAGGTCTCCGCGAGCGCCGCACTCACTCCCGCTGCGACCGCGGGGTCGGCCAGGGCGTCGCTCAGGGTGCTCGCCCCGGCCGCGAAGCCGAGATAGGCGGCGGTCGCGTGGCCTGTGTTCACGGTGAAGAGCTTGCGTTCGATGTAGGGCGCGAGGGACAGGACGAAGGTGGCGTCGGGGATGGCGGGCACGGCTTCTCCGAAGGGCTCCGCGTCGATGACCCACTCGAAGAAGTCCTCGACGGTGACGTCGAGGCCCGCCTTGGCAGCCTGGCCGGGCACGATCCGGTCGACGGCCGTGTTCGCGAAGACCGCTCGCTTCTCCAACTCCTTCCACTCGTTCGCGTCCACGATGGCTCGCATCTGGTCGCGCAGAGAGTCCGTCGCATTGATGGCGTTCTCGCACGCCATCACCTGCAGCGGCGCAGCGTTCGCCAACCGCTGACGCAGACCGGCCACGATGTGCGGGGCGATGAAGCGCAGGAGAGTCGGGCCGACCGCGGTGGTCACGATGTCGGCGGAGGCGATCTCCGCGCGAACGCCGTCTTCGTCGTCGCCGCTGTTGAGCGCCCGGAAGCCGTCGACCCGCTCGTCGCGCGGCTGAGCGCCGACCTCGTGCACCGTGTAATGACCGGCGGCGGCGAGAGCGTCGATGAGTTCGGCGTTCACGTCCGCGAACACGAGTTCGTATCCGGCCCGGTGAAGAATGAGACCGACGAAGCCACGCCCGATGTTCCCCGCGCCGAAGTGAACGGCCTTCATCACGCGTTCACCTCGGCGAGCAACGCGGCTATGGCCTCTTCCGTGTCGGCATCGAGGAGCTTCCGCACCTCGTCCTCGTCCGAGAACACGATGGCGATCTTGGAGAGGATCTCGAGGTGCTCGTTCTCGATTCCGGCGATGCCCACTACGAAGCGCACCTCGTTGCCGTTCCAGTCGACCGCCTCGGGGTAGCGCACGAAGGAGAGGGCGGAGCGCTTGATGGCGCCCTTCCCCTCGTTCGTTCCGTGCGGGATCGCCAGGTAGTTGCCCATATAGGTGGATACGGACCCCTCGCGCTCGAGCATCGAGTCGAGGTAGGCGGCATCCACGGCACCCGCGGCAACGAGAATCCCGCCTGCCTCGCGGATCGCCTCGTCACGGGACACCGCCCGGTCGGCGATGCGGATGTTGTCCAAGGCGAGGATCTCTTCGGTCATGTCGTTCATCCCATCATCGCTCTCGTTCGCAGCCGGACCCGGATGCTAGCGGACTCCCTCTGTGCGCAGCAGTCCGACGATCTCGTCGTACTTCGGGCTGCTCATGAAATTATCGACCGACACGTGAACGGCATCAGGGGCCTGACCGCGGGCGCGGTCGGTGAGGTCCTGGTGCGTGATCACGAGGTCGATGTCGTTCGTCAGGTTGGCGATTGCCTTGTTGGTCACGGTGACGCTGTCGATGCCGGCCTTCTTGATCCTGTTGCGGAGCACGGTCGCTCCCATCGCACTCGATCCCATCCCCGCGTCGCACGCGAACACGATGGTGTGGATGATGCGGTGCTCGAGCGTAGCCACCTCGCCCTCCTCGGTCGGCGCCGCCCCGGCCGCCGCGGGGGCGGCAGCGAGGTCGCCCAGCACAGAGCTGGACTTGCCCTTGTTCGCCTCGGTCTGCTTGATCGCCGAGCTGAGGTCGCCCGTCGCTCCGGTCGCGAGGTCGCGTTTGCGGCTCGCCCGCAGAATGACTGCGGCGATGAGGAAGGACACCGTGGCCGAGAACACCACGGACAGGATGACGCCCACATAGCTTCCGGAGGCCGTCTGGGCGATGACCGCGATGATGCTGCCCGGCGCCGCGGGTGCTCGCAGGCCGCTGTTGAAGAGCACGTTGGTGGCGACGCCTGTCATGCCACCCGCGATCGCGGCGACGATGAGGAAGGGCTTCATCAGGACGTACGGGAAGTAGATCTCGTGGATGCCTCCGACGAACTGGATGAGGATCGCGCCCGGAGCGCTCGCACGGGCCATGCCGAGGCCGAAGAACGAGAAGGCGAGCAGGATGCCGAGTCCCGGGCCGGGGTTGGCCTCGATGAGGAACAGCACCGATTGGCCGGTCTCGGTGGCCTGCTGAGTCCCGAGCGGGGTGAAGACCCCGTGGTTGATGGCGTTGTTGAGGAAGAGGACCTTGCCGGGCTCGACGAGAATGCTGACGAGGGGCAGCAGTGAGAGGCTGACCAGCCAGTCGACCGCGGTCTCGAGAGCGTTGCTGAGCGCGGTCACGGCCGGGGCGAAGGCGAAGAAGCCGGCGATCGCGAGGAGGAAGCCGAGGATTCCGGCCGAGAAGTTGTTCACCAGCATCTCGAAGCCGGCCTTGATCTTGCCTTCCCAGATGCGGTCGATGTGCTTCATGAGCCACGCGGCGAGCGGACCCATGATCATCGCCCCGAGGAACATCGGGATCTCGGTGCCGACGATGACGCCCGTGGTAGCGATCGTGGCCACGACCCCTCCACGAGTGTCATAGACCATGCGACCGCCCATGTTGGCGATGAGGAGCGGTAACAGGTAGGTGATCATCGGCCCGACGAGCGCCGCGAGCGACTCGTTCGGCGTGAAACCCGCCGGGATGAAGAACATGGTGATGAAGCCCCAGGCGATGAATGCTGCGATGTTCGGCATGATCATCCCACTGAGGAACGCTCCGAACTTCTGAACCGCGACGCGGGCTCCACCGGGCCGTTTCGCGTCGACCGACGTCGTTGTCATGGTTATGCCTCTCGTGATGCGGTGGCGGGCGCAGCCGTGCGCGCCCGCTGGAGATCGGCGGCAAGGGACTTCGCCGCCGTATGTGCCTCGGTCGCGCTCTCGGCGGCCAAGGCGGCCTCTGCCAACGTCTTCGCGTCGTCGAGGGTGAAGCGCGCGAGGGACTCGCGCACGTCCGCGAGAGCGGACGGAGACATGGACAGGCTTGTGGCTCCGAGCCCGACGAGCACGACGGCGAGCAGCGGATCGGCCGCGGCCTCGCCGCAGATACCAACGGGTTTGCCCGTGCTGCGGCCGGCGGCGCCGACCTCGGAGACGAGGCGGAGCACGGCGGGGTTCCAGGGGTCCTGGAAGCCGGCTACCGATCCCAGCAGCCGGTCGGCGGCCAGAGTGTACTGCGTGAGGTCGTTGGTGCCGATGGAGGCGAAGTCGGTGACGGAGAGCATCCGGTCTGCGAGCAGCGCGGCCGAGGGGACCTCGACCATGACCCCGGCCGTGCGGATGCCGAGTTCGTGCGCGAGCGCGGTGAAGTAGCGGGCCTCCTCGACCGTCGACACCATGGGCGCCATCACCCAGAGGTCGGTGTCAGAGGCCGCGTCGGCCGCCGCCAGCGCCGTGAGCTGCTCACGCAGGATCGTCTCCTTGGCGCGCAGTGCGCGCAGCCCGCGGCGCCCGAGGGCCGGATTCTCCTCCTCGGCGTCGGTGAGAAAGGCGAGGGGCTTGTCGGCGCCGGCATCGAGCACGCGTACGACGACCTTGCGACCGGGGAAGGCCCCGAGAAGGCGGGTGTACTGCTCCTGCTGCATCGTGACGGAGGGCGCCGTGGCCGCGTCGAGGAAGAGGAACTCGGTGCGGAAGAGACCGACGCCCTCGGCTCCGGCGCCGATCGCGGCGATCGCGCCGTCCGCCGAACCGAGGTTGGCGAGCAGGGGCACCGGAGTGCCGTCGGCGAGCCGCCCGGGTCCGGCCGGGGCCGCGGCGCGTGCCTGACGTGCTGCGATGCGTTCCTCGGCGGCCGCGACGGCTGCGGCGGTGGGCTCGGTGACGACCACGCTGTTCTCGGCATCGACGATCACGAGATCGCCGTCGGCGAGGACGCCGGCGCCCGAGGTCCCCACGATTGCGGTTATCGACTTCTCCCGCGCGAGGATCGCAGTGTGCGAGGTCGGCCCGCCCTCGATCGTCACGACGGCGAGCACCTGCCCGAGGTCGAGGAGAGCGGTGTCGGCGGGAGCGAGGTCGCGTGCGACGAGCACGAAAGGATGCCCGGGGTTCGGCACGCCTGGGGCGGGAAGCTTGAGAAGATGCGCGATGGCGCGTTGTGAGACGTCGTCGAGGTCGGCGGCGCGTTCGGCCATGTAGCCGCCGAGGCCGCTCAGGATCTCGCGATAGGAGGCGAAGGCCTCGTACACGGCTCGCTCCGCGGTCTTACCCGTCGCCGTCGATGCATCGATGCGCTCGGCGATCGTCGGGTCCTCGGCGAACATCGCCTGCGCCTCGAGCACCTCGCGCGCGGCTCCACCCGCTCGTGCGCCGCGGTCCTGCAACTCGGCCGCCACGACGGAGAGTGCGGCGGAGGCCCGCTCGCGCTCGTGCTCGGCGGGCAGGTGGCTCTGCCGGTCGGTGGGAGCGGGCAGCGGCTCCGCCATCCGCACGACGGGTCCGATCGCGATGCCGGAGCCGATGCCGGCTCCATCGAATTCCATGGGACTAGGCGTCGTGGTCGGCGACGAGCAGAGCTTCGAGACGGTCGAGCACGCCCGTGTCGGCGCTTTCGGTCGTGAGGGTGACCTCGTCGCCGTGATCGATTCCGAGGGCGATGACCGCGAGGATGCTCGCCGCATTGACGGCGGCGCCGTCGCCCTTGGCGATGGTGACCGGCACGCCGACGGCGGAGACCTCCTGCGTGAACAGCTTGGCCGGCCGGGCGTGCAGGCCGTGAGCGGATCCGATGCGGATGGTGCGTTCTGCCATGAGAGCTTCCTTACTGTGTTGCCTGGGCGGCGGACAGGGCGAGGTCGAGGGCCGCGTCGCCGGAGACGGCCGTGAAAGCCGAATCCGGGAGCGCGACGACCGGAACGGAACCAGCCGACGGCCGGATGTCCTCGATGCGCGCGGCGAGATGGGATCCGACGAGGATCACGTCGGCGCCGGGGATGAGGGAACCGAGGAGCGCCTCGCTGCTCGGCGTGACGGTGATTGTGATCGCGCGTCGTGCGGCACTGCGCAGGATGCGCTGGGCCACGAACGTGCTCGACGCGCCGGCGCCGCACACCACCAGGATCCTCATCGCTCCGTCTTCCCTCTGTCGTTCGCTACCATTGTTCGCCGACTTCCGCCGGGACGCCACCACGCCCTCTTCCGCACCCCCCGGAAATCTCTTCCGGTAACGCCACGGCCTGGCCAGAAGATGATTGACTCTATTCCCAGAGAGGCGCTTTCACCCCCGAGAGCGTCCGGGAGCCCCAGTGAATGAACGACAAGCACGCCTGCTGGATGCGCTCGCGCACGCCGACGGCTGGCTGACCGCCGGCGAGCTCTCCGCCGAACTCGGGGTGACCGGTCGCAGCGTGCGGAGCTACGTCACGACGCTCAAACGCGAGGCAGAAGACGTTCCGCTCATCGAATCGGGACCGAACGGCTATCGCATTCACCGCGACGGCTATGTGCGCTTCCTCACAAGCGCGAATCACGGCGACGACGGTCCACGCGAGCGTGCCGGGCGCGTCTTGCGCCGCCTCATCGACGCCGACGAAGGACTCGACGTGTTCGAACTCGCGGAGGCATCGCGCATCAGCGAGTCCACCGTGGAAGCCGATCTGGCGCGGGTGCGTGCGCGTCTGCGCGGCACGGGGCTCGCCCTCGCCCGGGCGGGCAATCGGGTCACGCTCACCGGCCCTGAGACGACCAGGCGCAGGCTTCTGAGCTCCATGTTCCGCGAGGAGTCCTCCCGCGGCATGCTCGAATCGCGCGAGATCGAGCGGGAGTTCCCTGTCGACAGTGTGAGCGCGTTCAAGACCGCTCTGCTTTCGGAGTTCGAGCGTCGTGGCGACTACGTCAACGAGTTCGGCTTGAGCAACGTCCTGCTGCATGTGGTGATCGCGGTCGACCGGGTCTCGCGCAATCACGCGCTCGCCGGCGGCGACGAGGTGGCCCACGACGGAGTTGGCCTGCGCGAGATGCTCGACCTCCTGGTGCGCTCGCACTTCGGCATCGCCATCGGAACGGCCGACCTCGACCACCTCTCCTTCCTCTTCGCCACCCGGGTCCTCACCGCTGGCGCTGATGCGTCGTCGGCCGCCGACATCGACAGCTCTCTGCACGCCTCCGATCTCGCGCTCGTGCGGCGCATCGTCGCCCAAGCCGCAGAAGAGTACCTCGTCGAGCTCGGCGACGAGGACTTCCTCGTGCGGCTCGCCCTGCATGTGCGCAACCTTGTGGCCAGGGCGCAGGACAACGCCTTCTCGCGCAATCCGCTCACCCGGTCGATCAAGTCGGCCTATCCGATGACGTACGAGGTGGCCGTCTACATCGCCCGGGAGCTCCAGCGTCACGCCCGCATCGTGGTGAACGACGACGAGATCGCCTACATCGCCATGCACGTGGGGGCGCAGCTCGAACAGCGGCGCACGAGCGAGGCGGTCATCGAAGCATCCGTGGTATCGCCCAGCTACCACGACCTGCATCTGCAGTTGCTGCGGCGCATCGAGCAGGAGTTCGCCTCGGAGCTCACCGTGCTCGAGGTGTCGACGCGCAGCGACCCCGTATGGGACGCACTGCCGGGGGAACTCGTGGTGTCGACGATCGAACCCCCGATCCCGGCCGAACGGATTGTCGTCGTCCAGCCTTTCCTCACAGACGCGAACGTGCGTCGGCTGCGCACAGCGATCGAGCGGGCGCGGCGGCAACGGCGGCGCGCCCGACTGGTGGCCGAGCTGCTGCGCTACTTCGACGCCTCACTCTTCTTGCGCAATGTGCAGGCTCGAGACGAGGAGGGCATGATCCGCATGCTAGGCGCACGACTGGTCGGGTCTGGCGTCGTCGACGGGTCCTATGTGGAGGGGGCCATCGAACGCGAACGGATGTCGTCGACCGCGTTCGCCGACGGTCTCGCCGTTCCGCACGCGATGTCGATGAGCGCCCGCCGCACCTCGATCGCCATCGTCGTGAACGAGACGCCGATGGATTGGAGCGGCACCCGCGTGAACCTGGTCGCATTCATCGCGTTCAGCGAGAGCGGGCGCGCGCGGTTCCAATCGTTCTTCGACCAGTTCGTCGAGGTGCTCTCGGAGCCGGAGGCCATGCAGCGCATCGTCAAGAACGCCGTCGACTTTCCCAGTTTCCTCGATGAACTGGCCCAGGTGATGGATGACTGAAGGATCGGGGATTCCCATCGCCCGAAACGATGGAGGACTGTTCGCGCGAGCGACGTAGGCTTGACGGGTGATTGATACGTCGAGCCCCCTGGTGCGCCCCCGCCGTCTGCGATCCACACCCGCGATGCGCCGCCTCACGAGCGAGACCCGGCTGAACCCTGCCGAACTCGTGCTGCCGCTCTTCGTGCGCGAGGGCACGAGTGAGGCGCTGCCGATCACGTCCATGCCGGGCGTCGTGCAGCACGGCCTCGACAGCGTGCGCCGTGCCGTGACGGACGCCGCGTCGGCGGGCGTCGGCGGCGTCATGCTCTTTGGCGTGCCCGAGAGTCGCGATGCGATCGGATCGGGTGCGACCGACCCCGACGGCATCCTCAACGCGGCGACCCGCGTGGTCGCAGAGGAGGTCGGTGGTGCGCTCGTCGTGCAGACCGATCTGTGCCTCGACGAGTTCACCGACCACGGGCACTGCGGCGTGCTGGACGCGCTCGGCCGGGTCGACAACGATGCCACGCTCGAGCGCTACCGCGAGATGGCGCTCGTGCAGGCGGCATCCGGTTCGCAACTGCTCGGGCTCTCTGGAATGATGGACGGCCAGGTCGCCGCGGTGCGCGAGGCGCTCGACGGCGCCGGGTTCATCGACACGACCGTGCTCGCCTACTCGGCCAAGTACGCCTCCGCGTTCTACGGGCCGTTCCGTGACGCCGTCGAGTCGACCCTCGTCGGTGACCGCCGCAGCTACCAGCTCAATCCGGGCAACCGCCGCGAAGGCCTGCATGAAGCCCTCGTCGACATCGAGGAGGGGGCTGACATCGTTATGGTCAAGCCGGCCGGCGGCTATCTCGATGTGCTCGCCGATGTCGCCGCCGTGAGTGATATTCCGGTCTGGGCATATCAGGTCTCCGGGGAATATGCCATGGTCGAGGCCGCCGCCGCGAACGGGTGGATCGATCGCAAGAGGGCGGTCCACGAGTCGGTCACCGGCATCCGTCGTGCCGGTGCGGATGTCGTGCTCAGCTACTGGGCTGTCGAACTCGCCGGGTGGCTCAATCGAGGGGACTTCGCGTGATCGTCGACGATGCCGCCACCAGCAGCTCTACCGGCAGCTCTACCGTCGGCAACGAGGCGCTCTTCGAGCGTGCCCAGGCCGCGATCCCCGGCGGTGTGAACTCACCCGTCCGGGCATTCCGTTCCGTCGGAGGGACGCCGCTCTTTCTCGTCGAGGCGCACGGCGCGTACGTCACCGACTCGACCGGACGCGAGTACGTCGACCTCGTGGCGAGCTGGGGGCCCGCGATCCTCGGCCACGCCCACCCTGCCGTCGTGCGAGCAGTGCAGGATGCGGCGGCTCGTGGCCTCTCCTTCGGCGCCAGCACGCCGATCGAGACGGAGCTCGCCGAGCTCATCGAGGAACGCGTGGCTCCCGTCGACAAAGTGCGTCTCGTCTCGACCGGGACCGAAGCGACCATGACAGCCATCCGGCTGGCACGGGGGTTCACCGGCCGAGAGTTGCTCGTGAAGTTCGCCGGGCACTACCACGGTCACTCCGACGGGCTGCTCGCCGAAGCCGGTTCCGGTCTCGCGACGCTCGCCCTCCCCGGTTCGGCCGGTGTCACCGCGGCGACCGCGGCGCAGACTCTGGTGCTCCCGTATAACGATCTCGATGCCGTTCGAGCTGCTTTCGCCCGGCACGAAGGGCGCATCGCGGCCGTCATCACCGAGGCCGCCGCCGCGAACATGGGCGTCGTCGCCCCCGTTCACGGTTTCAACGCCGCCCTCGCCGCGATCGCACACGAGAACGGGGCGCTCCTCATCATGGACGAAGTGCTCACCGGTTTTCGGGTGGGGCGCTCCGGCTACTGGGGGCTTGAGAACTTCGGCGCGATGGAGAGCTACGCTCCCGACCTGTTCACCTTCGGCAAGGTCATCGGTGGAGGGCTGCCGGTCGCGGCACTCGGCGGTCGGGCTGCTGTGATGGACCGTCTTGCGCCCCTCGGTCCCGTCTACCAGGCGGGCACGCTCTCGGGAAACCCCGTCGCCGTCGCGGCCGGCCTCACCACGCTTCGCCTCGCGAACGACGCCGTCTACGCCGCGCTCGACGCGACGAGTCTCATCATCTCGGAGGCGGTCTCCGCCGCGCTCTCGGCCGAAGGGGTCGCACACCATGTGCAGCGCGCGGGCAATCTGTTCAGCTTCGTCTTCGGCGATGGCGTCGCGGAGGGAGTGCGAGACTACGATGAGGTGCGGCGACAGGAGGCGTTCCGTTATGCGCCGTTCTTTCACGCGATGCTCGATGCGGGCGTCTCCCTCCCGCCCTCGGTCTTCGAGGCCTGGTTCGTCACGGCAGCGCACGACGAGCGGGCGATCGGGCGCATCATCGACGCCGTGCCGGCCGCCGCGCGGGCTGCGGCATCAGCCCGCCCCGCCTGACGCGTTCGTCGCCACCGCCCACCTGATCCGGGTGCCGGCCTCGGGGACATGTCACCGGCCGGCCTCCCCCATTTCCTCCGAGTTCGCGGGATTTGCGCTTAGTTACTGCTTTGTGAGGTTTCGGCAAGGCGATTCTCGCTGGGAGTTGGCAGACTAGAGCCATGGCTTCACTGCGCGTGCACTCCGACAGGCTCGAGATCAAACTCACGCCGGCCGAGAAGGCGCTCGCGTTGCACAAGGACGACATCATCGTGCAACGCGAGAACATCCGCTCGGCGACGATCACCGAGGACCCGTGGATCTGGATCCGCGGCATCCGTGCCCCAGGAACCCTGGTTCCGCTCGTCGTCGCGGCGGGAACCTGGAAGTTCCACGGAGGCAAAGACTTCCTCGTCATCAAGGGAAAACGCCAGGCCGTGGTCATCGACATCGCCGATGAGGAGTTCGCACGCGTGATCGTGAGCACCAGTCACGCCGTGGACCTGATCGATTCGCTCAAACTGGCTGGAATCGATTCGGCGACCTCATGAGCGGTTTCAACGACTTTCCCGGGCAGGAGCCGGAGATCCGCGATCCGGACAGGCACCTCACGGGCTTCGAGGCCGAGCCGCTGCCGACCGGAGCCGATCCGGGGCGCACCCTCGGCGTCGTCGGATTCGTGCTCGCAATCTTTTTCTCGGTCATCGGCTTGGTCGTGAGCATCATCGCCTACAACACGTCGAAGAAGGCGGGCTTCGGCAACGGCTGGGCCGTTGCCGGCATGATCGTCGGCGGCCTCGCGTTCGCGGTCACCCTCGTGCTCGGCATGTTCGCCATCATCGGCCTCTACCCGGCGGCCTCGAACACGGGCTACTGATCCGGGAGCAACCGTCCGGGTTCCGGCGTCGATCGCGGTTGTCGCAGCCGCGGCATCCGCTCGGCTCTCAGCATCGATGCGCTGTACCACCGGAATGCGTATGGATGCTCGTGGGCTTGCATCGCCACGACGGGTGACCACGCGCAGCCGGTTTCGTGTTCGGCGATGACCGCACCCTGCGCGTGGGCGGGCCGGATGAGCGCCTCCCGCCTGCCCACCCCGCGTGGTCGCGCCCGGGCATCCGATCAGCTCCGAACGTTCACGACGATCCGACCGCGCACCTCGCCGGCGAGGATCCGTTCGGCGGTGGCAGGCACCTCCGCAAGCGCGATCTCCTCGGTCATGCCGTCGAGCAGATCCTGATCCAGCTCGTTGGACAGGCGGCGCCATGCCGAAACCCGTAGCGAGAGCGGTGCATCGACCGAGTTGATGCCGAGCAGGCTTGTGCCCCGCAGGATGAACGGCATGACCGTCGTGGGCAGTTCGAAGCCGGCGACGAGCCCGCATGCGGCGACGGCACCGCCGTCTACGCGCATCTGTCTGACGGGATGCAGCACCACGACGTGCGCAAGCTAGGGGATGATGCTGAGGAGGTCGCGGTCTAGAACGTGATGCTCATGTTGTTGCTCGGGTTCGTCGGGCCAGTTCGCAGATTCCCCACGTCGCGAGTGTTGTCACCAATCCCCCGAGACCGCCCACGATAAGCGCGATACCACCGAAAATTTTGATGCCGGCAGCGTCGCTGAAAAGGGCTGCTTGGGGGTCTGGTGTGACCGGCCAGAAGAACAGAACCACTAGCCCGGCAAGGGCCAGGAGCAATGAGAGGCTCCCCGCCCCGATTGTGAATTGCCAGCTCACGAATCGGGAGCGGAGAACAGCCCATGCCACACCCCACAGCGCTGCAATCAGGACGCTCGGCCCGATGACTGTTGCGATGATCGCAACGATGGGCCAGACGCCGGAGTAGTTCGACACGAGGAACATTCTCACCTAGTGGTGCCAGCTCATCCCTGAGCGTTGGCCTTCGCGACCAGGACGTCGCGGAAGGCTTGGGCGAGTCCGTTGACCACGTTGGTGGGGATCTGCTCAGTAGGGCCGAAGCCCTGGCTGACCATGATCGCTCTCCGGAACGAATCGAACGCCGCATCGTCGTTCTGGGTGAAGACCTGGAGGGCGATGCTGTAGATCGAGGCACTGGTGCCGCCGAAGCGGGCGTTGATGACGTTGGAGTAACGGCGCCCCCAGGTGCCGTTGTTCGAGTAGTAGGGCTGGAATACGCCTGCGAGCGGGAGGGTTCCGTTCGCGCGGATGGTGAGGCCCATATTCATTCCGTCGACGTCTTGAATGAGGTCGTCGAGGCCGAAGGTGCTACCCAGTGTGGCGTCGGTTGTTCCGATCCATTTCTTCCACCGAAGGAAACAGTGGTCGACGTCGAATCCGTACCGGCATCGGCCGCGAACGCGGCCGAGACCCCGATTCCGACCGATGAAACGACCAGAGCGCCCGCAAGCGCTAGGCCGACTGTTCTGAATCTCATGCTTTGACTCCTCCCCGATGTGAGCTTGGTCATCCGCACGCTAACCCCGAATGGGAGGTGCGGAACATGTGTAGAACGGCACATTGAGACCGATCGAATCGAACGGATAGGCTCGTCAGGCTCGACAAGAGATCCCTGGAGGTCACCCGTTTATGGCTCGGAAACTGGTCGTCTTGCCCGTGGCGGTGCTGCTGCTGCTCAGCGGTTGTGCAACATCCGCGCCCACCACCGCATCCTCTCCCGCTCCAGCAACCTCCACCCCTGCCTCGACGCCTACCGCCTCAGCCGCAGAGACGGCTTGCGGTGAGCTGGGCGAGCCGGCCTCGCTCTCGTACAACGCCTGGAACGATTTTCAGAAGGGCAACATCACCGCCGAGCAACGAAACAGCGATCTGAGCAAGGCTGCCGAGCTCTTCCGTGCGGTCGACGCGAGCGGTGCGCCAGGGGTGCAGAACGCGCTCAGCCAAGTGATCGCCTACATCGATTCGGCCACGCCAGACGCCTCAGGACAGCCCTACGACGCCGGCACGGACGAGTTCTTCAACCTCAGATCTAGTCTTGGGATCGCTTGTGAGAGCGCTGGCTCCGAGCTGGAACTCAAAGCCCACGGTGGCTAGCTGACCGCACCTCGCAGTGGGTACGTGCTGTGTAATGGGACGGTGGAAGCGAAGTGGCCCGAAAATAGTCCGGAAGGCACGATGTTGGCCGACATCGTCTCTGAGGTGCACGAGATCCTCGCCCGCCGCGGTAGCACCCTCGTTCTGAACGGCGCGCTCAACCCTGATTTTGAGCGGAACGTCGTAGAGATCATGAACGAAGTCATCGCCTCTTTTGAACAGAGTGAACCCACCCAGATGGTGGCGGTGGAGTACCGCGACGGCTTGAGGAGAACAGCCGAGGTCCGGGCCACTGAACGCCGGCACCCGGCCGAAAGTCTGATGGCGGCGGAAGTCCTCTTCGGTGTGGCCTTGCCCCGGATCATTGAGCACCTCGATGCTCGGAATCTCTCTCCGACTGACGTTGCGACCGTCGCCGCAACTTTGCACCAGATCATTTGGCGACGTTTCCCACCGGGAGCCATTGCCTACGTCGAGTTCATCCTGAACCGTCTCTCTGCTGCCAACCTCGACAGCGACCTGCGGGTATCCCGCCAGCTCCACGACGGCATCGCCCACGTTCTCGCAATCGCACTTCAACGCATTGACCTCGCGTCGATCGCGCCCACACCGGATGCCCTCGAAAGCGAACTCACGTCTGCTCGAGCGCAGATTGTCGAAGCGATGGAAGCCATAAACGGCATTGCCACCGACCTACGTCAAAAGGTGGGCTCACTCCAACTGTCAGAGGCTCTCGACGCCTATATTCAACGGGTTCCCTCGGGCAGCGCAATGATCGACTTAGAGATTCTGGGCAACGAGCGATCTTTGGCTCCTGCGGTATTGGAGGAGGCCTTCACCATCACCCTGGAAGCCTTACGAAATGCTCTTCGTCATGCGCAGGCGAGGCAGGTCGTCGTTCGAATGAATTGGCTTCCAACAAGCCTCAAGATCACGATTGAAGACGACGGTACGGGCTTCGACTCTACGTCGGAGAGAAACTCGATCGGATTGAAGAGCATGGCGGAAAGAGCGATCGTGCTGAACGGCCAGCTCGCTATTACGCCAAGGCCGGGCCGCGGAACAGTTGTTACCCTCACCGTCCCGATCTCGGTCGAATCAGAGTGATATGCGCACCTACACCGTTGTTGTGGTCGACGATCATGGGCTGTTCCGTGAGGGCCTAATCGGCATCTTGAATCGCCACGACTCAATAAGAGTCCTCGGCGAAGGAGCGACGTCCGATGAGGCCGAAACTCTGGTCGCGACGCTCGCTCCAAACGCTCTCATTCTGGACGTCGAACTGGACTCGACTCCTGCGGCCGTGACGGTCCGCCGCATCCGCCGAAACCACCCGGACACGGGAATCATCATCTTGACTATGCATCGAGATGCGGCTTTGGAACGCGAACTAATCGGAGCCGGTGCGTCCAGCTATCTGACCAAGACAGCTCCGAGCTCGGATCTCGTTGAAGCAATCCAGCGCGTGACCGAGGAGCGTCACGAACGTATCCCCGAGGCAGGATCATCGTCCTCACTACTGTCGCCAAGGGAGCTTGACGTGCTACGGCGAGTATCCCGAGGGTTGTCCAATAAGCAGATCGCTGAGAGCCTGCAAATAGCGCCGGGAACAGTCAAACGTCACCTCGACAACCTGTTTAGGAAATTGGGAGCGACGGGTCGGGTAGACGCTCTCAACAAGGCCGCGCACATCATCGACTTGAATGAACGTGCCGTCGATGATCCCGCGCTACCGCCGCGGGAGCGGCGGTAAAGTTCGACCGATCTGCTGTCCGTGCTCGTCCAGGAGCAGCCGCGATCCGTCGTGCAGCTCTACGCGCATCTGTCTGACGGGATGCAGCACCACGACGTGCGCGAGCTGGTCGCCGTAGACCGCTCGAGCGGCCTGCTGATACGCCTCGTCGGGCGTGAGCTCGTCGTCGGTCACAGCGCGAGGAGGTTCTGTGCCAGGGCGATGAGCGCGCCGCCGATCAGGTAGGGGCCGAACGCGATGTGGAAGTTCTTGCCCTTGCCGGCCACCAGGAGAGCGATCGCAACGACGAACGCGAGGAGGAATCCGATGATCGGGCCGGCGATGGTGCGCTCGATGCCGTCGACGTCGTTGGCGAGATCCTCGGCGCGGAGTCGATCGCGGACGGGGATCTCGCTGGCGGGGTCTGCCTTTTCCCCACGATGGCCGCGAGTCGTGCGGTGGCGACGTCGCGGATCGACAGGGACCGCTCTGCGAGCTCGTGAGCTGCGTCGACGATCGAGGCGATCATCTCCTGGCGGAACGAGTCGGCCCAGGCGTATCGGCGTCGAGGTGCGCCGTCGAAGGGCTGCCCGTCCACGAGTTTCATCGCGGCCACCAGGTTGCGGGTGGGCGTGGTCTCGAGGTTGTCGCCAATGAGGGTCTTCCAGATACCCCAGTCGGAGGTGACGTCGCCGTGCAGCTCGTAGGAGCTGGTGGTGACGTAGGGCGGCAGGTAGTCCTCGTCGGTAGCGCTCTTGCCGAGCCAGCGGCGGGCACGGGACATCAACTGGTTGCGGTTACTCGTGGCCGTCGTCGCCTTCCCGGGCCAGAGAGCCTCGCTGACCTGGTCACCGGTCGCGCCGGGGTTCAGCGCGAGGAACACGAGCAACTCGGTCGCGGGAGCGACGTAGGTCGTCTTCGCGGTGCGAGGCTCCGGCCCAGCTGCTCCGTCGACGTGGATCTGACCGAGTACCCGGATGACCGGCGCGACGGGCTCAGGAAGCTCGAGCGGCTCCTCGGCTGCCGGTGCCGGCTCTTCGGCCGCTGCGGGGATCTCGATCTCCGGCTCAACCTCGGGAGTGGGCTCGGCGGGGATCTCGACGTCGTCGACGATCGGTGCCGGCTCGTCGACGACGGCCGCGGGGATCTCGTGGGTCTCGTCGACGTCGTCCTCGTCGAGGTCGAAGTCCCAACCGGTCGAGGCCGTGGGCGTGGTGGCCGGCACTCGCTCGATGGTGATCTCGACGTCATCGTGGTCGACGTCGACGAGACCCACGGTCGCCGCGGGGATCTCCGCCTCGGGCGTAGGGGTAACGGCTTCACGGGAGGCGACGGCGAGGCTGTCGAGGATGTGCTGGTACTCGGCGCCGGCTACGACCGGGGCGGTGATCGATATCCCGGCCGGGTTGAGCGTGGCGGAGTACGCGAGCTGGGCGAGCACATTGGCGAGCGGCGCGCCTCCGACCGAGTCGATGGCCGCCGCCCAACGCTGGGATTGCAACGGCTTGCCTGACACGGCGAGTTCGCCGCGGTCGAGCAGGGCGGATGCGCCGAGCCCACACAGGTAGTCTCCCTGCTGCTCGACCCGCCCGGTCGCCGCGACGACCCGGTAGCCGTGACGGGCCAGCAGTGCGATCGCGACGGAGCCGATACCTCCGGCCGCGCCGGTCACGAGCACGTCTCCGCCCGCAGGTCCCACGCCGTGACGCTCGAGCGCCATGACGGCGAGCATCGCGGTGAACCCCGCTGTGCCGATCGCCGCTGCCCTGCGAGCGCTCAGCGAAGCCGGCAGCCGCACGAGAGAATCACCGCCGACCACGGCACGCTCGGCGAGGCCGCCGTGCCTGGTCTCGCCGAGGCCGGCACCGTTGAGGATGACACGATCACCCGCCGCCCATCGCGGGTCGGCGCTCTCTCGCACCGTGCCGACGAGGTCGATTCCGGCGATGAGCGGAAAGGCGCGGGCGATGCCGGGGCGACCGGAGACGGCGAGCCCATCCTTGTAGTTGACGCTCGAGTACTCCACGTCGATCCGCACCGTTCGATCGAAAGTCGTTGCGGCGTCGCCGGAGCGCAGAAACGAGTCGTCGATCGAGCGTAGTTCGCCGAACTGGCGGGGCGCAGCGCGATCGGCCGAGTGCGAGGCCTCCACCGGCACCCGGTCGACGACCACGGCTCGAAAACGCTCGGCGTCGCTGCTCATTCCCCCAGACTGGCCAGCGTCGAGCGGGGACGGCCAGGCGTGGCAGGGGGGTGGCGGCATCCGCTCTCCATCCGCTCTCCATCCGGATGGTCGCTGATCGCGCACTGGCGGCGGTTGTCGGCATAAGCAGCTCATGGCGAGAACGCTGGCGCGTTGCGCAGCTAGGTGATGTCTCGGCGCCAGCTGGTGAAGTATCCGCCGACGGTCGCGAGCACGGCGATCGCGAGCAGCACGAGACCGCCCTGCCACCAGTCGAGCGTCGCGCCGTGCATTGCGGCGCCGAGGGTGAAGAAGCTCGCCCCGACGAGGGAGTCGCTCGCCGCACCGGGAAGGAATCTGCCGATGTTGGCGGTCGCCTCGGTGAGGCTCGAAGCGAAGCGCAGCAGGGGCTCGACGAATTGCGTGAAGGCGAGCACGATCACGATAGCCGCGGACTGGCTCTTCACGAGAGCGCCGAGACCGACGCCGATTCCGGCCCACAAGGCCATGGCCAAGATGCCGCGACCCACCATCGCCCAGGTGCCGCTGAGACCGAACTGCGTGTCCAGCCCGAAGGCGCTCAGCGTGATCGCACCGAGGCCGAGGGTTGCGATCCAGGCTACGACGCCGAAGACGGCGCCGAAACCGATGAGCACGATCGTCTTCGCGGCAAGAACGAGAGTGCGGCGCGGTGTCGCCAAGAACGTCGGCGTGAGCGTCTGATGACGAAACTCTCCCGTCGTCGCCAGGGCGCCGAGCAGCACGGGGAATACGTAGCCGACGGAGGTCGCGAAACTGTAGACGAGCGGCTGCACGTCCGTGCCCGAAGGGAGTCCGCTCGCACTCTGTGCCACGGCGTTCGGGTTGCTCGACGACCAGCCGAAGAGCGCACCGAGGCCCGCGCCGATGACGCCAACGTAGCCGAAGAGCACGAGCGCGAGCACCCACCAGGTGCGAGTCGTCAGGATCTTGCGCAGCTCGGCTCCGAGCGCATTCATGACGTTCACAGCGAATCGCCTCCGCCCACGAGAGCGAGGAACGAGTCCTCGAGGCCGGTCTTCTGGCGATGGAGGGAGCTCAGCTCCACCCCGGCGGCGAACGCGAGGTGGCCGATCCGGCCGGGATCGGACTCAGCCACGAGCAACCCCGTGCGAGCTGTGCTGAAACCGAGTCCTGCTGCGGTGAGCGCCGCGGCGAGGGCATCGCGATCGGGAGAGTCGACGACGACGCGCGGCGCTGCATCCGTGTCGAGACTCGACAAGGCTCCGCGGTGCACGAGGGAGCCTTTGGCGATGATGACGACCTCGTCGACGCTCTGCTGCACCTCGCTGAGCAGGTGTGAGCTCACGAGCACGGTGCGCCCCTCTGCGGCGAGCTCCCGCAGGAAGCCACGAATCCACTTGATGCCCTCGGGGTCGAGGCCGTTGATCGGCTCGTCGAGCACGAGCACCCCCGGATCGCCGAGAAGGGTGAAGGCGAGGCCGAGGCGTTGCCGCATTCCGAGCGAGTAGCCGCCGACCCGCCGATCCGCATACCCGCTCAGTCCCACTTTTCGCAGCACGGCATCGATGCGCTCGCGCTCGATGCCTGCGGCCGTCGCGTAGACCGCGAGGTGGTTGCGGGCGGTGCGGCCGGGATGGAAGCTCGCCGCCTCGAGCGCAGCCCCTACCGTGGTGAGTGGATGCGGCAGCTCCCGGTAGGATATACCGCCGAAGGTCGCGGTTCCGGATGCCGGGCGCACGAGCCCGAGCAGTATGCGCAGGCTCGTGGTCTTGCCTGCGCCGTTCGGACCGAGGAAGCCCGTGACCCGCCCCGGTTCGACGGTGAAGGAAAGGTCGTCGACGGCCGTGACCGGACCGAAGCTCTTCGTCACACCCGAGAACTCGATAGATACCCCGATCGGCATGTGAGGTTCCTCTCTGTGTGCTCCTTCAGCCTAGTCCGCGGCAGTCCCGACGACGAGGCATTTGCTCACCCGGGGGCACCGGGATCGCGTCGCTGGTCCGAGCAGTTCGGCACGTGAGCAGTCGAGCGTGTGAGCGGGTCACTCGGCGAGCGGCGGGCGGGAGGATCCCTCGCCGATGGATGCGGCGGCATCGATGCCCACCTCGATCACCCTGTTCCGGGTGTCGACGTGCACGATACGGGGGTCGACGGCGAATGCCTCCTGGCTCGTCATGAGGCCGTAGGAGATCACGATGACCAGGTCGCCGGGGTGCATGAGGTGCGCGGCGGCCCCGTTGATGCCGACGACGCCGCTGCCGCGGACTCCGGCGATCGCATAGGTCTCGAGGCGGGCGCCATTGCTCACGTCGACGACGGAGACCTGTTCGCCTGGGAGCATGCCCGCCGCGTCGAGCAGGTCGCGGTCGATGGTGATCGAGCCGACGTAGTCGACGTCGGCGTGGGTCACCGTCGCCCGATGGATCTTTCCCGTGAGCATGGTTCTCAGCATGATCATCAAGCTTAGGCGTCCAAGCTGGGTGGCGCGTCGTGGCGGGATCCGCATGCCGTCTTCGTCGGCGCGGTCGGCGGCGATCGCGTGACCGGCCGTCGCAGAGCAGTAGCCTCGGGCGATGCCGGGCTCGTGCGGGCGTTCGCGACATCCGCACATCGACCACGCTCAGCGGCTCGGGCACGGTGTGCGGGCGCAAGAGCTCGGTGCCTTTGTCGAGAACGCTCGTTCCGCCGGGCTATGGGTGGCCGATGACCTCGCCGCTAGCATGGCCTCATGCCTGACACGGCGACATCAGAAACCCGCGCTGCTCCGCGTCGCAAGCGGTTCTCGATCAATGCCGTCTTCGACAACATCTTCTTCGTGCTCGCTGGCCTTGCGGCGGTCTGGCTCGCCTACCTCATCTTCTCAGAGAGCTTCGCCTGGGGCTGGGGTGCGATCTGGTTCGCCGTGGTGTTCTGGCTGCTGCTCGCCTACCTCGTGCTGCCCCGCGTGCACCGCATCCTCACCCAACTCTACGTTCCCGACTACTTCATCGGCCGGGCCCGCACGAGCGATGGACTGCTCGGCGACCCCGTGAATCTCGCGGTCATCGCGACAGGCGAGCAGCTGCATCAGACCATGGATGCCGCTGGCTGGATTCGCGCAGACGACATCACACTCGCATCCACCTGGCGCATCGTCACCTCGACGCTCACCCACCGCAGCTACGACGAGGCCCCGGTGAGCCCGCTCTTTCTCTTCGGTCGACAGCAGGACTTCGCGTATCAGCAGGAGGTCGAGGGCAATCCGGCGAAGAGGCATCATGTGCGTTTCTGGAAGTGTCCGCCGGGATGGATGCTCCCGGGCGGGCATCGGGTCGACTGGCTCGCCGCCGGCACCTTCGACCGCGCCGTGGGCTTCTCGCTGTTCACGCTCCAGATCACCCACAAGATCGACGAGAACACCGACATCGAACGGGACCACATCGTGACGACCATGCGAGGGGCGCACGCCGGCGTTCGCGTCGTCGTGATCCGCGATTTCGCCACGGGCTATCACGCGCGCAACGGAGGAGGGGACACCATCCGCACCGACGGCGACCTCCCGGTCGTCGACCTGAGACGGGTGCGGTTGCCCGGCCAGGGCGTCCCGGGTGACGTCGTCGGCGAGCCGGAACAGGTCGTCGAGTTGCGGGGCATCTCGTGAAGCGTCCAGCATCCACCGTCATCGGGGCCGTGCTCATGTTCGGCCGCGTCGTCTCCGGCCTCGTCTACATCGCCGTCGCGGCAAGCAACTGGCGTGCGTTCAGTAAGAACCTCGTGCTCGACGGCGCCGCTGTTGGGTTCGATACCGAGCACATGGCGGATGTCGTGCTCATCGTCTTCATGGTCGCATATGCCTCGTGGCTCATGTTCTACCTCGTTCTCACCGTGCTAGTGTTCCGCGGCAGCAACTGGGCGCGCATCGTCGCCATGTCGCTCGCGAGTCTGAGCATCGTCATCGCCTTCATCGACTGGTGGAACAGCGGAGTCGAGGTCTCTTTGCGCACGAGCTTGCTCAGCCTCTCTCTCGACATCCTCATCCTGCTCGCGCTGTCGAGTCATTCCACGCGTCTCTTCGCGCGACGCGATGGGCGTGCGGTTGCGCTGGACTCCGAGTGAGCGTCTCCTCTGCCCGAGCCGTCTCGCCGACGGTGATCGAGTGCCCGGTGCAGAGTGGCTGTTCCTCGGCCGCGCAATCCTCGCAGACGACGAGCTGTTCACGACATGAGATCTCTGCGCAGTTGTACATTCGTTTCGTGGCATATAAACAGCGGTAGCAGTGGCCGATCACGGCGGAGTGGTCACTGAAGTCGAGCGAGCCACGTTTGTCGAACACGTAGAGCGAACCCTCCCAGAGGCCGTCGTCGCCGAACGTCTCGCCGTAGTGCACGATGCCGCCGTCGAGTTGGTATACCTCGCCAAATCCTCGGCTCCTCATCAGACCGGATAACACCTCGCAGCGGATACCGCCTGTGCAATAGGTCACGATGGGCTTGTCCTTGAGATGGTCGTAGCGGCCGCTGTCGAGCTCGGCGACGAAGTCGCGCGTCGTCGCGACATCCGGAACCACCGCTCCACGGAAGCGGCCGATCTCGGCCTCGAAGGCGTTGCGGCCGTCGAAGAACACCACGTTCTCACCGCGTTCGGCGACGAGTTCGTGTAGCTGCCCGGGGGCGAGATGCGTGCCACCGCCAATGACGCCGGACTCGTCGACGCACAATTCCCCCGGAGCCCCGAACGACACGATCTCGTCGCGCACCCTGATGCTCAGCTTGGGGAAGTCACGGCTTCGGCCGGCTTCGTCCAGGCCTGTTCCCTCGCTCCATCTGAAGTCCATGCGCTTGAACGGCGTGTATTCACGGGTCTTGCGCACGTAGCGTTTCACGGCGCCGAGCTCACCGCCGAGTGTGCCGTTGAGGCCGTCCTTCGAGATCAGGATGCGCCCGCGCAGGCCGAGCGACTCGCAGAGATCGCGCTGCCAAAGCCGAACCGCATGGGGGTCGGGCAGAGGCGTGAAGACGTAGTAGAGCAAGATCTTGGCGATGGCCACCGGCCAAGTTTACGGGCGTATCCCCCTGGTTCAGCCCGCCCATCACCGCGAGACTGCGTGAATCGTCGAAAAGAGCCCTCTAACCGACGATTCACGCAGTCTCGCGGTGCGCGGTGACGTTGCCGAACGAGGCGCGGCTCACCTCGTAGGACGTCGGTGCGCGACACTCGTTAAGTCGGGCGTCTCGCACCGGGCGGCGTATGGTTGGGCGTACCAGGGGGCGGTGAAGCTAGCTCTTGTTGCCCGTGAAGGCGAGCGCTCCACCGAGCCCGATCATCATGACGCCTCCGGACGCAGCGAGCCGTGACATCCGTTTCGGCGACTTGGCGAACCACTGCCGCGCCGCGCCTGCGGTCAGCGCCCAGATGCTGTCACCGATGAGGGCGAGCACGATGAACACCAGACCGAGCTCGGCGAGCTGCAGTGGGATCGCGCCCGCGCGATAGTCGACGAACTGCGGCAGCACCGCAACGAAGAACACGATCGTCTTGGGGTTGGTGAAACCCACGAGGGACGCTTCGCCGAGGATGCGCACCGTCGGATGCGCGAAAGGTCGCGTGAGTCTAAAACCGGGGCGCGGGGCTACCTCGCCGGGGGTGTTGCCCGAGATCGTGGCCGAGCCCGCGTCATTGCGGTGCCGGATCGCCTGGACACCGAGGTAAACGAGGTAGGCGGCGCCCGCGAACTTGATCACCGTGAACACTACGACCGACTGCGCGACGATCGAGCCGACCCCGAGCGAGACGAGCACGAGCGCGGGAAGCGCTCCGATCGAGTGGCCCAGCACGCTGATCAGCCCGCTTGTGCGGCCCAGGGAGAGCGTGCGGCCGATCACGAAGAGCACGCCCGGCCCTGGTAGTGCGACGAGGGCAATCGACGCGAACGCGAACGCGAGGAGATTCGACAGCGGTACCATGCGGAGATGTTACCGGTATCGTTGACGGGGCGCAGCATCCGTGCCGGGTTCTCGGGGGTGAAGCCGTTCTTCTCGCCATAGGCCGAGAGCACGTAGGCCGACTCCGCCTCGCGCGTCTCGCTGCGCGTGGCACGCCCCACCGCGTATCGCATCGCCGACGGAGCTTCGCACGCCTGCCTGGGTCTTGCGCCGCTGGCCGAGCCTGTCGGGTCCTGAAAGGAAGGAAGCCCCCCACCGCGCATCCCTCGCCGCCTCGCCCCGCCTTTCGAGCAATCGGAGCCGCGCGGCGTTCGGGTCTCGTACGGCGGAGCGTCCTCGGCTAGCGTTGCAACAGTGAACAGGCACGTGGCATCCGCGCAGGTCCTCTCGAACGTCGACGACGGGGTCGGCCATCTCACGCTCAATCGTCCGGAAACGCTCAACGCGCTCAGCTACGAGATGATCGGTTTGCTGACGGATGCCCTCGCCGCCTGGCGCGGTGACAGCGAGGTGTCGGTCGTCGTGATCGACGGTGCGGGCGATCGCGGCTTGTGCGCCGGCGGAGACGTGCGTGTGCTCTACGAGAACACGATTGCCGGCACCAATGAGAATTCCCGGCTGTTCTTCCGCGAGGAGTACCGCCTCAACGCCATGATCGCGGGCTATCCCAAGCCGGTGATCGCCATCATGGACGGCATCACCATGGGCGGTGGCATCGGGATCGCCGGTCATGCGAGCATCCGAGTCGTGACGGAGCGTTCGCGCATCGCCATGCCCGAGACCCGCATCGGCTTCTGCCCGGATGTCGGCGGAACCTGGCTGCTCTCGCACGCTCCGGGCGAGCTCGGCAGTTATCTCGGCCTCAACGCGACAACGATGGGTTCCGCCGATGCGATCTTGGCGGGTTTCGCAGACTTCTTCGTTCCGAGCGAGCGCATGGCGCACCTGCTGCAGGCGCTTGCCGAACGCGCCGACCCCGGCTCGCCCGCTGAGATCGTGATGCTCTTCGACGAGACACCGGCTGCCCCCGCATCCGGACTCGCGAGCCGTCGTGCGTGGATCGACGCCTGTTATTCCGCCGGCTCGGTCGGGGAGATCCTCGCGCGGCTGCGCGCCAGACCGGAGGCGGACGCTCACGCGGCTGCGGCGGAACTGGAGCAGCTCTCGCCGACCGCGCTGACCGTCACCCTCGCCGCGCTGCGGGCTGCGAGGGCGGCGCCCGAGCTACAGGATGCACTCGAGCTCGAGTACCGGGTCTGCTCCTGGATGATCGAGCAACCCGATCTGCGCGAGGGCATTCGTGCCCAGGTGATCGACAAGGACCGCAGCCCGGCGTGGACGCCGGCCACTCTCGCGGAGCTGCCGGCGGGGCTCGCCGAGCTGGCGTTGCGGCATCCCATGGCCGACACGGTCTTCTGAGGGGCGAACGCGAGTCGTTCTCGGCCGGAGATGCCGGAATCGACATTACTTCGGTACCGTAAGCAGGTGAAGACCCATCACCTGCGTGTGCATCGAAGTGACGAGAACCTGGCCAGAGAGGGTCAGCTCGCCTGGCAGCTCGCCGCGGTCGCGACCGATCCGGTCGAGGTGGGCGACGAGGTCACCGAGATGGTGATCAACCGCGTGATCGACAACGCCGCCGTCGCAGCGGCCTCGCTCGTTCGCCGCCCTGTCACCGCGGCCCGTAGTCAAGCCATCGCCCACCCCGTCACGATCGGCGGCAGGGGCGCGAACGTCTTCGGTGCGGATGCCGCACGCCGCGTCGCCCCCGAATGGGCGGCCTGGGCCAACGGGGTGGCCGTGCGCGAACTCGATTTCCACGACACCTTCCTCGCCGCCGACTACTCGCACCCTGGCGACAACATCCCGCCGATCGCCGCAGTCGCCCAGCACCTCGCGGAGGTGCGCGGACTCACGGGTCGCGACCTCGTGCGCGGTATCGCCACCGGCTATGAGATCCAGATCGACCTCGTCAAGGCCATCAGTCTGCACACACACAAGATCGACCACGTCGCCCATCTCGGCCCCTCTGCCGCAGCGGGCATCGGCACCCTGCTCGGCCTCGATCAGGAGGCGATCTTCCAGGCCATCGGCCAGGCGCTGCACACCACGACGGCGACCCGGCAGTCGCGCAAGGGTGAGATCTCCAGCTGGAAGGCCTACGCTCCGGCCTTCGCCGGCAAGATGGCCGTCGAGGCCGTCGATCGGGCGATGCGCGGGGAGTCGAGCCCGACCCCGATCTACGAGGGCGAAGATGGTGTCATCGCCTGGTTGCTCGACGGGCCGGACGCCTCCTACGAGGTGCCGTTGCCCGAGCGAGGAGAGCTGAAACGAGCCATCCTAGACAGCTACACCAAGGAGCATTCGGCCGAGTACCAGGCGCAGGCCTGGATTGATCTCGCCCGCAGGCTCCACGACGACTATCCGCTGCTGTTGGATGATGTTGCGAACATCGAGCGGGTCGTCATCCACACCTCGCACCACACGCACACTGTGATCGGCTCGGGTGCGAACGACCCGCAGAAGTACGATCCGCGCGCCTCGCGCGAGACCCTCGACCACTCCTTGCCCTACATCTTCACGGTGGCATTGCAGGATGGCGCCTGGCACCACGCGGAGTCGTACAAGCCCGAGCGCGCGGCGCGGCCGGACACGGTCGAGCTGTGGAACAAGGTCACGACCGTCGAGGACGAGGAGTGGACGCGTCGCTACCACTCGCTCGACATCGCCGAGAAGGCGTTTGGAGGTCGCGTCGAGATCACCCTCACCGACGGCAACGCGATCGTCGAGGAGATCGCGGTGGCGGACGCACATCCGCTCGGCGCCCGGCCCTTCGGTCGGGCAGACTACGTGAACAAGTTCCGCACCCTCGCCGAGTGGGCGCTCGAAGAAGCCGAGATCGAGCGTTTTCTGGCGCTCGCCGAGCGTCTGCCGGAGCTCACGCCCGAGGAGCTCGGCGGGCTCACGATCGTCGGAGCACCGGGCCTGCTCGCCTCGGTCGAGTACCCAGTGGGATTGTTCTAGGCGCTCGCGCATCCGCTGGGTACCCGCCGCTCGGCCATTCCGCCCGCCGCCCCATTCCGCATCTGTCTCCCGGCAGGTGCGTAACTCAGGCAGAATCGAAGGAGGGCCACTTTCGGCATGTCGTCGTGGGCGAGCCCGCACAATCTGCCTGAGTTATGAACATGGGCAGGCGACAGAAAGGTGAGGCGCCCATGCTGTACGCCCAGACCCGCCCGGCCGACAAGCGCGCCGCCCTGCGTTCGCGGCTCTCGAGTGGTGAGATCCTGCGGTTTCCTGGGGCGTTCAATCCGCTCTCGGCTCGCCTCATCGAGCGGAAAGGCTTCGAAGGCGTCTACATCTCCGGAGCGGTGCTCTCGGCCGACCTGGGCTTGCCCGACATCGGGCTCACGACGCTCACCGAGGTAGCCGGTCGTGCCAAGCAGATCGCGCGCATGACCGAGCTGCCCGCGATCGTCGACGCCGATACCGGTTTCGGCGAGGCGATGAACGTCGCCCGCACGGTGCAGGAGATGGAGGATGCCGGCCTCGCAGGCCTGCACATCGAGGACCAGGTCAACCCCAAGCGCTGCGGCCATCTCGACGGCAAGCAGGTCGTCGACGAGTACACGGCATTGCAGCGGATCCGGGCGGCGGTCGACGCCCGGCGCGACCCGAACTTCCTGATCATGGCGCGTACAGACATCCGCGCCGTCGAAGGCCTCGACGCCGCGGTCACCCGGGCGAAGCGCCTCGTCGACGCGGGCGCGGACGCTGTCTTCCCGGAGGCTTTGACCACACTCGCCGAGTTCGAGGCGGTGCGAGCCGCCGTCGACGTGCCGCTGCTGGCCAACATGACCGAGTTCGGCAAGAGCGGGCTCTTCACCGTGCAGCAGCTCGCCGATGTCGGCATGAACATCGTCATCTGGCCGGTATCGCTGCTCCGCCTCGCGATGGGCGTCGCAGGGCGTGGCCTCGACGAGCTCATGGATGCCGGTTCGCTGGCCGCCCGGCTCGACGAGATGCAGCACCGCGCCGAACTGTACGAGCTCATCGACTACGAGGGCTACAACCACTTCGACTCGAGCGTCTTCAACTTCACTCTCCCTCCTGCATAGGATCTCCTGCATAGGATCACCAGTAGGCCGTCGAGTCGACGTGGGTATCCTCCCTTCACGGCGTGGGTGGTGGGCAACATCCGAATGGCTCGTTGGCCGGTGGGTGGTATCTTCGGGCGGAGCCGTCCGTTCTCTCTCCCGCGAACCCGCACGATCGAAGAAATCGAAGAAGGAGCGACAATGACCCAAGAGCAGGTCATCTACAAAGGCCTCGCCGGTGTCCCGGTCGACTACACCGCGATCTCCAAGGTCAACGCCGAGACCAACTCCCTGCTCTACCGCGGATACCCCGTGCAGGAACTCGCGGCGACGTGCTCCTTCGAGGAGGTCGCCTGGCTGCTCTGGCACGGCGAACTGCCGACGAGCGAGCAGCTCGACGGCTTCGTCGAGACCGAACGGTCAGAGCGCGTTCTCGCGTCGAACGTGCGTCGCGCCATCGACGACCTGCCCCTCACCGCGCATCCGATGGACGTGTGCCGCACCGCCGTCAGCGTGATCGGCGCCAACGACCCCGAGGCCGAAGACAATAGGCCGGCGCAGAACCTGCGCAAGGCGAAACACCTCTTCGCCCAGCTTCCCGCTATCGTCGCCTACGACCAGCGCCGACGGCGCGGACAGTCGCTCGTGGAGCCGCGCGACGACCTCGACTATGCACAGAACTTTCTCTGGATGACCTTCGGCGAGGAGGCCGAGCCTGCCGTCGTCGACGCCTTCCGAGTCTCTCTCGTGCTCTATGCCGAGCACTCGTTCAACGCCTCCACGTTCGCCGCGCGCGTCATCGTCTCGACGCTCTCCGACATCTACTCCGCGGTCACGGGCGCGATCGGCGCGCTCAAGGGCCCGCTGCACGGCGGAGCCAACGAGGCCGTCATGCACGCCTTCGACGAGATCGGCACGGCCGACCGGGCCGAGTCCTGGCTGGACGACGCCCTCGCCCGCAAAGCCAAGGTCATGGGCTTCGGCCACCGCGTGTACAAGCACGGCGACTCGCGCGTGCCGACGATGCGTGCCGCGCTCGAGTCCTTGGTCGAGCACTATGGGCGCCCAGACCTGCTCGCCCTCTATGAGACTCTCGAGCGGGCGATGGACGAGCGCAAGGGCATCAAGCCCAACCTCGACTATCCGGCTGGTCCCGCTTTCAGCCTTATGGGCTTCGACACCGAGACGTTCACGCCGATCTTCGTTGCCAGCCGGGTCGTGGGCTGGACGGCCCACGTGATGGAGCAGCTCGCCTCGAACGCCCTCATCCGCCCGCTTTCGGTGTACAACGGGCACGAGGAGCGGCAACTGCCGGCCTGAGCCCGTCGGATGAGATGCCGTCCTCTGCTTCTTGGACGGAGCCGAACCGATGGTCTCACGCCGGGCGAATGGAGTCGGGCGGGCTCTGGCGACCCTTCAACGACCGTGTCGGCCGAGCACGGATGACTGTGGGCGGCGCACAGACGAGGTGCCGCCGCGTCCGGCTCAGGCTAACGTGACGAGGTGCACATGTTCTTCCGTACCCTGCTCCACACCGCCCTCTCCCGATTCGGACCCCGTCTTGGGCACTACGACGTCGCGCGCACGAACTTCGTGACCCTGCCGACCGACCAGGACATCCTGCGGCACATGAACAACGGCGTCTATCTCTCGATCATGGACATCGCGCGTTTCGACATGCTGCGGCGCAACGGAGTCTGGCAGGTCTTCAAGGCTCGAGGCTGGTATCCGGTGGTGGTCGCCGAGACGATCAGCTTTCGCAGGTCGCTCACCCTGTGGCAGCGGTTCACGATCGAGTCTCGCATCCTCGGCTTCGACGACAAGGCGGTCTACGTCGAGCAGCGCTTCGTGCGCCCCGGGGCAGACGGCCGGCCCGAGATCTACGCTCAAGGCTACGTTCGTGGACGGTTTCTCAAGCGCGGCGGCGGCGTCGTTGCGATCGACGACCTTGTCGAGGCGGTGGGGGTCGCGCCCGACGACCTCATCGTGCCGGGCTGGCTGCTCGAATGGGGCGGCAAGATCGCATTGCCGCCGACGCGTGCCGAGGCTCCCTCGGTCTGGAGCTGACGCCGGGCGGCTTTTCCGGCCGAGCGGTCGCCTCCGCTCTCAGCTCCACTCCCAGCGCTTGCTCCTGGTTCCTGCCCCGGCAGATCGAGGGTGCCGCCCGGAACCGACCCTGCTCTCGCCGGGCGTCCTCCGGCCCCGGTAGATCGGGGCTGTCGGCGGCGGGTGTCCTTGCCTAGGCTGAAGTCGTTGCGGAGATCTCGAAGAATTCCTCGGACCGTGTCGATCCGCAGGCAGCCCGTTCGACGTCAGAGTGAGAAGCATTCTTGCCTCTATCGAACTTCTATCGAATCGAAAGGGAGACGACCATGAAATACATGCTGATGATCCAGTCCGACGAGAGCAGCCCCTCGATGCAGGGGCCGAGCGAGGAGGACCTCAACGCGATGGGCCGCTACAACGAAGAGCTCATCAAGGCCGGCGTGATGCTCGCCGGCGAGGGGCTGCACCCGAGCTCGGAGGGTGTGCGCATCACCTACTCGGGTGAGGACCGCGCCATCACCGACGGTCCGTTCACGGAGTCCAAGGAACTCGTCGCCGGCTTCTGGATCATCGACGTCCCGTCGAAGGAGGAGGCGATCGAATGGGCCAAGCGCGTCCCGCTGCCCGAGGGTCAGCTCGAGGTGCGTCGTGTGTTCGAGCTCGAAGAGTTCGATCAGAGCAACGAGTACGTGCAGAAGGAGAAGGAGTGGCGCGAGAAGACGGGGCAGTCGCGCACCGCCTAGAGCACCGCGCCGTGGAGCCTCCGCTGTGAACGCCACGGTTGCCCACCGTGCGGTCGAGGCGGTGTGGCGGATCGAGTCATCCCGCCTCATCGCCTCCTTGATGCGCATGGTCGGCGACATCGGCTTTGCCGAGGAGCTCGCGCAGGACGCCATCGTGGCCGCTCTCGAGCAGTGGCCAGAGACGGGAGTGCCGCGCAAGCCAGGGGCCTGGCTCACGGCCGTCGCCAAGCGGCGGGCGATCGACCAGTGGCGTCGGCGCGAGAGGCTCGGTGAATCCGGTGCTGCGGCAGCGCTCGTCATCGTCGACGAGCTCGTGGCGGACGGCGCGCTCGCGCGTTACCACCTGCTGCCGAGCGTGCGTGCTGACCTGCTCGCCAAGCTCGGTCGGGCCGAGGAGGCACGCGACGAGTTCGAACGTGCCGCGACTCTCACCGGGAACGAGCGTGAGCGGCTGCTGCTGCTCAATCGTGCGCGGGCCGTGATCGATCTGGAATACCCCTAGGGGGTATATAGTTGACTCGGGTGTCAGCACGAGGAGGAACACAGTGAGTACACCGCAGCAACCCACCACAGGATCGCACGCCCCGCACCACGACCACCCCCATGCCGAACACGGGGGACATGCGGACCACGCGGACCACGCGGGAAACGTGGGCCCCGCAGACCACGGCGGTGACGAAGCTCACGCGGGCCATGTCGGCCACGATGCTCGTGCAGCTCACGGCGACCACGCCGGACACGGCGACCATGTCGCGCAGTTTCGCAACAGGTTCTGGTGGACGCTCGTGCTCTCGATTCCTGTCGTGGTGTTCAGCTCGATGGTCGGGCACGTCCTCGGCTATCAGCCGGCCGAGTTTCCCGGTTCCACCTGGATCTCGCCGATCCTCGGCACCATCGTCTTCGTCTATGGCGGGGCGCCGTTCCTGAGGGGCGCGGTCGGGGAGCTGCGGCTTAGGCAGCCCGGCATGATGACCCTGATCGCCATGGCGATCTCGGTGGCATTCCTGGCATCCTGGGCCACGAGCCTTGGCCTCGGCCTCGATCTCGACTTCTGGTGGGAGCTCGCGCTCCTCATCGTGATCATGTTGCTGGGGCACTGGCTTGAAATGCGGGCGCTCGGCGCTGCCTCCGGTGCTCTCGACGCTCTCGCGGCCCTGCTTCCGGATACCGCGGAACGGGTGTGTGGCGACCTCGCGAGCACCGATATCGATGAGGTGCCGATCGGAGACCTCTCCGTCGGCGATGTCGTACTCGTGCGATCCGGCGCCCGCGTGCCGGCGGACGGGACCGTCGTCGTCGGCACTGCCGAACTCGACGAGTCGATGATCACCGGTGAGTCCCGCACCGTCGAGCGCACCGTCGGCGACCGAGTCGTCGCAGGAACGGTGGCCACAGACAGCGCCATCCGGGTCTCGATCGCGGCGGTCGGCGAGCAGACGGCGCTCGCCGGCATCCAAAGGCTGGTCGCCGAGGCGCAGGCTTCGTCGTCGCGGGCCCAGGCGTTGGCTGATCGCGCGGCGGCCCTGCTGTTCTACCTCGCCTCCGCGGCCGGTGTCGTGACCTTCGTTGTCTGGCTGCTGCTCGGCAGCCCCGACGATGCCATCACTCGCACCGTCACGGTGCTCGTCATCGCCTGCCCCCACGCCCTTGGCCTCGCGATCCCGCTCGTGATCGCCATCTCGACCGAGCGCGCCGCCAAGGCCGGCGTGCTCGTGAAAAACCGGCTCGCTCTGGAGCGCATGCGTCGCATCGACGTGGTGCTCTTCGACAAGACCGGCACCCTCACCAAGGGAGAGCCCGCCATGATGGATGTCGCGGCGGCGGCCGGCGTCGATGGCGGGGAGATCCTACGGTTCGCCGCGGCCGTCGAGAGCTCGAGCGAGCACCCGGTCGCCATGGCGATCGTGCGTGCCGCAGCCGGATCGCGGCTCCCCGCCGTCTCGGACTTCCGCTCGCACACCGCCCTCGGTGTGAGTGCTGTCGTCGATCTCGACGGCGTCGGTGTAGAGATGGCGGTCGGCGGTCCGCGTCTCGTCGCGAACGCGGGTGCGAAGGTTCCCGCCGAGGTGCAGGAGCGCGTCGACGCCTGGGAGGCACGCGGTGCAGCGGTGCTCTACCTCGTGCGCGACGGCTCGGTCCTCGGTGCTTTCGCCCTGCAGGACGAGGTGCGGGCCGAGTCGCGTGCGGCCGTTGCGGCACTGCACCGTCGTGGCATCCGCGTGGCCATGATCACGGGGGATGCCCGCCAGGTGGCCGACGCCGTCGGCGCCGATCTCGGAATCGACGAGGTCTTCGCCGAGGTGCTACCGGGTGACAAAGACGCCCAGGTCGCCACGTTGCAGGCCCGTGGCTTGCGCGTGGCGATGGTCGGAGACGGCGTCAACGACGCCCCGGCCCTCGCCCGCGCCGACGTCGGCATCGCAATCGGCGCCGGAACGGATGTCGCGGCCGAATCGGCCGGCGTCGTGCTGGCCGCGAATGATCCGCGCGCGGTGCTCTCGGTGATCGAGCTCTCGGGAGCGAGCTACCGCAAGATGGTCCAGAATCTGGTGTGGGCGACGGGCTACAACGTGCTCTCTGTGCCGCTCGCGGCCGGTGTGCTCGCCGGGGTCGGCTTCGTGCTCTCGCCCGCGGCCGGGGCGATCCTCATGTCGCTCTCGACGATCGTTGTCGCTCTCAACGCGCAGTTGCTGCGCCGGGTGAGCCTTGACCCCGCAAAGCTGGCGCCTGCGGTCTGAACTGCGTGAGGGGAAGCCTCTCCCAACCGGATAGAGACCTTTCGGTAGGGAGGTCTCAGCCGCCCGCCGGCCGCCGGCCTGCGCCGGAGAGGAGGCCTTCGCGTGGTAGGGAGGCCGCCATCCGCGCAATCGGCCGCTGTTTCGCGCGAAGGCCTCCTCTCCGGCGCTTGGAGGGGGCGAGGGCCGGAGGGGAGGGCTGGGGGCGAAGGTCGGAGGGGGGCCGGGGGCGAGGGCTGGGGAAAGGACGCGTCCTAGGCACGCGCCTTCGCAGGCACCACGATCTCGCGAATGATCAGGATGATCGCCGCCGAGATCGGGATGGCCACGAGGGCGCCGAGCAGGCCCAGCAGGGTGCCTCCTGCGAGGGCCGAGATCAGCACGACGGAACCCGGGACCTGCACGGCTTTGCCCATCACACGCGGCGTGAGCAGATAGGCCTCGACCTGCATGTATACGAGCATCGTCGCGAGCACGATGATCGCCGCAGCCGGCGAGGTGAACAGCGCGATCACCGTCATCAGTGCGGTGGTGATCACGGTTCCGACGAGCGGGATCAGGGTGATGAAGAGGGCGACCACCGCGACGACGAGCGCGTACGGCACTCCGACGACGGTCAGCAGGATGAAGCTGAACACCGCGTTGCAGAACGCGAGGACGACCATCCCGCTGAGATAGCGCCCGACCGAGTCCATGATGCGCTCGGCGTAGGAGACGAAGCGCTGACGCTGGGACGCGGCGACGAGTTCGTAGCCGGCGCGCTTCATGGTGTCGAGGGTGGCGACGAAGTAGATCGTGAGGATGAAGACGAAGATCGAGGTCGAGATGCCATCGGCCACGGCGAGACCGAAGGCCAGCGCACCGCCGCCGATCGTCGCCCACGTCTTCGGATCGGCGACGGCGTCGCTGACCCAGGTGGTCACGTGGTCGGCGATTCCGCCCGTCGATTCGCTGAGGTTCTCGAACCACGCCTCCGACTGGAGGCGGACGATCTCGTTCGGGATGCCGACCACGAACTGCTGGATCTGAGTGACGACGCTCGGCACGACGGCCCAGACCAGGCCAACGACGACGACGATGAAGAGCAGGATGACGGCGACGATCGCGCCGCCGCGCTTCAACCCCCGGCGCTGGAACCAGCGGATCAGAGGGTCGAGCCCGAGCGCGATGAACATTGCGATGAACACCGACAGCAGTACGTTCTGCAGGTTGACGAGGATGAGTGCGAGAAGCAGTGCTCCGAGCACGCCGAGCGTGACGACGAAGCCCCAACGCAGCGGCCTTGTGTGGAACATGCTTCCCGGGCGCGCCAGGTTCGTGTTGCGCGGCCGCTTTCGATGGATCAGGCTTGCTCGAGACATACGGTCAGTATGGTGCCGACGGATGGCGGGCCGGCGAGGCACGCGCACGGACGCCCCGCGCAGTCGCAATGCTCGTCGCCGGGGTCGCGCGCGATCGACGGTGCGGCGAGCCGGCTACCCTGTGTCGGCTACCCTGTGCGCTCCGGCAGCACCAGATCTTTGTAGTATTCGGCATGCGCCGGGTAGTAGTGCTCCCATTGCGGGAGTGCCGTGCCTGCCCTGGCGGCGATGAGGCGGTCGAGGTAGTAGTCCCAGCCGGGACCCATCGTCGAGGCGTCTGCCGGTGATTTCATGCGCTGCCCAAGGGTGAGGGTCGTCATGCCACCGGCCTCGCTCAGGTGGCAGAACACGTGCCACTTGTCCTCGCCCTCGCCGATGTCGATGGAGAACCGGTAGGGGGCGCGGCACTCGAGAATGCTCGCGTACTCCCATTCCGCGTCTGGCTCGGCCGACATGAGGAACTTCACTCCACCGGTCGCCGGATTGCCCGTGTAGGTGCCGATCCACTTCTCGAGTTCGGATGGATGGGTCAGGCTCCACCAGACGTCTTCGACAGGGGCCGCGAACAGGCGGTCAAGCAGCAGGTAGAGTCCGTCGTCGCGGTGGGCGAATCGGCCGGTCGGCTTTGCTGACATGACTACCTCCACTGGGCGATGGATCGTCCGTGTTTTCAGGGTACTCCTCGGATCCGCGCGTGTGTCTGTGAACCGTTAGGTTCCGAACCCGCCGGGGCCGGGCTCGTCATCTCGCCCCCGTTCGGCACTCGCAGCGTGGATTGGGGAGGCTTTCGCCGCCCTGCGGAGGAGGGTTCCCGCCGCCCTGCGGGGAGGCTTTCGTGCCCTGCGGAGGAGGTTTCGCGTGGTACGGCCTCCATTCCGCGCGAAGGCCTCCGTATCGGTAGTGGATGCCGCGACGGTGAGCGGTGAGCGGTGAGCGGTGGCGGTGGGCGGTGGCGGTGGCGGTGGCCAGTTCGCTCAGTCGTCTTCGAGCACGGCCATCGCGGCATTGTGCCCGCCGAGGCCGCTCACCGCTCCACCGCGCTGGGCGCCGGAGCCGCACAGCAGAATACGAGGGTGCCTGGTCGCGACCCCCCATCGTGCCGCGGCCGTGTCGCGCGGTGCGTCGTCCTCGAGAAACGGCCAGGACAGGGCGCCGTGGAAGATGTTGCCACCGGGCATGTTGAGCGCATGCTCGAGGTCGAGGGCGGTCTTCGTCTCGATGCACGGCCGTCCTGCGGCATCCGCCATCACGACGTCCTTGATGGGTTCGGCGAGCACGGAGTCGAGCGAGGCGAGGACCGCGGCCTGGAGGCGTTCCCGGGTGGCGTCGTTGTTCTCTTCGGTGAGCCAGCGGCTCGGGGTGTGCAGGGCGAAGACCGTGAGCGTCTGAGCCCCCGAGGCGACGAGCTCCGGCGACAGGATCGTCGGGTCGGTGAGAGAGTGGCAGTAGATCTCGCACGGCAGCGGTTCGGGGATGGTTCCATGGGAGGCCTCGTCGTAGGCGGTCTCGAGCTGTGTGTAGAGCTCGTTGATATGGAAGGTGCCACCGAAGGCCGCCTCGGGTGAGATCGAGGTGTCTCGCAATATCGGCAGTCTTTTCAGCATCAGGTTCACCTTCACCTGTGCGCCCTCTGGTTTGGCCGAGGCCTGACTGTCGGCATCCCCAGAAGCCCCGCCGAGGAGGCTGTCGAGCACGTATGGTGCGACGTTCGCGAGCACGACAGCGCCCTGCACCACTCGCTCGTGCCCGTTGCGGCCGTAGCGCACCTCGCCGTCGGGGGAGATGGAGGTGACCTTCGCTCCGGTCACGATGCGGGCGCCGGCCAGTCTTGCGGCGCGTTCGAGCTCGCCGGTCACCGCGCCCATTCCGCCCACCGGCACGTCCCAGTCGCCGGTCTCGTTGCCGATCACGTGGTAAAGAAAGCAGCGATTGGCATCGAGTGACGCATCACCCGCCGAGGTGAAGGTGCCGATGAGCCCGTCGGTAGCGACGACGCCGCGCACGAGGTCGCTGTCGAAACGATCCGTGATCGCCTGGCCGATCGGCTGCTCGACGAACGCGTTCCACAGCCGATCGTCGCCGAGCAGCCGGCGCGCCTCCGACCTCGTCGGCAGCGGCTCGCAGACGGTCGGGAAGAGTGCACGCGCGATGCGCTCCGTGTCGGCATAGAAGTCGTTCCAGGGAGTGAAGTCGGAGTCGGCGCCGACCCGTGCGAACGAGGCGCGGGTCGCGCGGCGATCCGCATGATCGACGAGCAGTCCCGCCGTCGTATCGCCCGGATCGGGAGTGTACGAGGAGTAGCGTCGTCGGGCAAGACGAATGTCGAGGCCGAGCTCGTCGATGATGCGCTTCGGCAGCAGGCTGACGAGATAGGAGTAGCGCGAGAGACGGGCGTCGACCCCCTCGAATGCCTCGGCCGAGACAGCGGCGCCGCCGACGTGGTCATCGCGTTCGAGCAGGATCACGCTCTTGCCGGCCTTTGCGAGGTAGGCGGCGGCCACGAGGCCATTGTGCCCTCCGCCGACGATCACGGCGTCGTGAGTGGTGTCAGTCATCCTTCGAGCCTAGGTCAGGAGGACGGGGTGGTCACTCGTGGCGTTCGAGTATGCCGATGGTATCGCCGGCGGAGTCCGACACGGTCAGCGTCGAACCGCTCACCTTCACGGTGCTTGCGGCAGACACCAGACGTCGACCCCTTCGCACGCCAGGAGTGTGGAGGCGAGCTGGCTGAAGGCGACAGCGTCGCCGGTATCCTTCCAGGTGCCGGCCATCCGAGGAGTGTCGGGTCTCGTCGTCGCGAACGGATGGCGGCGCACGGTCTTCCGGTCGGAGGTTACGGCGCGGTCTGCGTTCGCATGCCGCGTGGTGTCGCAGGGGGCCCCTCGTCACCGACGGGGAGCGCCACCTGAACACGTGTGACACGGCCGGCGTCGACCAGCAGCCCGCGTCCCTTCGGGAAGTCGGCTCGGGTGACCCGGGGAAACTGGACACGGAACAGCGCGAAGCCGTCGGTCTCCTCGGGTTGGAGGACGATGCCGGCGCGGGCCGTCTTGAGCTCGGCGTGGATCTGCCATGCGTTGCCGGAGGTTATGGTGTCGGTTTCCACGAGAACCGACACGTCTGCGCGACGGGCGGCTTTCAGCAGTCTGGCGACGGCGACCTCGGCGGCGAGGCCCTCGAAGTCGCTGCTGTTCTCGATGACGATGAACCGGTTCGTGTCACGCTCGGTGTGGGGCAGCTCAAGGGCGGCGGCCAGGCGGGTGGCGAGGGACTCCGCCTGGTCGGCGTCCGCGGACCGTTCGGCCCAGCGGGTCGCGCCGGTGAGGGCGCTGCGCCGGGCGACGACCAGATAGGGGGCCAGCTCTGGTCGTGCGGCGCACACGGATTCGACGATGGTGCGCATCGCAGTGGTGCGACCGGAGTCGAATGGGCCGGTGACGACGAACAAACCGTCGGGGACGGTTGCCGGGCCGAGCGTCTCGTCGCTGATCGCGAACACCGGCAGCCCGTCCGCTGTGCGTGGCAGCTCGGCCAGGCGCACAACGTCGGGGAGGCGTGCGATCTCTGGCGCCTGCGGCACGTCTTTCTTTCGGAGGGTGGTGGCGAGCTCTTCGATGCGGGTGGCTTGGGTGGCGAGGTCGTCGCTGCCCCCTGGCACGGCGAGCTGCATCTCCTGGCCGTCCAGCAGCGCGCGCCCCGGCGGGGCATCGGTGAGCACGTCGTCGGGAACATCCGCGACGGCGTAGTCGGCGGCGGTCGCGAGCCGCAGCACCAGCCGTCTCCCCATGACGGCCAGCAGCTGGGTGGGGAACGCCGCCTGACGGTCGGCCGTGACGATGACGTGGATGCCGAGCTGCCGGCCGGTGGCGACGATACGGGTGAACGAATCGAACAGGCGCCCGCCGCCGGCGAACTCGTGCTCCGTCCGGAACGCGCTCATCCCGTCGAGGAGGACGAGCACTCTCGGCGGCTCGCGGTCGCCGATGATGGCTCGGTATTCGGTGAGGTTCGCGGCGCGGACGGAAGCGAACCGGGCACTGCGGTCATCGGCGAGCGCGGTGAGATGGCTGATGAGCCGGGCGAGTCGTTCCGTGTCTGCGCCGTCGATGACCGCGCCGACCGTCGGCAGCGTCTCGAGGGTGGCGAGTGCGCCGCCCGCGAAGTCGAGCGCATACACGTGCACAGGATCCGAGGCGGCGTCGATGGATGTGGCGACGGCGACGGTGCGAAGCAGGGTGCTCTTTCCCGACGCGCCGGCGCCGAAGACGGCGATGCTCCCGTCTCGGTCGAAGTCGAGCACGCCAACGCGCTGTCGCTGCGACTCCGGCTCATCCACGAGTCCGACGGCGACGGTGCCTGCCGGTCCCGCGGTGAGCGTGCCCAGATCGACGATGTCGGGAAGCTGGTCCAGCCAGGGCCGTCGCGGAGCCCGAACCCGGCGGGTCGCGGTCGCGATCCGGATGGTGCGCACCATCCTGGTGATATCCCGGGTGTCGTCGTCGGCGGCAACCTGCCCGGTCTCAGGCGCCACCGACCGGGAAGGCCACGGCTCACCCGGCCCGAACCGGAGCGCGACCGTGTCGATGTCGGCCTTCGCACGAGCGGCCCGGTTCGTTCGCCCTCCGAGGTACGCGGTCTGAAAGTCGTGCAGCTTGCCAGGCCCGAGCTTCGCCGCTGCGCGGCCCGGGGTGCTCGCATCGAACCGGGCCGCGCGGTCGACGCCGATGACATCGCGGGAGTCGTCGTCGTCGGCGACGCGAAGCGCGATGCGGAGGTTCGTGTTGGCGCGGAGGCTGTCCTTGATGACACCGGCCGGTCGTTGGGTGGCCATGACCAGGTGCAGGCCGAGGGATCGTCCTCGTTGGGCGATGTCGAGAACGCCGTCGACGAACTCCGGCACTTCGGCGGCCAAGGCGGCGAACTCGTCGATGACGATGATCAGCGCGGGAGGCGTTTCAGGGTCGGAGCGGCTCTCGAGCGTTTCGAGGTCTTTGGCGCCCTTCGCGTTCAGAAGCCGCTCACGGTGTCGGAGTTCCGCGCGCAGCGAGGTGAGCGCCCGGCGGACGAGATGACCGTTCAGGTCGGTGACCAGTCCGACGGTGTGCGGCAGGTCGACGCAGTCGGCGAACGCCGCGCCGCCCTTGTAGTCCACCAGCAGAAACGTGACCCGATCCGGCGAGTACTCCACGGCCATCCCGAGGATCCACGTCTGCAGAAACTCGGACTTGCCGGAGCCTGTGGTGCCGCCGACGAGCGCATGCGGGCCGTGTCGGCGCAGATCCAGGTGCAACGGCTCGAGCGGCCCCTGACCGACGAGCGCGCGGATCCCACCGGGTTCGCGCACGGTGCCAGGAGTCCACACGTCGATCAACGAGTCGTTCTTCAGCCACCTCGCAGCGAGCGCGTCAGAGTCGTCGGCGATGGACTCGTCGAACAGGTCGACGAACGCCACCTGCCTGGGCAGGTCCGACTCGTCGAGAACGGGGGATCCGGCGTCTTCGAGTGGGGCGAGCAGACGAGCGAGCTCGGCAGCCTCGTGGTCGCTGAACGACATCGGCTCCACGAGGTCGACGGTGCGACCTTCGCGCACGAATCCGACGGTGGCGCGGCCGTCAGCGGCGACGTCGACGAAGGTGCGACACACCACCGGCAGTGCGCGCGTCTCCCTGGCGAGGTAGACGAGGTGGACTCCATAGTCGGCGCCCTCCTCCCCGAGCTGCACGAGCCTGCCTCCGTCTACGGGCGGGTCGCCGAGCACGACCACCACCATGGTCGGCGTCGCCGGCTCCCGTTCCACGGCCTCGTCGGCACGGCGGGTCGCCGCGGCCTCTGCGAGTCTGGATCTGACATGCTCGCCTCGGCCGGCGCCGGCGACACGTCGTGCGGCGACGAGCTCTTCCAGCTCGGCGAGCAGCATCCCGGCGGTGGTGAACTCGCTGGAGAGGCTGCCTCGAATGGGGCTGTGCGGAGAGTCAACGTGCGGCAGCCACTTCAACCATCCCCATTCCACCGCTTCGTCTGGGCCGCCGATCGCGGTGATCACCAGATCCGCGGGCGAGTGCAGCGTCGCCAGCTGAATGACCAGGGCACGTGCCACGCCCACGGCGAACGAGGAGTCACCCGCGACGCCGATGGCGCCCGCCCGGTCGAGGTTCTCCACCACGGGAACCCCGGCGACAGTGCGGTGCGCCTCGATGAGCGCAGTCACCCGCGCCCATTCGTCCGCTGCGGCATGCGTCCTGGTCGGGCTGGCCACTCGCGTGCGGCTGCAAAGCGCGCCGGTGCCGAACCGGAGGTCGCCGAATGCCGCATGCTCCGGTTTTCGCGTCCATACGAGTGCTCCGCGCTCGCGGATGGCTGCGGCGATCGCCGCAGCCGACGGTGACTCCGCCAGTCGCTCTCGGCGCTCGATCCTGGCCTGGTCGTCGAGCTCGGCGGTGAGCGCGGCCAGGCCCTGCTCGAACCGGCTGCTCTCCTCTCGGCGGCGACGGCGGTTCTGGAGGAGACCGTCGATCCAGGTGCCGAGCATGATGATCGGTGACAGCGCGATGAACAGCAACGTCACCGGCTGCCAGGTGACGAAGAACAACGCCGAGCCGAGGATGATCGGCGCGATGATCGCGAGCAGCGGAAACCTGGGCTTCTCCGCGGGGCTCGGCAGTTCCGGCGCCGTCAGCTCCGCACCCCGGTAGACCGGATCTACTCGCGGGGACCGGGTGAACGGCCGGTCGGCGGAGTCGTGGCCGAGTGGCTGTGTGCCGCCGAGTGTGGCGCGCATCCCCGCTGGCAGCACACGCAGGGTGGTGTCTCCTACCTGGATGAGCGTGCGGGTTCCCACCTGTGCGCGCTCGGTGCGTCGCCCGTCGATGTCGAGCCCGTTCGCGGAGTTGAGGTCGGCGGCGACGACGGTTGTCTCGGCGATGGTGATGGTCGCGTGCCGGCGTGACACCTCCGGGTCGCTCAGACGCACATGGGAGGCCGGTGAGCGTCCGACGTAGTTCACGCCCGCCTGCAGGGGGAACGATCTGCCGGCGTCCGGGCCGTCGACGACGACGGCGGTCGCAACCGCCATGCTCCCCTGGGTGGGGTCGTGGAGCACTGCGGGTTCTGCCGTCCATCCGGATCGCAGCGGCGACTCGTGCACGCTCGTCAGCGGATTCAGCAGCAGCGGTGTGTTCGAGCCCGGTGCTGTGACCCGCAACGTCGGCTCTCCCGATCCCGGCTGAGCCGCGCCCACGTGCCGGGCGAGGTCGCCGATGGTCGCGGTCGTGTCCAGAACGACCAGCACGTCTTCATCGGGCTGCCCGGGCTGTCGAACAGTCACCTTGAGTCTCATCCGCAGCCCCTCCCGCTGATAGGCGGATCGATGTGATCGAGAGTGATCACCGGATTCCGGATGGTGGAGCCCGGACCGGGCACCGAGAACCACTCTCGACGACCGCGCCCTCCTTATCGTGCGATCGCGTGTTCGCGGCGCGGTGCGTCGATCGAGGCGTTCGCGCCACTGGTCACTTAAGATCATACGCTTGAGGTATAATCACTTCAACCAGATCGAGGGGAGCGCTCCATGGCAAATATGAATGTGACGTTCGGGGAACTGAACGCGAAGGCAGACCAGCTCGTTGCCGGTCGAGATGAGATCAACCAGACCCTCACGAAGCTTCAGGGGCAGATCAACGCGCTCGTTGCTCAAGGGTTCACCACCGACAAGGCCTCCGGCGCCTTCGCAGACGCGTATACCCGGTTCACGACCGGGGCCACGAACACCGTCGGCGGGCTCAACGACCTGGCGGCGTTCCTGCGGACCACGGCGCAGACCCTCGGCGAGGTCGACGCGCAGATCGCCGCACGCCTCGGCCGGTAGCCGCGCCGCAGCCTGAGTGAGGGGGAGCGGTGATACCTGAACTGCGCGTGTCTGCGGCCCAGGTCGGGCAGGTGACGGCTGACGTGGACGCCGCCGCCGCGACCACGCGAGACGCGACCGTGCAACAGCAGTCGCCCGGGGCGCTCGGCTCCACGGCGGTCGAAGCGGCGCTTGCGGAGTCATCTCGGCTGCGCCAGCTGCGCGGCACCGTCGTCGGCTCGCAGCTTGAGCTGCTCGCGTCTGGGGCGCGCACCTTCGTCGCCGAGCTCCAATCCGCAGACGGCAGACTCGCGGCGAGCGTTCGATGATCGGGCAATGGTCTGACGCGGCGCCCGGAGCAGCGGACGTGCACGGTATTCGCGGGCTCGCCCGGCAACGGTATGCGGCCGCGCAGCAACTCCGCGACGGAACCGTCGTGCGACTCTCGCGGGCGGCCGAGCAGTCCGCCGCATGGGTCGCAGAGACCGCGACCCGGTTCGCCCTCGGCGTCGATCGTCTGCAACCCGAGGTGTTGCAGATCGTCTCCGGGCTTGAGAACGACGCCGCGGTCCTGACCCGGTACGCGGCCGCGGTCGAGCAGATCCGCGACAAGGCCGACGCCCTCGAGGCCAAACGTGACCGGCTTCTCGATGACGTCATCGCCTGTCGGGGAGCGCTCGCCCCGATCCCGACGGCGTTCGGCGGCGGCACATCAGACGACGCGGCTGCCCGTGCCCGTCTGGAAGGCAGGCTCGATGCCTTCCACGCATCCCTTCGGGGGGTCGACGCGGAATGGCGGCAGCTCGCCGTCGAACGTCGTCACGCGGATGCCTCCGCCGTGGCCGCGCTCACCGGGGGTGACTCCCGCGGCGCGCTCGCGCAGTGGACGAACACCGGCGCAGCCGCCGATGTTCTCGACCGCATGGCTGGCTTGTCGGCGGTGGATGTGGCTGTGCTCGCCGCGGCGAACCCGGGTCTGTTCGACCGGGTGCTCGCCCGCCAGCCCGCCGCCGCCCAGGTCGCCGACTGGTGGGCGAACCTCGACGGCGCCGCGCAGGTGGCCCTCCTGGCGGGCGCGCCCGCGCTTCTCGGGGCCTTGAACGGCATCCCGCTGATGACGCGAGTCGAAGCGAACCGGCTCAACGCCGTCATGGTGCTCGCCGATGCGCGCGCCGAGCTCGCGCAGCTCCGCCGTGAGCAGGGCGCGTCGGCATCCATGGCCGCCGTGTATGCCGCGCACGCGGGCGGCGGGGCCGGTGTCGCCGTCGGCACCTCGCTCGACGATACCGGCAGTGAGGCCCGCATTCGCCTGCTCGGCAAGCAGCTCGCCTACCTCGAGCAGGTCGTGAGCGGGGAGATCCAGCTGTATCTGTATGACCCGGCGAAGGACCGGGCCATCGAGATGATCGGCGACCCGCACGCCGCCAAGGTGGTGCTGTCGTTCCTGCCCGGCACGGACGCGTCCCTGGAGACGATGTACGACGGGGTCATCGCCGACCCAGAGTTTCCATACAGGCGCGGCGGGCATCAGACGCTTGCGGCGTGGGAGGTGGGGCGGTCCCGTGGCGATGTGCTCGCGTTCGTCGTGAAGGACGGGGTGTTTCCGCAGTTCTCGGAGCTGTTCACGAACGGCCCGCAGTCGAACTCCGCGGCGGATCGTATCGGCGCCGCCTACGCGGAGTTCCACGCGGGCCTGCGGGCGACCGGCGTCGGTGGGCTCCCCGTCGTCAGCGTCGAGCACAGCTTCGGCACCGCGGCCGCCGGGCAGGCTGAGCGGGCCGGTGCGGAGTTCGACACGCGGGTGCTGCTCGGCCCCATCGGCATGAAAGACGGCTGGACCCCTAACCCTGAGACCACGTACGCCGCGTACGCGGCCCCCGACGACATCAATCGCCTGTTCTACACGACCCCGTGGGGTGGAGGGCTCGCCGTCGGCGATGTCGGCTACGCGGTCTCTCCGACCCCGCAGAATGGGGTCATGAACTATGACAGCGGCATTCCCGCCGACAACCCGGTGGGGGCCGGACTGCTCACCCTCGTCGCCCCGCCGGTCGGCATCCCGGTGCAGGTGGCGGGCATGGTCGACAATCACAACCAGATCGTCGGCACCGCCGACAACCTCAAGGTGCTCCGGGCAATACGGCAGCGCCTCGTTGGGGCGGCGGAATGAGGCGGGCGTTCGGCGCGGTGGTCGTGGTGCTCGCTGTGTTGACTCTGTCGGGGTGTGGAGGGGTGTTGTTGCCGTCGTTTGATGAGGTTCGTGATGAGACGCATGTGGAGATGCAGAAGATCGTCGATCGTCTCCCGGAGGGCGTCGTCGTGAGGATGGATGATCCGATGCCGGACTTCAGCTATCCGTGCGACAGCGGGGTAGGGATCTCCTACACGGGCGAATGGGGGGTATATGTCGCGGACGGGTTCGAGATTCAGCCGTGGATGGATGAGGTCAGGGTCGCGCTGCTCGACGATGGTTACCGGATGAGTGACTTGAATGTGCCCTCCGACATCACTTTCTCTGTCCTCACTCCGGAGACGGATCTCCTCATTGGGGTCGATAATGACGAGGGGGCTGTCGAGGGTGCGCGGATTCTGGTGAGCGGGTACTCGCGTTGCGCGCAGGATCCGGAGCCGCGGAAGTGAGCCGGCTGGTTGTCGCCCCGCCGGTCGGTATCCCGTTGCAGGTGGCGGGCATGGTCGACAATCACAACCAGGTCGTTGGCACCACCGACAACGACACTGTGCTGTTCGCGATTCAGCGACGCCTTGCCGAGGTCGCGGGATGAGGCGTCTGATCGGAGTTCTCGTGGGCTTGTCGACGGCCTTTGTCCTGTCCGGTTGCGGAGGAAGTGCATTGCCGTCGTTTGATGAGGTTCGTGATGAGACGCATGTGGAGATGCAGAAGATCGTCGACCGTCTCCCCGAGGGGACGGTTGTGAGGGTTGACGACCCGCGCCCGGCCTCGAGGTTCTGGTGTGACGGCGGGGTAGGGGTGTTCTATACCGGCCAATGGGGGGTGTATGTCGCGGATGGGTTCGGGATTCAGCCGTGGATGGATGAGGTGAAGGCGGACTTGCTCGCGGACGGGTATAAGGAGGTGAAGACCCCCGCGGACTCCGAGCGCGGCTTCGGTGTTTTCGTCCCCAGGACGGATCTCCTCATTGGGGTCGATAACGACGAGGGGGCTGTCGAGGGTGCGCGGAT